>JBNMKM010000017.1:0-75080 GCA_050874345.1 Roseburia sp. | reverse complement strand
CTTGATTCACCGACTAAATTCGTGTTTGACGATTTTAGTCTTACACAATTTGTGATATGCTTATTTTGGTTAGTGGATTCCTCCAACAAAAGGGGGACTATTTTATGCCTAAGAAAAAACAATATGATCAAAAGCACCTTAGTGATCCTCCTAGAGCACTTGTACCCTATACGCTCATTATACCCTGTATCCTTACCTCTCCTCCAGAATTTACTACCGCACTCTCCACAATATATTTTACTGCTAAATAGATAAGTACCAGCATTTAGCCCTCGTGATACCAGCCCAGTATCTGTATTATAAGTGGATTTCCTCCCCTCTCTTATCTGCCTAGCCTGTTCCCATACTTCCTCTGTCACAATTTTAGGAATACAATTTGCTACCTCTATGCACTCAGTATCAGATTTAACCCTTTTCTTTTTCTCAAAATCATAGTGATAAGGATATTCTACATAGGTTCCTTTATACCGTGGATTTCTCACAATGTTTTTTATTGTGCTCTCAGATACAAGCTTTCCATTTACCTCAATACCTCTCTCCTCTAAAATCCTTGTTATGGATCTTATACCATTTCCGGCTATATAGAGCTTATAGATCTCTCTTACAATTTCCGCCTCATTCTCCTCAATTATGATTTTTCCATCTACCTTACCCATTTTATAACCAAATACCTTAGGTGCTGGGATCTGGCTGTAATCCCCTGCTAAAATCATCTCTTTCCTACTCTGGTAATAGTTGTTTAGCTTTTTACTGGTTTTTCTACTCTCCTCCTCCGCTAAGATAGCCTTAATACCAGTTAAGAGAGCATTATCCGGTGTATAAAACTTATGATCCAGATAAATATAGAGCTTAAGATCATTAGCCACAAGCCTGTTTAAGAATAAATACCAGTCCAAAGTATTTCTCTGGAGGCGGTCTTGCTCTTTACATACTACAATATCAAATTTTCCACTCTCCATATCCTCATATAGCCTCTGATACTCATCTCTCTTACCTGCTACCGTTCCTGTAATTCCTCGATCTATGTACTCATCTACCAGTTCCCAGCCATTAGTACGAATAACATTTCTATTTTCCTCTATCTGGAGTTCTATAGCGTTTAGCTGTTCCTCGATCTTAGTACTAACTCTTGCATAGAATACCGCTCTTAATTTTGCTAATGTGTTAGCTACAGGCTCCAGAGCCTTACACTCCTTATAGAGGCTCTTATAGAGCTCCACTCTCTCCTCTATCGTCATTCTCTACGCCTCCTGTGCCTGTAGGTTAAAAGTAATATCATTTAGGCTCATACCGTACAACATGGACAAACTAAAGCCCTGTGCCATCTCTGGAGATCTCTCTCCTGCCTCCCAGCTCTTAACAAGCTCTACAGATACTCCCATCTGCTCAGCTACAAACTCTACACTAACTCCAGCCTTTTCTCTTGCCTGTCTTAAATTTAATTTACTCATCGTACATATCCTCCTTTAGTTTTTATCTATCTAAACAGCCATACTATAAGCTGTATAGTTCTTACGGATCCGCTTGATCCTCCATGTGATACTAGAATTTGCTACATGAAAAGCCTTTGCACAATCTGAGAGGCTGTATCCCATGAGGAGTAGTGTAACCATGTAGCGATCCTTAGCCTCCAGCCCCTCTAAGTACTCATCTACCTCTATCTGAGTAAACCTATCACAATCTAAGCCTCTTACATCGTCTTTATTGATCTCTACCAGCTCCTCATAACTGGCTGGATCCATACCGTTATATCTTTTCTGACAAGTTACCTCATTGTAGAGGCGGTTTAAGTGCTGGCGTACAAATACCTTAAGAGCTGTGGTAAAAGTAACGCCTCTGGTAGGATCAAAGTTATCTACCGCCTTTATAAGAGCTATATAGCTCTCACTGAGGAGATCCTCTATCTCATACTTAGGGATCCTGTAATCCATAACGATAATGTGTAAGAGCCCTGTATTTTTCTCCAGTAATGCTCTAAATAAATCCTCATTGTGAGTAGTCTGGTACTCTATAACCAGATCCTCATTAGTTCGCTCCTGTAATTTTCTGTATTCCTGCATATCCTTTACCTCCTGTTTTACTTGTATAAGGTACCTTATATCTGTATAATAATCTAAGGTACCTTATATGTCAATATAAAATTCCTCAAATTTGAGGTAAAACTTTTAAAACAGAAATGATTATGTTATTATAGAGGAGGTATATAATTTATGTTAGGAGCTGAAAATATGGGAGCTACTGAGGCACAAAAAAGAGCTGTAGCTAAATATGATGAGGGTAAAGATCTTATTAAGTTTCGTGTACCTAAAGGGAAAAAAGAGGAGTACCAGAAACTAGCGGAGAGATCTGGAGCTAAGAGCCTTACCGCCTACATTACAAGCGTATTAGAGGAAAAGCTAAAGGAGGAGCACTAAGCCCCTCCTAATTTTTTGTTATTTTTCCTTATGCAATTTATCTTTGATTTCCAGCCCCACCAGTACCGCTAAAAAGATCACAGTAATATACTCGATCCAGTTAGGGCTCCTCTGAGGCTCTGTAGTGCTTTCTGGAGCGTTTACAGTACTTACCTCATTAACTGGCTGTATCTGGCCCTTCTGCCCCTCTGGGGCTGATATGGAGATATTGTAGCTATCTCCTGTGATCTCCAGCTTTACATCTACGCCCTTAGCCTCAATATTGATATTCTTATCAGCTATAGAGGTACTCTCTGGAGCCTCTGTAGTGGCTGTATATGAGCCTTTAGCCTCTGGAGTGGAGACAGTTACAGGTACCGTAACATTTACAGGCTGTGAGGCGTTTGTGGAGGCTGTGGCTGGCTCTTGCTTATCCTGTTGATAATAATTATTTACGGTAGAGCTATTGTTACTGTTTTCCGTTCTGGAGCTTTCACTCCTGCTATTATCCGTATTACTCACAGAGGAGGTGTTTGTAGTATTTCCTCCTACTGAGGAGCTATTGCTAGTAGTGCTGTTATGCTGGCTGTTGTCTGTAGTACTATGATCGCTGTTATCTGTAGTAGTATCTCCTCCACCTGTCTGATCCGCATTACTAGGAGTAGAGGGCTTAGGATCCTCTGTAGAGGGTTCTGTGGTGTTTGGCTTATCTGGTTCTGTTGGGTTAGGATCCGTAGGCTCTGGATCTGTTGGAGCTGTCGGCTCCGTAGGTGTGGGATCTGTTGGCTCTGGATCCGTCTTACCCTCATCCCCTCCACTAGGAGGCGTTACTGGATCTGGTGTAGATGGTTCGGTAGGCTCTGGATCTACTGGCTCTGTCGGATCTGGCTTAGTAGGTTTCTCTGTAGTTGTTATGAATTTCAGATACTCCCCAGCTCCTCCTACAGAGGTATTAGTATCATCCTCCCAGCACTTATAATACAGCTTATAATAATCTAACCAGCTATTATACTGCTCCTCTGTGGTGCTGTTGGTATATGAGCCCTCATTAGCTATATCTGTACCCTGTACTGTGGCTGTATTGCTCCAGATCAAAGCATTATCAACCTCTAAAGAGCTACCGCTATAGATCCCTCCGCCTATTCTAGCGTTATTCTCTTTGATTTCCGTACCTTTTACTGTGAGAGTACCCCTGTTATAAATGGCTCCTCCCATCTCATCCGCCCAGCCTCCTTTTAGAGTGCTATTATCTACTAAAAGAGTGCCTGTATTGAAAATATGGCTCCCATAGCTGGCACTATTCCCATCAAAGCCACAGCTACTAAGCTCCACCTCTCCAGATACGATATTTACAGCTCCTCCATTACCATTCTGATTAAAGCAATCTGTAAAATCACACATATTAAAATAAGCGTTTCCATTGATCTCTACAAAAGGCTCAGTACCGCCCACCTCTGTAGAGTTACCATCAAAAAATATCATCTTAAAAGAGGCTCTGTTATCAGCTCCATAATCTCCAGATACTACCAGCTTAGCCCCTGCCTCCATACGCCTAAGCGTGATAGATTTATTCTCTGACATATTAAGATTTACGATAGCTGGAATTGTAATAACTCCCTGTATCCCTATTACATCATCACTCTTAGCCTCCGTTATTGCTGTGTACAATGCTCCATAATCCTTTACAATAACTGTAGGATCCTTTTTAGTACTTGCCTGTACCCCCAGCGTGTTACATAGCAACACCAGCACTAAGGCTACTATTGCCACTCTCCTTAACTTTCTTTTGTTCATCCTGTAAATCCTCCTGTATTACTATTTAGCCCCTGTATGAGGCTATGAGAGTATTATACAGGAGGCATAATAAAAGAGGAGGCTTTATACCTCCTCATCGTGTTATAACTGTATCTCAATTTCTTGTATATTTCCGTTACTGTCATGTACCTTAATAACTGTATGTGGTTTGCAAGGCATTTTGCAAACATATTTTTGTAAAAATCGCCGCGCGGCCCGTTAAATTCATCGACTGCGAGCGGCGTTACGATAATTCCCGGTGCAATCGCATTTAATCTGGCACCGCGCTTTCCCCACTCCACGGACTGTGCCATCACGCGCTTCTCATTGCACCGCTTCGCCATCTGATAGGCGTGAAGGGTATCTTTGATGTTTTGGGGCTGTAAAATAGCAAGCTGCAACAATTCTTCCGTAGGTGTCGTTGCAAGTGCTGCATCCTCCTCTGCTGTAAGCTGTGTCATTCTCCATCCCGACTGACTGGATATCGTTACGCCGACGCCTCCCGCTGCAATGACTTTTCCGACTTCCTCTAACAACACTGCCGTTCCGTACAGGTCAACCTTTAAAATTGCCTCAATCGGAGCCTGGCTGGGCGATACCCCGGCGCCGTTTACCAACATTTTAATCTCACCGTACTCCTGTGCTTTCGCAATCAGTTTTTTTATGGATTCCCTTGAGGACAAATCCATTTCAACCGGTTCGGCATCAAACCCCGCACTGTTCATGATTTCTGCGATTGTACTTGCATTTTGAAAATTCTTATCGCCCAACACGATTTTTTTGCCATATCCCATCCGTCTTGCAATTGCCATGGAAATCTGTCCCGCTCCGGTTACAATCATTACGTCTTTTTTCATCATAATCTTTTCCTCTCTCATCCTGTTTTTCTTATTTCAAGCCGCCTGGGGCTTTTCTTTCACCTGTTTTACAATATAGTACACGTCTGCTTCTCAATCAATTCTTTTTATTTTCCATATTGATTACTTTCGCTAATCAATATAAAATACAACTAGAACCAGCGTTAAAAAGAGGCGCAGAAATGAGGCTTTTTATGTTTCTTCGACAGATTGAATATTTGCAGGCGGTCATTGAAAATGGAAATTTTTATCTTGCGGCTGAAAAATGCAACGTCTCACAGTCCGCCATTTCCCAACAGATTAAGAAATTAGAAAGTGAGCTGGGCGTAAAGCTGTTAGAGAGGCACAACCGTACCTTTTCCCTGACACCTGCCGGAGAACATTTTTATCGAAAAAGTCTTGTCATTTCAGGCGACCTAAAACAGCTCGTCCGGGAAACGAAGCGGATTGCAGATAACGAGAATGTGACTTTAAAAATCGGCTATTACAAGGGCTATCACGGGAACGAATTATCCGAAGCCGTCGCTTTGTTTTCTGAAAAATACCCGACCGTCGATGTGCAGATTACGGTGGGGAGCCACGAGGAATTGTACCATGCCATGGAAAACGACTCGATTGATTTGGCGCTAAACGACCAGAGACGCGCCTTCTCCGGCGCATACAATAATGAAATTCTTGCAGAAAGCAGACTTTTTATAGAATTGTCCGCCAAAAATCCGCTTGGCAGACTGCAAAGCGCAGAAGTCTCTGACTTAAAAAACACGCCCTGTATTCTGATTATCAATCCTGCAGGACAGCAGGAAGAGCAGGACTACTATGAGACTATCATCGGTTTACAGGGAGAATTTCTGTTTGCCGATACCATACAGGAAGCCCGCTTAAAAGTTATCACCGGACAAGGCTATCTGCCAATAGACGTCATCGGCAGACAGGTCTTGTCGGATGCCGCCATAAGCAGAATCCCTCTGGTCAGAAATTCCGAACCTATCCGCAAAAACTACTGCGCATTCTGGAAAAAAGATAATTCGGGATACTATATTGAAGATTTTGCTGAAATGTTAAAAAGTTGTTTCATATCCTCCGGCATCGGTGCATGAAACTCCATCCATTCGCCCGTGATGGGATGCGCAAAGGAAAGTGATGCGGCATGAAGCGCCTGTCTTTGTATCCGCTCCATGTCGGGATTATAAAGGCTGTCCCCAATTAACGGATAGCCGAGATATTTCATATGAACACGAATCTGGTGCGTTCTTCCGGTCTCTAATTCTAACGCAACAAGACTGTAGCCGTCCTTCTCTTCCACCACACGGTAATGTGTAACAGCCGCTTCCCCGCGTGTAAAATCCACAACGCGCTCGGGCTGATACTCCTCTTTCCGTGCAATCGGAGCTGTAATCGTACCGGATGGCGGCGTCACGCTTCCCCTTACGATTGCAAGATACCCTTTTTTCATGGATGTATTCTTTCCGGCGGATTTCTCCGCTAACATCGTTCCAAGAATTGCCGCACTGACTGAGTGTTTTGCTACAATTGTAAGACCGGATGTGTCACGGTCAAGCCGGTTGATGCAGCGGTAGACAAACGGTTTTTGCTGCTGCATGAAATAATACATGAGTGCATTTCCAAGTGAATTGTCCACGTTGTTGCGCGACGGATGCACCGGCATCCCCGCAGGCTTATTGACAACGAGTAAATCCTCATCCTCATACACGATATCAAGTGGAAGCTTCACCGGAAGAATCTGTGTAGAGCAGTCCGTTTCCCGAAGCTGTACGGTCAGCCTCTCGCTCGGTCTTACGACCTGCTTTTGCAGTGCCGGTACGCCGTCCACCAAAATTCCCTGCGCGTCTTTCCTTAAATCCACAAGGTTCTGGTCCGAATAGCCCTTTTTCTGCAAAAAACGAAATACCGTCTGCTCCTTTGTAACCTCATAGACAATGGTGCGGTTCATTTTTACCAGCCCATAATCCGTCTGATTTCAGCGGTCACAAGTTCCGCCGTCTTTCTCTGGGTAAGCTCGCTCGGGTGAAAGTCTGCCCCTCTTCCATCTTCCTCCGGCTGCAACGGCAGATGCAGATAGGAAATACGCGCTCCATCCTTTTTCTGCTGCTCTTTTACCGCCTGCTCGACCATAGGACAAAGCTTCTGCTCCATCGTTCCAAGCACACAAAGAATGTGTGCCGTCTTGTTATGCTCTGCCACATAATTTAAGAATTTGCTGTATTCCTTCTCAAAATACTCCTGTCTGTCCTTCTCGTCCTTGCAGTAGCTGGTGTCATTTGTTCCAAGGTTGATGACGATAAGCTCCGGCACATAGCGGTTAAAATCCCATTTTTCCCACTTGTCCCTCTCCTCACCGTAGAGAAGCTTCGAGGTGGACGCATCCGTATACTGATACAGCATCGGCATCAGCCAGTCTGTAAGCGGCTCTGTGGCATCTTCCGGCACCCAGTTTGAAATAATTCCGATTCCACTCCAGGAGACAAGGTTTACCTCGACATTTAATTTTCCGGCCGTAAGAAGGGAGTAGGATTTTGCCGGATTCTCCGTTGCCGTATGGAACACCTCTTCCCCGCTCTTTGCCTCCACACCGTAACCGCAGGTGATGGAGTCACCGATAATTTCAATTCTGTGTTCCAAAGCCTTCGGCGGTGTCAAAAGCTTGTCCGTGTCAATTCTTAACTTCCGCACACCGCATTTTCCAAAGGCGGCCTCTGAGTACTTGACGAGACGGACGGTCACCGTCTCCTCCTTCTCACTCTCAAAAAGCACATAAGTATCTTCTCTCTTCTCCAGAAGAAACCGTTTTCTTGGCGTCGTCTCATCGTTAATATAGACTGCTGCCCAGCCCTTTAAATGTTCCTCCCAGTCCGGTGAATCACTGTAAATATCCGCTTCGGCGCGCTTTCCGGTAAATGTAAAGCTGATGCTGCTGCCGGAATAAGACAAATATCGTACATTATCTATCCAAAGCGTTCTTCCCGTTATTTTTACCTTTCCCTCTTCTGCTAAAAATTCCATAAAA
Organism: Roseburia sp.; assembly: GCA_050874345.1. Taxonomy (GTDB): domain Bacteria; phylum Bacillota; class Clostridia; order Lachnospirales; family Lachnospiraceae; genus Roseburia. Next base: position 67,011 of record JBNMKM010000017.1, on the reverse strand, counting down.
ATTCCCCTTTACAATTATTTTAATTCTGCTTCATCCTGTTTAACCGCTCCGACATCACAAGCACAACTACCGCAAATGCCAGCAGATAAAATGGCAGTAAAAAAATACCGATTTTTGCCGCAAGAAGCCCGAAAAGCGGCGGCATAAACGTTGTTCCCACATAGGCGCTCGCCATCTGGATTCCAATCACCGCCTGTGATTTGTCCGCCCCAAAATTATCCGGTGTGGAATGAATGATCGCCGGATAGACCGGTGCACAGCCAAACCCTGCCAGCACAAGTCCTGCAAGTGCTAATACATCCGTCTGTAATGGCAACGCAACCAGCACAAATCCAATTACTACAAGAATCATTCCATAACGTATTAACGCACGGTCTCCTAATTTATCGGCTATAAATCCGCATAAAAATCTGCCAAGCGTAATTCCAATTAAAAACAGCGACGCAAACTGTGCAGCCACCGAAACCTCCACGCCCCGGTACTGTACCAGATAGCTGCTCGCCCAGAGAATACTCGTCTGTTCCACTGCACAGTAAGCAAAAAACGTCAAAAGCACACAGATGACGCCCGGAATCCGAAGCACCTCGGACAATCGAAGCGGTGCTGTCTGTTCTGCTTTATTTTCCACCTTTTCTTCCCTTTTGGCAAGTTTTTTCCATAACGGAAGGCTGATACATAATATCACGGTCAGTCCCGCCTGCAAAACTCCTACCAGAAAGTATCCATGGTTCCATCCATATCCTTTTGTCAGGGAAAAGCTCATGATATAAGGGCTTATCGACGCACCCACCCCCCAGAAACAGTGCAGCCAGTTCATGTGTCTTGACACAAAATGAAGTGCCACATAGTTGTTGAGCGCCGCATCCACCGCACCTGCACCAAGTCCATACGGAATTGCCCACACACAAAGCATCCAGAACGAATCCGACAGGGAAAAGCCAAACAGTGCTGCCGCCGTCATGCCGACACTCACCGCTGTCACCACTCCCGCTCCAAATTTTCTGGTTAAACGGTCGGACAGCAGACTTGAAACGATGGTTCCACCCGCAATGATCATCGTCACGATGCCCGCTGCAGACACCGGCATTGACAGCTCCTGATGCATGACGGGCCATGCAGAGCCTAACAGGGCATCCGGCAGTCCTAAACTGATAAATGCCAGGTAAATGATGCACAAAAGAATGGTATACATTTAAGAACCCTCCGTTTCTTTTTCGGTTCTGTTATTTTCTCTTCACCTTTTTATAGCCGTTGATATCAAAACGCTGTTCGTATTCCTCGTAAAGCTCTGTATATTCCTCGTTGTTCAACTCACGGATGCTCTTTAAGTACTTGTGCGTATCAAAATCCGAGGACTCTGTCTCAATCATCGCAACCGCAATATTCGAGCAGTGCGCACCGATTCGCTCATAATCCGTCAAAAGGTTATTAAACGCAAAGCCCTGCTTCATCTCGCACTTGCCGACTCTTAATCTTGTAATATGTCTTGTCTTTAACTCATTGCACAGAATCGTAATCAGTTCGCGTAACGGCTCTACCTTTGCCGCAGTCTCAAGATCATCCTCGCAGAATGCCTTTACCGTGAGGTCAAGCACCTCTTTTACCGCCGCTCCAAGTACCCCAAGCTCATAATTTGCCTCATCGGAAAAATTGATTTTTTTCTCATGAAGCTCATTTGCCGCCTTGGAAATATTCACAGCGTGGTCACCCAGACGTTCAAAGTCGCTGATGGTATGCAGAAAAATGGAAACCTGCTTCGTCTGTGTGACATTCATATCACAGCCTCTTAACTGCATCAGATAAGTTCCGAGCTTGTCCTCGTATTTATCAATGAGATTTTCCTTCTCCTGTACCTTCTGGTAACGCTCCTCTGCATAATTATCGAGAAGTCCCATCGCTCTTAAAATATTTTTTCTTGCCTTCTTTGCCATACCGTTGATGGCGGTGTGGCTCTGTCCGATGGCGATTGCCGGATATGCGATAAAACGCTCCTCAAGCAGGTCAAAGTCTGCCTGCTCCTCTCGGTCTTCCTCTGTATCTTTTACCAGATAAAATACCAGCTTCTCAATCCACTTGATAAATGGGAATAAAATCATGACCGTTGCCACGCGGAACACGGTATTTAAAATTGCAATTGAGAACGGGCTCATCACCATGTCCAGGAAGTCAAATTTTACAAATGCGTTGACCGTATAGAACGTAATCGACCAGAATACCATTCCAAAAACGTCATTCAAAAGATATACCAGTGCCGTTCTCTTTCCGTTCTTGTTCGTACCGATGGAAGAAAGCAATACCGGGCATGCAGCACCGACACCGATTCCCATCGTAATTGGAAATGCAGTTGCAAAGCTGACCGCTCCCGTTGCAGATAACGCCTGCAAAATTCCGACCGATGCAGATGCACTCTGTAACACCGCGGTAAACAGGATTCCGACAAGAATTCCCATAAACGGATTGGAAAACATCGTCAGCATATTTACGAAATGCTCATTTTCCTTCAATGGGGAAACCGCACCACTCATGGTCTGCATTCCCATCATAAGGATAGAGAACCCTAACATAATGTCACCCACATTTTTATATGTAGATTTCTTGGAAACCATCTTAAAAAGAATACCGACAATAGACACCACGGCTGAAATTGTCGCTGTAGATAAAAGCTGTGCGACTCCGCTTGAGCCGTCAATATAAGATAATGAAAGAATCCAGCCTGTAATACTGGTTCCAATGTTTGCACCCATGATAATTCCGATTGCCTGCGTAACTTTCATCATTCCGGAATTCACGAATCCGACTACCATAACTGTAGTAGCTGAGGAAGACTGAATAATCGCTGTCACGACCGCTCCTAAAAGAACTCCCTTTAACGGAGTGCTCGTCAATCTGTATAAAATCAGTTCCAGTTTTTCTCCCGCAGCCTTTTTCAGTCCGTCTCCCATCAGAGACATTCCGAACAGGAACAGTGCCACCCCGCTTAAAAGCGCAAGAATCATCGTAATACCCATACGTGTTTTTCCTCTTCTTTCGACATTTTTACACAACCTTTTTTATTATATACACTTTACACAGTTTTTACAATTCACAGTTTTTCTATTTTCTTTCCTTTCATTCAAAATCATTTCCGCCATTGTGCACAAAAAGGCAAAGGTTACCGCTCCCCTGTTCTCCTGCTAAGCAGATATAAAAATGCAAAGCCTGCCACAAGCGCCGCAATTCCAGCAAGCGGATGCTGTATTTTTCCCGTCGGGACAAGCGTTTCAAGAGACCCCATCACAAACCCCAAAATTGCCAGATAGACAAGTTCGGTTTTCGTTGCAAGAAGTTTTGCCATCGCTCCCGCCGTAAGAAGGGTCCCCAAAATTCCGCCTGCCGCAAACGGCAGCAATTCCAGGATTTTAAGTTCATAAACCTGTTCTAACACCTGCTCATAAATTCCAAGTATATAGAGCATATGTGTCGCACTGATTCCCGGCAGAATAAGCGCCACTGCAATCAAAAAGCCGCCCGCCGCCTGAAGAAGGATTCCAGAGAACCCGTTTCCGCCCGCAAAAAGTCCCTGCGGAAGCCTCGCCAGCAGCAAAACCGCAAGTGCGCCACAGGCAATCGCAAAAATTTCCTGAAAGCGAAGCTTTTTCACCTGTGACTTCTCCACCAACAGCGGAACCCCGCCAAGAACGACGCCGCAGAAAAAGAATCGCACAATCTCCGCACTGTCTCCATTTTGCAGCAGATATGTGATAAACCGTGCAAAAAACAAAAATCCTGCTGCCCCTGCAAGTGCAAACTGCAGCAGAAACAGGGCATATTTCCCTGGATGCTTCAAAAATCCGTTGACCGCTTCAATTAACTCCTCATAAATGCCGATGACAACCGCCATCGTCCCGCCGGACACTCCCGGTACAGTCATTGTCGAACCGACCCAGAGTCCTTTTAGCATTGTCTTAACCGCCTTCAAAATCATCCTCCTATAAATTTTTCATAATAACAGTTGTAACTACATCAGCCGTATGTTCACAGGTGTCCATACAGTTCTCAATCGTCTGATAGATATTGCTCCAGACCAGAATCGCACGCAAATCATTCTCCTGATGGAGCCTGTGCATCGTCTCCACATACTGCGCATCGCCCTGCTCCTCAAGCTCGTTCACCCGGATAATCCGGTTTTCTAACAGTTTGGAGTGTTTGAAATTCTTCAATTCGCCAAGCACCTCACCAAGTGCACCGATACAGGCAATCAAAAGCTCTACCATTGGAAGCGTGTCGGTGCGGATAAATTCCACATTGCACATATAAATCTGAACCAGGATTTCTTCTACTGCATCCGTAATATCATCCAGATAACCGGACAATGCCACTAAATCCTCCCGCTCAATGGGAGTGATAAACGCCTGGCTTAACGCCGCCATCATCTTATGCTTCTTCGCATCCCCCTTCTGCTCAAGCTCGTGCATCACATCAAGCTTTTCCTTAAGGCTCTCCCTGTCATAGCAGGCAATCGTCTCCCGCAGAAACAACGCCGCCTGATAGGAAATCTCCACACAGGCACTCAAATTTTTGTAGTAAAATTCGTCTTTTTTCTTTTTCATCATGTTCTCCTCTTATAATATCCAAAGCAGCAATTTTGCCATCGCGTATCCAATCAGCCCACAGCCCGGAAAGGTTAAAACCCAGGTCAAAACCATGTCCCCCACAACCTTATAGTTGATGGCAGACAACCGTTTCACCGCTCCGACGCCCATAATCGCAGTTGTCTTCATATGCGTCGTGCTCACTGGAATCCCGGAAACCGTTGACCATAAAAGGCACAGTGCCGCCGCAATGTCCGCCGAAAATCCCTGATATTTTTCAAGATGTACCATGTCCATCCCCACCGATTTGATGATTTTTCTGCCGCCGATGGAAGTCCCGACCGCCATCACAACAGAACAGAGCACCATCATCCAGACCGGAATCCTGCCGCCTGCCGTATCTCCCTGTCCATTGACAAGAAACAATCCCAGTAACAGCACTCCCATGAATTTCTGCCCGTCCTGTGCGCCGTGCATGAACGCCATCGCAGCACCACCTGCAATCTGTCCTCCCGAGAAAAAGGCATTCGTTCTTCTCCTGTCTATGTTCCTGCACAAAAATGTGATTGCCTTGCAGACCACGTATCCCGCCGCAAATCCAAGCACAGTAGATAACACAAGTCCGTAGAGCACCTTGACCCATTCATGCAGATTGATGCCCGCAATTCCACCCTGTAAGGCGATTGCCGCACCGGAAAGCCCTGCGATAAGCGCATGGCTTTCACTTGTCGGAATCCCGAAATACCAGGCACCCACTGCCCAGATGACAATCGCCGCCATCGCAGCACACAGGGCAATCGATGCCTTCCCGTTGTCGCCACCGAAATTCACCATGTTTTTAATCGTCATCGCCACACTGCTGTTCACAAGCGACATCACAAGCACACCGAAGAAATTAAAGACCGCCGCCATTAAAATCGCCGCACGCACCTCCATGCAGCGCGTCGATACACAGGTTGCAATTGCATTCGGCGCATCCGTCCAGCCATTGACAAAAATAACGCCGATAGTCAAAAGTACCGACACCAGCAGAACCGGATGTATTGCAACCTGTTTTGCAAAATAAAAAAATGATATGGAATCCAAAAGCCAGAATTACCTCCTTTTTTCAAAATACGGTTTCATTCTATCTTTTGGTTTTCCATATCATTGTCGAATTGTGTTGATAACTTTGGGCAGGTCAATCCTTTACCAAATGGAAACTGCCGATGTTTTCCGCCAGTAAATCTGCGGTCTTTCGCAGATTCTCTGCGGACTGCTCCACGCTCTCAAAGCTGTCTGCCACCTCTGTGATAACGCCGCTCGTCTGCGTGGTATCTGTCACGTTTGCCTCTGCAATATCAGAAAGTGTCGAGATAATACCCACAATCTCATTGCGTGCTGTCTCAAGCTCTTTGGTCTTTGACTCGATACTCTTGATTCCCTCAATGGAGGACTTGATTTCATCCATAACCTCGCCCACCGTCTGCTCGGTGCTCGTGATATGCTCGCCCTGACGCTCAATAATTTCCTGCACATGAGTCATCGTTCCAACTACAAGTTCCGAATTCTTCATCAGGGTATTGACAATATCATCAATACTTCCGCTGGTGGTATTGGACTGTTCTGCTAAATTCTGTATCTGCTGGGCAACAACTGCAAATCCTCTTCCGGCATCCCCGGCTCTGGCAGCCTCAATGCTTGCGTTTAACGCAAGCAGATTGGTCTCATCTGCAATCTCTGAAATCAGTGCTGACGCATCCTTAATCTGTTTTGCAGATTCATTCGTCTGCCTCGTCTGGTCTGCAATCATCGCAACTGCTTTCTTTACTTCCACACTGATATTTTTCAGTTCTTCAATCGTATCGGATGCACGGTCACTCGAAGCACGCATGGTATCCGCACGGTCATTGAGCTGGTCTGCCTCCTGCTTCGTCTCAATAATCAGATTTCCCATATGATTGACGTTATCTGATGCATCTCTGGCATCCTTCGCCTGCGAATTTGCCCCGGCTGTAATATTTCCAACTGCCGTCTTTACATTGTTGATATTCTGGTAAGTTTCGTGGGATGTATGCTCTAAGAGATCCGATGCCGTAATTAACATACTGGTACTCTCGCTGATACCACCGATAATCTTCTTTAACTCCTTCTGGAGATTCCGGATGGCTCGGGTCAAATCTCCTACTTCATCCTCACGTTTCATCAGACTCTTTTCAAATTTGAGTTCCAGATTTCCGGCAGATACCTGCTGGACGTTTTCGATACTCTTTTTGAGCGCCTTACTCATAGAGTTTGCAATCAGACTCACCACCACTGCACAAAACACCATGACCAAAATAACAATTGCGATGATGGAATAGATAATGCGCATGACGCTTTCCAAAGTGTCTTCCTTATTGATTCCCGCGAACACCATTCCAATTGGTGCACTTGTATCCCCTTTCTGGTAAACAGGCACATAATAGCCGTAGAAAATGGTTCCATCAATGGAAATATTGTCGCTGAAAAGTTCTTCGCCATTTGTAAGTACATGTGATACCACCGTATCTCCCGCAGGGCTTCCTAAGATACGGTCTCCGTTGGCATCAACCGCAGAAGTCATGATACGTTTCTCTCCATAAAAAAACGTTACGTCCATTCCCGCTTCTGCTTTAATCGTATCCACCAGGTTCTCCGACTGGGAAATATTATAGCTTCCTTTCCAGATATCACCGTTCGTGGCTTCCATGTACGAGCCTGAGTTCTGGTCATATGCCGCAAGTGTCGCAACTGCGGTTCCTTTCAGAGAACTTTCCACCTGTTCAATAATCGAATTTTTTACAAACGTGTTTGCAATGACAAATACCGTGATTCCAAGAAGACAAACCGGAACCAGAGCACACAGCAAAATCTTTTTTCTAATGGTTAATTTCACGGCTTCTCCTCCTATTCCACAATGACAACGTTCTTATAATACCAGTTGATACCTCCCGTAATTGTGGCGTCATCCAATGTACCGCCCTCCGTTCCGATGATATCTCCGGTATTTGTTTCCATTGCACCGTCAAACACGTTGCAGTCGCCGCTTAAAATTGCTGCGGTTGCCTCATCCACCTTCTCCTGCGTTCCCTCTGCCGCAAAAGATGCCAGTCCTGTAATTGCAACAAGTCCCTCCTGCATACCGCCATAATAATTTTCTCCGGTCCAGGTTCCGTCGATAATACTCTTTACCGCAGAGGTATAATAAGCACTCCAGTTCCAGATAACACTGCAGAGCGTTGCATCCGGTGTCTCCTTGCTCATATCGGAATTGTAACCGATTCCGTATACTCCATACTCCTCTGCCAATGTCTGCGGATAAGCCGTATCACAGTGCTGGCTCATCACGTCACAGCCCATATCAAGAAGTTTGCGGGAAGCCGCTTCCTCCTTTTCGGGATCATACCAGCTATTTGTCACTACCACATAAATCTCGGCATCCGGGTTGACCTCTGCCACACCGATGGCAAATGCATCAATTCCTCCGGTAACCTCCGAATTCGACGCATCCTGCGCCGCCACATAGCCAATCTTATTTGTCGTCGTATTCATTCCGGCAACAATTCCGCTGACGTAACGCGCCTGATAAATCCGCCCGAAATAATTGTTAAAATTCTTTCCGTTGGAAAGATATCCCGTTCCATGTGAAAAATAAACATCCGGATATTCTTCTGCCATCTCGGCTGTCGTCTCCATGTAGCCCCAGCTTGTCGTAAAAATAACATTACATCCGTCAGAGATACACTCTTCGATTGCCGTCCTTGTGGCATCCGCATCTCCGTCATCCACAATCTTCCGCTCTACCTGATCGTCTGAAAGTCCCAGATTGTCCTGCATTCCGATAATTCCAAGGTCATGCGTATAGGAATAACCACTTCCTTCCGCCGGGTCGCTGATATATAAGACCCCGACCTTTATCGCATCTTTTGCAATTCCGCCTGACCCGGTATCGCCTGTATCCGTCTCTCCCGAAGCAGATGCCGTGGAAGCGGTTTTTGTTTTCTGCGTTGTGCCCGTATAGCCGTCATTTGTCGCGTAATCATCCGGCTCTCCATCGGAAGCACCACAGCCCATCGTACCTAACCCAAGTACCAGCAGAAGCCCTGCTGCTGCCAAAATACTTCTTCTCCTCATATTGTTTCCCCCATTCCCAATTTTCTGAAAAAGGAACTTCTTAAGAGTAATTTTCCCTTAAAACTGTCATTTCGTCAAGCATTTTTCACACGCTTTCTCTCTTTTTTACCGACTCCCTCACCACAAGTTCCGGTTCTATTAAAATCTGTCTGCCGCTCTCTTCTGCCGTCTTATCCCTTATAATCGTAAGCAGCATTTCTGCCGCCATCCGCCCAAGCTCCTCCTGCGGATGTGTCACCGTCGTAAGCGGCACCTTTCCCGTGGATGCCAGATAGGAATTATCGTATCCTGTGACCGATAAATCCTCCGGCACCGAAAGTCCCGCATCCTCTGCCGCACGGATGACCTCAAGTGCAATCTGGTCATTATAGGAAACCACTGCATCAAAATAAAACGTATTTCGTTTTTCTGCCATCTGCCGCATCTTTTCATACGGATGAGTCTTACGGTCTTCCGTGTAAAACCACACCACCTTATCCGGGTCGTAGGGAATTCCCGCTTCCTGTAACGCCTGCACATATCCCTTATGGCGCTGCTGCCCCTGCGTATCATCCGCCTTAAACACTCCCACAATACTTTTATGTCCGGTGTCAAGCAGATATTTTGTCACAAGATAGCCGCCTTTGCAGTCATCCATCAGAATATGTGGTTTTTCCTGCATCTGCGGATGAGTTGCCTGAATAAAAACATATGGAATTTTCCGCTCATCAAGCATCTGATACAGCTGCATATGTTTGCAGAAAATCTGGCTCTTGCTCGGTTCAATAATCAGCCCGTCAATGTCTTTTAACATCAGCTCTTCTAAGCATTTTGCTTCCATTGTCCTGGAATTTCTGGTATTTTTCAGTAAAATGCTGTAACCGTTTTCCTGAAGCACCTGGTCAATTCCCTGAATGACTCTTGGGAAAATATAATCCGACAGATAGGTTGTGATAACTGCGATATTGTGTGATGCCGCTGCGTGATGTCCCCTGTCACAGCAGAAGGTTCCCCTGCCGTGCTCTGCATAAACATATCCTTCGTCCTGCAAAATCTGCAATGCCTTGCGCACAGTCTGTCTGCTCACCTGATAAGCGGCCGCAAGCTCATTCTCCGATGGTATCTTTGCCCCCGCCTTAATGCTCCCTGAAAGAATCTGTTCCCGCAAATCCTCCATCAGATTAAAGTATTTCAGTTTTTTCTCCATAGATGCCGCAAGCCTCCTTTGCAAGCCTGTCTGCCTCTTCATTCCCCTCTACGCCGGAATGTCCCTTTACCTTGACAAAATGAAGACGAATCAAATCTTTCACTTCATTCACATAATCATGGTACGCAATCGTGCCCTTCTTGTTGCGTTTCCAATCGCCGGTCGCCCACATTTCAATTCCCATGTAGTCGTAGTAAATCGTAAGTTCCGGCAGTGAAAGCTCTATGGCGCGCCGGATTGCCGCCATACTCCCAAGTACCTCTCCCGCTACATTCCGCATGGATGCCATCTCTGCATCCTCTCCACAGCCCTGCAAAATCTCGCGCTCGCCGTCATGGACTAAAAATCCGCCATAACCATAACGTTTCTTAGCACTGTTAAAAGAACCGTCGACAAACGCATAGACTGCCGGAAGCACCTCCTGTCCGTCTTGCGACGTCCCCTCATCTGCGTCTTTATCCGATGCTCCGGTATCGCCAAGAAATGCGTTTGCCTCCTCAAGCGTTTGAAAGCTTTTATAGATTGCGCCCGGATATCCGTCCACCATCGCCTTGCAATCATTCCAACTGTGATAAATTCCCGGTTTTTTCCCTTTTTTTACTGCATATACCTTTGCTGCCATCTTCTAATTCCATCCTTTATCGTTTCTTCTTCCGGCAAAACAGCCAGTAATATAAAATTCCATACAGTTCTCTCACATAATATGCCGGAAAATACAGCCAGAAGGTTCTCGCCGGCACGCTGTATGCGATAAACCCGGCATCTTTTGCAAACATTGCTCCGCGATAGGCGTGAAATTCACTCGTTATCACGGCTATCTCCGGTTCCATTCCCCGCTTTTCCATAATCTCACGGGTAAATGCAAGGTTTTCCCTGGTGCTCGTAGAGCAATCCTCTTTGATTAACCGCTCCGGCGCAATTCCTTTTGCCGTCAGATAACGAAACATACATTCTGCCTCGGAAATATCCTCTCCTTCTCCCTTTCCACCGGAAAGAACCGCCTGCGCCGCCTGGTTTTGCCTTAAATACTCAGCAGCCGCATCCATGCGTTCTACAAGTATCGTGCATGGTCTCGTTCCTTTGACACTGCATCCTAAAACCACGGCCGTCACCGTTTTTTTCGGATGGTTTCCTGCTGCCCTTATCATCAGAAAAGATTCCAGAATAACAAGAAACAGGATTATTCCTGCCACTGTAAGAAACACTGACAAAATAATCCTGCCTTCCCTGTGATTCCATATATGCATCAGAAACACCTGCAACGATTCCATCCGGATTCCGCACAAAAACAACACTCCGGCAGCGATAAACCCTGTCACATTTCCGATATGAAACTTTCCGCCTGCCACAATCGGCACCAGAAACCATAGAAATATCAAAACCGCCATCACTGCCATTATCAATTGCAGATATCTCATACGCCTCTCTCCATCACTGTTATGAAAGTTCCAGCTTACATAACGCCCGCATCTTGAGTGGACATTCGTAAACATTCTCGCCGCCTTCTTTTGCAATGTAAGAAAGCGGGCATTTTCTGCAATCGCCCGGCGTAAAATCAGACGGTACTTCAAATTCCAGTCTTGCCGTCTTGCTTCCTTTTGCGGCATCCGCCTTCTTTATATTCGTCCAGCCCAATGCCTGACCGCATCCGCTGCATTTATCCGTTCCAAGTGCCACCGGTCTTTTACAGGTAGGACAGGCGTAGATGATATTCCCCATCGGGTCTGACATCTCCACTACCTCTGCCGGAAACTGCCGGATTAACATTTCTCTTAAATTATCCTGCATATCTGTACATACGCTCCTTCTCTTGTTGTATTGCAAACCTCATTCTGATTCTTGCCCTTTTTTCATTATAACAATGAATGTTTGAAAAGTAAATAAGCTATCCCAGTGCCACATCCAAAATCATCATAATTAAAAAGCCTGCCGCAAACCCTATTGTGCAGATGTTAGAATGTGCTCCCACCGATGCCTCCGGAAGCAATTCCTCCACGACTACATAAATCATTGCTCCTGCGGCAAATGCAAGCAGATACGGCAATAACGGCGTGATGATTCCGGTAAGCAATACCGTAATGAGCGCCGCCACCGGTTCCACTGCTCCGGATGCCGTGCCGTAGAGAAACGCATTTTTCCTGCTGCCCCCCTCACTTTTGAGTGGAAGAGAAATGATTGCGCCCTCCGGGAAGTTCTGAATGGCAATTCCCACAGAAAGTGCCACCGCTGACGCAAGCGTAATACCCGCATGGTTTGATAACAGTCCCGCAAATACCACGCCGACCGCCATTCCCTCCGGAATATTATGTAAAGTGACTGCCAGTACCAGCATGGTTGTTTTTTTTAGGTGGCTTGGAAGCCCTTCCGGTGCTTCCTCATTCAGATGGAGATGCGGAATAATGCGGTCCATTGCAAGCAGAAACAGGATTCCAAGCAGAAACCCGATTGCTGCCGGAAGAAACGCCAGCCTTCCCATCCCCTCTGACATCTCCATCGAGGGAATTAAAAGCGACCACACCGAAGCTGCCACCATAACCCCTGATGCAAAGCCCAAAAGTGCTTTCTGCACCAACGGATGAATCTCATTTTTTACAAAGAACACACACGCCGCTCCAAGCGTTGTTCCAAGAAACGGAATCAAAAGTCCGACTGCAAGTTCCATTCAGTATCCCCCTGCCTGTGCTTACTTTCTGTGCGCTGCCATAAATGCTTCAATTTCTTCCGGTCTGCGGATAATTGCCTCTGAAAGCACCTCGCAGCCGTCCTCTTTGATCAGAAGGTCATCCTCGATACGGATTCCGATGCCCCACTCGTCAATATAAAGTCCCGGTTCGTCTGAAATCACGGCACCCGGACGCAGTTTGCTGTTTGACGCAACGGTCACATCATGCACATCGATGCCGAGATGGTGGGATACCCCATGCATATAATATTTGCCAATCTCGCTCTCCTCTTTGATAAGTCCCAAACGGATGCAGCCCTCTGCAAGAACTTTCTTACATACTTCGTTCAATTCACGCAGCGTCATTCCTGCCTTTGCCGTCTCTGCAATCTTACGGTTTGCGGCAAGTACGATTTCGTAAACTTCACGCTGTCTGTCGGTGTAGGTTCCATTGACCGGATAGGTTCTTGTGATATCTGCGCAGTAGCCCTGATATTTTGCACCAAGGTCTAATAACAGCAGTGTTCCGTCCTCGCAGGTGTCCTGATTGGTCTCATAGTGAAGCATCGTTCCGTTCATTCCGCTTCCGGCAATCGTCGGGAATGCCATTCCGTCTGCGCCCTGATATTTCACGGTGTATTCAAAATCTGCCTGCGCCTGATACTCTTTCATTCCCGGTTTTAAGTTGCTCATCACATTCTGCAATGCCTGGTCTGTGATGGCAATCGCCTTACGCATCAATGCAATTTCATCCTCATCTTTTTGCATACGCATCTTTGCCACAATCGGGAACAGATTGCGGATAGCAACACCCGGATATTGTTCTGCAAATTTCTTTGCCCAGACTGCATTGTAATCCGGCAAATCTTCCATCTGATGACGGTAGCCGTCAAAATACAGCGCTGTAACATCCTCTCTTGTCATCAGATAATCCACGGCGCTCTCAAAGCTGTCAACAAATCTTACATCTGTAATCTGTGTAATTTTCTTTGCCTCCTCGACCGTCACCTTTCTGCCGTACCAGCGTTCCTGCGTCGGGTCTGCCTCCTCGATAAACAGTGTTGTCTTCGGTGTCTCGCCCGCATTGTCCATCAAAAGAATCATATGGTCTCTGCGCAGTCCCGTCAGATAAAAAAAGTTCCGGTTCGCCTCAAATGGCGCATATTCGTCTGCACTTACGTGGTTCTCAATTCCTGAAAATAATAACAGCACACTTCCTGCTGTCATCTTGTCAAATACCTGGTTTCTTCTCTCTGTAAAGTTCATGTTAATCCTCCCTGTTTTGCGAAGCAAAATGCGACTGCCCGCTCTTTTTTATTTTGCCTTTTTCCCCCAGGAATGTCAATACCCGTCAAACGGGCTGCCCTGCCCATCTGACGGGTATGTTTTTAACCGGAATGTCTGTGTAACCCCGATTTACTCTTCCTCAAGAAAATCAATTTTACTTACAGATACCTCATATGCAATGCGCTTTTCTGTTTCTGTCTCTGATAATTTTTTCACATACTCTCTGCTCTGGATACGTCCCCACACCTGTACGTGTCCGCCAACTTCAAAGCCTGACGCAAAACGTGCGTTTCTGCCCCAGCAGATACACGGAATATAATCGGATTTTCCGTAAGAGCGGTTTACTGCAATTAAAAGATCCGCAATTTCCCGTCCAAGCGGTGTCTTCCGGTAGATTGGCTCCTTGCAGATATATCCGTCCAGAAAAATCTGGTTACTCTTGATATCCTCCTGCATCTCGTCTAAGAGCTCTACCTCGCGCACAAACACGGAGAGAATCAGACGATTTTTCTTTTCCTCATGACGGTTGAACGAACGGAACTGTCCGTTTACTAAAATCACCTGTCCTCTGTAGTCTCTGTTTACATCGATCAATCGTTCGGAAATCATAAGCGGTATGTAATCCATATAATTGCTCAGGCGGTTCACTGCGACATCCACCATGTAAAAGCCCTCTCCATATACTTCGTGACTGAACCTGAAATCAGAAACGATTTCTCCAACGATTGACACCTGGTTGTTTTCAAAAATTTTATCTGCCATGAATTTCTCCCTTCCTCCTGACCAGCCATCTTCTTCTCGCTTGTTGTGATATGCTATCTCTCTGCTGGTCTTGCCTGACATATCATTTTTATCATTTTCTCAGGCAAAAATTTCATGTAACGTGTCGATAAGAAAAAAAATGAATTGGCTTTTTTTGTCGGATTGCCGTATCCAAATTTCACACTTTCTTATTATTGCGCAGTTCTTTCCCGTTTCGCAATAGGGCACAATTCCTAGTTTTCCAGATATTTGCATACATCTATGAAAAATACTTGCGAATTTTCAAAAATGTGATAAAATAGTGTGGCTGGTTTTTTATCAGTTTCCTTATTAAATAGGTAAAGTTACCGTTGACAGATTTGTACAGGAAAGAGAGATTTCGTATATGAAGACAAAACGTGAAGATGTCCGCAACATAGCAATCATCGCCCATGTCGATCATGGTAAAACTACTTTGGTAGACGAGCTGTTAAAGCAAAGCGGTGTGTTCCGTGAGAACCAGGAAGTTCAGGAACGTGTCATGGACTCTAATGATATCGAGAGAGAACGTGGAATCACCATTCTCTCCAAAAATACCGCCATCACTTATAAGGGTGTTAAAATCAATGTCATCGACACCCCGGGACACGCAGATTTCGGCGGCGAGGTAGAACGTGTTCTTAAAATGGTAAACGGTGTTATCCTTGTTGTAGATGCATTTGAAGGTGTTATGCCGCAGACCAAATTCGTTTTAATGAAGGCTTTAGAGCTTGCACTTCCGGTTATCGTATGCGTCAACAAGATTGACCGCCCGGAAGCACGCCCGGAAGAAGTTATCGATGAAGTATTAGAGTTATTCATGGATCTTGATGCTTCCGAGGAACAGTTAGACTGCCCGTTCCTCTTCGCTTCCGCAAGAGACGGATATGCAGTAACCGACCTTGCTGATCTTGCAAAAGAAGACAAGGATATGGTTCCTTTATTTGAAACCATCCTTAATTATATCCCGGCTCCGGAAGGTGACCCGGATGCCAACACCCAAGTATTAATCAGTACCATCGACTACAACGAGTATGTCGGACGTATCGGTATTGGAAAGATTGATAACGGTTCCTTAAAAGTCAACCAGGAAGCTGTCGTTGTCAACCATCATGAGCCGGACAAGCAGAAACGTGTCCGCATCAGCAAATTATACGAGTTTGACGGTTTAAATAAAGTGGACGTTACAGAGGCAGGCATCGGTTCCATCGTTGCAATTTCCGGTATTGCCGATATCCACATCGGAGATACCATCTGCTCCCCGGAGAATCCGGTAGCCATTCCGTTCCAGAAGATTTCCGAGCCGACCCTCTCCATGAACTTCATCGTAAATGACAGCCCGCTTGCTGGTCAGGAAGGAAAATTCGTCACCTCACGTCATATCAGAGACCGTCTGTTCCGTGAGTTGAACACTGATGTTTCCTTACGTGTCGAAGAAACCGACAGCCCGGACAGCTACAAGGTATCCGGTCGTGGAGAACTCCATCTGTCCGTTTTAATCGAGAACATGCGAAGAGAAGGCTATGAGTTTGCTGTCAGCAAGGCAGAGGTTTTATATCACACCGACGAGAACGGCAAAAAACTTGAGCCAATGGAGCTTGCTTATGTCGATGTTCCGGATGAATTTACCGGTTCCGTTATCGAGAAATTAAGCCAGAGAAAAGGCGAAATGTTAAACATGAAGCCTCTGACCGGCGGTTATACCCGTCTGGAGTTCAACATTCCTTCCCGTGGTCTTATCGGTTACCGCGGCGAGTTCATGACAGACACCAAGGGAAATGGTATCATCAACACCATCTTCAACGGCTATGAGCCGTACAAGGGAGAAATTGCTTACCGTAAGCTTGGTTCCCTGATTGCATTTGAGTCCGGTGAATCCGTTACCTACGGACTTTTCTCTGCACAGGACCGCGGAACCTTATTTATCGGACCTGGACAGAAGGTATATGCCGGAATGGTCATCGGTTCCTGCTCAAGAGCAGAGGATATCGAGTTGAATGTCTGCAAGAAGAAGCACTTAACCAATACCCGTTCCTCTTCTGCAGATGAGGCGCTGACCTTAGTTCCGCCAAAAATCTTAAGTCTCGAGCAGGCATTGGACTTCATCGATGTCGACGAGCTTCTTGAGGTTACACCGGAAAGTCTTCGAATCCGTAAGCGTATCTTAGACCCAACCTTAAGAAAACGTGCCGGAATGAAAAAATAAATATAAAATTATATAAGAAAAGTTCAGGGAAGATTTCATTTACTTCCCTGAACTTTTTTGTTGTTCTATGTATCCGGTAACCGCCGGATCCTTCATTTCCACTGTCCGCTTCCACTCCTTCGTCCCCTCAACCTTTTGCACCTCCGAACGATTTTTGTAGAGGAATCTTGCCAGGTTATAACAGTCAATCCAGATTTCGTTATTCCCTTCCTTCTGGGATTCGTCAAAAATAAGCTGCACGCCAAAATGCAGATGCACCGTCTCAATATTGTTGACATTTTCCGTCGTGCTGTAGCCGGTATGTCCCATATAACCGATGACATCCCCTGCCGTCACAACGTCCCCCTCCTTTAACTCTTTCGGATAGGGGTAGTTCTGCCTTAAATGTGCATAATAATAGTAACGCTTCCCGTCAAAGCTTCGGATTCCAAGTCGCCAGCCGCCGTACTGGTTCCAGCCGAGTGCTTCCACATAGCCGGATTCCACCGCAATAATGGGTGTCCCAATTTGTCCCATCATATCATGTCCCAAGTGCTGCCTTTTGTAGCCGTAGCTCCTCGACACCCCGAAATCATCGTAATCTGTGTATTCAAAGCCCTTTGCAACCGGTGAAAATGCTTTTAAGCCATAACAGCTCTGCCAGTTTCCATCCGTATCCTGTATCTCATAGGCTCCCACATATCCACCCAGCACAGCACTGTATGCCTCCAGGTAGTACGGATAATATTTTAACTCTACGGTAAGGGACTCCATCGTCGCCTCTTTTGCCAGCACTTTCTCTGCAATTCCACAGAGTTTTTCCACCGAATCGCTTCCAAACTCACCGCCGCTTACCGCCGCCGTCGCCGCCAGAAGCTCTATCCAGTCCAGATGCTCGTTACTTCCGTAGGTATCCACATCATAGCGGTAGGCACGGCATAGCGCCTCATAGGAAACATTAAAATCCACCCACTTGATGTAATCGTCTCCCGTGACCGCCACGGCTTTCTCTTCTCCCCAGCCTGTATACTCTCCTGCCGCCACAATGATTGCAAATGCAAGCACAAGTTCCAGAAAAATTGCACCGCGAAGTCTTTTACACCGCTGCCGCCATGCTGTCCGTTCTGCCATATCGCCGTTCCGATTTGTTTCTTCTTTTCATTCTATGAAGAAATCCCATCCGGCAGAACAAAAGTGTAAAAGTGTGCTTCGCACACTCCAGCGTCCCGCAGGATTCTAAAGCGTTTCGCCGCGCTCCCTGCAATTCTTACAAACGCCATATAGAATCGAATTTTTGCATTGCAGCGAAAATCCATGATCTTTTTCGATATGCTCTGCAATTTCATCCATAAACGCACAGTTCAGATGCAGAATACAGCCGCATTTCACGCATTTTAAATGAAGGTGCCCTTCGCAGTGCTGCTCCTGCTCGACATACTGGTAAGCCGCCTGATGCCCTTTCTCCGCAACATATTTTATCACGGTTCCATCCTGCTCTAATTTATCTAAGTATCTGTAAATCGTCGTAATGTTGACATCACTGCCGCTTTCCTTTAAATATGCGTCAATATCCGCCGCCGTTACCGTGCGGTCTTTCTGTTCTTTTAAAAACTCAAGTATTTTTCTGCGGCTTGCCGTCGCATATCCGTTTCCTGCCATTTTCCTTTTCTCCTGTCAAAATGTTTTGCATCTCCACCCAAAAGGGTTAAAAAATGATGCCAATTGTAGTTAACAGAATGCCCCAGAACACACTGATTCCGTAAAGTACTCCTATAATTGCGGCATCCTGCTTAACGTCGCGGTTGAGTCTGCAAAGCACCAGAAGTCCCACTCCCGCATTCGCTAAAAGTCCTGACATCATCGGGCCGCTTCCAATCATTCCACTTAAGTATAACTGCGTGATGACCACCGAGGAAGCACAGTTTGGAATCAGTCCCACAAGTCCTGCAATCAGCTCACCCACCACAGGGGTTCCGGAGAGAAGTCCGGATAACGTGTCTTCTCCGATAAATGCAATCACCGCATTGAGCACCAGCGATATCACAAGAATATAGAAAAAGATTTTTAAGGTGTGCTTGAGTGCGGAAACGACCATGCCATCTTCACAGTGACAGTGTTCTTCCTCGCATACCACATGAATATCCATCTCTTTTTCGCGCTTCTTCATGAGATTGACATACGCAAACTCAATGATGAGTCCCGAAACAGCACCAATAATTACCTTTGCTGCCAGAATCTTGATAATCACGGATGCGGATGCCGCCTCGGAAATCAATATCGGAAGCATTTCATCCGAAGTAGAAAGAAATACCGCAAACAAGGTTCCAATCGTAATTACACGCCCCGCATAAAGGCTCGATGCTGCGGCGGAAAATCCGCACTGCGGCACAACTCCCAAAAGCGCTCCCCAGACTGGCCCGCTCTTTCCTGCAGAACGGATTCTCTGCTCGGCGGCAGAACCGGTCTTATGCTCTAACCACTCCATCAGAAGATAGGTCAGAAACAAAAACGGTAATAATTTTACACTGTCAACTACGGTATCGATTAAAATGTCCAGAATCATACACTCACCCTTTTTCAAAAAATGTCTTAAAATCAAAAATGTCTGCGAATAAAATATCCGCAGACACATTTGCAACCGAAACGCATTTGCAACTTAGTTGCATTTTCTGCATTTCTGTATTATACACATTTTTCTGATTCTGTCAAGTTTCTTTTTATAAAGCTTTGATGCGCTCAAGTGCTGCAACGGTGTTCTCATAGCTTCCGAATGCAGTCAGTCTGAAGTAGCCCTCGCCGCTTGGTCCAAAGCCGGAGCCCGGTGTTCCAACGACATTGGCATTCTCGAGCAGATAGTCGAAGAACTCCCAGGAGGTCATCTTATCCGGTGTCTTAAGCCAGATATACGGTGCGTTTACACCGCCAAATACTGTATAGCCGGCATCCTTTAAGCCCTCTTTGATGGTCTTTGCATTCTTCATGTAGTAAGCAACCTGCTCTTTTAACTGAGCTTTTCCGGCATCGGAATAAACTGCTTCTCCGGCACGCTGCTGGATATACGGTGCCCCGTTGAACTTGGTTCCGTGGCGTCTTGACCACATTGCATTTAAGGAAACCTCGCCGCATTTTAACTCCTTCGGAACGACGGTAAAGCCTAAGCGCACACCGGTAAATCCGGCATTCTTCGAAAAGCTTCTAAGCTCGATGGCACAGGTCTTTGCTCCCTCGCACTCATAAATGGAATGAGCGACATTATCCTCAGAAATATATGCTTCATAAGCGGCATCGTAGATAATCACTGCGCCGTTTTTATTGGCATAATCCACCCATCCCTGAAGCTGGTCTTTTGTGATGGTGGTTCCGGTCGGGTTGTTCGGCAGACATAAGTAGATGATATCCGGTGTCTCCTTCGGGAATTCCGGTACAAAATTATTTTCTACCGTGCATGGCATATAAATGACATTGCTCCACATCTCTGTCTTCGGATCATAGGAGCCGGTTCTGCCTGCCATGACATTGGAATCCACATATACCGGATAAACCGGGTCGCAGACTGCAATTTTATTATCGACAGAAAAAAGCTCCTGAATATTACTGGAGTCACTCTTTGCACCGTCTGATACAAAAATTTCATCCGTGGAAATATCACAGCCTCTTGCAACATAATCATTTTTTACAATGGCAGTTTTCAGGAAATCATAGCCATATTCCGGTGGATAGCCGCGGAAGGTCTCCGCATGTCCCATCTCTTCTACTGCGCCGTGCATGGCATCAATAATTGCCGGAGCGAGCGGCTGGGTCACATCACCGATTCCAAGACGGATAATCTTCTTGTCCGGATTTGCGGCGGAATAAGCGCTTACCTTCTTCGCAATCGTGCTGAACAGATAGCTTCCCGGCAATTTCTGGTAATTGTCATTAATTTTAAACATACAATCTGTCTCCTTTTCTTCCTATTATATATCTGATTTCATAACTTAAGTTCGGATTTAGTATATCATTCCTCTGTTCTCCCTGCAAGCATTTTTTGTTTACCTGGAATCAAAAAAATTATAATACACAGTTTCCTATGAATTAAAAAAAGCCACCACACCATCAGATTGCTCTGACAGGTGTGACAGCTTTTTTGAAAGCATCAGGTAAGCAGGCTTAATATCATCTGCGCGGTCTCCACAAGCCCGGTTCCATTGTCCATGCTTCGTTTCTGGATATAACGGTGTGCCTCGTCCTCCGACAGATTGTTCCGTTCCATCAGAAGTGCCTTCGCCTCCTGCAAAAGTGCCTGTTCCTCCTCGGAACGCCCCTTCGGCTTTGCCTTCGCTCTTTTGCGCTTCCGCATCAGCGTATACTCCATCATCTCTACCGTCTGAAGCAGCTCATTGACCTTTAGAGGTGTCGCAAGGCAGACAAGATTTTCCACATTACGGTCACTGCAATTGGCGGGGGATGCAACGAGCAGCATCTCGAACTCGGGCGGGAGATACTCGCACACCTCTGTATACATCATATCGACAAACCGATAGCCGCATACAAGGATTCCGCCGTTTAATTCATTCGCATTCTGTAATGCCTGGGCGCCGGTCGAACACACTGCCGCAACACGATGCCCGTTCTGCATCAGAATTTTCTTAATACTATGTGCTGTTTCCTGTTTGGGAAATGCAATAACAATATTGTTCAAGATTTTTTCCTGCTCTTATATTTTATAAAGGTATTTCTCAATCTCCCAGTCGGTTACCTGGGTACGGTATTCTGCCCACTCTGCTTCTTTTGCTTCCACATACTTTCCTGAAATATGACTTCCAAACACCTCTTGTAAGTACGCATCCTTTTTAAACTCTTCAAGTGCTGCACCAAGGTCTCCCGGCAAAAGTTCTATTCCGCGTTCTTCCTTCTCACTCGTCTGCATCTCAAATACATTTTCTTTTACAGCCGCCGGCGGGTCAATCTGATTGCGGATTCCGTCAAGACCGGCTTCCAGACATCCTGCAAGCACCAGATATGGATTGGCGGACGGGTCCGGGCTTCTTAACTCCACACGCGTTCCGGCACCTCTCGTGGACGGAATCCGGATTAGCGGACTGCGGTTCGTCACAGACCATGCAATATGAATCGGTGCCTCATATCCAGGAACGAGGCGTTTGTAGGAGTTTACTAACGGATTGGTCATCACCGTAAGTCCCTTCATATGCTTCATGATGCCGCCGATAAACCAGTACGCTTCTTTGCTCAATCCAAGCTCTCCGTCCGGGTCTTCAAAAATATTTTTGCCGTCTCTCGACAGGGACATATTCACGTGCATACCGGAACCGTTGATTCCCTGTCTCGGCTTTGGCATAAAACTTGCAAACAGTCCGTGCCGTTTTGCAATCGTTTTTACCGCAAGTTTAAAGGTCATAATGTTATCCGCAGTCTTAAGTGCTTCATCATAGCGGAAATCAATCTCATGCTGCGCAGGCGCTACCTCATGGTGGGAAGCCTCAATCTCAAATCCCATATCTTCCAAGGTAAGAACCATGTCTCTTCTCGCATTTTCTCCCAAATCCACCGGACCCAAATCAAAATATCCGGCGCGCTCTGTGCTAATCGTCGTCGGCTGTCCGTCCTCGTCCTGGTCAAACAGGAAAAACTCGCATTCCGGTCCCACATCAAACCTGTAGCCCATCTCTTTTGCATCTGCGACAGCCTTCTTTAAAACATAACGCGGGTCTCCCTCAAACGGCTTTTTGTCTGCGGTATAGACGTCACAGATAATGCGCGCTACCTTTCCCTGCTGTGGCCTCCACGGAAATACTACGAATGTATCCAAATCTGGATACAGATACATATCTGACTCTTCTATCCGCACAAATCCCTCAATGGAAGAACCGTCGAACATGCAGAGGTTGTCAAGTGCCTTTTCCAACTGGCTCGCTGTAATTGCAACATTTTTGAGTGTTCCGAACATATCGGTGAACTGCAGGCGGATAAATTCCACATCCTCCTCGTCCACCATCCGGATGATATCCTGCTTTGTGTATTTGCTCATAGCTGTTTCTCACTCCTTCTTCATAAATTCTAATACTTTATCATAAGCCATCGGTCCGCCAAATATGTCAAGGGCGCTCCCGATTGTTACATTGACATGGTTGTTTCCGAGTATCCGAAGTTTCGCAAGGTCGTCAAAACTGCCGACGCCTCCCGCATACGTAACGGGCAGTCCATTCCAGGCACCAAGCATTTCCACCAATGCTTCCTCAATCCCTCGCGCCTTTCCTTCTACATCCACCGCATGAATCAGGTATTCATCACAGTATGATTCCAGTTCGTCCAAAAGCTGCGGTGTGACGCGTTCCTCCGTAAACTTCTGCCAGCGGTCGGTGACAATATAATAGCCATCTTCTTTCTTTCTGCAGCTTAAGTCGAGCACTAAATGCTCTTTTCCGACTTCATGAAGGATTCGCTCTAAATTCTTTTCCTGAATCCTTCCATCTGAAAACACGTAGGACGTCACAATTACATGGCTTGCCCCGGCATCCAGATATTCCGCTGCATTTTCCGCCGTAATCCCGCCGCCTGCCTGAAGACCGCCCGGGTAGGAAGAAAGTGCTGCAAATGCCTGTTCCTTCGTCTTCCCGTAATATTCGCTGTCTTTTGCGTTCAGCGAAATCACATGTCCGCCGCGGATGCCCTGGCTTTTATACAGTTTTGCATAAAATGCCGCGTCCTGCTTCGCCACAAAATTCTCTTCTGCCAGA
Source organism: Roseburia sp. (assembly GCA_050874345.1). Lineage (GTDB taxonomy): Bacteria > Bacillota > Clostridia > Lachnospirales > Lachnospiraceae > Roseburia. The sequence goes on along the minus strand of JBNMKM010000017.1, from coordinate 43,469 downwards.
TTTCCGGCATCGGTTAAACTGCCGCCCACAATCTGTTTTACTTTTCCATTATGGATGTCGATACAGGGTCGAAATTCCATCTTTATGGCTCCTCTCTGCGTGTATTTTCGCGCCTGAAAGCTGATGCAATCATAACACACATTACGTTGTTTGTGAATCATAAATTATATAAGGTTCTTTCTGACTTTTTATTAGTTTTCTTAATAAATGACGATTTTCTTTAAATTCAGACTTATAGCACATTGACATTGTCTTTTTTTTTTGCTATTATACAGAAACTATATAAAACTCCAACATGCAGATACATTTGAGAAGAAAGCGAGGAAAATGAAATGGGAACAATTATCGGCGATGGTATTACTTTTGATGATGTGTTATTAGTTCCACAGTATTCTGAAGTAACACCGAATATGATCGATCTGACAACCCACCTTACCAAGAAGGTCGTTTTAAACATTCCTATGATGAGTGCCGCTATGGATACCGTTACGGAGCATCGCATGGCAATTGCAATGGCAAGACAGGGTGGTATCGGAATCATCCACAAAAATATGTCGATTCAGGCACAGGCAGAGGAAGTAGACAAGGTAAAACGTTCCGAAAACGGTGTTATTACAGACCCATTTTTTCTTTCTCCAGACCATACGTTACAGGATGCAGAGGATTTGATGCGCAAGTTCCGTATCTCCGGTGTCCCGATCTGTGAGAACGGGAAATTAGTCGGTATTATCACCAATCGTGATTTAAAATTCGAGACAGATTTTTCCAAGAAAATCAAAGAAAGCATGACTTCTGAGGGCTTGATTACCGCACAGGAAGGCATTACTTTAGAGGAAGCAAAGAAGATTCTTGCAAAGGCAAGAAAAGAAAAGCTTCCGATTGTTGACAAGGATTTCCACCTGAAAGGTCTTATCACCATCAAGGATATTGAGAAACAGATTAAATATCCACTTTCCGCAAAGGATGCACAGGGACGTCTTCTCTGTGGCGCCGGCGTCGGCATTACCGGAAACATGATGGAGCGTGTTGAGGCACTCGTCAATGCACACGTTGATGTCATTGTCGTTGACTCCGCACACGGACATTCCAGAAACATCTTAGAGGCTGTAAAGAAAATCAAAGCTGCTTACCCGGATCTTCAGGTTATCGCCGGTAACGTAGCAACCGGAGACGCAACCCGCGACCTCATCGCTGCTGGTGCTGATGCCGTTAAGGTTGGTATCGGACCTGGTTCCATCTGTACAACCCGTATCGTAGCAGGTATCGGTGTTCCGCAGATTACCGCTATCATGGACTGCTATGCAGCAGCAAAAGAAGCCGGTATCCCGATTATCGCAGACGGCGGTATCAAGTACTCCGGAGATATGACCAAGGCACTTGCTGCCGGTGCTAATGTCTGCATGATGGGAAGTATTTTTGCAGGCTGTGACGAAGCTCCTGGAACCTTCGAGCTGTATCAGGGAAGAAAATACAAAGTATACCGTGGTATGGGTTCTCTTGCTGCCATGGAAAACGGAAGCAAAGACCGTTACTTCCAGGAAGGTGCGAAGAAACTGGTTCCGGAAGGTGTTGAAGGACGTGTTGCATACAAGGGCAATGTCGAAGACACTGTCTTCCAGTTAGTCGGCGGTATCCGTTCCGGTATGGGCTACTGTGGATGCCCGACCATTGAGAACCTCAAAGAAAAGAGCAAGTTTGTGAAGATTTCCGCTGCTGCTTTACGTGAGAGCCATCCGCATGATATTCACATCACCAAAGAAGCACCAAATTATAGTATTGACGAATAAAGCATCCATCAGTATAATAGAATCAATCTTATTTTCATTCCGGCACCAGAAGGTGCCGGAAAATTATTATCAGTTGAGGTGAACATATTTTGGACGCAGGCGCCATATTCCAGCTACTTATTTTAATCATTCTGTTACTTCTATCTGCATTCTTTTCCTCTGCAGAAACCGCACTTACAACCTGCAACCGCATCCGTATGCGTACACTTGCCGAGGATGACCACGACAAGCGTGCTTTGTGTGTTTTACGCATCACAGATGACTCCGGCAAAATGCTCAGTGCGATTTTAATCGGCAATAACATCGTGAATCTGTCCGCATCCTCCCTTGCAACAACACTTGCCATCAAATTAATCGGCAGTATGGGAGCTGGTATCGCTACCGGTATCTTAACCCTGTTAATTTTAATTTTCGGTGAAGTCACCCCGAAGACCTCTGCAACACTGCAGGCAGACCGCATTGCATTAAAATATGCCGGCATCATCGAGGCTTTGATGAAAATCCTCACTCCGGTAATTTTCGTTGTAAATAAACTTTCCTTAGGTGTTTTACTGTTACTTCATGTCGACCCTTCCAAGAAGAACGACTCCATGACAGAAGAAGAACTCCGCACGATTGTTGACGTTGGAAAAGAATCCGGTGTTATCGAATCCGAAGAGCACGAAATGATTAACAACGTGTTCGATTTCAGGGATGCACAGGCAAGAGAAATCATGGTTCCGCGAATCGATATGGTATTTGCCAACGTAAATGACAGCTATGACCATTTAATTGAAGTCTTCCAGGAAGTAAAATTTACCCGTCTTCCGGTTTACGAAGACACGACCGACAATGTCATCGGTATTTTAAATATGAAAGACCTTCTGGTGCATCAGGATAAAGAGCATTTCTCCGTCCGGGAATTCATGCGCAAGCCGTTTTATACATACGAGCACAAAAATATTGCGGAACTGTTTATCGAAATGCGCCAGTCTTCTACGGCTCTTGCCATCGTACTTGATGAATACGGCACAACCGCCGGCATGATTACAATGGAGGACTTATTGGAAGAAATCGTCGGTGATTTACGTGATGAGTATGATGCAGAGGAGGACGAACCGATCGTGGCATTAAGCGACCACGAATATCTCGTCCTTGGCTCCACGAATCTGGAAGATCTCTGTGATGAACTGGATTTGAACTTCACCTCCGACGATTACGACACCATCGGCGGTTATCTGATTGGATTACTTGACCATGTACCAGAAAAGAACGAAGTGATTATTACAGATGACGATGTGCTTCTGCGCGTAGAGCAGATGGACAAAAACCGTGTAGAAAAGATTTATATCCGCAAACCTGCTCCCGCAGCAGAAACAACCGAAGATACTTCAAAGAACTAAACTTCTTTGTATTTTTCTAGAATATGATTGTACATGGTGCGCACCGCAGGTGCCATAAAACCGGGATTCATCGCAGCAATCCCGATGATACGGCACGCATCGGGGCGCACTTTGTAACAGTCCACTTCATAGGGAATATCCCGCATGACAAGCTCCGGCATCAGACAGATTCCAAAGCCTTTTGCCACGAGCGCAATCGTCGACAAATCATCCACCACATGATAATTTGACTGAATCGAAAGTGAATTTTCCTTTAGGAACTTCTGGATATCCGCATCGGTACACTCACGCTGTGTTACAAACTGATGCCCTCTCATTTCCTCGATATCCATATACTGGACTGACCCGCTCTTTGGCGTTCCTTTCGGGAGCACACAAAGCAGCGGGTCTTTGTATAATGGCTCAATCGGAATGTCTTTTGCACTGGACACAGACAAAAATCCCAAATCCACAACACCGTTTTTTAACCAGTAGGTAACATCATCGTAGGTTCCCTGAAATACCTCAATCTGAATTTCCGGATAAGCGGTCCCGAAGGAATCAAGAATGTCCGGCAGCCAGTTGGTACATACACTGGAAAAAACACCTATCTTTACCTTCCCCTGCTTTAATCCGTTAAATTCTGCGATTGCCTGCTTTAAGCTTTCATCACTGTTTAATACAGCATTCACATAAGGCAGCAAATGTTCTCCATAATTTGTCAGTGTAATGCCGGTCTTGCTTCTTGTCAGTACCGAAAAGCCAAGCTCACTCTCCATTGCAGATATTGTGTGACTGATAGCAGAAGGCGTCAGACCTAAAATGTCTGCCGCCTTGTGAAAACTACCGATATCAGCCACTGTCTTAAAAACCTGATAAGTCAGTAACGTCATATTTTTTCTCCGTTCTAATTTACGCTCTGGAACATTTAAACTGTAAATCTTCCCATCTGCGGTCTACCTCTGCCTGGAACTGTGCGATTAAATCCTCATTTCCCGGCTTGAACAGATGCTTGAATCTTCCCTGTGCCTTTAAGAAATCCTCAATTGGAAGCTTTTTCTTCGGCTCGTAGGAAAGACTCCATTTTCCATGGTCTACCTCAAACATCGGCCAGTAGCAGGTCTCCACCGCCAGTTTACAGATTTTCATGATTTCCGGGGTATCATAACGCCAACCTCTCGGACATGGTGTCATAATATTTAAAAAGCACGCGCCCTCTGTGTAAATCGCCTTCTCTGCCTTGCGGTGCAAATCTTTAAAATCGCTGGTAAATGTCGTCTGTGCCACATACGGAACATCATGGTCTGCAATGATAGATGCCAGGTCTTTACGGTTCTGCATTTTTCCGACAGACTTTTTACCTACAGGTGTGGTTGTCGTATCTGCATACATCGGAGTCGCAGAAGAACGCTGGATTCCGGTGTTCATATAGGCACCGTTGTCATAGCAGACATACACCATATCGTGTCCGCGCTCCATCGCACCGGATAAGGACTGGAAACCGATATCATAGGTTCCGCCGTCACCACCAAAAGTAATAAATTTAAAGGTCTCATCCTCCGGTAATCTGCCTCTTTTTTTAAGCGCACGGTATGCTGTCTCAACGCCGCTTAAGGTCGCACCTGCATTTTCAAATGCATTGTGGATGTAGCTGTCCTCCCAGGCCGTATATGGATACATAAAAGAAGAAACCTCTAAGCATCCGGTCGCATTTCCGATTACGGCACGGTCTCCCTCGTGAAGCGCCCGGAGTACGGCACGTACCGCAATCGTTGCTCCACAGCCGGCACACATACGGTGTCCTGGTGCAAGACGCTCCGGTTTATTCATCATTTCTTTTAAACTATAATCGCTCACAGTGTGCCTCCTACTTACGTAATCCTACGTACTGATATTGTTCTGCCTCTTTTCCGTTTTCAACCACATCGTTAAGTTCGGCAAAGATTCCTTCGGCATCCTCCACCGTAAAGTCTCTGCCCGCCAGTCCATAAATGTAGTTGACCGCCTCAATCAAAACCTTCTGACGGAACAGTCCTGCCGTTACCTCGCTTCCAAGCGGGCCTCCGTTACCGTTATAGCTCTCACAACGGTCCATAATGGCAACTGCCTTGCAGTTTTTCAGTGCTTCTGCAATCTCTTTTGCAGGGAAAGGACGGAATACCCGAAGTTTTAAAACACCGACTTTCTTTCCCTTTTTCCGCAGCTCATCAACTGCCTGTTTTGCAGTTCCAGCCGCGGAACCCATCAAAAGCATCACATACTCTGCATCCTCTAAACGGTATGCTTCAAACAGTCCGTAACTTCTTCCGGAAACCGTCTCAAATTTCTTTGCCACATCCAAAATCACCTGTTTTGCGTTTTCAAGGGCAATCTCCTGATTTTTCTTGGCTTCCATCGCATAATGTGTCACGGAATAAGGTCCTACTGCAATCGGTTTCCCCGGATTTAATAAAAATTCTTCCGGTCTGTATTCCCCGACAAATTCTTTTACCGTGTTATCCTCTAAAAGTTCGATATTTTCCACCGCATGACTGGTGATAAAACCATCCTGACAAATCATAATCGGCAGATGTACACTCTCATGCTCTGCAATCGGATATGCCTGAATAAAATTGTCATAGGCTTCCTGATTGTTTTCCGCATAAATCTGAATCCATCCGGTATCTCTCGCTCCCATGCCATCAGAGTGGTCACAGTTGATGTTGATTGGACCGGAAAGTGTTCTGTTTACAAGCGTCAGTGCAATTGGCATCCGGTTAGACGCTGCAAGAAGCAGCTCCTCCCACATTAGCGCAAGTCCTGCGGAAGAGGTTGCCGTAAGGCTTCTTGCCCCGGCTGCCTCTGCACCGATTGCCGCACTCATGGAAGAATGTTCGCTCTCCACCGGGATAAACTCGGTGTCCATCTCACCGTTTGCAATATAAGTCGATACCATCTGTGGAATCTCTGTGGAAGGGGTAATCGGAAATGCCGGCATTACATCCGGGTTTACCTGACGGATTGCGTAGGCAACTGCCTCATTTCCTGACATACGATCTCTGATTGCCATTCTATCGTCCCTCCTTCATCTCAATTGCGCCAAACGGGCATACGTTTGCGCAGATTCCACAGCCCTTGCAGTGATCGTAATCAAACTCCTGTCTTTTGCTGTCCTTTACCGGAATACTGCCATCCGGGCAGACCGGCGCACAGAGCAGGCACTGCTTGCAGAGTTCACTGTGAAATACCGGCGTGTTGGTTCTCCACTCTCCGGTATTAAAATATCTGGATGTGCCTCCGGCAAACATCATAAGTCCTTCGGTCAGCTCCTGGTGGGGCGTCTGTTCGTTGATTTTATGTACATCTGTTCTCATGCTCTTAATTTCCGTTCCTTTATTTTATTTAGGCGCTTAAGCTCATGTCTTTCGCCATCATCTCTTCCACTGCGTCATATGCCATGGTAAGTGCTTTCATATTTCCTTCAATGACTTCCGGCTTCTTTGCAAATTTATGCTGGTAGGAAGCACGCATCTCCGAAATAAATTCTTTTTTCGGCATCACGCCGCTGACTGCAACTGCGGCTGCAAGCATCGGGGAGTTCGGGAAATTCTTTCCCAGTGCTTCTACCGAAATCTTTCTGCCGTCTACCGTGTATACATTTCCACGATAACCGTTTAACAATGGCAGCACTTCTTCCCTTGACTTTGCAGTATTGATAATAATTGCACCGTTTTCTTTCAGTCCCGCGGTCACATCCACCGAGTGAAGCAGTGTCTCATCCACTACAACGACCAAATCCGGCGTATAAATATTGGAATGAACACGGATTTTTTCTCTGCTGATACGGTTATATGCGGTAATCGGTGCGCCCATACGTTCCGGGCCATATTCTGGAAATCCCTGGACATACTGTCCTGTCTTAAATGCTACATCTGCTAACAGTAATGCTGCTGTCTTAGCGCCCTGACCGCCTCTTCCATGCCATCTGATTTCAAGTCCGTTGCTCATCTTTCAAACTCTCCTCTTCTAATCATCCTTACATAAAAACTTGTTTAACTTTCTTCATGTCTGAATTTTCTTTTTTTCAACTTTCTTTATTATAATCCGAATACCCGAAATGTAAAGTGAAAATGTGAGTAGTTTTCACTTGTAAAATGAATATTTTTCATCCATTTAAAAAAGTTGTCGAATCCGTTTCCTCATGATAGGATAGAGTTAATGATTTTTACACAGGAATTAGAGCACAAATAAGATTGGAGATTACGATGGATTACACAATTTGGCAGATTTTATGGATTTTTCTGGTATACTCGTTTCTGGGCTGGATTCTTGAGACCGTCACAGCCGCCATACGGCGCAGGCAGTTTGTCAACCGCGGTTTCATCAACGGCCCGGTCTGTATTTTATACGGTATCGCCGCTGTTTTCATTTCCGTGGGACTTTCCGAGCTGACCGGCTTCTGGCTCTTTCTCGGAAGTGCAATTGTCGCCACTGTGACAGAGTGGATTGCTGGGCACTTAATCGAGCGTTTCTGGCATGAACGCTGGTGGGACTATTCCGACCGCAGCTTCAACTTAGACGGCTATGTCTGCCTTGCCGCTTCCCTTCTCTGGGGCGTGCTTGGATACATCATGGTCACCTGGGGAAACCGTCTCATCTTTGTCCCGCTGATGCTTCTCCCTTCTCTTATTGCAAAAATTCTGATTCTTATCGCAGTCGGAATTCTTGTGATAGATATCACTGCAACCGTAGTGTTATTGTCAAACCTTGTAAAAAAGAGAGAACGCTGGGAAATGGCGGATGCATGGCTGACCCAAATCAGCAGCCGCCTGGGAAGATGGATTTACCAGCACATCGACCATCGTATCCAGAAGGCATACCCACATACAAAAAAAGCCGAAATTTCCTCTAAAAATAAGGAAATTTTCGGCTATGGCTGCAGCTTTTATAAAATTGTTTCACTATTTTTTATCGGCGCTTTCCTCGGTGATTTGACAGAAACCCTCTTCTGCCGCCTCACAACCGGCATCTGGATGAGCCGCAGCAGTGTTGTCTGGGGACCTTTCAGTATCGTCTGGGGACTTGCCATCGCGGCTGTAACCGCCCTGTTATACAAATATAAGGACCGTTCCGACCGCTTTTTATTCTTAACCGGAACATTCCTCGGCGGTGCCTACGAATACCTTTGCAGCGTCTTTACCGAGCTTGTATTTGGCACGGTTTTCTGGGATTACAGTGCCATTCCTTTAAACCTCGGCGGCAGAATCAATCTGCTCTACTGCTTTTTCTGGGGCATTGCAGCGGTTGTATGGTTTAAGCTCCTCTACCCGCGTTTTTCTGCTCTGATTGAAAAAATTCCGCGCAAAATCGGCGTTCCCATTATCTGGGTTTTGATTGTATTCATGCTTGTCAACATGAGTGTCTCCACCCTCGCGCTGTCACGCTTTGATGCAAGAAATCGTGGAATTCCGGCTGCAAACGAGCTTGAGCAGATGCTCGACACTCGCTTTGATGACGCGCGCATGAACCGCATCTACCCAAATGCCAAGCAAGTTACGGAAACGGACTAAGCATCCGTTTCCTTTATGCTAACAGCCGCTCTACTAACTTCACACAGTCTGCCGCATCCTTGGAGTAGCCGTCCGCACCGATTTCATCGGCAAAGCTTTCATTGATGGCTGCTCCTCCAATCACGATTTTTGCGGTACAGCCTCTTTCTTTTGCCAGTTCTACTACATCCTTCATACGCATCATCGTTGTAGTCATAAGCGCAGACAGCCCGATAACGCTGGCGTGCTCTGCAAGCGCTGTTTCCACAATCGTGTCAGCCGGAACATTTTTTCCAAGATCAAGCACACGATAACCGTAGTTCTTGAGCATCAGAACAACGAGATTCTTTCCAATGTCATGGATGTCTCCCTCCACTGTCGCAACCACAATTGTTGCCTTCTCCTCGCCTTCTGTGCGCTCTAACATCGGTTCTAAGTACTCGATGGCAAGCTTCATCGTATTGGCAGAAGAGATAAGCTGTGGCAGGAAGTATTTCTTCTTGTCAAACAATTCTCCCACCCGGTTGATTGCCGGAATCAGATGTTCGTTGATAATGGTATCCGGCTTTTCTCCGTCCGCAAGAACCTTTTTTACCTCTTCAAGAATCATTCCCTTATTGCCCTTTAAAACCGCTTCAAATACCGGGCTTTTGTCCGCATCTGCTGCTTTCTGCTCTGCATCAGATGAGACGGCACCCTTTGCTGCCGCGGCAACCGGAGCCATCACGCGCTCCATCCCGGCATATTTCTCTGCAAGAAAATTCATCCGCTCAATGTAACGGATATCGCTCTCTTCTTTATTCAAAAGCAAATCAGACGCAAACGCCGCATTCATCAAAAGCTCCTGCGACGGGTTTGCGATTGCCATCGTAAGACCATTTGCAATCGCCATCGTAAGGAATGCTGTATTCACATAAATTCTCTCCGGCAATCCAAATGAGATATTTGATAACCCGCAGATGGTCGGAAGTCCAAGTTCCTTTTTGCAATACGCAATCGTTTCAAAACATTCGATGGCAGCCTTCGGATTTGCCCCGACGGTAGCAACCAGTCCGTCGACCACAATATCTTCCCTGGAAAGTCCAAGTTCTTCTGCCCGTGCCATCACTTTTCTTATGATTCCGTGTTTTTCCTCGGAATCCTTCGGAAGTCCCTCATCAGAAAGCGGCAGAAGAATAAACATGGCTCCATATTTTTTTGCCAGTTTCAACAACGGCTCCATTTTTTCAGCTTCCATCGAAATCGAATTAATCAGCGCACGACCCGGATAGATGCGCAGTGCCGCCTCGATAATATCCACATGGCTTGAATCAATGCAGAGCGGGCAGTCCACGGTCGATGTCACCTCATAAATGGTATTTAAAATCATTTCTTTTTCATCAATTCCGTTCATTCCCATGTTGATGTCGAGAATCCGGGCACCGTTTTCTTCCTGTTCACGCGCCATTGTGCGGACCAGATTAAGGCTTCCCTCCCGAAGCTCCGCCTGCAGCTTCTTTTTTCCGGTAGGGTTAATGCGCTCGCCTACGACCATAAAATTGCCGTCTAAAGTGATTTCCACGCTCTTTCGCTCAGAGGTAACCATTCTCCGTGAAACCGCAAGCGGTCTGCGCAATGCTGTCTCGCCGCTCTCATAAGCAGCATTTACCGCCTCTGCCAGTGCACGTATATGTTCCGGTGTCGTACCGCAGCAGCCGCCAAGTATCGTGGCTCCCGCCGCAAACAGTTTTTTTCCAGCTGCTGCAAATTCTTCCGGTGTTGTGCGATAAACCGTCTCACCGTCTATCAGCTCCGGCATCCCTGCATTGGGCTTTGCAAGAATCGGAATTGTCGCATACTCTGCCATCTCCGCTACTGGCGCCACCATCGCCTCCGGTCCGGTAGAGCAGTTGATTCCGATGACATCTGCTCCAAGGCTCTGTAATACTACAGTTGCAGTTTTTGGCTCGGTTCCGTACAACGTTCTTCCGTCCTCATTATAGGTAAGGGAAACCATTACCGGAAGGTCACAGACTTCCCGAATCGCAATTAATGCCGCACGGCACTCCTGTAAGCTCATCATCGTCTCAACGACAAACAGGTCTGCTCCCGCATCTGCCACAACACGCGCCCGTTCCTTATAAATGTCCACAAGTTCCTCAAACATCATATCTCCAAGTGGATATAACTGCTGTCCGGTCATCGTCAAATCTGCCGCAACCAGCGCCTGCCCCCCTGCCGCTTCCTTCGAGATTGCCACAAGTTTGCGGTTCATTTCCTCTAACTGGTCAGAAAGCCCATATTCTTCGAGTTTTTTGCGGTTTGCCGTAAATGTCGGGGCATACAAAATATCCGTGCCCGCCTTTACATACGCCTTCTGTAAGTCTAACATCACCTGCGGATGCTCCAAAATCCACTGTTCCGGGCAGACGCCAACCGGCATGCCCGCCTTTTGCAGATTTGTTCCTGTGGCTCCATCCAAAAATACAGGACCTTCCTCTAATCGTTTTCGAAACGCTTCTCTTGTCATATTATACTGTTTCCTCTCCTGTTATTTAACGGATAATGATTCCCCCGCCTGCCACGTAATCTCCATCATAAAGCACGACTGCCTGTCCCGGTGTCACTGCACGCACCGGCTCTAAAAATTCACAGCAGATTTCGTCCTCCCCAGTCCGTTTCACGCGGCACATACTACCACCGTGGGAATAGCGGATTTTCGCCTTTAAGACGACATCCTCCCTGATATCCGGCAGTGACATAAAATTGAGATGGTCTGCGTACAGCCGGTTCGTGTATACATCCTCGTTTTCTCCGAGTACAACTTCATTTGTCTCCGGTCGTATCTCCGTTACAAATACCGGGTGTCCGAGTGCTATCCCAAGTCCCTTGCGCTGTCCTACCGTATAGTGGGTAATTCCTTTATGCTGTCCCAAAATCTCCCCGGTCACTGAAACAAAATTTCCAGGTGGCGGTACTTCTTTTCCACATTCCCGATCGATAAATCCGGCATAATCGTCATCCGGGATAAAGCAGATTTCCTGGCTGTCCTTCTTGTGTGCCACCATGAGTCCTATTTCTTCTGCAATCGCACGAATCTGGTCTTTCGTATAATCTCCTACCGGCATCAGCGTGTGTGCAAGCTGCTCCTGTGTCAGATTAAATAACGCATAGGTCTGATCCTTCTGCGCAGTAACAGAATTTTTGACTGCAAATCTTCCATTTGGAAGCTTCTCGATTCTCGCATAATGTCCGGTCGCAATATAATCAGCGCCAATTTCAAGGCTGCGCTGTAATAATGCCTCCCACTTCACATAGCGGTTGCAGGCAATACATGGATTTGGTGTTCTTCCCTTTAAATATTCCGCCACAAAGTAATCCATCACATCCGCCTTAAATTCACGTTTAAAATTCATCACATAGTACGGTATTTCAAGCCGCTCTGCGACTCTTCTGGCATCCTCTACTGCACTTAAGCCACAGCAGCCTCCATTCCGTTCCTGCGTAAACTCATCCTCATCCTGCCAAATCTGCATCGTGACCCCAATCACATCATATCCCTGTTCCTTCAACAGATATGCTGCAACAGAGGAATCCACGCCTCCTGACATTCCAACTACAACTTTTTTTCCTGACATATTTAAATAGACCTTTCTTTTCACATTTTCATGTGACATGGTATTTTCTATGAATTGAACAAAAGTGTGCGCCTGTCGCACACTTTCGCGCGCGAGTGGTGCTGCATAGCAGCTATTTTCTTCTCCACGAGCTGCGCATATTAACAAGCCTGCTTTTATCTTGTAGGAAGTTCCAAAGGAAATTCCTATAAGATAAAAAGAGAAACCCCTCCACGGAGTTTCTCTTATCATCACATATTTTATAGATTTTCGCAAGTCCGAGTTTACATATAGGAATTATAGATATCTCCTGTTGCATAATTATAAGTGTAAGTTCCATTTCCGGAATAGGTATTTGACTTAGCGCTCTCCGTCTTTGCTGCATTCTCTACCATCGATGCCCGAAGCGCAGTCTGATAACCATAAGACCCTTTCTCCTGAAACAGGCTCATCACCTTGGACATATCCGCTTTCTTGAACGTCTCCTCGTCAATGGAAAGCTTAGAGTCGGTTCCTACCGTAATTCCAACTTCGGCCAGACGCTTCTCATAGGCTGTCGTGCCTGTCACCATCATTTTGGCATTGCGAATGACACTCTTTGTATTAGAATCCTTCGTCTGTGTCAAAAGATTGTTGTAATTGTCCGTAAAGCTCTTTACAGCTTTATAAATTGCATCTTTATCGTAGCCTGTCTCTGTTGTGCCATCCTCTTTCGTGGTGGTCACTTCCTTAAATACCGACTTATCGCCTGTTTCTAAAAGACTCTGTGCAGATTTGTTTACACTTTCTGCTGCGCTCTCAATACGTGCTAACGTCTTGCTGTCATCTTTTGCAGTAGAAGTGTTAAGCTTTACTGCCGATGTCACTTCAGAGCTTGCATCCTTTCCATAATACGCATGAAGCAGCTTTGCATAGCTTCCGCTTCGAATCGTTGCATAATCACTGTAATTGATTCCAAGCAAATCACCTGCACCGCCAAGCAGGCTTGTTGCGCTGTTGTGCTTTGTGCTGTTCATACCGGAAAATAAAATTCCCAATGAAGAAGAATCATATGCTGAAATCGTTGCCATATCAATCACTCCTTTGAAATTTGTTACCAAAACATCCGTGTTATACTACTTCTTTTTCTTTTATATCGACATTATACCTCAAATTGTTACTTTCTTCAACTTTTTCGTTATTTTACACAAAACATTATGAAATTCTGCTTTAAATTTCAAAAAGTTTAACAATCGTTCATAATTTATTCATATATTATTGTTACAATAAATACATCAAATGAACAGAGGTAATTAGTAATATTTACTCGATAAATTTTTTCATAATAGCCCAGGCGCTTCGGTGTCTGGGCACTCCTCATTTATAGGGAAAACTTATCAGATATCCTCTATCTGCCAGTCAATCGGCTCTATTCCATTTTTTTCTAAAAACTCATTTGCCTGACTGAAATGTCTGCATCCAAAAAATCCACGATACGCCGATAATGGACTTGGATGAGGCGCCTTTAAAATCAGATGCTTCGGATTGGTCAGCATCGGAATCTTGCTCTGCGCCGGTCTGCCCCAAAGCATATAGACAATCGGCCGATCCTGTGCGTTGACCGCCTGGATGACTGCATCGGTAAACTGTTCCCATCCATGTCCCTGGTGCGAATTTGCCTGATGTGCCCGAACCGTCAAAACCGTGTTTAAGAGCAGAACGCCCTGATCAGCCCATTTTTTCAGATAACCATTGTTCGGCACCTTGCATCCCAAATCGTCATGCAGTTCCTGGTAAATATTCTGCAATGACGGCGGGATATCCTTCTGAGAAGGCAGCACTGAGAAGCTCAAACCATGCGCCTGATTTTCATTGTGATACGGATCCTGTCCCAATATCAGAACTTTTACCTGACTAAGCGGTGTAAAGTGCATTGCATTAAAAATATCATCCGCAGGCGGATAAATGACCGCCCTGCTGTATTCATCCTTTACAAACTGAAACAATTGTCTGTAATACGGTTTCTTAAATTCTCCGGAAATCGCATCCAGCCAGTCGTTTTGAATCATTGCCATATCTGTTACCCTCTTTTATTTATCTGCGCACCGGAACGTTCCGGTCTGCAAGATAGTCTTTTAAATCCGAAATTTCCAATTCCTTATAGTGAAACAGGGACGCCGCTAAAACAGCATCCGCTTTTCCCTCTGTAAGCGCATCATAGAAATGCTCCTTTGTTCCTGCACCTCCGGATGCAATCACCGGAATCGAAACTGCTTCTGCAATCGCTCTTGTAAGTGCTAAATCATAACCGGCTTTCGTGCCATCACAATCCATACTGGTAAGCAGGATTTCTCCAGCACCAAGTGCATCCGCCTGCTTTGCCCACTCTATGGCATCTAAACCGGTGTCAATGCGCCCGCCGTTCTTGTATACATTCCAGCCAGAGCCATCCTCTCTTCGTCTGGCATCGATTGCAACCACAACGCACTGGCTCCCAAATTTGTCTGCCGCCTCACGAATCAGCTCCGGCCGGTTGATTGCCGCTGAATTGATTGAAATTTTATCCGCACCTTCACGCAGTAACGCCCGGAAATCATCAACCGTGCGGATTCCGCCGCCTACAGTAAACGGAATAAACACCCGCTCCGCTACCTTGCGCACCATATCCACAACCGTCTCTCTTGCATCCGATGTCGCTGTAATGTCCAAAAATACCAGTTCGTCTGCACCTGCGGCATCATAAGCCGCTGCAATCTCCACCGGGTCACCGGCATCTTTTAAATCAACAAAATTAACTCCCTTTACCACACGTCCGTTCTTCACATCTAAACAGGGAATGATTCTCTTGGTAAACATGACACCGCCTCCTATAATTCTGCAAAATTTTTTAAAATCTGTAACCCGACAGTTCCACTCTTCTCCGGATGAAACTGACACGCAAACAGATTTCCCTTCTCCACAGAGGCATGAATCCGTGTCCCGTACTCAGTCACCGCCTTAACGATGGACTCCTCCTCTGCCTTCAGATAATAGGAGTGCACAAAATAAACATACGGCTCCCCAGGCAAATTCTTCATCAATCTTCCGTTATTCTGCAATTGCAGGGAGTTCCAGCCGATATGTGGAATCTTAAAACCTTCTTCCTGTGGAATCCGTAAAATCTTGCCGTCTAACAGATGCAAGCCTTCTACACCGCCGCTCTCTTCGCTGCCTTCAAATAATAATTGCAGACCAAGGCAGATTCCCAATAAGGGAATCTGCCTGTCTGCAACCTCATGTAGCACTTTATCCAGTTCATATTTTTTTAATTGACTCATGGCATCCCCAAAGGCACCTACCCCTGGAAGTACCACTTTATCTGCGGCAGTAATTTCCGAAAACTTTCTTGTAACCACAGTCTCCTGCCCAAGAAATTTCAGAGCCTTCTCCACGCTTTTTAAATTTCCAGCATCGTAATCAATGATTGCAATCATTCTGCCACCTCATAGCCTGCATTTGTCAATATGTTATAAAGTTGTGTGGAATATGCTTCCCGGTCTTTGCTGTTCTCATACAGGGAAAGAGCATCCTCTCTGGAAATTCCAAATGCCTGTAACCCACCGGAAGCCTGTTCTTCTAACTTTTCAAGCTCACTTTTACATCCGTATTCCTCTGCATCCGGCAGATATTTTTCACATCTTCCAACAGCACGAATCAGTGAATCCAATGCCATATCATAGATACCCTCTTCAAGGAAAGACTGATATGCATCTACTTCTCCGCTGACATTCGCCATAATCAGACACTTCTGATAAAGCTTCTGGTCTTTATCCTTCACCTTCAGCCCGTACATGCTTTCGTAAGATGCCGTATAATCACCTTTTGCATATGCCTCTTCTGCTTCTTTTACCTGGAAAGAATACCCAAAGAGGTTTGTTCCAAGCAACACCAGGATTCCAATGGAAGCTGCCATTACAAAAATCAGAATCACCGGTCCCTTTGGAAGCGGTGGTGTAAGATCCGGCTCCTTCGGCGGCTTCGGTTTCTTTTCTTTCTTTGGCTTTGGTTTCTTTTCTTTTTTCGGTTTTTCCTTTTTAGGCTTTTTCTCTTTTTTATTCTTTGTTTTTTCCTCTTCTGTCTGAGGAGCGGCTGCTACAGCATCTGCACCTCCAAGTGCAGCCAGAAGTTCCAGATTTTCATCCGACACTCCCTGCGCACCCTCTGCTGTTTCCCCTGCTGCGCCATCCTTGCCTGCCTCTAAGCCACCCTCGTCCTCATCCTCGCCAAAGAGAACAAGTGACAGCTTCTTAAAGAAATCCTTGAGCTTATTTCCCTTTTTCGGTGCATCTGCACCGTCTTCTGCCGGTGTCTCCGTCTCTCCGGAAGGCTCTTCTTCCGGTTCTGGTTCCTCCTCCGCAGCAAAATCATCCAGGGATAATCCGTCTCCTGCAAGGCTGTCCATTGAGAGACCGTCATCTGCAAGACCATCCATTGCCAGACCATCTGATGCCCCTCCATCAACAGACAGGTTGTCTGATGCATCGGAAGACGCTGTCTTGGTCTGTTCATCATCGTCATATAAACCAGTACCCGGAAAATCTCCCAACGTATCCACCATGATGTCCATACCTGGCTCTTCTTTTTGAGCCTCTTCTTTTTGTGTTTCTTCCGGTTTCGGCTTCTCTTCTTCCTGTTCGTTAAGTTTTTCTTTGACACTGCTTACAATTCCGTCAAGGTTATCGAAAAATGCCTTCTTGTCGTCTATTTTACTCTCTACAGGTGCCTCTTGGGTACTCTTGCCATCCATTTCATCTTCAAACTGACGGAGAAACTCATCCTCGTCTCCCTCCGAAAGTATTTCATTTTCAAATTCATTCAAAAAATCTTCTTCTGACTTTGTTGGCATCTCTGTCTCCGTTTCTGTTTTCTTTTCCCCCATTACCGAATTCAGCAGTCCATCCAGATAATCTTCTGATTTACTCATCAAATACCTCTATCCCTTTACAAACCGGGGATGTGATGAGCATCATCACATCCCCTTGTAAACACCTTAATCAACGTTCTTATCAATTAATTTATCAATTGCTTCTACAAGATGTCCAATCTCAGGTTTTGTAAGCTGTGCATCTGCACCGAGCTGCTCTCCTTTTATACGCATCTCTTCATTTACCAGTGAAGAGAAAATAATCAACGGAATCTTTTTCATTACATCATCCGTCTTTACCAACTTGGTCAGACGATGACCATCCATTAACGGCATCTCAATATCGGTAATAATACAATGAACTTTCTCACGCACATTGCCCTGTTTCTTGAACTCAACAAGTTTGTCCCATGCTTCCTGACCGTTCATGGTAACAATCAGGTTCGTGTATCCAGCCTTCTTTAAGCAGTCTGTAATCAGCTTGCTCAACAATGGAGAATCCTCAGCAATCAGAATCGGAGAATTGCATCTCTCACGTTCTCCCATATCATCTAAGTCAGAAACCTTAAGACCGGTCTCCGGACTGATATCGGTCACGATTTTCTCAAAATCAAGAATGATGATGAGCTTGTCATCCATTTTGATGACGCCTGTAGAAACACTGCTCTGCTCTGTGTTGATAGTTGCATCCGGTTTGATGATTGCTTCCCAGGAAACACGATGAATTCCAAGAACCGCATCTACGTGAAATGCAATGTTTAATTTATTGAAGTTTGTGATAATAAACAAGCCCTTTCCGGCATCATTTTCCGGCATTCCAAGGCATCTTTTCAAATTGATGACTGAAATCATCGTATCACGTGGCATAAAGATTCCCTCTACGCTCGGATGTGCGTTTGGAACCGGTGTAATCGGCTGATAAGTCAAAATTTCTCTGATTTTAGAAACGTTGATACCATAATGATTATTTCCAAGTGTAAATTCCAGTACCTCCAGCTCGTTTGTTCCTGACTCTAAAAGAATATTTGTATCCATGACTTCCGCTCCTCCTGTATCTCTTCTGTTGTTCTCTCATAAATAACTATTGTAATTATAGCATAATAGTACCAAAAAATATATTCTATTTCGGTAATTTATAAAATAATTTGGTAACTGTTTCCGTCCACCGTTACCGAAAGTGTCATACTCTGTACTTCCGTCACCGTATCAGGCACCTGAAAAAGCAGCACTGTTTCTGCAGTCTCTCCCGCACCAACCGTCTCCTGATAAGTGGAAAAATCCTCTGTTAAAACCGTAAGCTCCGATGCCACACGGTCTACTCCGTCAAAGCTTACCTTAAATGCAGCATTTCTTGACAGGTTATCCACTGTCTGTTCTGCATCTCCGTTGTTTGTCACCGTAATATGTAACACCAGATATTGCTTTCCCATCTGTGCAGTCAGTGCATAGTAGGTGTTTTCCATATAGTCTGCGGTCAGCTCATAGCCACTGTATTCTACATCCACCGTGTCATTTCCAAACAAATCCTGCAAGGTCATCTGTGTCCCGTCGTCCGCCTGTGACGTATTGCCATCCGCCACATCCGTACCACCTGACGCATCTGCCTCATCCTTTATTGTCTCTTCACTGTCCGTTGCCGGCTCCTCTGCATCCGCAGAGTCCATTTTTACATATTGTAATCCCTCTTTCTGATTCAGGTCATACTTCATTACAATATGCGCTGCATAGTTGGCAATGATATCGCTCTCCTGTTCCGTCAGTTCATAGGGCGCTTCTCCACAGCCCCCCAGCAATACTGCCGACGCTGCCATAAGTGCAGCTAATTTTGCTCCTGCTGTCTTCATATGATTCCTCACATCCTTGTAAACTAATCTTATGTTAGCATTTTAAAAAAAATATAGCAACAGAAAAATGTATTATTCCACTTTACTGCTTGTATCAAGTTCAAACCAGAATTCCACGCCATCCTCGTGATTCTCCACACCACATTCCCTGTGGAAGGATTCCATGATTGCCTTGACGATGGACAGCCCGATTCCGCTGCCGCCATATTCTCTGGTACGCGCCTTGTCCACCTTGTAGAATTTAATCCATACATTTTCGAGTTCCGTCTCCTGAATCGGATCTCCGGTGTTAAATACACAGACACGTACACAATCCGCTTTTTGTATATATCGGATAGAAATCCGTTTTTCATAAGACGCATAATGAATTGCATTGCTCAGGTAGTTCGTAACTACCTCTTCCACCTTAAATTCATCCGCCCAGACAAGCATTGGTCCATCTGCCTCAAAATCAATACGGATTCCGCTCTGTTCTGCGAGAAGTGCCTGCGAATTAATGACACCCGTAATCAGTTCTGTCAGATCAAAATGCTCCATCGTCACTGTCTCATTTCCAAACTCAAGCTGGTTTAATGTGAGCAGTTTCTTGACCATCTGGTTCATTTTATCCGCCTCATCCATGATGACCTCACAGTAAAAATCACGGCTCTCCGCATCATCATGCACGCACTCCTTCAGTCCTTCCGCATATCCCTGAATCAATGCCAACGGTGTCTTTAGTTCATGTGAAACATTGGAAAGAAATTCCTTGCGCATCTCATCAATTTCATTTTTCTTCTCAATATCACTCTGCAACTGATTATTTGCACTCTTTAATTCCGAAATTGTCTTCTCAAGCGTCTCTGACATCAGATTCATATCCCTGCCAAGCACATCAATCTCATTCGTATGATGCTTTTTGGTCGGTTGATATTTCACCTCAAAATCGAGTTCCGTCATTCTTTTGGAAATATCTGCAAGTCGTACTAACGGTGTCGTAATCCGTCTGGAAACAATCACAATAATGATGATACTTAAAATTACTGCAAGAATTCCGACATACGCAAGGAAACTGTTCGAGATTTTTACACTCTCCCGAATACTTTCCAGTGCTGTTTTCATCAGAATCAAATCGCCATTGGAAAGCATTCCGTAAAGTACAAGGTATTCTGCATCCAGTCTTTCATCGGTTCGCTTCTGAATCACATAATTAGAATCCTCTTTGAGAATCTGGATTTCTCCTACGGATTTTCCAAAAATAATATTTGTAAACTCAATCAGCATCTGTTGCGAGTCATTAATCGAAGAACGTACAATCGTGCGGTCCGCACTGATGACCATAACCGTGATATTTCCGTTTGCGCAGAGATTATCAAAGGTCACATCAAAATCACTTGCATCGAGCCCCTCCGACTCACACTGTGCGTCAATTACCTCGAATCCTTCGAGAAGTGTTTTCTGCTTGTGGTTTACATAATAAAATTCCAACAGCACCGTATTTAAAAACCAGCAAAGTAACACGGTTCCCGCCACCAGTCCTACGATGATAAAGACCAGCTCCTGCGTGAGTGACCCTGTCCGTCTGTCATGCGATTTCGTTCCATTATTCGGTTGTTTCTTTAAAATTTTAGTTTTTCTCGTTTTCATTGTCAACACTTTTTGGGTATTTCGTACTATTTTTCTATCTCAAACTTGTAACCCATGCCCCATATTGTTTTGATATACTCCCCTTTTTCACCAATCTTGGCGCGAAGTTTTTTCACATGGGTGTCAATGGTACGTGCATCCCCGAAATAATCATAATTCCACACATTGTTTAAAATTTTTTCACGTGAAAGCGCAATTCCTGCATTCTCCATAAAATAAGTCAAAAGTTCAAATTCCTTATAACTTAATTCAATCTCTTTTCCGTCCACCGTCACGGAATGTGCCGCCTTATCTACACGGATGCCGCCTGTCTCAAGGATATCCGACGCATCCGGCGCTTTGTTGCTGCGCCTTAAAATCGCCTGTACCCTTGCCACAAGAATTTTCGGTGAAAACGGTTTGGAAATATACTCATCTACGCCAAGTTCAAAGCCGTTTAGCTCATCGCTCTCCTCGCCCTTTGCGGTCAGCATGATAATCGGAACATTCGAATTCTGCCGGATTTCCCTGCATACCTCCCAGCCGTTGCGTTTTGGCATCATAACATCGAGAATTAAAAGTGCAATTTCTTTTTCCTGATAAAAAATATCAAGTGCTTCCTCTCCATCGCCTGCCTCTAACACTTCGTAGTTTTCCCGAACCAGAAAGTCCTTTACCAGCTTACGCATTCTGCTCTCATCATCCACAACCAGAATCTTTATCTTCTCCACGTCTATTCCTCCTGTCCGAAACTGTCTGCCTGTTTTTCCCGCTCCCGGACTGCTGCCTCACGTTCCTCAAGCTGCTGTTCCCACTGGGCATACTTGTTAATTATTTTATTTTCGTAATTCAAAATATTCGGACTGCCCACACTCATCTGAATCGCAAACATTGCAATCACACAGACTGCAAGTACAATGCTGACGCCTGTCATAAGTTTTGCACGCCACTCCCAGTCGTGTGCTGTCTGTTTGGTTTCCCGCTTGGTCTGCTTTTTTGCAGCCGGCTTTCGGACCACCGGTCTTGAAACCGACCCGGATTCCTGCCTGTGCGTCACCGGAACCGGAAGAATTTCTTCCTGTTTAAGATATGGAATAGAGACCAGATAATCTCTTAACTCTTTTAAATATGTTTCTCCTACAATCGTCTCAAACAGTGCTTCCTCCACCATCTTGTTATAAATTTCAAGCACCATCTGCGGCTGTTCCATGTCCATTTTCCCGCTGATATATGTGATGCCTTCCTTTTCTTTCTTTGCCTGTTGTGCCTCCGCTTCATCCGAAAAAGCGAATCCATCTACAATTATCATTTTATTATTCTCAGCCATTACGTAATAATCCTCTTTTAATTTCAAAAAATGCCACACGGTTCTTTCCGTACTCCTTTGCTTTCAAAAGTGCTTCGTCCGCACATGAAAGCATGGTTTTGTAGGAAGCATTGACTCCCTGGTTATAGGAAACACCCGCACTTAAAGTACAATTGATATTATGATTTTTTCCGAAACACTCACTTGCAAACGTCTCTCTTAAATTTTCTATCCGAAGTTCTACCTGTGTCATATCCGCTGCATCCTTCCAGAAGATAGCGAACTCATCCCCACCGAATCTGCCACAGATACAATTTTCCTGAAAACGTTCTCCAATCATTGCTGCAAGTTTGGCAATCACTTCGTCTCCGACAAGATGTCCAAAGCTGTCATTGACCAGTTTAAAACCATCAATATCCACAATCATGCAGGCGTCGGTCACATCACGGTTTCGCTCTGACAGATACATTTCCACTTCATAGCGGAATGCCTCCTTATTGAGAAGCCCCGTGGCAAGGTCACACTTGCTGCGCCGCTCAAATTCCTGTCTTTTTTTCTCAAGTTCCTGCAGGCTTTCAATGTTTGACAGTGTCTGCCGCTTAAAGGATTTTATTGTTTTTTCATACTCCTGCTGCACCGCCATATAACGTTTACATGCCAGCCGGTATTCTTCCTCCTTCGCATAATGTTTGTAGTATGCGACCTCGAGCGCCTCTAAGCGCATCCGCAGGTGAAAAAACTCTGTGGCGCCAAGTTTCTCCTGTAAAATATCAAGAAAACTCCGCACCTCTTCGCCGTACCCTTTTTCCATGAGGAAACTGCAAAATTCCACATAAACATCAATCTGTTCCAGATAATCCGAATCATTTATCAGGAATATCTGCACCTCATGAATCTGTTTTTTTACTTCTTCTTTTCTGCCCTCCTGCTGCTTCAGTCGAATCTCCAGCATACATTTTGACAGAATCAGCTCATCCTGCGCCACCACATGATAATAGGTGTCTATCTCCCGCTTCATACGGAGTGCATCCTCATACCGTTCCATTTCGCACAAAAGAATCGCTTCCTGTACCAGGGCTAACAGCATCAGCCGCATATCCGGTCCCGGCTGTACCTGATTTGCCAGGT
This sequence comes from Roseburia sp., assembly GCA_050874345.1. GTDB lineage: Bacteria > Bacillota > Clostridia > Lachnospirales > Lachnospiraceae > Roseburia. The sequence goes on along the minus strand of JBNMKM010000017.1, from coordinate 20,432 downwards.
CGTAACCTCGTTTGTAATAGTCCATTGCCTTCCGATATTCCAACAGTCCCTGGTACAATAACCCGGTATTTAATAGAGATGCGACCTCTTCCGGCACATTCCGGTTCTTCTTTGCCGATTCAATCGCTGACAGATAATTGTCAAGTGCCACCGTCTCATAACCCACAAAAGAAAACAACATTCCAAGCATATTATAGGCGTCCGCTTCCAGATAAGAACATTCCGCTGTCTTTTCAATTCCAATGCTCTTTGTCAGAGCGTCCACAGTATCCTGATAACGCCCTGTATGAAATGCTGCTTCTCCCCGGAAAAAAGCTGCCTCCGCCAGTTCATCCCCATTACTGTCCGCATTTAAGTACTGGTCATAGGAATTCAAAAGTTCCCAGATGTCTTCCTGGGGTGCACTATTATATTGATAGGATATAATTTTTTCCCGAAGTTCTTTTTTTAATGCTGCAAGTCCCATGTATCTTCCCCTTATTCTCTCCGCTGACGTTCCTCACAGGTTTTCTACTACATCCTATTATAAAAAAACCTGCGAGGAAATGCAATGGATAAGTGAAAAGACACAAAAAAGACACTATTATACGTAATACTGCGCCTGCGCCTCGTAAAGCTCATAATAACGCCCCTGTTTTTGCATCAGTTCTTCGTGGCACCCCGCTTCCGCAATCCTGCCCGCTTCAAGCACAACAATCTTATCACAGAATTTACAACTGCTCATCCGATGGGAAATATAAATGGAAGTCTTATCTCCTACCAGCCTGCCAAACTGCTCATAAATCTCCGCCTCTGCTACCGGGTCTAACGCTGCTGTCGGCTCATCTAAAATTACAAACGGTGCATCCTTATACAAAGCCCTTGCGATTGCTGCCTTTTGCGCCTCTCCGCCGGAAAGTGACTCTCCGTCCCCGGTCTCATGATAAAGAATGGTATGGATTCCATCGCGCATTTTTTCCACACGACCAGTCAGTCCCACCTCTTTTAGCACCAGTTTCACACGTTCTTCATCCACCTTAGAGGAACCGGCGATATTTTCATCCAATGGGAAGTGATACAATTTGAAGTCCTGAAATACCACGGAAAAAATCTGTGTGTACTCTTCATAATCATATTTTCCAATATTGATGCCATTTAACAGAATTTCACCCTCCGTTGGTTCATAAAGCCGCAGCAAAAGTTTGATTAGTGTCGTCTTGCCGGCACCATTTCTTCCGACAAGTGCCAGTTTTTCCCCCACATTAAACTTAAGACTTACATCCTTTAAAATCCACTGCTCCGTATCCGGATATCGGAACGAAACATTTCGAAATTCCAGTTCGTAGCAGTTGTCCGTTCTCTTTTCTATCGGCAGTGTACCATCATAGTGCATATTGGGAAGGTCTATAAATTCCTCATAAACTTTCAGATATTCATTCGCATAATCAATCTCCATGTGATACCCCATAAGCTGCCGGATACTGTTCATCATCGTGATAATTGCACCCGCATACATAAGCACCTCGCCGGTCGAAACACTTCCCGCAAGCGCTTTTAACGCAATATAGACGTAAGTCACTCCCGCAAGAATCTGTAAGGCAAACGACACCATTCCTTCTTTTTTTCCGCGGTATCTTCTCATTCCGATAAACAGCTTTGCCACATCTGACACAACATTCCATTTCTTCATCAGATAATCGTTTAAATGATACAGACGGATATCCTGTGCGTAAGTCTCTGATGATATGATATTCCCGATGTAAGCTGTCAGGGAATTTGTCTTCTCATTTTCCAAATTCAACTGCACATTTTTTCTGCCCAAATCCTGTGAAACAAGATTTTCAAGATATAATACCCCAACAAAAACAAGAATCAGTACCACGGTGGAAATTAAAAACTGCCAGATATTTTCTTTTCCAAAATCAGACTGCGCTAACAGCACCCCCACGAACCCGGCTGCAAATACCACTTTCACCAGTTCTGTAAAATACTGATAAATTGCATCCAGCTGGTCTTTGATTCCGCCGTGTCCGTTTTCTCCCTGTCTCACGCGCCGGAAGCTCTGGAGCGTCTCCGTTTTTTCAATTTCTTCGTATTCCATTTCAAACGCCTTGCGTGCTGTCCTCTTTTTCGTTTCCTCCTCGCTCGGTGCAGTATAATGGGAAAAAATCTTTTTGCACCCTCTTGTCAATAGTTCAAGTACCATCACAAGCGCCACTAATATTACTACAAATTTCGACGCTGTATCGTATTCTTCTGACAACAGGCTGTCTAAGATTTTTGCATAGACAAAACTATTCACATAAGCGACCGATGCACCTGTCACCGTTCCAAAAACCAGCACAAATTTCAGAATTCCATAGTTCTTTGCCTGAAACAGACAAAATTTCCACATTTCTTTTACCGACATCCGCTTTGCCTTTTCCATCTGTCTTATGCCTCCTGTGTATAATATCTGCTCTGGATTTCAAATAATCCGGCATAGGTGCCCTGCTGCTTCATCAGCTCCTCGTGTGTGCCCTGTTCTTTTATCCTGCCCGCCTCCAAAAGGATGATTTTATCGCAAAATCTTGTGGAAGCCAGACGATGGGAAATAAAAAGTGCTGATTTTCCTCTTAACGTACCGGCATAGGTCTCATAAATTTCATTTTCTGCAATCGCATCAAGCGCTGCCGTCGGCTCGTCTAAAAGCAGCAACGCCGGATTACGGTATAACGCCCTTGCAAGAAGAAGTTTTTGCGTCTCTCCACCTGACAGCTGAATCCCATCCTCTGCCACATCTTTTCCAAGATAAGTGGAAATTCCTTTTTCTAACGACTTTACCTTCCCGGATAACCCGGCTGACTGAAGTGCATCCCACACCTTCTCTTCGTCCCACTGTTCCCCTAACGCAACATTTTCCCCAAGTGAATAGGCCGTCAGAAACGGATTCTGAAAAATGGCAGCGATGTGTTCCATATACTTCACACGGTTTAACTTTGCAGTACTGACCCCATTCACCCATACGGTTCCTTCTGTCGGGAGATAAAGTCCCGCCATCAGTTTTACAAGTGTCGATTTTCCAGCGCCGTTTAAGCCCACAAGCGCTAGATGTTCCCCAGGAGCCAATCGAAAGGAAACGTCTTTTAAAACCGGCTCCTTTGCGCCATCATAACAATAGGAAACATGGTCAAATACCACCTCCATCTCAGAAAAATCCGGCTCTTCTCCGTCAGGTTTCATTCTGTTTTCCAATTCCATAAATGTACGCAAATCATCAATCTGCCTGCTGTCTCTTAAGATTTCCACTATCATTTTGCTAATCTGGGTAAACCATGCTGCAAATCCACTGATTAATCCAAGATAAAAGACAAACTCTGCAATCGACATTCCGTTTTTCAGCAGGGAAATCAGATATAAATAGCAAACGAGGTCTCGCACCCCGGAAAGCACTACTTCTGTCGCATCTGCCAGAAAACATAAGGTATCATAGGAAAACATAAGCCGGCGCTGATTTTTGATTGCCATGTCATATTTTTCGATCAGCCAGTCCGAAAGTCCAAAAATACGGATATCTTTTCCACCTGCCACATCATCCACCACTTTATCGAGATAGCGTTCCACACGCTCCTGTTTTGCCAGACCGTCTTTTATTTTATTAAATTTTCTTGCAGAAAGTCCTGACACTAACGCATCCACAACACAAATTGCCAGTAAAAAAAGCAGAATTTTAATATTCAGCCCGCCCACAATCATTGCATAAACGACAAGCCCTAAAATGTTCTCTCCGATGGTGCAGACACTGCGTACCATTCCCTCTACACCAATCCAGTTATTCCACAGTGCCATTCCGGCTCTGTTCTGAAGCTGGCGAACTTCATTGTTTTCCAACTGATCTAACGAAAGTTCCATCTCTTTTCGCTTAAAGGCCGACATGTGCATTGCAATCCGGATATCAATAAAATTAGCTCCATTTGAAATATAAAAATAGCTATACAGCCAGTTGACTGCTCCATACGCCACAAATATGGTCATGACAGAAACGACGATTACCAAAAGCGGACGCCCCTCACCCAGCAACGCCACAACCGCAGAGCTCGCCGCCGATGCCATCAGCGGCAGTGCCACAAACAGAGCTGCCTCTGCTATCATCCTTATGATATAAGCTGGTTTTTGCCGGAAAACAGGTGCAAATACATACCAGATATTACAAAATACATTGTGTTTTTTTGTTTTCATCTCCATACGTGCTTCCTTTCCCTTCCTTTTGCTGTCCGAATTCACTCTTTTGCACTTTTTTAATATAACAGGGTCTTTTCTTTCTGGCAAAAAAAGTGCACGAATTGTAAAAATCCGTGCACAAGTTACATTTTATAGCGGCAGCATAATCTCCGTGACAAACACTCCTGGTTCGTTTTTCCGATTGATATAGCCCTCATATTTTTCCACGATGTGATTTATCCGTTTCAGCCCATGTCCGTGATCCCCACGCTTCTTAGAAATATATTCCTCATCAAGTTTTCTTACTACTTCATTCGTTGCATTGCATACAGAAATGTAAAGCTGCTGTTTTAACGGTGCTATATAAAGTCTTAAAAACTGTTGTTCCGGCTCTACGTTCCGGCACGCCTCTACTGCATTGTCAATCAGGTTTCCAATCAATACACAAAGGTCAAGTTCCGACACTGTCAGATGTTCTGGAATGACCGCCTTATAGTCACATTTAATTTTATGCTCAAGTGCAAGCGATATTTTTGCATTTAAAATCGCATCTACATTGAGATTTCCGGTATCAAAAAGCATTCGGATATCGTCCAAATCCGTTTCCAGATGGTTGAGATAATTTCTCGCCTCTTCAATCTGATTTCCTGCAAGATACGCTTTCACGGACTGCATATGATTATGGTAGTCGTGCCTCCAGCCACGCATGGTCAGATAAATGCCGCGTACTTCCTCCATCTCCTGCGACAATAATTTATTCTGATATCGAATCAGTGTTTCCTCATAACGTCGTTTCATCGCCGCATAAAGTAGCAGCACTACCAGTAAAAGCAGCAACGCTGTTCCTGCAATAACGGCTGAAAAATACAGTTGTGTCTTCATAAATTTCTCCTGATAAAAGCCTCATTGAGCTGCTGATACATTCCTCTGCTCACCGGAAGCTCTATTCCGCCCTCCAAAATGCAGTTCTGCCTTCCAATCCGCACTAATTTGGACATGTTTACTGCTGCACTTCTATGGCATTTTATGAATCTTTCACTTCCTGCTGCCTCATTGAGCTGCACCAGAAGTTCTCCAAAATTCTCTTTCACTGTATAGTCCTGCCTGCTGCCATGCAGTGTGGTATAATGCCCGTTCACTTCCACGTAATCCAGCTCTTCCAGTGCAATCTTGACGCTTTCTCCTGAAACATCTAACAGAAGATACTCAGACTCTTTCTGTTCCAGTTCCTCGCGCAATGCCTGCAGCATCTTAAAAACCTGCGGTTTTTCCAACGGTTTTAACAAATATCGCCACGCATCTATCTCATATCCCTCGAATACATGACTCGAATCCGAGGTCAGAAACGCAATCCGGACATTTTTGTCTTTCTGTCTGAGCTGCCTTGCGAGAGAAAATCCATCCATTCCCTCCATGGAAATGTCCAACATCACAAGGTCATATGGAACCAGCTCTGCACCGTTTAATTCAAACAGAAAATTTTCTGCGCTGGAAAACAACCAGACATTGCAGTTTTGTTCATTCTCCTCTGCCCATCCGCAAATCAGTTTTTCCACCCACGCAGCCTGCGCCGCCTCATCCTCGCAATAAGCAATCGTCATTTTCCACGCTTCCTCACCCTGGCATTCTAAATTTCGCATTCATTATATCATCTTTTATGCGCACGCTTTATTGCGCATCCGAAGTTTCGTAGAAACTTCTAATATAAACTCGTCAGAGTTTATTATATCGTGATTGCATCACTCAATAATTTCGTCACTCATTATATCATCTTTTATGCGCACGCTTTATTGCGCATCTGAAGTTTCGTAGAAACTTCTAATATAAACTCGTCAGAGTTTATTATATCATAGACTTCAAAATTATGTTACTTTTTCTGGCTGCTGCCCTCTGGCAAAGAAATGTTTAAGGGATTCAGAATTTTCTAAAAATTCTAAAAATATAGTTGCTTTTTACATCAAAGTATACTATGATTTTATTGTTCATAGGAATCTGAATCCGCCGTTTTATGCGCCCCTTTCAACGCAGGCGGATTCTTTTTTTTACCTATTTTCTACATATATAGTTTATTTTGTTTTCTTTTTTATCCGGAATACAAAGCATTTATTTTCTTTGATTATCATACTTTTTTAGAGGCACTATTTCTTCTTCCACTGCGCATACAGTGTCACTGTTCCGCCGGATTTAGAAGTAAGGTTCTTGATTTCTGCCTTGTTCTTATAGCTCTTCCCGGAACCGTCCTTCTTTGTGTTCCATCCGGCAAACGTATAACCCTTGCGCTTAAAGCTGTTCTTCTTAAGTGTATACGTTTTGTTATATTTACAGTTCTTAACAGCTTTCATGCTGCCGGATGTGGCGCCGTTCCCATTAAATTTGATGGTATACTGATTGGCTGTCCACTTTGCATAAAGTGTCACATTTCCGGTGCTGCCCTTCTTTATCTGGGTTACCTTGTTCTTATACTTTTTGTCGCTGTACCAGCCCTTGAAGGTATATCCTTTCCTGGAAGCGTTCTTCAGCTTGATTGTCGCGGTCTTTTTTGTGTAGGAAGACGGATTGTTCTTATTGTTCTTGCCCTTATTCAGCTTGTAGGTGATGGAATACTTTTTCTCTGTCTTACTAGTTTTCTTCCACTGGGCATACAATGTCACTTTTCCACCGGATTTGGATGACAAATTTTTAACTTCTTCCTTATTGCCATAAGACTTTCCGCTTCCATCCGTCTCTGTGTTCCATCCGGTAAACGTATATCCGTCTCTCTTAAAGGCGTTTGCGGTCAGCTTATATGACTTTCCATATTTCAGCTTTTTCATGGCATCCATACTGCCAGAAGTCGCACCATTACCCTTAAAAGTAATCTGATACTTATTTGCAGTCCACTGGGCATACAGCGTAATCTCATCATTATATTGGGAACGCAGATTCTTTACCTTCTCCTGCTCCTGATAAGAGGTTCCGGAACCATCTGCCTTCGTGTTCCACTCTTTAAAAGTATAGCCTTTCCTTACAAACTCGTTCTTTTCAAGTACTATCGTCTCATCGTATTCCGTAAGCTGACTACTTGTGACGCCGCTCCCCTTATTGCCGTCATAATTAATCTGGTACTGGTTCGCCCCCCACTTTGCATACAGCGTAATATTACCGGAGCTGCCTTTTTCTATGACATCCCACTTATTCTGAAACGCTTCATCCGCATACCATCCCATAAAGTAATAACCGTACCTCTCTTTCGGCTGGTCAATTTCAATTGTCCTTGTTGTGCTGGTATAGGTATCCGGATTTCTGTCACTGTTCTCACCACCATTCAGCACATAGGTAATGGTGTAGGTCGGCTGGTCTAAGAGAATATAGTCAATGTCATTGTCCACCGCATACTTGTGGCTACAGGTGTCAGTGTAACAGGAAATGATAAGGTTATAACAGTCCTTGAATGCATCCGTTTCAATACTTGTAACACTTTTAGGGAGCGTTACAGATGTAAGTTCCATTAATCCGCAAAACGCCTGTTCTCCAATTGACGTTACATTTTGACCCATTTCTAATTTTTCAACACATACGTTTGCAGTAAATGCACCTTTCCCTATCAATGTTACTGTAGATGGAATTTTAATAGATGTCGCTGTCTGATTATTTTGAAATGCAAACTCCCCTATCGTTTCTACGCCTTCTTCAATAATAATAGCCGTTGCTTCCATGTTATTTCCAAAACATGCCTGCGGAATATCCTTTATATTAGCCGGAACAACAATTGTTTTCATCGCTGTATTTCCAAAAGCCCACTCTCCGACTTCCACCGTCTCTTTTCCTGTAAAAGAAAAACTCTCCAAAGCACTATAGTCAAACGCCTGCTTCCCAATCTTCTTTAACGTGGACGGAAATACAACGGTTTGTATCGCTTCTCCATAAAAAGCTGCTGCGTCTATTTCTGTTACCGGATATCCGTCAATTTTTTCTGGAATCACAACTTTTTTATCGGCGCCCATATATGCAATATCATATGCCTGAATACCTATTGTATTGTCAGCTTTCAGATAGTACACAAAACCATCCACTTTATTGCAATTATCATGATAAGCATACACAATATTATCCTCTACTTCATCTACTTCCGTCTCCTGCAGCTCCTCTTCGATGTTCTCATCCGGAAGAACTTCAATTTCATCTTCGGAAGTCTCCAGCTCTTCTTCGGTCGCTTCTTCCGTTCCCTGCAGCTCTTCTTCCTGGATATCTTCGGTTACAATCTTGGTGTCCTGTTCCTGTCCAAGAACTGCCTGCACCGGAACACCAATCAAAAGTGATACTGCCAAAAAAATTGAAATTATTTTCTTATTCTTCTTTTTCATAACTCCCCCTATTTTAGCTATTTGCCTACATTTTACATAGATAGTATATTGTGTTTGTAGAAAATTTTCAAGTCTTTTGCTATTCATAACTATTTAAAAGAGCCCCTTCACACGTGAAGAGACTCTTCCTATCACTTTTCAATATTGAAAACATTTTTTATCTTTCATCTGAAGTCAAAAACTTCTCACAAAAACGCTGCAGTGCATCCGGAGATTTTCCGTTTCCAAAGCCATTATCCTGCACAAACTGTTTCATCTGCAAGATAGTCTCATGTGAGAAGTAAAACCTATACAGTGGTGTATCATTCTTCAGGTTTTCAAACGCCTGTTCAATCGCTGCCCGGTAATCCGGATTGGTCAGCCAGATAGAATCCGGTTTCAATCCCCCGTTTTCATAAGATGCCCAGTAATACTTTTCATTGATAAACCGGGTTGTCCGGATTGGCTCCGGATTCTGTGCTGCCGTATCTACGATATGTACCGTCACCATTTTTTTCGTGACATTTCCCACACTGTCAATTGCACGGTAAGTTTCTGTGACACTTCCGTTGCTGTCAAAGGAGGTAAAGTCTTCCGGAAGGTAATCCCATACATCAAACGTGGTATGCTTTTCATCGTCCACTCCTACCTTTATATCACCGTCTTCACGGTCTCCGGCTGTTGCATGGCTCATCAGTTCATCAAGCGTAATATAACCGCTCTGTGCCTGTTCTAACGTGTAATAAAGGTCAGTTGCCTTTATCCATGGGCAGTCATCCCAGATAGCATAAAGAATTACTACTTCATCCGGATTGGCAGTAAGGTTTTTGACTTCTTCCTTGTCCTCATAATCTCCCTTCTGTTTTCCGGAATCCATGCTCCAGCCCATGAATTTACTCTTTCCCTCATCTGTTTCCCGGATAAATTTATTTTCCGGCAGATTCCGCGGCACATCATATATCATATCAATGTCATCCATCGTTCCTTCTGTCGCACCGTTTCCATCAAATCGTATAACGTAATGGTTCGGCTGCCAGTTTGCGGTCAGCATGGCTTCTTCCCAGCCCATTGTAAACGTGGTTCCGTTCAGGCTGCTTCCATCACCGGACAGTGTCCATCCGGTAAAGGTATATCCGGTACGTGCCGGGTTCTGAATGTCTTTTTTTGCCTCAAACAACAGCCGGAAGGTCTGATTTTCTGTACTGCCTCCCCAGGTTCCTCCATTTGGGGCTATGGTCAGGGTGTACTCGTTTCGCTGCCAGTTTGCCGTCAATGTCGCATTTTCCCAGCCCATTGTAAACGTGGTTCCATTCAGGCTGCTTCCGCTTCCGGATAATGTCCACCCGGTAAATGTAAATCCCCTTCTTACCGGCATTCCGATTTCTTTTGTTGTTCCATAATTCAGTGTAAATTTCTGATTGGACGTGCTTCCGCTCCAGGTTCCACCATTTGGATTCACCGTCAGGGTATAAGAATTGATTCTCCAGTTTGCTGTCAGTGTCGCATTTTCATACCCCATTGTAAACATGGTTCCGTTCAGGCTACTTCCGCTTCCGGATAATGTCCATCCAGTAAACGTATACCCAAGACGTGTCGGGACATCAATCGTTTTTGTATCCTGATACAATAATTTCATCGTCTCAGCAGACGTCTTCCCGTTCCAGTTTCCTCCGTTTGGATTCACTGTCAGCGTATACTCGTTTTTCTGCCATCCTGCAGTAAAGTTTACTGTTGCTTCTGTATTACCATTTAATGTGCTACGAAGATTCTTGAACCATACAAACTGTGCCCCTGCACTGCATGATTCCACCCCATAGGCAGAGTTCACATCTGAATAAGAATCTGTTGTACTGTAGTAATGTCTGGCACACTTTATATTTTTCTTATCATCATACGTATTCATCCCGGTAATCGTCCATCCGGCAAACGTATATCCTGTGCGGATAGGAGGTGTCACGGAAAAGGATGTGTTATACGCCACTCTTACCGGATAGTTTCCACCTGCCACGCCTGTCCCACCAGTATAGTCATAAGCAATGTTATATCCAATATACTCATATCGCGCCGTCAGCTTCACATCAGTGCTTCCCATTGTAAACAGTTTCGTTACAGCATCAAAAGTGCTTACACTTCTCGATGTCGTGCTGAAATCCCATCCGGCAAATTTCATTCCGACCTGTGGTTCTGGGTCTGCATCATCAATGGTATCCATCCATCCTTCATCTTTTACGAACGTCTGTATTGCTGTTGAACCTCTCCATGTTCCCCCATTCGGGTCCACCGTCAGAATATGCTTTGTGCCGCCATCCCATTGTGCATACAGTGTAACCGTTCCATTCGATGTTGCGGTAAGATTCTTCACTTTCTCTTTATTGGCATAATATTCTCCGGTACCATCCTGTTTTGTATTCCAACCCATGAATGTACTGCCCGTTTTCTTATAGGCATTTTTTGTCAACGCATAAGATTTATCATATGCACAATTTGTGATGTCCGCCATATTGCCGGAAGTTGCCCCGTTTCCATCAAATCTGATTGTATAGTAATACGGCTCCCACTGTGCATACAGTGTCAGTGTTTTCTTAATCTCACTGTATTCTGTCCCGGATGCAAAGCTGCTCAGTGCACTCGCTTTTTTCTTTGTGCCCGCACTGTAAGCTGTTCCACTTCCATCCTTTTGTGTGTTCCATCCCGTAAAACGATAGCCTGTCCGCGTAAAATTACTCTTGTTGATAGTAGCAGTTGCATCATAAGTAACGGTTGTATCCTTCACCTTACCATCACCGCCATTGCCATCGTACTTTACGATAAGCGCCATGTTTTCCATTGCAATAAGCATTTCCGCATGGTAACCTCTTGGAAAATCCTGTTTCATTTTGCCGGTAATCCAGGTTCCCGTACAGGCAAGATTAATCTGCATCTGGAAGTCTACTTTTGTCTTTTTCGTATAAACCTTTCTCTTTTCAATTGTATTCCGGTATTTATCATTATAAGTACTACTGTAATTTTGCCAGCTATAGGGTCTCGTATTAAATCTATAACTATAGTCTTTTGTCTGCACATCATTGTATATATATGTTTCATCTACGTAATAATAGCCCGGCAAATCAAATGCAAACGGTACATTCTTGAGAACCGAATATGTTTTGGACTTATAATGCACCCCTTTGTCATCCGGATTATTAGATACTACATATTTTCCGTTCTCCCGCACTGCATCCGTCTGCTCTACCGTAGAACCAATATCAGTCTTAACTGTAATATCCTTTATATAGGAAGAGCCAGTCTTGAAGCACAAATTATATATCCCGCCATCATCTATATGTAGTTGTATCTGCTGTGAGCGGTCCAGATAGTCTGGATAGTTCCATAAAGCTCCATTTGCTTCTGTACAGTGAACATCTACTCTCGCTTTTGATGGACCGTCTGGTCCCAAAATAGTTACATAAAAATATCCATTTTCACTTGCCAGACTTTCCTCTGCATACGCTGTCATCTGTCCAGTCAAAAGAAATACAACCATAAATACCAGCATACCGGCAAGCCTTACAAATTTTATCCCAATTCCATTTTGATATATTTTTCCCATCCTCCCCGCAGCCCTCCTTTGCTTAATTCCATGCCGCATAGTAGGTCACATCCTGTTCCACCGGAGCAGAAAAGTCTGCAAGATAGTCATTTTCGTTCTTCCAGCCGACAAATGTCTTCTCATCCTCTGACGGGTCCTTTGGAACTGTCACACGCTTTCCGGCTTCCACCAGATAACGCTTATAACAACACCTTTCGTGGTCTAAATCGTCCTTGGAAAAATAAAAGCTGACCGCATACTGCTGCACCTTTTCTGCCTCCTCCTTTCCATTTAAAATGACTGTCTTCTCTGTCTGTACTTTTCCCGTTTTTCCGTTCGGGTGCTCAAATTCCTCTGTCACTCTGGTACATAGAATTCCCTTCTCCCTGTCAATCTGTAAAATACTTACCCGAAGGGCACTGTCATTGTCTAAAACCACCGCCAGATTCTCCACCATATCCCCAATAAACTGATTGACATCCTCAATATTGTAGTTCTGACTCTGCAGCATTTTTTCCACTGTCTCCTCTACCACAGACGAAAGATTGCTCTTTAATTCCATACTTCGATTCGACCTCCCCGTCAAACTCATTACAATCATAAGAGACAATACCCCAAGAATTGCACTGACTGCCATCATCACAACGTTTCTCAAAATTTCTCCTCCCTTTCATCATTGACCGGTATTTTTACTACTTTTATCGTTTTCCTGTTTCCATCGTCCTTTGCCTCCACCGTCACCGTATAGATTCCGGGTTTTGCAAACAGAATTTCCGTCGTATCAGGGTTACAGTCTCCGGTAATATCCGTCCCCTCCGGGTTTATGACAGAAAGAATTTTTATCGGAAGCAGATTTGCATCGTAATCCTCTGCAATCAGATAGTCTGATATCTTTTGTGTCCCTGTTTCTATCATAGCTTCTAACTGCAAACGGATTGCCGGCGGCTGCTTTGCGCTCTCTGACTTATAAATTTCCGCGTCAAGATAATCTTCAACCACAGTGCTTTCAACCGGAAGTTTTGCTCCAACCATCCGAAAGATTCCTCTGTTTCCTTCCGTGTCACGGATTCCAACAAGCAAAAGCAGTGCCAGCGCAGCTACCCCTGCCGCCTCCAGCAGAAACTTTCCATAAACTTCAATGACCTGTTTCATCCGGTCTCCTCCTTACCCGCACAGCCCTGCCATAAAAATCTGTACGATATCGGAGAGCATCCCGTCTGCATTTCCCCCGATACATGCGGCAAAAATACCAAGAAACAATGCTGCGCCTACTACCTGTAATAATCCGTTTCCAAAATACTCCATGATTTCTTCCATCGCTTTATCCTCCTTAAAAACCTGTGACATAAGAAAGTAATCCCAAAAGAATTACAACCGCCAGTCCACCGCCAAGCAATCCCAGCGCGGACTGTCCAAGTTCCTCCATAATTATCTCAAGACTCATCTCGCAATCCCCCTTGTCATCTGTGTCTTTGCTATTCCAAATAATGGCATTTCATACGAATAGGTAACTACAACCTCCGCAGACTGAATATCATGTGCTTCGTCGTACACATATCCGTTTACTTCCAGACTATACCCAAGCTCCCTTGCCTGCTGCACACATGCATCGATTACTCCCGGATTAAAATTACTGTTTTCAATTTCTGCTATTACATCTGCCTTATACTCCTTTGCAGCAGATACCGCAGCCGAAGCGGAACTGACACTGATACACAAAAACAGATTCAATACCAGAATCACCAGCGCACTGAATGCTCCAATTATATTTCGCACAAAAATCCCCCCTGTTTTGCATCATAATCCCATGTTTCCAAGCATCTGAAACATATAAATCATTCCAACCGTCAAATCCACTAAAAGCTTTGCCGTTGCCCCTGCTACCGGGTAGGAAAACAGCATCCTCATCTGAAATGCAAGTTGTTTGTCACGAATTCCATCTGCCATATCCTGCATCTCATGGACACGCTCAATTAAGTTATGAATCTGAATTTTGGCATTTCCGGTTCCAGACTCCGAAATCGCGTGGAGCATCTTCATACAGCTTTGCGCTTCCGGTACATCAAACTCCCTGCAAAAATCCGTATATGCTTTTAATCCTCCCGGGTCTTTTTCCAGCCGCTCCTGTAACTGCCGCAACTCCTCCTGTAACACTACCGGCGCACCGTCCATCGACTTTGCAATGGAAACCTGCACATTATTGCTCTGAAGCAGCAGTGCAATCTGCATCAGCCACTGCGGTAATGCAAGATACAGTTCTTTATGCAGCTCCTTTTTGGCAACGTGATATCCAAGCTTATGCTGTAACAGCATGATAACTGCCGTCAAAAGGCACAGCACTCCAAGCCACCGCTGTCCAAACAAAAGTGCCGGAAGTCCCCCAATAAGGCAGGGAAGCGACCAGAGAATACTTTTCTTCTTCTCCTTTGCCTCGTCATAATGCGTGACCATCTGATAGCTGCGGCGCAAAACGCCCTCATCCTGTATGGACTGCTTCTCAAGCCAGTTATCTGTCAGACTTTTCGTACTTTTTACGAGCACATAAAACAGAAATAAAATAAACAACATCGACGAAATCTGGATGACTGGCACACTAAAAATCTGTACCCCAGTTTTTCCCGGAAACAGCCGGCTCATCGCATCGAGTACATACAGCGCAACTGCGCAGAGAATAGTTGCCGTCACAATTGAAATCAGATTATCCGCATGGCTTTTTTTCTTGTCCGCCTGCAGCTTATAGCCGCTTCGTTTCCACACCTCAATATCGTTTAACAACAGAAAAACAGAATTTTCCATATCCCCGCCATACTCTTCCCCATGCACCAAAAGTTCGTGCACCGTTACAATCTTTGGACAATGATATGGCTGTTCAATCCGTTCGAGTGCTTCCCTTAAAACACCCTTTTCCGTTGCAGAACGCCCTGCTCTCAAATACGCAATTGCTTCCTCAATGCACTCACGCATCTGTCCCCCTTCAAACAATTCCACCGTCTCTTCCAATGCAAAGGATACTTTTCCACTTTTCTGAAAAGAATAAAGCATCTGTTCCATATATGTAGTTACATCAGCAAAGCGTTTCTGCTCATACGCCCTCTTATACATATCCCGAATCAGCATGGGTAGCACAAACAGTACCGCTAAAAATATCACTGCAAGATATCCCGGTTTCATCTGAAACAAGATTCCAATGGCAGAAATTCCAAGCAGGGAACAGACATTTAAAAACATATGCATTTTCCAGGAATAGTTGTATCCGTAAACATGCACTTCCTTTGCAAGATTTTTCGGATTCAAAAGCTTAAACTGCCGGGACAGCCGCGATGTTTTCTGTATCTTTTTCTTCTCTTTCTTCATCATTTTCCTTCCTCGATATAGTGTTCTAATCCCGGACACGCATACGGCTCCCTAATTCCGGCATTTTTAAATTTCTGGCAAATGTCCGTGGGAAGCTCCTTGGACACAAGTTCCCCGTCCTTTACAATCATGTAAACCTGGTTTTCCTGCCCCTGTCTGTTGTAAAAACAAAGCTGGTCTATATACCGTCTTACGCTTCCATCCGGCTGTACGCTGCGCCGGATTAAGATTCCCACATTTACATAACGGTAAATCCGATTCTCCATGCGGTCTGCATCATTGACATTATTCATCATATTTAAAATCCGGTCCGGCAGCTTGCGCAAATCATCAAGATGAATCGTTGTAAATCCGTTTACCCCGGTGCTCCATTGCTCCAAAAGAGAGGTCACTTCCACGGAACGCGCCTCCGAAAGCATCAGCCACTTCGGATTTTGTCTGAGACACGCTTTAATGGCATCCGTATAATCAAATCCCGGCGCAATCCGAAGTTCCACCGCATCTGCTCCGGGATTAATATCGCGGTAATGGATTTCTAACGAATCTTCAATTGTAATAACGCGCTCCTCCTTTGGAATAAACTGCATAAAAAACTTTGCGCACTCTGTCTTACCACTTCCTGGCTCTCCTCCAAAAACAAAATTCATTTTCGCCTGCACACAGTTTATCAGAAGTTCTAATATCTCCCGTGTGCAGTACCCATCCGCAATCATTCCGTTTATCGTGTTACGGACGACTGCAGGCGACTTGCGGATGCAGATACTCGTTCCGCTGACCGCCACCGAGTCATGCAGAATACTGATTCGAAGCTCCTTTGTGTCCGCTTCCAAAACCTTATTTGCGTAATTAAACTGCCGGTTGGCACAATTGGAAATATTGTGTGTAAACGACTGCAGAAAGTGCTCCGTGACCGTCTCCTCTGCCCGGTAATGCCCCTTTTTTAAATCTGTAATCCATAATTCCCTACCGTTGTAGTCAATATCTGTCACGTTGGGACTGATAATATAGTTCCAGAACACCCCAAATTGTTCCGGTTTCGGTTCAAATATTGATAATTCGTCCATCTTTTCCTCCTGCTGCGGCATCAGGGTTTTTCTCCTGACACCGCATTTTTCTTATATTTCAGAACCTCCCTGTGGCAGAAGTGCGTTCATGTTTCCAAAAAATCCTTCTAATGCGTCCTGAAACGCTTTCGCCACATAGCCGTCCGATGTCAGCGCTGCCACAATAATTCCTCCCAATGCCAGCATTACAATCACGATTAAAATTGCTTTTCCATACTTTTCAAATACAATTTCCATAGTTTTTCTCTCCTTCTTCAATCTGAATTAAAATTTTTTGCAGTGCACCTACTGTCCGTCTTACTTCCTTAAAAAACTCTCTCGTCTGCTCGCTTCCTCGAAATTCCTTATAGATTTTTCTTCGCTCCACCCTCATGAACTCTCTCTGTTTTCCGGATTCACACGCATACCGGAACTCGGAATTATAAGGAATGACCCCGATTCGCTCCTGCGGAATCCGATAGATTCGTTCAATGTTTGTTCTGTTGTAAATATCTCCGTGGAAATAGCTCCCGATCAGGAAAAATGAATTTTGTGAAACTCCTGGTAAATCCAGGAAAAACCGGTCTAACATATGCTTTGACTGTCTTGCGTTGACGATGACCAAATCTGCCTCTCTCAAAAGCCGTCTGGTCTCTTCGTCTGTCCTGCTTCCGCAGTCAATAAACTCCGGCATCTGTTCCACCTGAATGGAATTGTTCGATTTGCGCGCTCTCTGTTTTGCCTTCCATGCAAAAACTTCCGAGATTACGAGCATGTTTGACGTAGTGCCACTGCCTGTCTCTTCTCCCCAAAATACGATTCTCACAGGCACCTCTTCTTATTTGTTAAATTTTCTTGGAATTACTCAGAATCTAAGATTCTGTACGGCGATTCTGCCGCAGATTGTGTACGTGGATGTCCTCTCTGTCTCATACTGCGAAACAGTTCCCGCACACATAGAAATATCTAATTTGAAAAAAGATATTATTATAATACTTCATTTTTCGTCAAATGTAAATATTATTTTTGTAATTTTTATTTTTTTTACAAATTGTATGCTTTAACTTCCTTTTTCCATGAGAATCGGCTATAATGCAATTGTCTAAATAATTATGATACAGAGGTAACTGCCATGGCGCTTAGAAAACCCCGTAATACCATCGGCATGATTCTCTCCAATGTTTCCAATGACTTTTCCGGTCATCTGATGGAACAGGCAGAAGAATTATTTGCCGCACAAGGATATCAGTTAATCGTTACAACCACCAACCACAGTATAGAACGCGAATGCGAAATGCTTCGCTATTTTTCAAAGATTACAGATGGTATTCTGCTTCTTTCAGATGCTGTTGAATATGAACAGTTAGCAGATGCCATCCCAAAACGTATTCCGGTTATCTTTTTAAACCGCAGACCAAATGGCTGCCCCTGCACCTGCATCTTAGAGGCAAATTATTCCGCAGTCTATCAGGCTATGATTTCCAATATCACAAACGGAAATGACCGGATTGCATTAATCTGCCCTGACCGAAGACTTTCCAATGCAAACGAGATTGTCTCCGCCTACCAGAATGCGATGGAATCCTCACAGGCAGGTTTTCATTCCGAATGGATTCACTACACCTCAGGAGAGGCAAACGAAGTTCCGGCATTAGTCGAAACTATCAGCGCCCAGGGCTGTAACACTATTTTTACCACCACACAGACCCTGACGAGACACTTTATCGAATATCTTCTGGTGTATAACCACACAGCAGAGACACCTTTTACCCTGATTGGCTTTTCCAACAAAGATTCCGGCAATCCGATCCATCCGGGATTCGACACGGTGGCACAGCCACTGCAGGAGCTTGTCTCCCTTGCCGTACAGCAGATTCTTTATCTGATTCAAAACCCGGGAACACCTTCCCGTGAATATCTGTTAAAGGGAACCCTGCGTCCGCATCTGATTGACGTTCTCCGTCGCCCGGAAAAACAGTAAACAGTTTTGAAATGAGGTTATTTATGAAAAAATATATCATCACGACAGACAGTACCGCAGATCTTCCAAAAAGCTATGTGGAAGAACACGGACTGCGTATTATGACACTTCCTTATACAATTGAGGGAACCACTTATACCTGGGAACATCCGCTTCCAGAAAAGGAATTTTATGCCATGATGCGAAATGGCTCTCTCCCGACTACCTCACAGGCGAATCCCGAAGAAGCCGCTGAAATGTTTGAGTCCATCCTTGCGACACAGAATGTGGACATCCTTCACATTGCATTTTCTTCCGGTATGAGCGGTACTTATAATAATGTGCGCCTTGCTGCCGAAGAGGTTATGGAACGCCATCCGGAGAACAAGATTACAGTTGTCGATTCACTCGCAGCTACACTTGGAGAAGGTCTTCTGGTACATAAGGCCGTTTGTCTGAAAGAAGCCGGACGCTCCATGGAGGAAGTTACCACCTGGTTAGAAGAAAACAAACTGCATCTGGTACACAATTTTACGGTAGACGATTTGTTCCATCTCTACCGCGGCGGACGTCTTTCCAAAACAGCCGCAGTTGTCGGAACCATCATCAGTTTAAAACCGGTTCTTCACGTAGATAACGAAGGACGTCTCGTTCTCGTAAACAAAACGCGTGGTCGCAAAAAGTCGCTCACAGCACTTGTCGATATGATGGAAACCCAAATCGGCTCCTACCGTGACAAAAACGATGTGATTTTTATCAGTCATGGCGACTGTGAGGAAGATGCCAGATTCGTGGCAGATTTGATTAAAGAACGTCTTGGCTTTGAAAATTTTGTAATTGAGTACATCGGTCCTACCATCGGTGCACATTCCGGTCCCGGAACCGTCGCACTCTTTTATCTCGGTGATTACCGCTAAAAACTCAAAAAACTCCATGTTCCGGAAACTTATCATCTTCCGGAACATGGAGTTTTTCAATGTAATACTTCTTTTATACGTTAATTTCAGCCTTCAAGCCAATCTCTTCCTTGTTTGCATCAAGAATCGGCTGTACTACTTCTCTTAAGAACTTTTCTACCTGAATCGGTGCACGTCCCACATATTTGGACGGCTCCATTGCAGCTTCAAGCTCTTCTAAAGTCAGATTAAACTCAGGGTCTGCTGCAATCAGTTCTAACAGGTTATTGTCTTTTCCTTCCTGTTTTACATTCTTTCCTGCTTCCATGGAAAGCGTACGGATTTTCTCATGCAGCTCCTGACGGTTTCCACCATTTTTTACAGCATCCATCATAATATTTTCCGTTGCCATAAACGGCAGCTCTGCCATCATATGTTTGCGGATTACCTTGTCATATACCACAAGTCCATCCACAACATTTAAGCAGAGGTCTAAGATACCGTCAATCGCAAGGAATCCTTCCGGAATAGAAAGACGCTTGTTTGCGGAATCGTCAAGAGTTCGCTCAAACCACTGTGTTGCGGAGGTGATTGCAGGATTAAGCGCATCAATCATCACATAGCGGGATAAGGATGCAATTCGCTCGGAACGCATCGGATTTCTCTTGTATGCCATTGCAGAAGAACCAATCTGATTTTTCTCAAACGGCTCCTCAACTTCTTTCAGATGCTGCAACAGACGAATATCGTTTGACATCTTGTGCGCACTTGCTGCGATACCGGCAAGAATGTTTGCCACTCTGGTATCCACTTTTCTTGAATAGGTCTGTCCGGAAACTGCATAGCACTGGGAAAATCCCATTTTTGCTGCAATCATCGGGTCAATTTTATCGATGGTCTCCTGGTCTCCGTCAAACAGCTCAAGGAAGCTTGCCTGTGTTCCGGTCGTTCCCTTGGAACCTAACAGCTTGAGGCTTCCCATCACATACTCGAGATCCTCTAAATCCGAAACGAAAAGACGATTGTGATTGTCTCTGTCACGGATTTTACGGACTCCATCGTATTAAAAATCTTTTCCAAAAACGAAAATCTGCCGGAGCTGATGGAGGG
>JBNMKM010000016.1:0-76999 GCA_050874345.1 Roseburia sp. | reverse complement strand
GCATAGGTGACTTCATTATCACGATTTTCCCGCTTCATCGCAAGAAGCGCCGTAAACCAGGAAGCTGTGGAGGGCTCTTTTATCTGCGGCAGTGAAAAATTCCGTACTGCACTCAAATCTATCCCGAAAATCTGCTCCGCCTGCTCTAACGTCACATACGTGTGGTCTTCCCACTTTGGAAGCAACCGCTCAATCAGCACATTGCCGCCCGACAGATTTGCGCGCACTGTTTGATAAAACATGGCACCGTTCATCACATCGGTTTCATCCGACAAGCATAATTCAAACAACGGGTTTTCCTGTCCGTCCGGGAATACCTGTACCTCCACGATTCCGTCCCAGATGGTTCCTTCCAGATGAAGTTTGTAAAAATTTTCTGTATCGATTCCGGTCAGCATCGAGAGCACGTCGACAAACTGTTTCTGTTCGTCTGTCATCTGTTCGTCCACAAGCTGCACCTCAAGTGTATAATCCACTCTTTCCGGGTTTAAATGTTCCTTTAAAAGCTTTGCCGCCTTCCAGTGCGGATAACAGGAAATTCCAAGCACCAGCAGCAGTGCCGCTGCCACACACACAATTCCAATTCCGATTTTCTTTTTCATTGCCGCTTCCTTTCTGATACAAAAGAGGCAGTCATTTCGGTGACTGCCTCTTTTAGGAGAAGGTATTTTTACTATGGGGTATAGCAAAAACTATATATAATGTATTGGGGGGTTTTACAGGTATTATAATACCATGCCCTTCGCCAAAAGTGTTCACAAACATTCCAATTTTTCAATTTTCTTTTTAGTAAAACTGCACAAAAATCATAGCATTTTCTTTGATTGTAAACGCTTACAATTGGCAAATTTTACCTTTTATCCGCTGCAGGGCATTGTCGATTGCCTTGGGACTTTTGCCCATGCGCTGTGCAATCTGCTTGTAATTAAGCCCGGACAGATATTCGTCGAGCACCTGCTGCTCCATCCCGCTTAAGCGCTCTCTCAACCGTTTCCAGAACTGCGCCGCATTCTCCTGGCTGATAATCATATCCTCCGGATTGCCGATTTCCCCGGAAGATAAACTGTCCAACAATGACTGTCCCTCTTCCTCGCTTCCGGCATAAAAAGAAACATAGGAATTTAACGGTGCATGCTTCTTCCGGTTTGATGCCTCCACCGCATTGTAAAGCTGTCTGCTGATGCAAAGCTCCGCAAAATGAAAAAAAGAAGCTTCCCGCTTAGCATCATAATCCCTTATCGCTTTAAACAGCCCAATCATCCCCTCCTGAATCAGGTCGTCTGTCTCTCCGCCAATCAGATACATGGCGTTGGCTTTCTTGCGGACTAACGGTTTATATTTGTCCAGAATATACTCCATAATCCGCGTTTCGCCGTTTCTGAGCCGTTCAATCAGTTGTTCGTCTGTGAAATCCCCGTAAAAATCCACACTTTTCCTCCTAGAGTCTCTGGCGCACGATTTCGTAAGCAAGCACCCCTGCTGCCACGGATGCGTTTAGGGAATCAATGTCTCCCTTCATCGGAATAGATGCCACAAAGTCGCAGTTTTCTTTTACCAACTTGCTGACTCCCTCACCCTCGTTTCCGATTACGAGTCCAATCGGTCCCTTCAAATCCAAATCATACATGGAAGTGCCGTCCATATCCGCACATACGAACCAGATTCCTTTTTCCTTTAAGTCACGCATTGTGGCACTTAAATTCGTCACCTTTGCGACCGGCGTGTAATTGATTGCCCCTGCCGAGGTCTTTGCCACGGTTGCGGTAAGTCCGACTGCACGGCGTTTTGGAATAATCACGCCATGTGCGCCCGCTAAGTTTGCGGTACGGATAATCGCACCGAGGTTGTGCGGGTCTTCAATGTTATCCAGTAAGAAAATAAACGGCGGTTCGCCTTTTTCTTCTGCTGCCTTTAAGATATCTTCGACCTGTGCATACTCGTATGCCGCTGCCACTGCAATGACACCCTGATGCTTCTTTGTCTCGGAAATCTGGTCTAACCGTTCTTTATCCACAAAATTTAAAATCGTATCGTGCTTTTTGGCTTCCCGCACAATCGTGCGCACCGGTCCGTCCTGGCATCCATCGAGCACGAACAGTTTATCAATGGGTTTTCCGGAACGCAGTGCCTCTAACACCGCATTCCGTCCCTCAATCTTTAACTCCTGATATTCCATATCCGCTTCCGTCCTTTCCTATAACTTTAGTTTCATCATCTCTATTCCATGCTTTACAAGCTCTACAATCCGCGGAAATTCATCCTTCAGATAAAGATAGCCCATCAATGCTTCAAAACCTGTCGCCTTGCGGTAGTCTGCCATCGTCGCATTTTTTGCCATCGTGTAGGATTTGGCATTTCTTCCACGTCTGTATACATCCGCTTCCTCCTCCGAAAGCAGCGGCAACAGATGCTCCATCATCTCCGCCTGTGTATGCGCCTTGACAATCTGGCTGGTGCGCTTATGAAGCTCCGACGCTCTGGTATTTCCCTTTGCAACCACCAGGGAACGGATTACCAGATCAAAGATTCCGTCCCCGATATAGGCAAGTGTCAGCGGCGAATAGGTGCGGATATCCACATCCGCAATTTCAAACTGTTCCTTTAAATAAGAATCTATTCCTTTTCCCATACGACCCCTTCTCTGGTATCTTTGATTATAATGCCATTTGCGAGCAGCTCATCACGAATTGCATCTGCCTTTGCAAAATCTTTCTCTTTCTTTGCCGCCTTGCGCTCCTCAATCTTTTCAAGTACAAATGCCTCAAGTTCTGCGTCAATTTCCGGTTTTTCCGGTGCAACTGCTGCGTTAAGAAGATTCAGTCCAAGTACTTTATCAAAATCTTCTATTAATGCACGCTTGGTCTTATCATTCATGGAATCCTTTAACAGGTCATAGACAATGGTAAGTGCCATGGAAGTATTGAGGTCATTGCACAGTGCACCCTCAAATTTCGCACGGTATTCTGCAAAACGTTCCTGTTCTACCTCGCCCTCGTCCTTTAAATCGGCAATCCTCTTTACCAGCTTGGTGTAAGCAGCCGTCATGTTGTCAAGCGCATCAAATGAAAACTCGAGCGGCTTTCTGTAATGGGACTGTAAGCAGAACATCCGGTATACCATCGGGTCATAACCCTTCTCCTCCAGCAAAGATACGGTCAGGAAATCTCCTTTTGACTTGCTCATCTTGCCGGCTTTGTCATTTAAATGGTTGACATGGAACCAGTAGCCACACCATTTGTGTCCTAAATAGCTCTCGGACTGCGCAATTTCATTCGTATGATGTGGGAAAATATTGTCCACACCGCCGCAGTGTAAATCCACGTACTCTCCCAGGTGCTTCATGCTGATGCAGGAGCACTCGATGTGCCAGCCCGGATAACCGACGCCCCATGGACTCTCCCATTTTAACGCCTGGTCTTCAAATTTGGACTTGGTAAACCACAATACAAAGTCATTTTTATTCTTCTTATTCACATCCTCCTGCACGTCATCACGCACGCCTACCAAAAGCTCTTTCTCACTCTGGGAAGAAAATACATAGTAATCATCTAACTTGGAGGTGTCAAAATATACATTGCCCCCAGCCACATAAGCGTAGCCTTTCTCTAAGAGAACTTCTACCATATGGATAAATTCCGGAATGCAGTTTGTCGCCGGCTCCACAACATCCGGTGTCTTGATGTTTAACTTTGCACAGTCAGAAAAAAAGGCGTCTGTGTAAAATTTTGCAATCTCCATCACGGTCTTGTGCTCACGCTTTGCACCCTTTAGCATCTTATCTTCGCCGGTATCGGCATCGGAAGCAAGATGTCCTACGTCTGTAATATTCATGACACGCTTTACATCGTAACCGATATAGCGCAATGTCTTTTCCAACACATCCTCCATGATGTAGCTGCGCAGATTACCGATATGCGCATAATGGTAAACGGTCGGTCCGCAGGTATACATTCCAATTTTTCCATCCTCATGTGGTATGAGCGTTTCCACTTTTCTTGTCAGTGTGTTATAAAAGTTAAATCTGTTCTCCATTTGTATGCTCCTTTATTTTATTCCATATTGTTATTAAAAAGGTTCTTAGCGTGCCGCGGTAAGCTGACGCACAGTTTTTTCAAGCTCGAGCACGCGGTTTACCAATTCTGCGTTTTCTCTTTGAAGCACATTGATATCTTCCTTCACCGGGTCCGGCAAATCGCACTGGTTCATATCGCTGCGCGGAATCTTCACATTGTCCCGCTTTACGATTCTGCCCGGAACACCCACCACCGTACAGTTCGGCGGAACTTCCTCGAGCACGACACTTCCGGCACCGATTTTGGAATTTTCCCCTACGGTGAACGAACCGATAATCTTTGCTCCGGCACTTATCATGACGTTATCGCCGATGGTCGGATGACGTTTTCCGGTTTCTTTTCCGGTTCCGCCGAGCGTTACGCCCTGGTACATCGTCACATTGTCGCCTACAATTGCAGTTTCTCCGATAATTACGCCGCTTCCATGGTCGATAAAAAATCCTTTTCCAATGGTCGCGCCCGGATGTATCTCAATCCCCGTCTTTCGCGCCGCGCGCTGGGAAATGTACCGTGCCCTGAAATAATGCCCCTTCAGATAATGCTTATGCGCTTTCCGATAACTTAACATCACACGAAAACTCGGATAAAGCAAAACTTCCATCGGTGATTTGATTGCGGGATCCCGCTCTTTTATCACTTGAAATTCCTCTTTCAGATGTTTCAAGAATCCCATTTTTTGCCTCCTTACAGAAACTATTGCAGACCGCCCAAAGGGCTGTTTTACATAAAAAGTAAAACAGCCTCATCTCCTTAGAGACGAGGCTGCCCGCGGTTCCACTCTATTAAAAATCATATGATTTTCACTCACTGCATCTAACGCATGCAAAACGGATTTATCTAACAGAAACTTCCTGCTCAACAAACCAGCTCCCGGATGCACTTTCGAAATCTACTGTTCCATGTCCGCTTCCAGCCGATGGCGGTCACTCTCTGTCGGCAGTCTGTTTTCCTACTCTTTCCGTTCCAAGCTTTTCTCATTTATCATAGTATAGTTTATGCAGGAAACCTGTTTTTGTCAACTTATTTCTGTGAAAATCCGGTGATTTCCACCTAGCGGTAGGTCACCACAATATCCCCTTCTAAAATTCTTGTTTTTCCATCCGGAATCAGA
The DNA here is from genome assembly GCA_050874345.1 of Roseburia sp. GTDB lineage: Bacteria > Bacillota > Clostridia > Lachnospirales > Lachnospiraceae > Roseburia. The sequence goes on along the minus strand of JBNMKM010000016.1, from coordinate 71,815 downwards.
TTTTCCGTTCCGCGCCTTACTAACGCAATCAACACATTTCTTGGCAGTTTCAGCTCACTGATGGTCTTGTTGCACCATGGGTGTTCCTTCGTAATCTGCTCTTCCTGTAAATCCTCCTGCTCGCTCGGTTCATAGGAAGGAACGCTCAAAATCACATTGTCCTCCGCTAAAACAACGGTATCACCTTTTGGAATCACCGTACTTCCACCTCTTCGTATCATAAGCGCCAGAGAGCCGACCGGCATACTGACCTCGCTGATTTTTTTATTCTCCCAGTTATGTCCCTTCGGGATATACATACGCATCAGTGTAATCGCAGATTCTTCCTGGTAATCGTTGAAGGTCTTGCGGACATCGCACTGGTCATCCACCATATTGAATTTCTTTGCCGCCCACGGAAGCAGAGTTCCCTGCACCGCTACCGACAACAGTGCCACCATAAATACGATATGGAACAAATCGTTAGAACCTGCTCCCGCCGCAATCGCCATAATTGCAAATACGATGGAGGACGCACCTCTTAGTCCTGCCCACGACACCATCAGGCATTGTCCGGTACTGCACCGGAATGGTTTTAACAGCAAAAACACTGCGATGGGTCTTGCCACAACGGCAAGAAATACCGTAATTGCAAGTGCTGTCAGAAATACATCCGGAAGTTCATGCGGGAACGCCAAAAGTCCTAACAAAAAGAAAATTACAATCTGGGAAAGTGTCGTGATACCGTCAAAGAACGGAACTAACACACCTTTTCCACGAATCCGGCTGTTTCCGAGGATAATACCCATCAGGTAGACACACAGATAAGCATTTCCATTTACAAGTTCTGAAATTCCGAATGCAAAGAAAATCAGTCCAATCATAAAGATGGCATCAAGTCCTTCTGAGACCATCCGGGTCTTTTCAAGCAAAAGGATTCCGATTAATGCCATGATAATTCCAAGTAAAATTCCAAATACAAGCTGGGTAAAAAGCATGAGCGGAATCTGTCCGATTCCCTCTCCCATTTTCAGCGAAATCCCCACAATTGTAAGAAGATATGCTGCCGGGTCATTACTACCACTCTCAATCTCAAGCAGGGAAGCAGTTCCCTCTTTTAAGTTTAACTTCTTCTTTCGCAGAACCGCAAACACGCTCGCCGCATCCGTGGAGGAAAGCACTGCGCCCACAAGGAAACTGTCCACAAACGAAAATTTCAGTACGTAATAGCTGAATACCGCCGTCAGACCTGCTGTCACGACAACACCGAGCGTCGAGAGCATCACGGCCTTCTTTGCCACCGGTCCCGCAATCGACCATTTGGTGTTAAATCCACCGTAAAACATAATGAATATCAGCGCCACCGTACAGATATTCGACGCGATTTCATAATTATCAAACGGAATATGTAAGATTCCATCGCTTCCAAACAACATTCCCATTGCCATGAACAAAATCAGCGCCGGCATTCCGAATTTTCCGGAAAATTTATCCGCAAGAATGCTTAAGAACAAAACTGCTGCTACAAGTATCAATGTAATTTCCATGCTGCACCACCCTTTTGTTGCCTGTTTACTGCTGCCAATTTTTATTTTAGCATAAGATTGTTCGTTTGGAAACTATCTCCACATCCATTTATAAATTTTTTACCATTTCTTTACTTAAGGATGCCTGAAGCGGTACCCCTTCTGCCCGTAAAACTGCATCTAACGCTTCCATCGTCTCTATCATATCCTTATCGTTTGCATTTTCTCCCATGTGTCCGATGCGGATGACCTGTCCTGCTAACACATCAAAGGAACCAGCCAGCATAATCTGATGTTCATTACGCATCCGGGTAAGAATTGCCTCCGCCGTTGTCTGTTCTGGCACGTCAAAAACGGTTACGGTATTGCAGAACCCACTCTCAAGATGAAGGGTAAGCCCTGCTGCAACAATCGCTTTACGGCATGCATTTGCAATTCTTGCATGGCGTCCTAAGATATCCGGATCTGCCGCAATGTTGTCAAATGCCGCACGAAGCCCGTAAATATCACTGATTGGCATCGTATACGGGAACCATTTTTTCTCATAATAGCCCTCAAATGCCTTAAGATTGGCATAAAAAGATGCAATCGGTGCCTTCCGCTCTGCCATCGCTTTTTTGGCGTCTGCACTGATGGTAACAAAGGTCAGTCCCGGAGGTGCGCTGACTGCCTTCTGGGAACCGCCGCACAAAAGGTCAATCTGATAGTCGTCCACCCGCATCTCTTCTCCGAACATCGCAGACACGGAATCTACAACCGTAAGAATTCCATATTTTTTTAACAGCGGACAAAGTACGGACACATCATTTTTCATTCCACTTGGGGTATCACAATGCACGACTGTCGCGTATTTGTATCCATGATGCTGTTTTAAAAATGTTTCAAGCGATGCCGGGTCAATCGGATTTTTCCAGTCTACGGAATATAATTCCGGAACTCCGCCATACATCGAGACGAAATCTGCAAATCCTCTTCCGTAAATACCGTTATCGAGCACTAACACCTTATCCCCCGGCTCGGTAAGTGATGCACACGCTGCCTCAAGTCCTAAGATTCCCTCGCCATCGAGAATCAAGGTTTCATTTTCTGTGTGCAAAAGACGGCTGATTAATTCACAGGTTTCTTTATAAAAAGTAACAAACTCCTCATCCAAATCCGGATTCGTACATACCAGACTTCTCGCCATACGGACATTTTCCCGCACCTGCGTTGGTCCCGGTGTCATAATCTTATACATCTGTTGGTTTCCTCCTTATGGTATCCAATCTTTATAGTGTGCAATTGGGACAGGCATCACACCTGTCCCAGCAAATCACATCCATATGCAAAACTTTCCCTGTAATTAGTTTAAAATCGCATTGGCTGCCTTCTTAAGCGGCACAATCACAAGAAGTACGATGACGGCTGCCACTCCAATCTGTACCAGATTGCCTGGAATGGAAAGCACTGGTGAAATCCAGTTGCCATAAATGATTCCCTCTGCAATATAGTAGCCCACGATTTTAATTGCACAGGCTGCAAGCATTGCGACAACATACCAGCCGTAACCTTTTTTCTTCTCTGTAATCCATCCCATGACGAATCCCATCAAGCCTACAATTACAAATGTAAATGGTGCCCACAGTGTCCAGCCGGAAAGCAAATCAAAAAGTCCCATTCCGACACCGCCTGCAATCGCACCTGTCTTTTTTCCAAATAAAATTGCAAATATAAACAATGGTACATTTCCAAGATGAATCAGTCCACCCGCTGCCGCAATCGGAAGCCGTACATTAATAAATGCCGTAAATACATATACCAGTGCCGTTCCAAGTGCGGTAATCGTCAGAAATTTCACCTGTTCGTTTCCTTTGGTCTTTGTAACACCTGTCTGTTGTTCCATAATCCATCCTCCTTAGGTTTCACACCACGGACACCCTGTCAGGGTCCGTTTAAATTGAATCTATCCTACAGGATTTCTGGACATTTTAACACAGCCAGTTTTCGTCTTTTTAACCATACCAGTTTTAGTTTCTGCTACATCCCGGACAGCCCGCGCACCCTGTGGCGGAATCTGCAACTGCAACACTGCTCTCATAAATTGTCGTAAGCGCACAGATTGCCTGCGATGAAATTCCCTGCTCCGTTCCCGTAAAGCCCAGTCCTTCCTCTGTCGTTGCTTTTACGTTAATCTGGCTCTCATCAATTCCGAGCGCTTTTGCGATGTTCTGCTCCATTTCTGCAATATAAGGGCGCATCTTCGGCTTTTGTGCGATAATCGTGGCATCAATGTTTTCCACCACATAGCCTTTTTCCGCAATCAGTTTTGCCACATGCTCTAACAGCTTCACGCTGGATATTCCCTTGTACTGCGGGTTTGTATCCGGAAAATATTTTCCGATATCCCCAAGCGCTGCCGCCCCAAGAAGCGCATCCATAATCGCATGCAGCAGCACGTCCGCATCGGAATGCCCTAACAGTCCAAGTGTATGCGGAATCTTCACGCCGCCGATAATCAGGTCGCGTCCTTCCACAAGTTTATGCACATCATATCCCATTCCTACTCGCATTTTATTCCTCCCTCTTTTTTACAATCTATCGTCCTTCGCATTATATCATTTGTAAAAGCGGGGAACAAACAATTTTTCCGTGCATACCATATAAAAAAATCAAAAGGAGGTATTTTTTCATGAGCATGCCAAAAATTGAATGTTCACACATCGACAAATGCTGTGCTGCGTCGGCTCTTTTGCAGTCCATTGCACTCGAAGAAACCTCTATTTCCCACATTCTGAATGCCGAGGGTGAAAAATTGCAGAAAGCAATCTCCATCAGCTGCAGTCACGAAGAACTGCTTGCCATCAATGAGTCCGTTGGAAACACTGTTGACAAAATCACCAGTCTCGAAGTTGTTCTCAAATCCAAACTGGATTTAATAAAACCACTTCTCGATGAATGTGACAAAAAATTCCCAAAAGCAGAACACTAATCTCTGCTTTTGCCAGAGCAGAATTTTGTATAGCAAAAAACTCCTTGGTGAAAACCAAGGAGTTTTAGTAGCGGAAGGGAGATTTGAACTCTCGACACCACGGGTATGAACCGTGTGCTCTAGCCAACTGAGCTATTCCGCCATATTCATTTGTCTACGGTTACATATGCTTTGCATTGTTTCCGTAAGTGGGACCTATAGGGCTCGAACCTATGACCCTCTGCTTGTAAGGCAGATGCTCTCCCAGCTGAGCTAAGATCCCATAAGTTTTTGTCGTTTTCGCAACCGACTTGTTAAGTATACTATGCACAATATAAAATGTCAACACTTTTTTTGTAACTTTTTTAATTTTTTTGCAAAAAACTTTTTACAGCGGCTTTTCTTCCATATAAAAGGCGCAGAAAACAGTTTCTCTGCTGCTTTCTGCGCCCTGAAATTGTACGCTGGTCTCTTGGTTAAGCAAGTCTGGTCTTTTTGATGGTATTAATATATTCCTTATTATTCTTTGTTCTTGCAAATGTATTTAAGATGGTCTCCACAGCATCATCTGTACGCATACCGTTGATTGCCTTGCGCATGATATCCACTGCCTCCTGCTCTTCCGAATCTAACAGAAGGTCTTCTCTTCTCGTACCGGACTTTACGATATCAATGGCAGGGAAAACACGCTTCTCAGACAGCTTCCGGTCTAATACAAGCTCCATGTTACCGGTTCCCTTAAATTCCTCGAATACCACATCATCCATCTTACTTCCGGTATCGACAAGTGCCGTTGCAAGAATCGTAAGGCTTCCGCCCTCGCGCATATTTCTCGCTGCACCGAAGAAACGCTTCGGCATATGAAGGGCTGCCGGATCAAGACCACCGGATAAAGTACGTCCACTTGGTGGAACCGTGAGGTTATACGCCCTTGCAAGTCTTGTGATGCTGTCGAGCAGAATCATGACATCCTTCTTGTGCTCTACAAGACGCTTTGCACGCTCAATGACCATTTCCGAAACACGTTTGTGATGCTCTGGAAGTTCGTCAAATGTAGAGTAGATAACTTCCACATTGTCTCCTTCAATAGCTTCCTTAATATCAGTAACTTCCTCCGGGCGCTCATCAATCAGTAAGATAATCAGGTGCATCTCCGGGTTCTGGGCTGTCACGGAAGCTGCAATTTCTTTTAACAAGGTTGTCTTACCGGCCTTCGGCTGCGATACAATCATTCCACGCTGTCCTTTTCCGATTGGGGAAACCAGATCCACAATTCGCATGGCAACGCTGCTGCCCGGACGCTCTAAGCGGATTCTCTCATTCGGGAAAATCGGTGTTAAATCTTCAAAACTCTTACGGCGCTGTGCCTCGCTCGGATGATAACCGTTGACAGAAGATACATATAATAAGGCAGAAAACTTCTCCTGCTGTGTCTTGATTCTGGTATTACCGGTCACGATATCGCCTGTCTTTAAATTAAACTTGCGAATCTGAGATGGTGACACATAAACATCGTTCTCACCTGGCAGATAATTTGCACAACGGATAAATCCATAGCCATCCGGCATTACTTCAAGAATTCCGTTTGCCGTAATTCCGCTGTCTAAATTCATAATCGTCTCATCCGGCGTGTTGCCGTCTTTTGCATCCTTTGCGGCTTCCGTTCTTGCGTTCTCTGTTTTTGCAGATTCTGCCTTCGGCTGTTCTGCGCTTCTTGCAGCTGCAGTAGTCTGTGTCTTTTCTTTTGCCTGACGTTCATCCTCCGCCAGCATAAGTTCGATTAACTCACCTTTTTTCAAAGCAGAAATATTTTTTAGTCCTCTTGCTTTTGCCAAATCACGCAATACGACTGCGGACAGGCTTTCATACTTCTCTCTCATTCAATTCTCCTTAACTTTGCCAGTCTTTTTCTCTGGGGATTCTGTCTGAAATGACCAAACGAATTTTCGATAGCGCTATTATACTACAGTTTTTCTGAAATAGGAACCCCTAATTTTCTTGATTTGTCAAATTGATAATGGTATGATTACGTTATTGAAAAAAACGATTGAGAGGCACAATAAGATGGAAGAAAAAACAATGACGACCGCAGAAAAAGCACTCCTTATGCATAAAAAATGGAATGGTAAGTTAGAGACCACCGCCAAGGCAAAGGTAAATTCCAGAGAAGACCTTGCAATTGCCTATACACCGGGCGTTGCAGAGCCGTGTAAGGTGATTGCAAAAGACCCTTCTTTGGCATATACCTATACGATGAAGGCAAATACCGTTGCCGTAGTCTCCGACGGAAGCGCCGTTTTGGGACTTGGAAATATCGGTCCATACGCTGCAATGCCTGTAATGGAAGGAAAATGTGTCCTGTTCAAAGGATTTGGCAACGTCAATGCCGTTCCAATCTGTCTGGACACCCAGGACACGGAAGAGATTATTGCCACTGTCAAAAACATTGCACCGGCTTTCGGCGGAATTAACTTGGAAGATATCTCCGCTCCGCGCTGCTTTGAAATTGAAGAGCGTTTAAAGGAAATATTAAACATTCCGGTATTCCACGATGACCAGCACGGAACTGCAATCGTAGTTTTAACAGGTATCATCAACGGATTACGTGTTACCGGCAAGAAAAAAGAGGACTGCCGCGTCGTTGTAAACGGAGCCGGTTCTGCCGGAGTTGCCATCACAAAGCTGCTTTTAACCTACGGTTTCCGCCATGTCACCATGTGTGACCGCGAGGGTATCATCGGAAAGGATTACCCAAACCTCAACTGGATGCAGAAAAAGATGACCGAGGTCACCAACCTGGAAAATGCCAAAGGAACGCTTGCCGATGCCTTAAAGGGCGCAGATATTTTTGTCGGTGTGTCTGCTCCAAACATTGTAACTCCGGAAATGGTTGCTTCCATGAATAAGGATTCCATCCTGTTTGCCATGGCAAATCCGGTTCCGGAAATCATGCCGGATGTTGCAAAAGCTGCCGGTGCACGCATTGTCGGAACCGGAAGAAGCGACTTCCCGAATCAGGTCAACAATGTCATCGCCTTCCCGGGTATCTTCCGCGGTGCACTTGAAGGACATGCCACCCAGATTACAGAAGAGATGAAACTTGCGGCTGCAGAGGCTCTCGCAGCGTTAGTCTCCGATGAGGAGTTGTGTGATGATTTCATCATGCCGGAAGCATTTGACCCCAGAGTTGCCGATGTCGTAAGCAACGCCGTAAAATCTCACATCCGTTCCTGAAACCGATGCAGATTAATCACAAAGAACCACAGTTCTGGGGAGATAAGCGTTACTACTCCTTAGATTACTATTTAAAACAGACCTTTGGAGAAAAGGTTTACCGCCTGTCCTTAAATGGCGGTATGACCTGCCCCAACCGGGACGGGCTCTTAGACGATAAGGGATGTATCTTCTGCAGTACCGGCGGAAGCGGCGATTTTTCTGCTTCCCCTTCCCTTTCTGTCACCGAACAGATTGCCCAGGCAAAGCTTTTGGTACAGTCCAAAACAAAATGCCGGAAATTTATCGCCTATTTTCAGGCATATACCAACACTTATGCGCCAACAGATTATCTGCGGCGCATTTTTACAGAAGCAATCGAACACCCGGATATCGTGGCACTCTCCATCGCAACCCGCTGTGACTGTCTGCCGGAAGATGTCATTGCACTTCTTCGGGAATTAAATCAGAAAAAGCCCGTGTGGGTGGAGCTTGGTTTACAGACGATTCATGAAGAGACGCTCTCCTTCATCCGAAGCGGCTTTACATTAGAACAATATCACCGTGCCGTCCATGCACTGGCAGAAAACGAGATTCCGTGCATCACACACCTGATTTTAGGACTTCCGGGAGAGACAAGGGAGCAGATGCTCTCCTCGGTCACACATGTGGCTTCGCTCCCCGTGTCCGGCATCAAATTGCAGCTTTTGCACGTACTGAAAAATACCGACCTTGGAACCCTCTATGAGAAATCGCCCTTTCCGCTGTTTTCTCTGGAGGAATACTGTAACCTGATTGCTGACTGTATTGCCCTGCTTCCGCCTGAGATGGTGATTCATCGTCTGACCGGAGACGGTCCGAAAAGCCTGCTTCTCGCCCCTTTATGGAGCGCTGACAAAAAGCGGGTGATGAACACGATTCAGAAAGTTTTGCGGGAACGAGATATTTACCAGGGCATGAATCATAGAAAAGAGGAATTTTCATGGCAGAACCATTTACCATCTACAAACTGACTATTTTAAACATGTTAGATAAGGTGGATTTTCCACTGACCAACACGCAGATTTCCAACTTTTTTCTGGAGCATGAATATACCGATTATTTCCGGGTCCAGCAGGTGATAAGCGACCTGACAGAAGCAAGCCTCATTCGCTCGGAATCCACACACAGCAACACCCAGTATTACATCACTGCCGCCGGAAAAGAAACGCTTGATTTCTTCCGCGATAAAATTACAGACGCCATTGAGCGGGATACCATCGAATATTTTGAAAAAAATAAAATGGAGCTTCGCAATGTAAACTCCATTCTCTCTGACTACTATAAGACGCCAAATCAGGATTACGCGGTGCGCTGTCAGTTCCGTGCCCATGGAACGAACCTCATCGACCTGACGCTGACCGTCAAGTCAAGAGAACAGGCCGAAGCAATCTGCAGCAACTGGAAGAACCAGAATGAGGATGTCTATGCGTATCTGATGGATATTCTGATGAAATAAGAACGAGAAAGGACATTTTTTATGGGAAAACAGAACTGGAAACCTGGAAATATGCTCTATCCCCTGCCGGCTGTCATGGTAAGCTGCCAGTATGGAGAGGCAGTTGACCCGTCCTGCACCAACCCGGATTTGCAGGGAAAACCGAATATCATCACCGTCGCATGGGCAGGAACGGTCTGCACCAATCCCCCGATGCTTTCCATCTCCGTCCGCCCGGAACGCTATTCCTATCACATGATTGAATCCTCCGGTGAATTTGTGGTCAATCTCACCACCAAACGCTTAGCATACGCCACGGATTTTTGCGGTGTCCGCTCCGGAAGGGACATCGATAAATTCAAAGAGCTTCACTTAACCCCGCTTCCGTCCAAACATATCAAGACCCCGGGGATTGCGGAGAGCCCGGTCAACATCGAATGTAAGGTTCGCGAGATTCTTCCGCTTGGAAGCCATCATATGATTCTAGCCGATGTGCTCGGTGTGACCGTCGATGACACCTATCTCGATGAAAAAGGAAAATTTGACTTAAACAGCGCGAACTTAATTACCTACTCCCACGGAGAATATTTTCTGATGGGCAAAAAACTTGGAACCTTCGGCTACAGTGTTGCCAAAAAGCGCCGCACTACATCTGTCTCTTCCTAAACTGCAATGGTGTCATTCCAAATTTCTTTTTAAAGCTGCTGCTCATATTGCCCGGATAGGCAAAGCCGTTTTCAAGCGCTATCTCAAGCACGGTCTTGTCTGTCGTAAGCAGCGCATCCTGTATGTGTTTTAAGCGGATATTGCACAGATATTCCGAAAACGGGGTTCCAAGCTGCATCTCAAACAGCTTGGAAAAATACGAGACCGAATAGCCGGAAACTTTGGCGGCATCCTCTATTTTGATTGGATCCATGTAATTTTTTTCCATATAATAGACCGCCTCCATGACAGGCTGTGACAGCACTGCCGGATGCACATTCGCTTTCCCGTCCGGCGCTCCCTTTTCATAAATCAAAAGCAGTATCAGAAACAATAAATTTTGCAGTTTAAATTCCTTATATACAGTATCAACTGTTTCATCCTGCCACACCTCAAGCATCTCCCATGCCAGCGCAAACACCTTCTCCCGCACCTCGCCCGTAAACGATTTGGGCGGATACTGATAAATCTGCTCTAAAACCTGCTCTCCGAGCCGTTTCGACAGCGGCTTTACAAATTCCGGCGAAAATTTAATCAGAATGTTCTCATAATACGCATCAGACAGCGGAATCGTCTTGTGATAGAAATACGGCGCCATTGCACCCACATAGCCCGGATGAAGCTCAAAGGTCATCGTCGGCGTGATGACAAGGCGGTCTCCGTGTATCATAAATCCAAGCGCATAGTGGTCTAACGCCGCCTCCATGGACGGCATCTCATAATCTCCCGCAATTTTTTTATAGATAACCTGTATCTTTCTGCCCGGCGGCAATGGTAACGGCATAAGGTACTCCTTTCCAAACATCATATGAAATCATAATTTTTCATATAAAAAGCGGCTGAATCCATAAGAAAAACATATTTTCATGCACTATTATATAGGAAAAAGATTGATATGAAAAGATATGGAGAACCAGAAATGAAAAAACAAAAGATTGATATGACAAGCGGGCCTATTATGAAAAATGTTCTGATATTTGCGCTCCCCATTGTCCTTGGAAATATTTTACAGCAGCTTTATACAACCGTTGATACGCTTATCATCGGAAAATACTGCGATTACGTGTCACTTGCCGCCGTCGGCACAAGCTCTCAGCCGGTGGAGGTCTTATTGTGTATTTTCTTAGGCATCGGAACCGGTGTCTCGATTCTTATCTCGCAGTATGCCGGTGCCTCAAATCAAGACAAAATACGGGACGTCTGTGGCACGGCAGTCTCTTTTGTCTACCTGTGCGGAATTCCGATTGGAATCATCGGCTGGTTTTGCGCCCCATATCTTTTAAAGTTCATGGGCGTTCCCGCCGATACCTTTGACGCCGCACTGATTTATACACGCATTGTTTTTCTTGGAACCCTGGGCAACATCGGCTACAACATGAATGCCGGCATCCTGCGCGGCATGGGTGACAGCGCCGCATCCTTATGGTTCCTTGTCGTCTCCTGCATTGCCAATATTGTGCTTGATTTTGTGTTTGTCGCAGGATTTGGAATGGACGTGGGTGGTGCTGCGCTTTCTACAAGTGTCGCAATGTATCTCTCATGGCTTGTCAGCATTGCCTATATCCGGAAAAAATTTCCACAGCTTGCATTTTCCTATCTGCCGAAAGAATTTCACGCAGAAGATATGAAGCATATTATCGGCATCGGTCTGCCGATTGGTCTTAACAATTCGCTTTATTCCTTCGGACATATGGCAATCCAGACGATGGTAAACGCACAGGGGTCGGTTTTCATGGCTGGTTCCTCCGTTGCCGGAAGAATCACAGGTCTTTCCAATATCGCCATCACTGCGCTTTCTTCCGCAGCTACCACCTTCTCCGGACAGAACTACGGCGCGAAAAATTATGACCGTCTGAAAAAAGGACACCTTTGTATTCCCGTGGTATCCGGCATTATCACGCTGTCCTTTGGTCTGATGTTTATCGGTATCCGTATGCCGATTTTAAGGCTGTTCTCCTCCGATGAGGCGGTGCTTATGTACGCCAGCCGCTACGTGGTAGTTATTCTGCTCTCCCAGTGGTTCTATGCCATTTTTAACGGCATCATGTGTATCGTCAACGGAACCGGAAAAGTCCGTTATACGACAGTTGTAAATTTATTGATGCTCTGGGCAGTGCGTATTCCAAGTGCTTATCTTATCAGCCGCTTTTTTGACAGCACCTATATCATGCTGTGCTTCCCGATTTCCTTTTCCTTCGGTATGTTCTGTATGATAGGCTACTACCTGTTTTCTCCAGACTGGAAAGCGTTAATGAAACAGGCGTCCTACTGATAGCCCCAGACCTTTTTCATCTGTGCGGAAAGCGTTGCGAAATCCCATTTTTTCTGGCTGCGCGCAAGACAGTTCGGGTCATTTACAAAAAATCCTTCGCTGTCATACCCATAGATGACGATAAAGTGTCCGACTGCCGTGAAATCTCCCGGCGCCATCGTGGCAATCATCATGCCACCCTCATCGATACATTTTTTCATCGCCGTCTGATCAATTTCAAGTTCCGTTGCCGTCAGCCCGAAATGCTCTGCGCCTTCTGTCATCAGCTTCCACATCGTTCCGGTTCCTGCCATATAAAAATTATTCTGCATCGCATAGGCGGCGACCACATCCGGGGAGGTATTCTTGTTGTCCGTAAGCGCTACCACTACCATGGAAAGACTTGTCGGTCCACAACCGGATAAGGCAAGAATATCGTCGCCGTATGTCGTATATCCCCACCGCGGGTCCCATTGCAGAAAATGCGGATGTTTCTCTGCCTTTTCTTCCTCCGTGAGTGCTCCCGCCGTCGCTGATGACGCGGTAAGATATCCTTTTACAAAATCAATCATTTCCGGGTTGTTACCAAGCGCCGCCAACAAATTTTCAGGGTAGGCAGACGCATTGTTACAGATTTCTTCAAATTCCGGATACTTTTCTGCCAGTTCCGACAGCCGGGCTGTAATGGCTTCTCCCTCTAACACCTGCGGGGTTCCCACCTCATATTTTAACACTACAGACGTTGGTTCATCTCCCGTCTGTCCTGCATTCTCCATATTTTCGCTGCTTTCGGTATTTTCGCTGCTCTCCGTATTTTCACTGCTATCCGCAGCACCTGCGGGTGTTCCTGCATTACCACCTCCCGTACTTCTGTCTTCTGTCCCCTTCTTTATAAAATGGGCTCCTATCATCAACACAACCACCATTAGAGTTGCACTCACAATCAGACGTATCATTTGCAGCCGGCGCGCCCGCTTGCGCATCCGGCGTTTCTTCTCCCGGATGCGTCTCTGCTCTTTTTTTTCAATCTCGCTCCAACTTTCCGTCACAACATGCTTCTCCGCTGGTCTCTCATTTACATTAATCACGTCAATCTGTGACTTCATCCTCATATCCCCCATCAAATTTTCTTGTGCAAAAAAGATGTCATATATAAGATACATGACATCCTCTTCCAAACTATATAAAATTCCTTAAGAGAAACGTGTCTCTTTCTTAATTTTGTTTTAATTTCTGTTTCTTACGCTCTTCCTTCTTTGCCGCCTTCTCCTGCTTCTTTCTTAACTTTGCAAGCGCCTTCTCGCGCAGTTCCACGTCCTTTTGCGCCGCGCGTTCCATATCCCGCAGGTAATTTTCCGCCTTGCGTCTGTCTTTTCTGTCCTGCCGGTACGGATCGTATACAAAATACGAAATCGAACCGATGCAGAGGATGATTAACCCGGCCACGGCAAAAATCGGACAGAGAAGCTCATACTCTTGAAAGCCAAGTTCATAACAGACAAAAATGACCATCATTGCCGGGAATAACAGCAGGTAAAGGACACGGATGACGGTATCAAACAGTGCCACGCATTTCTTTCCGTTAGTTAAAAGTGTTCCCTCAATCGCCGTAAAAAATGCCATAAACAGGCAGACTTCCGAGGCAAATCCGTGCAGAATGCCGCATAAGACCACCAAGAGCACCGAAAGGAAAAAGAGTGCAAATGCGGCTCCCTGGTAATATGCCGCCCGATAACGTTCCATACCGTTTCGCTTGTCTTCGCTGATTCCGTGCATCCGGTAAACCTGTTCACGAATTTTCCGCTCGAACTCCTCGTTGTACTGTCTGCCTTCCTCGCTGTTTTTCATATTTGCTTCCACGGAAACAATCATATGATCTATGTATTCCTGCTCTTTGTGAATCCGCTTCGTGCGGATTTCCTCAAGCTCGCTCTCACGCTCCGCCTCGCGCTTTAATTCAAGCACCTTTTCCATCCGCGGATTTTTCACCTTGATTTCCGGTTCCTCCGGCATGGGCTGTTCTGTCGCTGTCGTGTCTACCGGAGCCATATCTACCGGAGCCGTTTCCTCCGCCTCGATGATTGTCTGCGGTTCCTTTTCTTCTTTTTTCTCCATGCGTCTCTCCCCTTTCGCGTGGGCACTTATCGTGCGTTAAAATATAATTGCAAGCTGTACAACAACACAATCCGCCGCTAAAATGGAACAAACGCCATACAGCAGTTCCTTTTTCCCTTTCGTCAGGAAAAATCCCATTGTGGCAAATGTAAACATATCCACACAGGCAATTAACGGCCAGAGATAAAATCCGAATGTTCTATGAAGCAGTGCGACAACCACCGCCGCAAATAAAAAACCGCTTGCTATCCCAAGAAGCATGCCTGCCACACCTTTTCCCATGCGCTCCTTCTCCACGTCATGCCTCCGTTCTACAGGCTTGTTCTTACTACTTTTGGTTTATAACCGTCTTCTTCCAATGCCTTGATAATCTGTTTCTTATGATCTGTTCCAAAACTCTCCAATGTGATACGAAGCTCTACCGCCGCATTGCGGTTTGTGTTCACAAACTGGTTATGCTCTAATTTGATGACATTTCCCTGTTCCTTTGCAATCGTGGCAGATACCTTGGAAAGTTCGCCCGGCTTATCCGGAAGGAGAACTGAAACCGTAAAGATACGGTCACGGAGAATCAGTCCGTTCTGCACAACAGAAGACATTGTAATGACATCCATGTTTCCACCGCTTAAGATAGAAACGACACGTTTATCTGTCACATCTAAATGTTTCAACGCTGCAACGGTAAGAAGACCCGAGTTTTCCACAACCATTTTATGATTCTCCACCATATCAAGGAAGGATGCGACAAGCTCGTCATCTTCCACCGTGATAATATCGTCAAGATTTTTCTGGATATACGGGAAAATCTTGCTTCCCGGTGTCTTTACCGCAGTTCCATCCGCAATCGTGCTCACAGACGGAAGTGTCGTTACCTTTCCTGCCGCAAAGGATGCCTGCATACAATTTGCGCCTGCCGGCTCTACACCGATGACTTTAATCTTCGGATTTAAAAGCTTTGCCAGTGTCGAAACGCCGGTTGCAAGTCCACCACCGCCAATCGGCACGAGAATATACTCTACCAGTGGGAGTTCCTTAAAAATCTCCATCGCAATCGTTCCCTGTCCGGTTGCAACCGCTAAATCATCAAATGGATGAATAAAAGTATAGCCGTGTTCGTCTGCCAACTCATATGCCTTCTGGCATGCCTCATCGTACACGTCTCCGTAAAGCACAACCTCTGCGCCATAGCCCTTCGTGCGATTTACTTTGATAAGTGGTGTCGTTGTCGGCATGACAATCGTTGCCTTGCATCCGTAGCACTTTGCCGCGTAGGCAACGCCCTGTGCATGATTTCCTGCGGACGCGGTAATCAGTCCTCTTTTTCGCTCTTCCTCGGACAAGGTACTGATTTTATAGTACGCTCCGCGAACCTTATAGGCACCGGTAAACTGTAAATTTTCCGGTTTTAAATAAACCTTGTTTCCGGTCTGGTTGCTTAAGTATTCGCTGTAAATCAGCTTTGTTTCAAGTGTTACCTCTTTTACTTTTTCGCTCGCCTCTTCAAATTTTTCCAGTGTCAGCATCTCTCTACTCCTCACTCTTTACATTAAACAACGCATTCACAAACTCATTGGCATCAAACTTCTGCAAGTCATCAATAGACTCTCCGACACCGATATATTTTACCGGAATTCCAAGCTCAGAATGAATTGCCACTGCAATTCCACCCTTGGCAGTTCCGTCCATCTTCGTCAGAACGATTCCCGTGATTTCAGCCGCCTCGGAAAATTCCTTTGCCTGCTGTAAGGCATTTTGTCCGGTTGTCGCATCGAGCACTACAAGTGTCTCTCTATAAGCATCCGGGTATTCTTTTTCCAGAATCCGGTTGATTTTTTTCAGCTCTTCCATCAGGTTTTTCTTATTGTGCAGACGGCCTGCCGTATCACAAAGCAGCACATCCGCCTTTCTTGCCTTTGCCGCCGCTACCGCATCGTAAACAACTGCCGCCGGGTCTGCACCCTCCTGTCCGCCAATCATCTCCACGCCTGCGCGGTTTGCCCACTCAAGGAGCTGGTTTCCGGCTGCTGCACGGAAGGTATCTGCCGCCGCAAGTATCACCTTTTTCCCCTGCGCTTTCATCTTTCCAGCCAGTTTTCCAATCGTTGTGGTCTTGCCGACACCGTTGACGCCAATCACAAGCACGACGGATTTCTCATTCTCAAAACGGTATGCGGTCTCTCCGACATCCATCTGCTCCTTAATGCTGTTAATGAGTAACTCCTTGCACTCTGCCGGCTCTTTGATATGCTGCTCTTTTACTTTTTCCTTCAAATCATCGATGATTGCCTCGGTCGCTTTCACGCCCAGATCGCCCATGATAAGAATTTCTTCGAGTTCCTCGTAAAAATCGTCATCAATTTTGGAAAATCCGTTAAAAAGAGCATCAATTCCGGATACAATATTATCCCTTGTCTTTGTCAGTCCAGAAACCAGACGGCTCCAGAACCCCTTCTTTTCCTCGCTCATAGTTTTCTCCTACTTCTCTAAATCATTTTCAATCAGGTTTACAGAGACAAGTGTCGAAACACCCTTCTCCTGCATGGTAATTCCGTACAGGCGGTCTGCCGCCGCCATCGTGCCGCGTCTGTGCGTAATCACGATGAACTGTGTATTCTTCGTCAGTTTATGTAAATATTTTGCAAATCTGCTTACGTTGGAATCGTCAAGCGCCGCCTCAATCTCGTCAAGCAGACAAAACGGTGACGGTTTTAAGTTCTGAATTGCAAACAACAATGCAATGGCTGTTAAAGATTTCTCTCCACCGGACATCTGCATCATATTCTGAAGCTTCTTTCCCGGCGGTTGTGCAATAATACGAATTCCGCACTCGAGAATGTCCTCATCCTCCACAAGCTCAAGGCTTCCCTTTCCACCTCCGAAAAGTTCTTTAAATACCTTGTCAAACTCCTGCTGAATTTCCGCAAATTTCTCCAAAAACTGCTTGCGCATTCCGGTGTCAAGCTCGATAATTCCTACAAGTGTCTTTTCCGCTTCCACCAGATCGTCATGCTGGGTCTTTAAGAAAGTGTACCGCTCAGAAACTTCCTTGTAGTCCTCAATCGCATTGACATTGACATCGCCGAGTTTCCGGATTTCATCCTTGAGCGTTGCAATTAATTTCTTTAACGCCGCAAGATCCTCGTAGGAAGTATCCCGCAGTTCCATTGCCGCATGAAGCGTCAGTTCGTATTCTTCCCACATATAATTATTCTGATACTCCTGCGCCTCTTCTAACTTCTCACGCTGGCTGTTTAAGCGGAAAATTTCCTTATCCAGATTGCTGATTTGCTTTGCAACTTCCTCCCGCTTCTCAAAAAATCCCTTGTGCGCAGCTGACATCTCTTCTTTTTTCGCAAGATGCGTCTTTAATTCCTCTTCAAGACCGGAATAGGTATCGTCTGACGCAAGGATGGTCTTTTGAATCTCTTCAATGTCATGACGCTTCTTCTCGGCGTCCGTCTTTGCCTCCTTTGCCTCCGCAAACACCTGCTCACGTTCCTTCTCGTACCGGGCAATTTCTCCGTCGATACGCTCCATATTCATGCGGACAAATTCTGCCTTCTGTCTTATGGATGCTTCCTCCATCTGAATACCGGACACGATTTTTGATGCAGCATCTTCTTTTCCAGACTGCTCATCAAGTGTTTTCTGGAACGTCTCGCTCTCCTGTCCAATCTGCGCTTCCCGCTCTTTTGTTTCAGCGATTTCTTTTGCTATCTGTTCTTTTTGTTCGGCAAGTTCTAAGAGTTCCTGTTCAATCTCCCGGCTCTCGTTCTGCAATCCGGCATAAACGCTCTCGCTTTCATTGCGCTGTTCGGTTGCACGCTCCACGTTTAACTTTGCCGTATTCTGCAAAATATACTGTTCCTGCAGCTTGCGCTTTTCCTCTTCCAAATCATCGGAAAGCAGATCACGCGCTGTTTTGATATCCTCTAACCGGTCTTTATGCTCTTTCACCTGTTTTTTCAGGTCAGAAACCGACCGCTCAAGTTCTTCGATTTCACGGTTTCTAGCGAGAAGATTGCTGCTGTTCTTAAATGCACCACCCGTCATGGAACCGCCGGGGCTTAAATACTCTCCCTCAAGTGTTACGATGTGCAGGGAATAATGATACTTCTTTGCAAGTGCGATTGCGTCATCAATGTTCTCCGTCACAATGACTCTTCCAAGCAGATAAGCGGTGACACCCTCATACCTTGCCTCCGTCTTTACGAGTGTATTTGCGAGTCCAATCACGCCCTTTTCCTTCAGCGCATCCGGGTTCTTAAAGTTTCCTTTTCCATCTACGCTTGTAAGTGGTAAAAATGTCGCACGACCGAAACGATTCTGTTTTAAGAACGCAATCATTTTCTTTGCCGTCTCTTCATCCTCTGTGACAATATTCTGGATATTGCCGCCAAGTGCTGTCTCGATTGCCGTCTCATACTTTTTGTCTACCTGAATCAGGTCAGACACAACACCGAGAAGTCCCGGGTGTTTTGCCTTCTGCTCCATCACACGGCGGATGCTGTTGCCATAGCCATCGTAGCGCTCTGCAATGTTCTTAAGAGATTCCAGTCTGGATTCATCTTTGTGAAACTGTGCTAAATCTTCCTCAAGTTTCTGGCTGGTCTCGGCGGATTTGCGCTTCCACTCGCGCAGACTTTCCTCCATCTCTGCCGCTTTCTTTTTTCCTTCTTCGATAGTGGCATTGACCGTAGCAAGTTCTTCCTCGTACTCTTTTAATACGGTCTCTAAGTCTGCTTCCTCGGATTTTCTTGCGAGCAGGCGCTTCGTAAGCTGCGCCTTGCGGATATTAATCTGCTCCGCCATCGTATCACAGCGCTGCTGTCTCGCTTTGATGGACGCATTCTGGCCAAGAAGCTCCATCAGCTCATTCTTGCCCTTTTCTATGCCCTCTCTGCAGCGCGCCAGCTCCTTTTGAATGACAGAAAGCTCCTCCTCTGCTGCAAGCTTTCTGGCATCTATCTCTGCAAGCTGTCTGTCAAGTGTTTCCTTCTCTGCCTGATAGGTGGCACGGGAGCTAAGGCGTTCTTCCTTCTCCCGGTCGATGGCATCGATACGGCTTTGCATGTGCTCATCGGTCAGTTCTGCGGAATGAATCTGCTCCTTTAAGACAGAAATCTGGTTTTCGAGTTTTCCCTTCATAACCGTGGAATTGCTGATATTTTCGCGGATTTCGGTAATTTTTGCCTCCATCGCCTCAATATCCTGCTCTAATTTCTCATATTCCGTCTTAATATTGTCGTAGGATTCGTTGGCATCCTTTAACTGTCCGTCCGCAATGCCGTACTTCTCCTGCACTTCCTTCAACTGTCCCTCGATGCGCTCTACTTCCAGTAAAAACATATTGACATCGTAGGTCTTTAATTCTTCTTTTTTCTTTAAATAAACGCGTGCTTTCTCCGCCTGTTTTTCAAGTGGTCCCACCTGGCGCTCAAGTTCCGCCAAAATATCATTGACACGCACCAGATTCTCGCGTTCATTCTCTAATTTTTTCTGTGCTGTCGCCTTCCGCTTTTTATACTTTACGATTCCGGCAGCCTCGTCAAAAAGCTCTCTGCGTTCTTCCGGTTTTCCGTTAAGAATCCGCTCAATCTGACCCTGTCCGATGATGGAGTAGCCCTCTTTTCCGATACCGGTATCATAAAAAAGCTCTGTCACGTCCTTTAAGCGGCAGGGATTTCCATTAATCAGGTACTCACTCTCGCCGGAGCGGTAAACCCTTCTCGAAACGGTCACTTCCTCGTAATCAATCGCCAACTTATGGTCAGAGTTATCCATCGTAATGGCAACATAAGCATAGCTTAACGGCTTACGGTTCTCCGTACCTGCAAAGATGACATCCTGCATGCTGGCACCACGAAGCTGCTTGGCGCTCTGTTCTCCAAGCACCCAGCGCACCGCATCAGATACGTTGCTCTTTCCACTTCCGTTTGGGCCAACGATTCCTGTAATTCCATTGTGAAAATCAAAGACTATCTTATTCGCAAAGGACTTAAATCCCTGAACTTCGATACTTTTCAGGTACATATACAATCTGCTCCATTTCTATAATTTCGGTTCAAGCAGAAGCAGTGCATGATACGCCGCCTCCTGTTCTGCCGCCTTCTTCGTATGTCCGCTTCCCTGTCCGACCACACGTTCTCCGATTCTCGCTTCCACAGAAAAACTCTTGTCGTGATCCGGTCCGCTTTCCTCGAGCAGTACATAATTTAACTTTTCCTCGTAATTTCCCTGTACAACTTCCTGTAAAATGGTCTTGCTGTCATAAAACAGCTTCTTGTGCTCAATGTCCGTCAGAATATATTTCAGGATAAACTGCCTTGCCTGCTCGATTCCGCCGTCCAAATAGATGGCACCGATGACTGCCTCTAAGGCATCCGAAAGAATGGACTTGCGGTTTCTTCCCCCGGTTCTGTCTTCCCCTTTGCCAAGCAGCAGATAGTCGCCTAAATTTATCTCCCTGGTGCAAAGTGCTAACGTCGGCTCACACACAATGCTCGCACGTAACTTTGTCAAATCTCCCTCCGGAAGATTCGGATAATTCCGGTAGAGAAAATCACTTGATACCACCTCAAGCACCGCATCTCCCAAAAATTCCAGCCGCTCATTGTCGGAATGTTTCTTCATATGTTTCTCATTTGCGTAGGAGCTGTGGGTAAGTGCCTGTCTAAGCAGCCCTTCATTCGTAAATGTGTAGCCAATCTTTTGTTCTAATTCCTGATATTTTGCCATAACAATCTCCATTCTTCTTCACAGATGCTGCATCCGGCAGGGCCTTTTTACTCTGTAGAAACCGTTTCGTAAATTCTTTCCTATAGAGGAAAAAAGCCCTTGTAGAAACAAGGGCTCTGCGTTTTTATGCATTTAAAGCGTTCTTGATTTCTTCCACAGCGTCCGCCACCGTTGTGATGTGCTCCGCATCTTCGTTTGCGATCTCAATGTCGAATTCTTCTTCAATTCCCATGATGATCTGGAAGATATCAAGCGAATCGGCGCCAAGGTCATCTACGAATGTAGCATCCATAGTAATCTCTGCCTCATCGACATTCAGTACTTCTGCAATAATCTTTTTTAATTTTTCAAATTCCATCTCTAATTTCCTCCATTCTGTTCTGACGAACTGATAATATTTTTCTTAATTTTCCCGTTAATGTCTTCTTCTTTAAATGTCACACACTGATAAATGGAATGCGTAATCTCCTTCGCCTTAGCGCTTCCGTGGGTCTTTACCACAAGTCCGTTTAATCCAAGCAACGGTGCTCCTCCGTACTGGGATGCGTCAAATGTCTTTAATGTGGTCTTTAAAGCCGGCAGTGCAAGTGCTGCACCAATTTTGCTCTTTAAAGTACTCATCATGCCTTTTTTGATGGCGCCAACCAATGTCGCACTTAATCCCTCATATAACTTCAGGATTACATTTCCGACAAATGCCTCACAAACAATGACATCCGCTTCCCCCTTCGGTATTTCACGTGCCTCAATACTGCCCACAAAATTGATATCCGTGCATGCCTTTAACATTGGAAATGTCTCTTTGACAAGCGCATTTCCCTTCTCTTCCTCTGCACCGATATTGACAATGGCAACGCGCGGCTTCTTGATTCCAACTACATGTTCCATATAGATAGAACCCATTTTGGCAAACTGTACCAGATGGGACGGTCTCGCATCAACATTGGCACCACAGTCAATTAAGAGCGATACACCCTTCTCTGTCGGAATTAACGGTGCTAACGGTGGTCTCTCGATTCCCTTGATTCTGCCCACAATCACCTGTCCGCCTACTAAGATAGCGCCGGAACTGCCTGCGGACACAAAAGCGTCTGCTTCCTTCTGCTTTACCATGTTCATTCCAAGTACGATAGAAGACTGCTTCTTCTTACGAATCGCCTCAACCGGAGGCTCTGCGGTCTCAATCACTTCCTCCGCATGAACAACTTCAATCTGCTCTTCGGGATAAGTATACTTGGAAAGCTCTGCTCTTACTACATCTTCCTGCCCGATCAAAAGGACTTTGATGTCACTTCTGCCATTTACTGCGTCTACTGCGCCTTTTACCGGTTCCGCAGGAGCATTATCGCCTCCCATGGCATCCAAAACAACTGTTGTCTGCTGCATATCGCTTCTCCATTCTTCTACGTTCCAGGACTTTCCTGCACGTCTATAACAAAATATACTATAAGTCCTTTCATAAATCAATAAGAATCTGCATTCCGTTCCTCTTCTGCCGCGATATCTTCTTCCGTCATATATTTGCGGAAGATTTTCTCCATCAGTAAGTTAATTACAAACATATAGCCTGCCGGAAGAATCATAATCGCATACGGTGCTAAATACGTCAAAAGAAGCGTTGCCAAGAGAATAACAAGCATTATAATCGTTTTTGGAAGGTTTGCGACAGATATGTAAAGTGCGTTCTTAAAAATTGCCTTTGTCGTATTTTCAAAGCGCGCAATATACGGAAACAGATAATTTGCCCACATGACAAATAACGCAATAAGCACAATAAATACGATATAAAGTCGTCCGATTCCCTGTCCTGCCAGTGCGTACTGATACATGATGTAGCAGTCCCAGGCCAGGAATAATGTAATCGCCAACGTTATCAGCCAGACAATTGTAGACTGTTTAAAATTGGAACGGAATGCATGCCAGTATTCCCTCCAGACATAACTTCTTCCGTGACGGATTACTTTATTTACCGCATAGTATAATGCTGTTGTCGCTGCCCCCGCTGTCACAATCGGAATACAACAAAGCAGCCATAAAACACTTAAGCCTACGCAGTCCACCAGTTTTCCAATTGCCTGAAAAAATTTATTATCTAAGTTAAAAATCTCTCCCATGTAATCCCTTTCTCTTTTTGATAGCAAAATGGGAGTGTTTTTACAAACACTCCCATTTCATAAATAAATAGTCCCTGTCTCACAGGAGTCCCATTCTTAGTCCTGAGGAATAATCTCTTTCTTGTTGTATGAGCCACAGTTCTTGCAAACTCTATGAGGCATCATCAACTCTCCACATTTGCTGCATTTTACTAATGCCGGAGCAGTCATCTTCCAGTTTGCTCTTCTCTTATCTCTTCTTCCTTTAGAAGATTTGTTCTTTGGACAAATTGACATTTACTTACACCTCCTTAAACTTATTAAAGACATCTTGGATTGCTGCCATTCTTGGATCCAGTTCTGTTCTCTGGCAGCCGCAGTCACCCTTATTCAGGTTCTTTCCGCATACTTTGCAAATTCCCTTGCAATCTTCATTGCACAGAACTTTCATCGGCCAGTTCACCAAAATCTCTCCATAGATAAGTCTATCTACATCCAGATGAAATCCAATCAGGTAGTCTCTATCTTCCATTTCTTCTTCATCGGCTTCTGTCTCCTGTAACGGAATCTTCTTGTCGATGACAAAATGAATGTCGGTGAAAACATCCTCCAGACAACGGCCACACGGAATCACAACCTGCACATCACCCTCCCCGGTCACAAGCAGATGCTTGTTCTCCTGGTTCGTAATGGTAAGCTTCACCGGCGCCTTTCTGGTAATCGGGAACTCGCCCAGCTTTGATACAAACGATTCTTTCTCAATGGGAACCTCTTTTGTAACTTCCTTGTTCTCACAGGATAAAATGTCTGAAATATCTAACATCATGGCTTTCTCCAATCATATTGGTCTTCCCGCGGTTTCACACCTAAACAATTATACATAGGTGTCCCTGATTTGTCAATATTTTCTTTCAAAAATTTCGACAGATTATTTTACTAATGCTACGGTCTCTCTTGCGATTGCAAGCTCCTCGTTTGTCGGGATAACGCAGACTTTTACTTTGGAATCAGCACCGGAGATTACTTTCTCCTCACCGTGTACTTCGTTTGCTTCCTCATCCACGGTCACACCAAGGTATCCAAGGTATGCAAGCACTTTGCCACGTACTAATCCGGTATTCTCACCGATTCCTGCGGTAAAGGTAATGGCATCTACACCGTTCATTGCTGCTACGTAAGAACCGATGTATTTTGCCACGCGGTAGCAGAATACTTCTACTGCATTGATTGCAAGCTCATTTCCCTGCTCGTAGCCAGCCTGTAAGTCACGGAAGTCAGAAGAAAGACGGGATAATCCCTGCACACCGGACTTCCTATTTAAAACGTTCATAACGCCTTCGATGTCCAAGTTCTCTTTCTTTGCAATGAACTCCATGATTGCCGGGTCGATATCTCCGGAACGGGTTCCCATTACAAGTCCCTCAAGCGGGGTTAATCCCATGGAGGTGTCCACACATTTGCCGTTCTCTACCGCACTGATGGAAGCACCGTTTCCAAGATGTGCTACGATAATCTTTGAGTTATTTAAATCGAGTCCTAAGAACTCTGCCGTTCTCTTGGATACGAAGCTGTGGCTGGTTCCGTGGAAACCGTATCTTCTTACTTTGTATTTCTCATAATATTCGTATGGCAGTCCGTAAAGGTATGCTTTCTTCGGCATTGTCTGATGGAATGCGGTATCAAATACTCCTACCATCGGTACGTTCGGCATCAGTTCCTTGCAGGCATTGATTCCGATTAAGTTTGCCGGGTTATGAAGCGGTGCAAGGTCGTTGCACTCTTCGATTGCTGCAAGTACTTCCGGTGTTAAAACGGTAGAAGAAGCAAACTTCTCACCGCCGTGTACGACACGGTGACCAACTGCATCGATTTCAGAAAGGCTTGCAATTGCTCCTGATTTTGGATTTACAAGCGCATCAAGTACCATCTGGATTGCCTGTTTGTGTGTCGGCATAGCAGCCTCTGTAATCTCTTTGTCAAGACCTGCCTTCTGGTATACTAATCTTCCGTCGATTCCGATTCTCTCGCACAGACCTTTTGCCAGTACTGCCTCACTGTCAGAATCAATCAACTGGTATTTCAGTGAAGAACTTCCACAATTAATAACTAATACGTTCATAATTTCCTCCAATCTATTGTACAGTCCGTCTATCCGAACCGCATATGCCTTTAGTATACGCTCAATCGCCTTTGGAAACAAGCCACTTTTTCCCAGTTTGCTGTACTAAATGAAAAACAGCCTGCTAAATTTTTAACGTTATTTTTTTAACAGGCGGCTTCTTTTTGCTGTATGATTGCAAGCTCTCCCGGGAAATGCTATGATAAACAATACCAACGGCAGAAAGGAAACACTCATGAAAACCATCGGCATTATCGCAGAATACAATCCCTTCCACAACGGACACGCATATCAGATTTCCCATGTCAGGAAAACACTTGGCGCTGACTATGTGATTGTCGCAATGAGCGGCGATTTCGTACAGCGGGGCGCTCCCGCCATAATCGATAAATATACCCGCTCCCGCATGGCATTATCCTGCGGCGCTGATTTGGTGTTTGAGCTTCCGCTCTGTTTTGCAACCGCTTCCGCAGAGGATTTTGCGATGGCAGGTGTGACACTGTTCGACCGCCTTGGCATTACAGACGGCATCTGTTTTGGTGCGGAGACAGCGAATCTCGCACTTCTTAACGATATCGCAGCCCTTCTTGCGGAGGAACCGGAATCTTACCGGAATGCACTTTCTTCCTATATAAAAGAAGGTCTTACCTTTCCGGCTGCAAGAACCCGCGCCCTGACGGACTGCCTTTGTGCAGGCAGCGATAGAACTACAGATATCAATATTTTGACAGAGCTTCTCTCTTCCCCGAATAACATTCTTGCCATCGAATACCTAAAGGCAATCAAAAGACGTCACTCTGCCTTAACGCCGTTTCTGCTTCCAAGGGAGGGTGCTGGCTATCACGACGCCGCACTTCCGGTGAAAGCCCCCACCACACAGCCGCACTTTGCCTCCGCCACCGCGATACGGCAGACACTTTTAAAAATCCCGGATGTCTCCGGCTTAAATGTTCTTTCCTCTATGCTGCCCTCCGCCACTCTTCCATTGTTAGAAGAGACTCTCTCGATTTATCCGGCAGTCACCGAAAATGATTTTTCCCAGATTTTAGGATATCTGCTTTTATCCGGCGTGGCACGGGATAAGGATTTTTTCTCGAAATTTGCAGACTGCAATGCCGATATTTCAAGACGCATCTGTGCTCTTGTTTCCTCCTACCGCGATTTTAGGAGTTTTACCGAAGAAATCAAAAGCCGTGACATTACCTATACCAGAGCCGCGCGGATTTTAACCCACATTCTGCTCTCCGTCACCAAAGACGATGTTGCGCAGGCAAAATCCTTAGATTACATTCCGTATCTTCGCATACTCGGTTTTCGTAAGGACGCTGCCCCGTTATTGTCCGCCATCAAAAAAAATGCAGATGTTCCACTCATTTCCAAACTTTCGGATGCAAGACCTGACACACAAAAAAATATCCTCTCCCAAAACGCTTTTCACGTCTTAGAAAAGGATATTTTTGCTGCTGATTTGTATACACAGATTCGCTCACGCGGGTTGGCAAATGCTTTCCGCAGCGAATATGCCATGCCAATTGTAATTGTCTGATTCTAGTGATGGAACAGACGGATTCCGGTAAATGCCATCACCATGTCATACTTGTTGCAGGTCTCGATAACATTGTCATCACGGATGGAACCGCCCGGCTCCGCAACATATTTGACACCGCTTCTATGTGCACGCTCGATGTTATCTCCAAATGGGAAGAATGCATCGGAGCCAAGCGCTACATCCGTATTTTTATCTAACCAGGCTCTCTTTTCCTCTCTGGTAAATACTTCCGGCTTCTCCTTAAAGATATGCTCCCATGCTCCGTCTGCGAGTACATCCATGTAATCCTCGCCGATGTAAAGGTCAATCGCATTGTCGCGGTCTGCACGGCGAATGTTATCCAAAAACGGCAGATTTAAAACCTTTGGGGACTGACGCAGCCACCAGTTGTCCGCCTTGGAGCCAGCCAGTCTGGTGCAGTGGATTCTTGACTGCTGTCCTGCACCGATACCGATTGCCTGTCCACCCTTTACATAGCATACAGAATTGGACTGGGTATATTTTAAGGTAATCATTGCAATTGCAAGGTCAATCTTTGCCGATTCCGGAAGTTCCTTGTTCTCTGTCACGATATTCTCAAAGAAATGCTCATCAATGACAAGTTCATTTCTTCCCTGCTCAAAAGTGATACCGAATACTTCCTTGTGCTCGATTGGTGCCGGAACGTAATCCGGGTCAATCTCGATGACGTTGTAATTTCCGTTTTTCTTAGCCTTTAAGATTTCAAGTGCCTCGTCGGTGTAGCCCGGTGCAATCACACCGTCGGAAACCTCACGCTTGATGACAAGTGCGGTCTCTTTATCGCAGACATCGGAAAGAGAAATAAAATCACCGAAAGAGGACATGCGGTCTGCTCCTCTTGCACGAATGTACGCATTTGCAATCGGTGTAAATTCCACATCCATATCATCCACCCAGTAAATCTTGCGCTCTACCTCGCTAAGCGGAAGTCCGACTGCTGCGCCAGCAGGAGAAACATGCTTGAAAGAAGTTGCTGCCGGAAGTCCGGTTGCTCTCTTTAACTCCTTGACAAGCTGCCAGCCGTTAAAGGCATCTAAGAAGTTGATATAACCCGGTTTTCCGTTTAATACCTTAATCGGGAGTTCCCCTTCTTCCATATAAATGCGGGATGGTTTCTGGTTTGGGTTACAGCCATATTTTAACTCTAATTCTTTCATTGCTTTATCCTTTCTCCACTCTTACACGTTCTTATTTACGATTCTGGTTTCATAGGTTCCGTCTTCGATATTGATGTAACGTACAAAAAGGGAAACCTTATTGTCCTCATTGAGGTTGTTCCAGACGAGATTTGTAAAGCTGTCAATATCACCGTCGATATCTACAAGTGTCGGTTCTCCTTCAAAGCTTGGCAGTGGATTGCCGTCTCCCATGTAGGTGTGAATGAAATGTCCCTCTCCCGCTACCGGATTCTCATAGGCAAAAGTGTAACGATTGCAGGCATCCGGATTGCCGTTATTGCTCTTTAAAATGGACATTGCATAGTTGAACTTTCCTTTTTCAATGTGCATGATACCGGAAATTCTCGGGGTGTAGTTTGGTGCATCCGGCTCAAATTCTCTGGTGCGTAACGCCTGTTCAAATGTCTGCTGTTTATCCATCAGTTCATAGATGGTATCGGTCTGGTCTCCATTGGTCACAATTGTCTTGTTTCCTAATACACGTACCGGTGCATAGATGATAAGGCTCGGATCGGTAAGTTTGGACGGGTCAAACGCCTGTGTGCGAATTCCCTCTCCATCCTCTACAAATACACGGTTCCGGCTGTTTTCGCTTCTTCCCATAATGAAATAAGCGGTAACTGCATATTTTCCGTCCGCAGATTTACCGATTACGATTCCTCTGCCCGGATATGCGTTTCCGGAAAGTTCTTTCTTCAATGACATCTGTTCCATTGACCATTCCTCCTGATTTCTGTTCATAATTCCATCCGAAGTTTCGCAGAAACTTCGAAATAAGTTCTGTCAAGTTTATCTTATAAACTTGACAGAACTTATTTTATCATGCGCATATTTATTTTACAACCGGACTTCCTTATTAGCCTCATGAATTTATTTACTAGGTTTTATTAGTATTACTTATTACTCTAACAAACCCGCCAGAAACTTCGCCCTTTTTTCCCAGGTATGGGAATTCTTTGCACAGGCATATCCACAGTCTGCAATCTCCTGCAACTGCTTCGGATGGCTTAAGAATTCCCGCACAAGCTGTGGCAATTCTTCGATGGCATCTAAAGAATAAAATACAAGTTCTTTTTTATCCGCAAACAGTTCCCGCAAGTAATCATTGCCATCTGTCAATGCCACGGATTTCTGTAACATCGCGGTAAAAATGCGGTCGTGTGCGCCGTTTTGAAACCACGGCAGGACATTTAAGGAAAGCTTTCCCTGCTGCGTCGCGCTCACACATGCCGCAGAATCCACCATTTTCCCGGTCACTGCCGGATGTCCCTTTTTCTCCTTTAAATAGTCCCAGCCTTCGCCGACTACCAGCATCTTGATATCCGCATCCGCGAGCCGCTCTACAATCTGCGCCCGGCTTTTTGCCCGCGCCCAGATATCGACAAACGCCGTTCCCGCCATTGCCGAACAAAGCTCTGCCTCTGACACATCCCCGAGTTCATTTCGGATGTATTCCTCCATCACCGCTTCTATCCGCCGCTTCGGATGTGTAAGCACATCTTCCATAATTTCCCGGTAAAAGGTACGGTACTCTGCATCCGCCGCATCCACTCTTCGCTCAATCTCTTCCACCGACACATGGTTTCCGGTAAACACAAGGTCATACCTGCGTTCTCCAACAGGAAGCGGTTTCTCGATGCAAAGAGCTTCTTCAATGGGAAGAGGTTCCTCCCAATGAAAGAGCTGGTTTCCTGCAAGCGGCATAAATACAACGTGAATTTCCTGGTAAAAGCGTCTGATGTATGCGGCGTGGTCGCGGTCAATACAGACAATTGTCATTTTATCATCATCCGGACTTACCGTGTGATTTCTTCGCTCCTCCGACAGCTTTGCAAGCTTCGTGTGATAATAAAGAGGATGGTCCACCAGAATATTGAGACACTGCATTTCATATGTCTCCCATATCTCATGTCCATCCTCTTTGAAGAACGGTTCCCCGCTAAGCCCTATAAAATTAAACGTAAGAAGCGCAGTTTTTCCCCGCCTGGCAAAACAGGAAAGACGAGGCACTGTCTCATCGAGTGCCTCATAGTCTATGAAATACGTTTCAAATCCCTGTTCTTTTAATCCTGCCGCAAGCTGACCGGAGAAATAACCCAACGTCTCCACTGCATTTTTTATCAATACAATCTTGTCAATTTTTGCGCTCATAAAGTGATAACGTTCCTTTAGTTCTTAAAGCTGTGAATCGGTGCCGGAATCCGTCCGGTGCGGTTGACAAATGCGTCACAGGAATACTGGTTGACCGGCATAATCGGTGCATAACCGAGCAGTCCACCAAATTCTACAGTTTCTCCGACGCCCTTTCCGATTACCGGAATCAGGCGGACAGCCGTCGTTTTCTGGTTTACCATACCGATTGCCATCTCGTCTGCAATAATACCGGAAATGGTTGTCGCTTTTGTGTCTCCCGGAATGGCAATCATATCGAGTCCTACGGAGCAGACACAGGTCATCGCCTCTAATTTTTCAATGGTGAGTGCATTTGCCACAACCGCATCAATCATTCCCTGGTCTTCGCTGACCGGAATAAATGCACCACTGAGTCCACCTACATAAGATGAAGCCATCACGCCGCCTTTTTTCACCTGGTCGTTTAACAGTGCAAGTGCCGCCGTTGTTCCCGGTGCACCTGCGTACTCAAGTCCAATCTCGCAGAGGATATCGGCTACCGAATCGCCGATTGCCGGAGTCGGTGCTAAAGAAAGGTCAATAATTCCAAACGGAATTCCAAGTCTTTTGGATGCTTCCTTTGCCACAAGCTGTCCCACACGTGTAACCTTAAATGCGGTCTTTTTGATGGTCTCACAGAGAACCTCAAAGCTCTCGCCTCTGACTTTCTCTAACGCAGTCTTTACAACACCCGGTCCGCTTACGCCTACATTGATAATTGCATCTGCTTCTGTCACGCCATGGAACGCACCTGCCATAAACGGGTTGTCATCCGGTGCATTACAGAATACCACAAGTTTTGCACAGCCGAGAGAATCCTGCTCCTTTGTGTACTCTGCGGTTTCTTTGATAATCTCGCCCATCAGACGCACGGCATCCATGTTGATTCCAGTCTTGGTAGAGCCGAGATTTACGGAACTGCACACAAAATCGGTAGTGGAAAGTGCCTTTGGAATAGAGCGGATAAGATTTTCATCCGCAACAGTCATTCCCTTGGAAACCAGAGCGGAATAGCCACCGATAAAGTTCACGCCGACTTTTTTTGCCGCACGGTCAAGCGTCTGTGCAATCGTTGCAAAATCATCCGGTGTCTTACATGCTGCACCACCGACTAACGCAATCGGGGTTACAGAAATTCGTTTATTGACAATCGGGATGCAGTAGTTTGCCTCGATTTCTTTTCCCACGGCGACAAGATCTTTTGCTACAGTTGTAATCTTGTCATAAATCTTCTGATTGAGGCGCTCTAAATCCGAATCAATACAGTCTAACAGACTGATTCCAAGCGTAATGGTACGCACATCGAGATTTTCCTGCTCAATCATTTTATTGGTCTCGTTTACCTCAAATATATTTATCATGTCTCTGACCCCCAGCCTTAAATACGATGCATTTTTTCAAAAATCTCTGCGCGCTGACATTTGATGGAAACACCAATCTGCTCTCCGAGGGCATCCAGTTCCTGCTGACACACATCGAAGGATTTTGTTGCCTGATTCATATCCACAATCATCATCATGTTAAAATACCCTGATACAATTGTCTGTGTGATATCTAATACATTAATCTGGTTTTCAGAAAGATAGGTACACACCTTTGCAATAATTCCAACCGTATCTTTTCCTACTACAGTAATAATTGTCTTGTCTGCTGTGTTTTCCATATTCTCCTCCATTCCGGCACCTGCGCCGCTATCCTTTTTCACGTTACTGCGTGAAACAATTGATTTATGGTTCATCATACCACAACCGCTGTCGGATTTCTACCATGAATTCGTACTCATTATTTTTTCTAATAAATTCATTAGAAAGTAATCCGTTGCGAAGGCTCGTCGCGTTTTGCCACATACATCGGAAAATCCGTCCCCTTGTAGGGATTGTCCCCAAGTGTCACCTCTAACCGCACGGTCTCATAGGCAAGCTCCGGATAATTGTTCTCCTTACTGAGGTGCCCCAGCATTACCGTATGAAATCCATCGTGCAGTACCTCGCCTAAAAGTCTTCCACTGCTCTCATTGGAAAGATGCCCCCGGTTTCCGAGGATTCGCTGTTTTAACGGATACGGATAGCTTCCCACCTGTAACATATGTACGTCGTGATTTGCCTCAAGCAAAAGAACATCGAGATTCTTTAACTTCTCCACAATATTTTCGTCGTAATATCCGAGGTCGGTCATCACTGCAAGACTTTTATCCCCATTTTTTACTTTGTATGCCACCGGCTCTGCCGCATCATGGGAAACCGGAATTGCCTCAATGTCCAAATCCCCGATGGTGAATTTTTCCCCCGGCGTAATCGGGCAGAACAGTTCCGGATCGATTTTTCCGACTGACTTTACCTGTTTTACTGCCTCAATCGTTCCCGGCGTTGCATATATCGGGATTCCATATCTCCTTGCGATAACCCCAAGTCCTGCGATATGGTCAATGTGCTCATGCGTCAACAGAACGCCCTGCATTTCTCCCGCCTTCAATTCGTTTGCGTTTAGCCCCGCTTCAATCCGTTTGCCGCTGATTCCCGCATCGATGAGAACATGGCAGTCCTCGGAGCCAACACAGATACAGTTTCCACTGCTGCCGCTTGCGATACTACATAATTCCATTTTCTTTTTCTCTTTTCCCTGTTCCTTTTACCGTTCCTGCCAGCCAAGTTCAATGCGATCTCCTGCATTGAGCTGTGCGGTATACACGGCATTCTTTCCGTTCAGATTCGTAATCACTGCACGTCCCTTCGACTGTGACAAATCGAACTCATAAAAATCAAAAATATCGACAAAAATATAGCTGTCTTTTCCGGTCAGGCGCACCGGCTGTCCATTGATATAAACCATGATGCTGATGCCCTTTTCCGGCTCGCCTGTCTCGGAAGCTTCCTCACTCTCTTTCTCTGGTTCTTCCGATGTCATCTCAGACATTCCAGAAGTTTCTGCTCCGACTTCTGTGATTACATCTGCATTTCCATTCGTAGCTGTTTCACCAAGTACAGTTGTAGTGGTGTCTGTAGTGGCATCTATATCTGTAGTTGTTTCCGCAATTACTTCTGCTTCTCCGGCTACCTGCGCTTCCGCTGCTTCCACTTTTGTACCTTCGTCTCCTGCCGCTTCTGTTCCAGCTTCTGCACTTCCGTCTTCTGCCGCTCCTTCTTCCGATGCGCCCTCTTTTGCTGTCTCAGCTTCTGCAGGCATCTCTTCCTGCGGTTTATCCGGCACATAAGAGAAGTCTGCTGTACCAAAGGAAAGAACCGTCCAGTCGATTGTAAAGTTCTCATAAATCAATGTATCAAGCTCTGCCACACGGTTATTGACCACAATATCGCGATCCTTATCAAGTTCTACATCCATAAATTCAATCAACTGTCCTACCGTGTAGAAGTTCCGGCTCTCAATCTGGTCACCCTCTTTAATCTGATACGACGGCAGTTCCAAGCTTCCATTTACCTCAAGGAATTTCGGACAACGCACTCTCTGACCGTTGACGATGAAAATCATCGAGGAATCCGCAGACTCCTCAAGCTCTTCTAACGTGCAGAACGCCTCTCTTCCGGCGGTGGACGGTTCAATGATAATCTCACTGTTTGGCACAAGCAGGGTATTGATGTTTTCCGGTTTTCCGTTCATGTAAATCATTGCTGCCTCACCCGGTTCTCCGCGCACGATACGTGTCGCACCGTTTACGGTAAAAGTCAGCTCTTTTCCACGCTTCGGGAACAAATCTTCATTCGGGAATCCTGCCTGCAGTGCCGCATCTACAATCGTAAGTTTGTTATTGTCATATAACTTGATGCGCTCTCCGTTAAAGCGTACCATGATAAAGCTGTTGCGCTGGTCATAATAATTCAGACAGATACCAATCGGTGTTACCAAAAGCGGGTCTTTTTTGATTTCCTTCTGCTCAAAGGTTACTTCCTGTAAAACTTCCTCACCGCGCAGTGCCACACGTTCTTTTGGCAGGTCTAACTTTTCTGCAAGCATCTCGGTATAGCCGTGAATCTTTCCGCCGCCTCCGACGATAAATGCTGCACTGACCGTATCTCCGCCGTTTAATTCCTTAATCTTTGCCGCCACCTCGGTCGTCATCTTGTCAACGATTGGCTTTGTCAGTTCCCATACCTCCGAAGCCGGAATCGTGTGCTCAATCAGCATGATATCTTTATAGGTAATCGTATCTTCCATACCACTGTGCAGTTTGATATATTCTGCGGTATTAAAATCTACCAGATACTGCTGCACAATTAACTCTGTCAGCTCGTCTCCTGCAAGTGGAATCATACCGTAGGCAATAATACTTCCATCTCTGGTCACCGAAATATCGGATGTTCCGGCACCGATATCGACAAGTGCAATGTTTAACAGACGGAAACTCTCCGGAATTGCCACATTAATTGCTGCGATAGGCTCCAACGTCAGATTTGCCACTGCAAGGTCTGCCTGTGCCACTGCTGCATACAATCCGTCTACAACGTCTTCCGGCAGGAAGGTTACGATAATTTCCTCACTGATTTTGTCTGCCTTATGGGATTCCAGATTGGAAAACGGTTCATCGTTAAGATAATATTTTACCACCGAATACCCTACACAGTAAAATTTATAATGGGTATCATTCCACTCGGTCAAAATGCCCTGTGCCTTTTCAATTCCCATCAAATCAAGTGTATGGATAATCTCTCCTGTCACCACGGTCTCTTCCGGAAATTCCTGTTCGATAGTCGTAGTAACCGTTTTTAATACACGTCCAGCGGCTGCGATACAGACTTCCGTCAGTTTTTCTCCGGTCTGCTCCTCCAAAGATTCCTTTACTTTACTGATGACCGCTCCGACTCTTCCGATATCATGAATCTGTCCGTCGAGCATCGCCCGCGTCTCATGCTCCATGACTTTCTGTCCAACCACGATAAATTCTTTTCCCTCACGGTATCCCACCGTTCCGACTACATTTCTGGTTCCGATATCCAGACCAAATACCAACGGTTCCTCATTCACATGCGCATCGCTCATTTTGTCGCTCTCCCTGTCTTTTTGTATAGTTCTTCGTCTATCTGCCTGCAGGCATCCTCCACCGTGCCGTTGTTATCAATCACCACGCTGCAATGTCTGCGGTATTCTTTCTCCGGAAGCTGGCTTGCAAAAATCTGCCGTACCTTTTCCCTGCTGTAGCCGCGGGAAGCCATCAGACGCTCCTCCCTTATCGACTCTCTGGTATAAATATACCAGAGTTCATCACAAATTTCATCATAATGTTCTTCTATTAAAAGTGCCGCCTCCAACACAAGAAGCGTAAGCCGCCCTTCCTTCCTTGCGTTTTTTGCTGCCTTCAACACGTATTTTTTTACTGCCGGATGAACGATTCCATTCATGGCATCGCGTTTTTCCTCGTCCGCAAAAATGACCCGCGCCAGTTTTCCCCGGTCAAACTGCGTTCCTGCTCTTTCCACGAAAATGTCTTCTCCCGCAAACCTTTCACAGATTGCATCATAACATTCTGTTCCAGGTTCCATCAGCTCATGGGCAATTTCATCCGCAAGCATCACCTTCGTATCCGGCTTTTTTGCAAGATACGAAAGAATCTCGGATTTGCCTGCCCCTACGCCTCCCGTGATTCCAATGAATTTCATCGTTTCTCCTTTATCTGTGCTTCCTATTTGGCTTCATACCAGTCTGTGCCGGTATGTGCATCTATTTCCAATACCACATCCAGATTTGCTGCACCATGCATTTCTTCTGTTAATATTTTCACAACCTCTGCTTCCTCATCCTTTGCCGTCTCCACGAGA
This sequence comes from Roseburia sp., assembly GCA_050874345.1. GTDB lineage: Bacteria > Bacillota > Clostridia > Lachnospirales > Lachnospiraceae > Roseburia. Next base: position 35,964 of record JBNMKM010000016.1, on the reverse strand, counting down.
AGCTCGTCATGAACGGTCAGAATGAGTCTCGACTGTAATTTTTCTTCCAGAAGTCTGTCGTGAACGCGAATCATCGCAATCTTAATGATGTCCGCCGCAGTTCCCTGAATCGGAGAATTCATGGCAATCCGCTCTCCAAACGAGCGCTGCATGAAATTGCTGCTGAAAAGCTCCGGCACCGGTCTGCGTCTTTTAAACATCGTAACCGCATAGCCGGTCTTTTTTGCACTCTCCACCATTCCGTCGAGGAACGATTTAATCTTCGGATAAGTCTCAAAGTAGCGCTCAATGTAATCCGCCGCTTCCTTTTTGCTGATGCTTAAATCCTGGCTTAATCCAAAGGAACTGATACCGTATACGATTCCGAAGTTTACTGCCTTCGCATTGCGTCTCTGTAAATCGGTGACTTCCTCAAACGGGATGTGGAACACCTGGGACGCCGTGATGCGGTGAATATCCTGTGCCTGTCTGTAGGCTTCAATCAGCTTTTCATCGCCGGACATATGTGCAAGCACGCGAAGCTCAATCTGGGAATAGTCCGCATCCACAAAGACAAATCCCTCTTTCGGGTAAAATGCCTTGCGAATCAGCCGTCCTAACTCAATCCGCATCGGAATATTCTGCAAGTTCGGTTCCGTACTGCTTAAGCGTCCGGTTGCCGTAATCGTCTGGTTAAAAGACGTATGGATTCTGCCGTCCTCTTTGATATAGCCGGACAGCCCGTCCGCATACGTCGATTTCAGCTTTGTAAGCTGGCGGTACTCAAGAATATCCTTCACAATCGGATATTCCGGTGCCAGCCGGTCTAGCACATCCGCCGCCGTCGAATATCCGGTCTTTGTCTTCTTTCCGCCCGGCAGCTTCATATTTTCAAACAAAATGACGCCAAGCTGCTTCGGAGAATTGATATTAAATTCTTCCCCCGCCTCGGCATAGATTTTCTGCTCCAATTCCACGATGCGGACTGCCAATTTATCGCCGTATTCCTTTAGCGCTTCCTTCGATGCGATGATTCCGGTGTGCTCCATATCTGCTAACGTAAATACCAGCGGCATCTCGATTTGCGTAAACAGCTCTTCCATCTCGGTCTCCCGGAGCTTTTCCAAAAGCGGTTTTTTCGTCTTCCATGCCACATACGCCATGAAGCAGACACACTTTAAAAATGCTTCTTTCTCGGAGACAGCCGCTTTTTCAAAGGACATTTTTCCAAGAAGATCTGCTTTTGACGGCAGCATCAAATCGGCATGGTCTTTTGCAATATCCTCATACGGATATTCGTTCTTAATCGGATTTAAAAGATACGCCGCAATCACATTGTCAAACAGATTCTCCTGTGAAATCGTACCCCGCTTTTTCTTCTCAATCATTCCAAGAAGTGTAACCTGCGGCTTTAAATCAAGTGTTGCATAGGAGGCTGCCCCGCTCTCGCAAAACTGCTCTATTAAGTTCTCACAAAGTTCTGCCGGGATATAAAAAACTTTCTCTTCCCCGAGGGCAAGGGAAAGTCCAAGCACCCGGTTTTCCGTTTCTGCCGGAACCAGAAAAAATCCACACTCTTTTCCTTTTATGGAAGCAAGCACTTTTTTTGCCTGTTCTGCGCTCTCCACATAAGAAAAATGTTCTTCTGCGTTGTTTGCCGGTGCCGTCACATCAAATCTACCGAGAAGCTGCTTAAATTCGAGTCTCTTGCACATCAGGTACGCTTCCGGTGTATACAAATCCGAAATCTGATTTAATCTGGCGCCCTCAAGCTCATAGGGAATCTCTGCATTGGTCTCGATGGTTGCAAGAACCTTGCTCATCTTTGCCTGCTCATAATATTCTCTCAGATTATTGCTGGCACGGGGCGGCTTCACCTCATCCACATGCGCATAGGCATTTTCAATACTGCCGTATTTTGCGATGATGGAGGTCGCCGTCTTCTCCCCGATTCCCGGAACCCCCGGAATATTATCCGAGGTATCGCCCATCAGCGCCTTCACATCGATAAACTGTTCCGGTGTCACAAGGTATTTTTCGAGTACCTCTGCCGTGTTATAATCCTCAATCTCCGTTCCCGTCTTTTTGGTCTTTGGAATCCGGATTTTGATGTTGTCACTCGCAAGCTGTAAGAGATCGCGGTCTCCAGAAACTACGGACACCGTAAGTCCTTCCTTTTCCGCACGCTTTGCGATGGTTCCTAAGATGTCATCCGCCTCATAACCGCCTTTTTCGACCACCGTAACGCCCATGCAGGACAACATTTCCTTCATCAATGGCACCTGCTGCTTTAATTCCTGTGCCATCGGCTTTCTGGTTCCCTTATACGCTTCATACATTTTATGGCGGAATGTCGGTTCGGACACGTCAAATGCCACCGTAAGATAATCCGGTTTTTCCTCTTCCAAAATTTTAAACAAAATATTCAAAAAACCATACACCGCGTTGGTGTGAAGTCCCTCCGCGTTGGTCAAATCCGGGATTCCGAAAAATGCCCGGTTTAAAATGCTGTGTCCGTCAATTAATACCAGCTTTCCGCTCATGCCGTCTCTCCTGTCTAAATTGCTCTTGTGTAGCGTTTCAGCCACTCATTTTCTTCCTCTGTCATATAAGGAGACAGAGTCTTATATACCATTGCGTGATACTCGTTTAAGTATTCTCTCTCACGCTTTGTCATCTGCTCCGGATCAATGGCATCCAGATCAATCGGCGCATAGGTGATGTTCTCAAACTCCATAAACTGTCCGTATTCGTTCTTGCAGGACTTATGGCAAACCAGTTCATTTTCGGTACGGATACCATATTTTCCTTCCAGATAAACGCCCGGCTCATCTGTCGTAATCATGCCTTCCTGCAATACACCGCTGTCGTTTCGCTCTGCAACCACGCGCCATCTGAATCCGTTTGGTCCCTCGTGCACATTTAAAAGATAGCCAACGCCGTGCCCGGTTCCACATTTATAGTCAATTCCCATTTCCCAGAGTGGTCCTCTTGCAAGGATATCCAGATTTAACCCGGTGCATCCATATAAAAATTTTGCATGGGCAAGATTCATGTTGGAACGGCATACCGCGGTAAAATGGGTGCGCATCTCATCCGTAATCGGTCCTAATGCAAATGTTCTTGTGATATCGGTCGTTCCCTCATAGTAATGTCCGCCGGAATCTACCAGAAGAAATCCCTCCGGCTTTAACTCCGTGTCGGATTCCGGTGTTGCGGAATAGTGCATCATTGCCGCATTTGCGCCGTATGCGCTGATGGTATTAAAGCTGATGCCCAGGAAATTCTCCTGCTCTTTTCTTAAGTTTTCCAGATAATCGGACGCAGAAATCTCGGTGATTTTTGTTTTTCCGATATTATTTTTTAACCAGTACATAAACTTGGTCACTGCCACACCGTCTTTGACATGGGCAGCCCTGGTGTTGTCAACCTCTGTCGGGTTTTTCACTGCCTTCATAAGAAGCGTCGGGTTTGGCTTGTCAATGATGGTAATATCTTCGTTGAGACTGCTTACAATGCGGTAATTTACCTGACCGGCACTTAAAAGTACCTTGGCATTTGCCGGGATATCCAGCACATATTCGTAGATGGCATCATATGCTCTGGTTGTAATATGATTCTCATTCAGATAAGCACGAAGTTTTTCATCCACAATCTCTTCCTGTAAGAACCAGATACATTCTTTTTCTGTGAGTACCAGATAAGACAATACAACCGGCACGCACTCAATATCGCCGCCTCTGACATTTAACAGCCATGCGATATCGTAAAGGGAAGTTAAAATATGATAATCTGCGCCTTCTTTTTCCATCGCCTCACGGACTGCCGCAAGCTTCTCTGCCGTACTCTTTCCGGCATATTTTTCTTCCAGGATAAATGCCGGCTCCTTAGAAAGTGCCGGGCGGTCCTCCCAGATAATGTCAATCAGATCCTCGTTGCAGTGAATCGTGCCATTTTTCTTTTCTGCAAGCTTTTCCATGCGTCTGCCCCAGGTTCCGCCGATGACTCTTCCGTCAAATCCAAGGCATCCGTTTTCCGGTAATTTCTCTGCAAGAAATTCGTCAACCGTAGGTACTCCTTCTTCTCCCATGCGGTACAAAGTCACTGTGCTTCCTTCGAGCTGATGCTCTGCCTGCACAAAATAACGTCCGTCTGTCCAAAGACCTGCCTCTGTCATCGTAATGACCGCTGTTCCTGCAGAACCGGTAAATCCGGTAATAAATTTTCTTGCTTTAAAATGTTCTCCTACATATTCTGAATCATGAAAATCGGAAGTCGGCACCACATAAATATCAATTCCTCTCTGTGCCATCTCTTCCCGCAATTTTTTTAATCGTTCCGGTATCATTTTCTTCCTCCTCTATTTGTCTGTATATTCAAAAAATTTTGTATCAATTTCCGGATAGGAACGCTTCAGTGAAATCGGTCTGCCTGACCGGTTCAAAAAGCAGTGGGAGCTTCTTCCCGTCGTCCGAAGTTCGCCCGTCTCCTTATCGGTCATGCGGTACTCAACCTCTAACTTGATGCCATTGTATTTGACAATCCGCGGCTCAATCACAACCACATCATCAAAATGTACCATGCTGTGATACTCGCAGGAAACGGAAAGCACCGGACTGATAATTTCCATCGCTTCCATCTGCTTGTAGTCAAGTCCCATCTGTTTCATCAAATCCATGCGCGCCTCCTCCATCCAGCGGATGTAATTGGAGTGATGGACAATTCCCATCTGGTCGGTCTCATAATATTTTGCATTGTGCTCATAAGGAACAATCTTTAAGGGTTCCATATGTTTTCCGTACACTTCAAGTTCTTTCTCAGCCATATTCAAAACCTCTTTCCTATGAATCAAAAAGACCGGTATAAGCACACACTTATACCAGCCTATATTATCCCACATTATACGCGGAATTTCAATGTTACGATAAAATTATTCTGCCCGGGAAGTTCTCTTCCTTTTTCTTCTCACCGCCATCGTCACAGCAAACAGCGCCACACAGGTAAACGTAATCGCTGCGCCCACGCCGATTCCCGGTGTGTGATAGGAAAGCGTTACCTCATGACTGCCGGCAGAAAGCGGGATACTGATAAGTGCTTCTGCAAACAGTTCTGGTTCTACTTCCTCTCCGTCAACGGTAACCGTAAATCCGGCTTCCTGCGCAATGGAAAAAATCAGTCTACCCGGATTTTCAAGCGTAACATGCCCCTTCACGGAAGTATCGGTCACCTCATCGAGAAGGAACGGCTCCTCATTTAACGTCTCAAACGCTGTTTTTACGCTGTTAAGATTCAGGCGGTATGCGGTAATCTGCACCGTCTCCTCCTTCGTATTCGTAATGGAAATCTCACTTCCCGCCTCCTGATAGCCTAGCTCCAACAGATAATTGTGCGATACCTTGGAAAAATTCCTTGTGTAATCCTCTCCCACCTTCTCCGTCAGATTATCGACCGTTGTCCTATCATAGGAAGCAAAAATATACCCATCCTCTTCCACTTTAATCGTGGACTCGCCAGCCTTTGATTCCGACGGAATCTCGGTCAGCATCGGCTCCTCGGCTCCTAACAGGTAAGCAAGCCTGTTCTGGTTTGAAATATCCGCTCCACTCTCAAGCGTCCACGCCGCTGCGGCATCCTCCGGCATGACAAATCCAAGCGGCAGTACATAACTATTTTCGTAGAGATATGTATTTCCGCTCTGTGCCACCAGCGTGCGCACCGGGTTCTCCTCAAGCGCATTGTCCGCTAATACATAGCGCACCGAAAGCATCGCAGAAAGTAACGGTGTTGCGCCATTATAGCAATAGAAATTTTTTCCACCTTCCATTCCCACCTTCTGGTAAAAATGGCTCACATTCAGATTCATCAGGGACGAAAACTGCGTTGCCGAATGATAGCCGTATAATGCCGCATCATTTTTGGTCTTGCGCTCTAACTCCTCCGTCCGGTAAAAAAGCACGCCCTCCTCTTCTGCAAGGGCATCCGCCTCCTTTAAAACTGCCGCATAATCCTCCCAGTCCTTCGTATAGGCGGTCCGGCTCACGGTTCCAAGCCCCGTCACATCAAAGTTGACGGCAAGCTCCACCACCATCAGCGCACAGCCCGCACACACCATCAGCCACCGCAGCTTTTCTTTTCCGGAAAAATAAAATACCAGAACAAGTGCATAACCTGCCAGAAGAATTGCGGTTGTCACGTAGGCATCCGTACTGCGCATCTCCTCCGGGGACAAATAATAGCCCGCAAGTAAAAACAGCGCATCGGCACCGGAAGCCACCGCAATGTGCCACATCTTATTTCCTTCCAGTTTTAGGACTGCCTCAAAACTCAGGACTAAAAGCACAAACATATAGAGAAACGACTGTCTGCCCGGCAGGGAATCCGGGAAATGAAGTCCATGCCAGATAAAATCGAGCATATTATTGGCAAAGCTCACGACAAACAGTGCCACAAACGCCAGGTACGCAAGTTTTTTCTTCCAGGAAATCTGACGATTCAACAGGTACATAACTACAAGAATCAGTACAAATGCACCACAATACAGATTCGGCCAGTGGTCTCTTCCGGTATATGGTGTCGTCAAAACCGCATGGCGGGAAAGCTCCGCCATAATATTAAAGTACCATTCCATGGCACTCGGAAAAGAAAGATTCTTAGAACCGCTCTGGCTGAGTATCACCGCCTCCGGCAGGATGAGCACCGCTCCTGTTCCCCCTGCAAGCAGGGAATACCATGCAAAACGGACAAATGCCTTCCATCCGCTCTTTTTATCCGAAATCCAGATAAAGAAAAACCACAGCACCAGGAAAATACAAATCATAATAGAAATGTAGTAGTTGCTCAGAATGGAAACCGCAAGCGTCACGTAGTAAAGCGCCGGACGATTTTCTTTTACTAACCGCTCCAATCCCAATATAATCAGCGGCGCCAGCAAAATACAGTCCATCCACATAATATTCCATGCATAAGCTGCTACAAAGCCGGAAAATGCATACGCACAGGCAAACACCGGAAGCAGCAGATTATTTTTCCCAAAATGCTCTTTCAGATAATACGCAAAGGTCAGTCCGCAAAGCGCAATTTTAAGCACAACAAGAATCGTCATAAACTCGATGACTGCTCCGCTCGGACAGAGTAACAGCAGCCAGTTGAGCGGACTTGCCAGATAGTAGGCATACAGCGACAGAAAGTCTGCTCCAAGTCCGATGTTATAGCTATAGGCAAAGCTTCCCCCCGTTCTTAATTTTTCCAGCAGTTCGTTAAAAAACGGACAATACTGATGATACATATCCACCCGCAAAATACACTGGTCACCAAACGGATAAACCCCGTGGTCCACACAGATAATCAGAAGAATCACAAGCGGCAGGAAAAAGGAAAGCAAGAGCGGCAGACGTGCGCTCCACCGCTCCTTTTGTTCTTTTTTTGAAATTTGATGTGTTACATGATTGTGGTGCAAAATAAATCCTCCGGTTTCTCTTTCTATTTGTTCCAGTCAAACAACTGATAGTATTCTAATTTCTGATAATCGACGGTCTCTGGCTTTTGCTCTGTAAGGCTGGTTTCCTCCCCCTGTGCATCGACCATGCGGATGGCAGAAAAAATCGGATAGCTCTCCTCTAACTCCAACAGGAAGTTCTGGTAAGCGGAGGTTGGCACGCCGGCTCTTTTTAACACCTCTGCCGCAAGATAATTAGCACTGGTATCGGCATTTGTTTCTTCCTCAATATCATAGTTTGCCCAGATGACATACGGCACCTGATAACGAAGCTTCGTCTGCTCCTCATCAAGCTGGTTCCACACCATGCCGTTTTTCTTTAAAATCGGCGCTGCAACCGTATCACTCGGCTGATGGTCACCAAAAAAAACAATCACTGTCTTTTCCTCTACCCCGGAAAAATAAGTAATCAACTGTTCTAACGCAGCGTCGGATAATTTTACAAGAGAGAGATACTGGCTGAGCGAGGTATTGGTAATTCCGTCAACCGTGATATCCGGCGTAAAATTATCAAATAAATCCGCATATCCGCCGTGGTTTTGCATCGTGACATTGAACACAAACAACGGATTTTCTTTTTCCTTATTTTCACAAAGTTCGATAATCTTATCCACACAGCTTGCATCACTGACATATTTACGCACATAGGACGCGCCTGCATACTGTCTTAGAAAAACGCTCTGTTCAAAGCCCAGCCACGGATAAACTGTATCCCGCTCCCAGCCCGATGCGTTGAACGGATGCGTTGCCGCTGTCTGATAGCCAAGCCCCTCTAAGTAGTTTGCCAACGACGGAATCTCACCGTTGATATACTGCTGGTAGGGAATACTTCCCTGCGGCAAAAATGCCATTGTATTGCCCGTCAAAAATTCAAATTCCGTATTCGCCGTATTTCCGCCGCAGACCGATACGTTTAACATTCCTGTCACCGTATTGTCCGCTCCCTGCTGCAAGCTGTGCAGAAACGGCATATAATCTTCATTCGTTGTGAAATCTCCGAGCACCGCCAAATCCGAAAACGACTCGTTCATCATCACAATAATATTCGGAAGTTCTTCGTCTGTCGTCTCCTCATCCCCGGAATACGACTCCAAAAGCTCCGCCGCTTCCTGTCTGTGGTAGCCCTCCGGCTTGTCGATTCCCATATAGGCAAGATTCATCACAAATGTGACACCGATTCCGTCTACATTTGTCATGTATACTGGTGTAAACAGTTTATTATAGAGCCTGTGACTGTTCTGAAAGCTCTCCTTCTGCAAGGTTCCCGCAAAAAGTACAAGCACCACGACAAGCACTGCCGAAGGAATCAGACGTTTTACAAATCCAAAGCGGTTTATCTTTCCCTTTAAAAATCGTAACAGTACGATAATTGCCACAAATGCCCCCGTCACCACAAGCATCCGTGCATCCGGAGTGAAATCATAATTGTCCGCAACACTTGCCGCGGTCTTTACGGATAAAATATCCCACGGAACAATCGGATTTGTACGAAACCGCACAACATAAGCGTTTGCGATTCCATAGACCATCGCAAGAACCGCCTCTGTCCGAAAGCCTGCCTTAAGGCTTCCCCACAACAGCACAAACAGCCAGCCAAGCAGTTCAAAAAGAACAATATTAAAAAACTGTGCCCACGGCCGCACCTCTGCAAAGGGATTATGCGTATAGCTCTCTAACAGATAAAAAAAGACCGCTGGGAGCAGCGCTGAGAGGATTCCGGTTCCTATTTTTTTATATGGAATATTCTTTCTAAGTTTTTGTTTCATAAAAATAACCATGCCTTTCGCACTTTGTTCGTTTTATTTCCACGCACAAGTTTATCACAACCCGCTTCAAAATAACACTGCTTTTTGGCGGGAAATGATAGATTTTGTCGACAATCATTTTCCTTTTGTTCTTCGGGAAATGCTTGGGATTGACTTTCACCCCCATTTCTACTACTATCATCTTATCTGAAACAACATCACTCTGTTGCGCATCAAATGGAAGTTGGAGAAATCAATGTACGATGAAAATGAGTTTTTACGCCTCACAAAAGAAAACGACGATTTTCGTAAGATTATTGAATCGCAGGAACGCACGATTAAACGTTTGGTAGATTATTTTATTCTGAGAAACCAGCAGGCCTGTGAAGAGACACGCTCCGCACAACACGGCTGACTGCAGACATTTCCGTTTTTCAAACACAAAAAAGGCAGAAACAAAAATGTTTCTGCCTTTTTCATGATTCTTCAGTGCCGGCGGTGGGACTTGAACCCACACGAAGTTGCCCCCGCCAGATTTTGAGTCTGGTGCGTCTGCCATTCCGCCACACCGGCATCTCTGCTCTGCATCAAGCGAATATTATTCTATCATATCTTTTTCCAGATTGCAACCAAATTTTTTTGTTTTGTAAATTTTCCACTAATCTGCCCTCTCCCGCCAGAATTTCGTTGACATAAGTTATCATATATGATAACTTTTTGAGTAACATATGAGTGCACGAGGTACCCGTAATGAAGGAATGTAAGGCGTTTTCTGACCCAAGACAGGCTGTCGTCGAACAGCTAAAAGAGGCACGCCGGTCACAGCACGTGACACAGGAAGTGCTTGCCGAACGGGTTGGAACCAAAAAGTCCAATATTTCCCGCTTTGAGAGCGGAAAGTACAACCCAAGCTTAGATTTTCTGGTCAAGGTTGCAGGAAGTCTCGGAAAACAGATTCATATTCGAATCAAGTAGCAGGAGGATTACGATGGGAAAACCAATTACCCTGGGAGAACCGGGAGAAATTGACAGAGATGTGGAATTATGCCGCACCACCAATGAACGCATCAGCGAACAGACAGCACAGCTTTTAATTGCAAACCAGATTCCATTTACAAAGTGCTGGAAAAAGATTCCGTTTTTTCTGCGGGAGAAATACCGCGGTGCAGAACAGATTTTTATCATTAAGACAAACCGCAACCGCTATGGGCAGGCGCGCAGAGCCATCGATCAGATGGACTATACTTTCCGCAAACGCCTGAAACTCAGTAATTATTAAAATGCAAGCTCATACAGATAGCAGTTTCCCTGCTTGCCGACGCGGGTGACAACCGAAAGGTCTGTCAGAATGAGGAGCACCACGTTGGCAAGGCGCATGGGAATTTTCGCACACTGTGCAAATTGACGGGAGGTAAACGGTTCCGGCAGATCAAACGGCACGAACTGCATATAATCCTCCCGCCTGTCAATGCGCACTTCTTCGACAAATTCAAGCGGAATCCGGTCAAACCGCTCGCTTCCGCGCTTTTTGTCCCGGCTCCAGCCGTTTAAGAGCCGGTATTCTTCCATATCAATCAGTGCAAACCGAAAATGCAGATTTTCATTCTTTAAAAAAGGACGTATCTTATAAAGCTCGACAAACGCCTGATACGGGTTTCCTTTTTTCGGCGATTTTCGCTTCGGAGAGGCTTCCCCGGTCTCCTCGTCAATCCAGGATACCCATTTTATATGCGGAATCGGATGCACGATTGTCACCGGATACTGCTTTAAAAATGTCTCTAATTTCCGGCGCATCACATTAAACGACCGCGTCTGGATTTCAATAATCTCCGTTCCGGTAAAAATATCCGCCACAAAATTTTCGATTGGAATTTCCTGCATTTCACAATCCGGCGCATAATAATTTTTGAGGACGGCATGAACCGTCTTCTCTCCGAGCGTCCCGATTCCCTGACGTTCCCGGTTCATGCCAATAATCTTCTGTTTTGCCTGTTCAAAACGCGCTTCATCAATGCACATTTTTATTTCCTATCTGCTGCCCTTCGGATATTTCATATTCTTTAAAATATCAAAGCAGTCGAATGTTCTGAAATAGTCTTCCGCCGTTTCTGCACGACGAATCAGCTTCGGTTGTCCGTTCTCCTGTAACAATACTTCCGCAGAACGCAGTTTTCCGTTGTAGTTATATCCCATGGAAAAACCGTGTGCTCCGGTATCATGAATCACAAGGAGGTCTCCCATATCAATCTTCGGAAGCATCCGGTCAATTGCAAATTTGTCACAGTTTTCACAAAGGGAACCTGTCACATCGTACTTGTGGTCACATGGCTCCTGCTCCTTGCCCATAACCGTGATGTGGTGGTACGCACCGTAAATTGCCGGGCGCATCAGGTTGACTGCACAGGCATCCACACCGATGTACTCTTTATAGGTATGCTTCTCGTGGATTGCTCTTGTCACAAGACATCCGTAAGGAGCCAGCATAAAGCGTCCCATCTCGGTAAAAATTGCCACATCGCCCATTCCAGCAGGAACTAAAATCTCCTCGTAAGCTTTTCTAACCCCTTCTCCGATGACATGGATATCGTTTGGTGTATCCTCCGGTTTATAGGCAACGCCCACGCCTCCGGAGAGGTTGACGAACTTGATATCGCATCCTGTCTTCTCCTTCAAATCAAGCACCAGTTCAAAAAGCTGGCGCGCAAGCTTCGGATAATACTCATTTGTAACAGTGTTGCTTGCCAAAAATGCGTGAATTCCGAACCGTTTTGCACCCTTTGCCTTTAAAATCTTAAAACCTTCCACAAGCTGGTCGTAGGTAAATCCATACTTGGAATCTCCCGGGTTGTCCATGATACCGTTGCTCATCGTAAACACGCCGCCCGGATTGTACCGGCAGCTGATGGTCTCCGGAATCTTTCCGATGGTCTGCTCTAAAAAGTCAATATGGGTAAAATCGTCTAAATTGATGATTGCCCCTAACTCATTTGCAAATGCAAATTCCTCCGCCGGAGTGTCGTTCGAAGAAAACATAATATGTTCCCCATCAAACCCCTGTGAATCGGCTAACATTAACTCTGTTAAGGATGCGCAGTCGCAGCCACAGTCATATTCCTTTAAAATGTCTAAAATAAACGGGTTTGGAGTCGCCTTTACCGCAAAATACTCGCGGAACCCCGGATTCCAGGAAAATGCCTCCTTTACTGCTTCCATGTTTGCGCGGATTCCCTTTTCATCGTAAAGATGGAATGGGGTTTTAAACTCTTTTACAATCTCATCGAGCTGTTCTTTTGTTACAAATGTCTTTTTCTCCATTTTTTTCTCCTTGTATCTGTTAAAATAAAATGTTATACTATGTCCAAACGTCAATTACCGATCATGTTGTGTTATGGGAGTACAAAAGCATGAATAACATTACCATTTACAATTATATTGACCAGTCTATCGCTGATTCCATCAGTGCACAGGCAGCGGAACGTGCCACCGCAAAACGGCTTGCAGAAGAGGCTGCCAAGGCAGGCATTGCAACTGCAAATGTCTCCTCCGGCGAAGATTTTGCCACTGTGCTGCAGCGGATTGCAAACGGGGAAACCACTGCTTCCGGAGAATCCGGCACTGCAACAAAGCTTTATTCCAATGCCGAGATGGAACCTATCTTTGAAGAAGCAGCAAACGCTTACGGCATCTCCGCAGACCTTTTAAAGGCTGTCGGCAAAACCGAATCCGCATTTAATACAAATGCTGTCAGCAAATCCGGCGCAATGGGCGTCATGCAGTTAATGCCGGCTACCGCTTCTTATCTCGGTGTCACGGATGCCTTTGATGCCTATCAGAACATCATGGGCGGCGCAAGATATTTAAGCGAGTTATTGAATAAATACAACGGAAGCGTAACACTTGCACTCGCTGCTTATAACGGCGGCAGCAACAACGTGGATACCTACGGCGGTGTACCGCCTTTCACCGAAACCCAGAATTATGTGAAGAAGGTTCTTTCCTATCTGGCAGAATCTGTTTCTGCGGAAGAGACAGAAGCCGCAGCACTTTCTGAGACAAAATATCAGGTCAACAACGCACTCGAAACCTTTTTTGCTTCCAACAATATCAGTAAGACTTCGTTAGAACTGCTTACCACACTGTTAGAAGTACAGGATTCCATCGAGAAAACAAATACCGAGGAAGGCATCGTATAAGATGTCTTCTTTTTTTATAAGAAAATGCCTATTGCATTTTCTTATATTGTCTGCTTTTCAATCTCCGCCTCAATCTGGCGTTCCAGATAGCCATTAAATTCCTGCATAAAACGTTTCACAACGGTAATTTCTTTTTCTGAATATCCTGACAAAAATTCCATATCACGTTTTTCCCACTGTCTGTGACGCTTCGCATGTTCCTCAAACAGCAGCTTTCCCTGATCGGTCAGACGAAAATAGACTTCCTTGCGGTTCGTCTCTAGTGTGTACTTCTCAATCAGTCCCTTCGCTAAGAGCTTCTTTGTCATTTTACTGATTGCCCCGCGGGTCATCTGCATCTGTTCTGCGACCTTTGTCACATTCGGCAGTTCCAGTCTGCCGATAAAGTCGATGCAGTGCGTCTCTGAATAACCGTATTCGTCAAGACACTGGCTTTCCGTCAGTTTGGAAAGCATTTCCTGCCGCTCAAGCATCAGGGATATTTCCTTCAATAAAAGTTCCTGTTCTTTCATTTTGTTTTCAATCCCTTTTCTATTATTTGTTTCCTTGTCAACATTCACACTCCTATCATAGTGTATGATTGTTTCCTTGTCAACATTAAAATACGCCCCCGCCGAAACATTTTCTCTCCGGCAGGAGCGTAAGTTTTCATATCTGAAATTTAAAATTTGAATTTGGAGAGAAGGTCTCCAAGGCTTGTTCCGGCGGATTCCGTCGAAGTATACTGCTCAAGGTCTCCGGCACCCTCGGTATCTACCATTTCCTCCTCGAGTGCCTTCATGCTCAGGCTGATTTTATTGTCGTTGGTGTTTAACACCTTCGCTTTCACCTTCTGTCCGACCTTTAACACCTCAGACGGCTTTCCGATGCGGCGCTCACAGATTTGTGAAATGTGCACCAGACCGCTTAATCCGTCTCCAAGATCAATAAATGCACCATATGGCATCAGTGTCTCGACCGTTCCCTCTAACACACTTCCCGGCACAATCATGGAAATCTTATGATTGCGTTCCTCTGCCTCTTCCTCTCTGGCAACTGCCTTATTAGAAAGGACTAATTTCTTGCGTTCCTCATCCACAGTGATGACCTTGCAGCGTACTTCTTTTCCAACCCAGCTCTCCGTATCTTCTACATAAGAAAGCCCAAGCTGTGATGCCGGGATGAATGCCCGGATTCCCTCCAGGTAGGCAACCACGCCACTTGGAACACTCTCTTTGATGCGGACGGTCACAACCGTCTCATTCTCCATCATCTCTTTGAGTTTGTCCCATGCAAGCTCCTCGTTTGCCTCTTTTCTGGAAAGTAAGATATTGCCCTGTCCGTCATCGGTACTGATAACAGTTGCTTCCAACACGTCTCCCGGGTGTACGGAATCCTTCACTGAAAAATCCGGGTCATCGCTCAAGTCCTCGACCTTGATAATTCCCTGTGCATAATATTTTAAATCCAGCACGACTTCCTCTTCGTTGACGGAAATAACCGTTCCCGAAAGGATATCTCCCTCATTGATTCTGCGAAAAGACGCCTCTAACTCTTCCTTATAATCATCCATTGATTCCATTGCTTCTTCCACACCTTTCTGTCTGACGCAGCCTTTTTGCACGTCATTTTCTTCTATCATAACGCAATGGAATCCCGGATTCAAGCGTTAATCCGATTCTCCCGGCAAAAGAAAATCGTCACCTTAAACAAGTCACCGTCCACATCGACCTTAAAATCGCCCTTCTGTGCCTCTGTAAAGCTCTTTGCAATCGCAAGTCCAAGCCCGGAACCTTCCGTATTTCTGGACGCATCCCCGCGTACAAACCGTTCCGTAATCTCATCGGCAGAAAAATCAATCGGATTTTTAGACATATTTTTTAAAACAATCCGCACCATATCGCCCTCCACCGACACATCGACATAGACACGGCTGTTTGGCATTGCATATTTCTGGATATTTACGAACAGATTTTCAAAAATGCGGTAGGTCTTCTGGTTGTCGAGCTGCAGCACCACTTTTTCCTCCGGCACATGGAACCGCAGGTCAAGCCCAAGCTCCTCATACTGGCTTGTGTGTTCCACACTCACCTGTTTCATCAGATTGACCACGTCCACATCCATCGGATGCAATACAATGTTGTTGCTGCTCGCCTTGCTGATTTCAAATAAATCCTCAATCAGTACTTTTAGCCGCAAGGACTTCTTTTCAAGCGTATCGATATAAGACCTGCGCTCCTCCTCGGTAATGTCCTCCTTCTTTAACAGCTCCACATAAGTCGTGATTGCCGTCAGCGGTGTTTTTAAATCGTGTGAGACATTTGTAATAAGTTCTGTTTTCATCTGCTGGCTCTTCGTCTCCTGCTCGACTGCATTCTTAAAACCGTCCTGCACTTTTACAAGTTCCTCCTTAAACGGTTCAAAAATGCCCATGTCGTCTGTCATCTGTGCATCGAGGTTTCCCCCCGCAATCTGGCTGACTGCCTTAAGCAGCGTGTTATAGTTGGCACGCACGGTATCATAATAACGGTTTAAGAAATAAAACAGGACAAGTGAATATACAATTGCCACCCAGATTCCAAAGAACCACAGGCAGGAAATGAGTAGTATGACTGCAAAGTTCAGTACCACAACCTTTATCATCGTCTTTGTGGATTTTTCTTTAAAATCAACGTGTGAAATCTCCTCGTAAAATTCCTTCCATTTTTTCTTCAGCCACGGGAACATCTGATAAATCAGACTGTACTGCTTTATATAAGAAGAAACGCCAAGCGCCACTACCGGTCGGATAAAATAAACTGAGAGAAACCAGATTCCGTAAATCAAAATCAAAAACAGTAACAGCCGCAACAATATCAATAAGTCATAACCGACAATCGTTCCCGAAAGAAGCTCCTGATAAGCCCTTATCGCCTGTTCTTCACTGATAAATCCAATCCAGTTTTCTATAAAACCAAACGTCACAATCACACCGATAATGGCAAGTTCCGCAACATAACATTTTCCCGGGCGCGAAAAATCTGTTTTCTCCTTCCAGAAACGACCCTCCGTAATCAGAAGGACGGTCAGGACAAGAAGTACTAACGACGCCCCGAATAAAATGTCTGCCCCTGCATCCTCATAGGTCTCTAACGTTTTCTGGTAGGACACAGGCACCCCATCCTCCGACAGATTGAGGAACCTCTCCTCATTGTCCGTACTGATTCCATACGCAACCGTAAACGAGGTGATTTTTCCGACCTCATACGGAATCTCATTCGTGAGAATGGACTCCTGTGTTCCGCGCTCTAATTGAACTGCCTTGATAATGGCATCCCCGCTCATATTTTTCCCATAGACATTTTCGATGCTCATGATGCCTTTTTCATCAAAGGAAATGACCATATAAACTGCATACTGCTTCTGTAGTTCTTCCAATGTCTTCTTATCCGGTTCCGCACCATTTAGCAGACTCTTTAACGGTCTGTCCGTATTACTTGAGACGGAACCGTCCGGCAAAAGCTCATAGCAGACATCCACATACGGGTAGCGCTCATAAAATTGCTGTTTCCATTCAGAAATCGCATCGTTAAACGCCTGGGATGCCTCCGCCTTGTCTATCTCGTTCTTTGCCTCCTCGGCTGTCTCTCCCTGCCCAGAAAGCCACTGCTCGCTGAAGTTGTCCGTATCTAACAGCAGGGAAGCAGCATCGATTCTGTCCGTGCTCTGTTCCTGATTTGCCTCAAGGTAGAGCACATAAAGCCCTCTGTAGAGATCCTGCACACCATTCTCATCCATGCTTACATTTGTATTCTGGCTGTTACTTTCTGTCTCCTGCTCTAACAGCTTTGCAGCTCTCCCCTGTATTAACGGGATAAAAATTAGGTTCAAAACGGAGACAAGCAGTACTGCCCAGGCTCCGAGGATTAATTTTGTTTTATGGTTGTTTTTCAATTTTATAGCCAACGCCCCACACCACCTTTAAATATTTTGGATCTTTGGGATTAATTTCAATTTTATCCCGGATATTTCTCACGTGCACCATAATCGTGTCCGTGTTCACTGCCTTTTCATTCCACACCCGCTCATAGATTTCTTCCGCAGAAAAAACTCTGCCCGGATTCTTCATTAAAAGCGCTAAAATCTTAAACTCCATCGGCGTCATCTTGACCGGATTTCCATCCACCGATACTGTAACTGTGTCCTCATTTAATTCAAGACCTCCGATGACATACGCGCGCTCATCCGTCTGCTTTACACCGCCCTTATTTAAAAACTTCGTATAACGGCGGAGCTGGGAATTGACACGCGCTAACAATTCGAGCGGAGTAAACGGTTTTGTCACATAATCGTCAGCTCCGATATTTAATCCAATCACTTTGTCCGTCTCCTCGGATTTTGCCGAAAGCATAATGACCGGAAACTCGTACTTTTCGCGAAGCCGCACTGTCATTGTAATTCCATCCATACGCGGCATCATGATATCAACAATGGCAAGATGAATCTCGTGTGCCTCGATGACCGCAAGTCCCTCAATGCCGTCTGCTGCCTTGTATACATTATAATTCTGACTTTTTAAGAATATTTCGATACCATCTCTGATTTCCTTATCATCCTCCACGATTAAAACATTATATTTTGCATTTTCTGCCTGTGTCATAACAAAAACTCCTTTTTCTCATCTTTCCTATGAATTTACCACATATCTGTGGAAAAAGGAAGTTTTTCGCGCCTCCTGCAGTGCCCTTGCACGGGTACTTACATAATATAACTCCGCTGTTTTTGCCACACTCCCTTCTCTGTAACTTTCTGCCGTCTCTCTCGCTCCCTCACACAGTTTCTGATACTTTGCACGTTCACTAAGTACTGCTGCCGTCTGCGCCGCAAATTCTCCGGCATTCTCGCGTGTCAGATAACCGTTGACACCGTCTTTTACAATATCCCGCACACCGCTTGCATCCACCGCAATCACCGGATTGCCGACCGCCATCGCCTCAAGCAGCACAATTCCCTGCGTTTCGGACTTGGAAGTAAATAAAAATAAGTCTGACGCCGCCTGAAAATTTTTTATCTCTGTGTTTGGCACATTTCCCAAAAGAATGACATTTTCTTTTAACCCAAGTTCACAGATTCGTCCGGCAAGTTCTTTGTGCTTTGGTCCTTCCCCGATGATAAGGTGTCTAAACCGCTTTCCCTTCGCATCCAGCAGCTCTTTTAACTGCACAAGCGCTTCAAGCTGGAAATCCAGATTTTTCTCTTCCGCCAATCTTGAAACCGTGCAAAACAGATAGTCTGTGTCTGCCGCATACTTTTTTCTTATTTCCTCCACCCGGAAAGGCTCTTCATGAAAATTTTCTTCCGGAATTCCGGTCGGCATTATCCCCACCGGCGTATCCAAATTTGTCTGCTGCAAATAGGAAGCAATTCCAGGCGTCGGAGCCACAATCAGGTCACACTTATTACAGAAATAGTTTAAGTATTTTTCCAGAACCCCGGTATGTTCCTCCACCTTTTCAAGCGGTTTTATATAATGAAGATATGCCTCATATCTGGTATGGTAAGTAAATACCACCGGAATTCCTGTTTTTTTACGGATTGCAAGTGCCACATTTCCGACAATCGCCGGATGATGTACATGGATGATATCAATTCCAAGTTCTGTCACTTTTTTAAGGAACAACGATGTCAGCACATTTGGCACCGGCGCTCCCGCTATTTTCACGGGAAAAGACGGATAGCGGATGACAAACTCCTCTTCCTCCTCATTTTCATAGCTCGGAGCGAAAATGTATACCGTATGCCCGATTTTGCGAAGTGCCTGTGCAAGATGTTCAATGGAGACCGGAACCCCTCCCACATAAGGCTTATAATTGTTGGTAAACATTGCAATTTTCATAGAACTTCTCCTCTCTTAACATTATGCAAACAGGGAAAATACCGCATCCCCGAACAGATAACCGGCTCCCACAAACACCAGATTCCACACTGCAACTCCAAGTGCTGAACTGATGACATATTTTCCAAAATTCATCTGTATGGCTCCCGCCGGAATTGAAATCAACGTGCGCACCATCGGAATTAACTTGCTCACAAAAATTCCCACGCAGCCCTTTTCCCTTAAATACTGCATCTTTCCCTCAATCAGTTCCTTCTGCTTTGGAAATTTCTGATAATACTTGTTTAAAAACAGTGCTCCGCCGCCTCTTCCGATTCCATATAAAATAATGCTTCCTGTCACCCCTGCTGCCACCGTAATTGCAATGGTAAAAAAGAAGTTCAGGTTTCCTTTTGCCGCCCAGACTCCCGCAAGAGGCATAATCACCCCCGCCGGAAAACCGGGCAGATTCAGGTATTCCAACAGCACGATTGTAAAAATCGCAACCGGTCCGTAATCCACAAAATACTGCATCAATGTCTGCATTTCCATTTCTAAAGCACCTCTCTTTCTGATGCTGTCATCTTACCGGAGTTTTCCAAAGAATCCCGACAGAAAAAACGAAAGAAAATCGAAAGATTTCATTGAGAAATCCGGTTGTAAATTTTTCCAGAAGTGCTATAATTTCTTTTATTTACGCAAGCAGCGAGAATTATCGTGTGCCTGCATGAAGATTTGAGTTTCTTCCTATTTATATAGTACAGAAACCAACTGGAGAAGGAGAAGAACTATGAATTTTTGTGACACCTACGCAAACCGCACCCTTTTCTGTGACCACTGGGAATTTTATAAAGCCCCATTTGGCGCAGAGTATTCCGATGACTACGCTTTTGAAGCAGTGGACCTTCCGCATGACTGGCTCATCTGGGACACCAACAACCTTTACGAAACGTCAACCGGCTGGTATCGGAAACACTTTTTTTATCAGAAAAAAGAAGGCATCCGTACTTCTATCCGCTTCGACGGCGTCTACATGGACACAACCGTCTATGTCAACGGCACCGTTGCTGGTGAGTGGAAATACGGCTATTCCGCCTTCCAGTTTGACCTGACGGATCTTCTTATTGATGGGGAAAATAAGATTACCGTCCGGGTCAACCACCATGCCCCAAACTCAAGATGGTATTCCGGCGCCGGTATTTACCGCAATGTCTGGCTGTGTGAGACCCCGGACATCCACTTTGGAAATGACGGCATCTATATTTCAACCGAGCAAAAGGACGGCAGATGGCTTACCCTCGTGACCTCAGAGGTGCTCCGTCCGGCTGGTACACAGACTTCGGGCATCCTCGTAAAACAGACCATTTTAGACCGCGAACAGACACCGGTTGCCACCTGTGAATCCGAAATCTGCGCTGCCGACCTCTCCTGTATTCCA
This sequence comes from Roseburia sp., assembly GCA_050874345.1. Taxonomy (GTDB): domain Bacteria; phylum Bacillota; class Clostridia; order Lachnospirales; family Lachnospiraceae; genus Roseburia. The sequence continues at coordinate 15,281 of JBNMKM010000016.1, read as the reverse complement.
TCCGAAGTGCAGGAAAACGGTTTTTCCTATGCGCTTACCACACAGACGCTGCCCGTTCCCGCGCCAACGCTCTGGGATGTCGATGACCCTTATCTCTATACGCTTGTGTCGGAAATCATCGTAGGGGGCGATGTGATTGCGCGTGTTAAAAATAATTTTGGTTTCCGCACAATCGAGTTTACTACAGATGCAGGTTTTTTCTTAAACGGAAGACATTTAAAGCTGCACGGCTCCTGTGAGCACCACGACAACGGCTGTCTCGGCGCCATCGTAAATAAAACTGCCCTGCGGAGAAGATTCCAGAAATTACAGGAAATGGGCGTCAATGCCATCCGAACCTCTCACAACATGCCATGTGAGGAATTTATGGAGCTTGCCGATGAAATGGGACTTCTTGTTCTCTCTGAGGGATTTGATATGTGGGAACGCCCGAAGACCGACTATGACTATGCGCGCTTCTTTGATGAGTGGGTTTCCAGAGACGTTGCTTCCTGGATTCGTCGTGACCGCAACCACCCGTCTATCATCGGCTGGAGCATCGGAAATGAAATTTTTGACACACACGCCGATGAACGGGGACAGGAAGTCACTTCCCTTTTAAAACGGCTGGTACAATTACATGATGACAGAGCAAACGGCTATGTCACCTTTGGCTCAAACTATATGCAGTGGGAAAATGGTCAGAAATGTGCTGATATTTTAAAACTTGCCGGCTACAACTACGGAGAACGCCTGTATGAAGAACACCACAAAAAACACCCTGACTGGATGATTTACGGAAGTGAAACTGCGTCTGTCGTACAAAGTCGCGGCATTTATCATTTTCCGCTCTCCAAAACGATTCTTGCAGACGATGATGAGCAGTGCTCTTCCCTCGGAAACAGCTGCACCGGCTGGGGCGCCAAAAATTCTGAGGACTGCATTATCAAAGACCGCGACGCTGAATACTGCGCCGGTCAGTTTATCTGGACAGGCTTTGACTACATCGGGGAGCCAACCCCTTACAGCGCCAAAAATTCTTACTTCGGACAGTATGATACCGCAGGCTTCCCAAAGGACAGCGCCTATGTTTTCCGCGCAGAATGGACCGATTACCGCAAAAATCCGTTTGTCCATATTTTCCCATACTGGGATTTCAACGAAGGACAGCCCATCGATGTCCGCGTGTGCTCCAATGCACCAAGAGTTGAGCTCTTTTTAAACGGCAGTTCCATGGGTGCCTTTGACATTGACCACGCACACGGCAAAAAACTGACCGCCGACTATGTGATTCCCTATCACGAGGGCGAACTGACTGCCGTAGCTTACGATGAAAACGGCTCTGTGATTGCACGCGATACCGTGCGCTCCTTTGGCGATGCCGCAAACCTTGTTTTAACCCCGGATAAACCAGAGCTTTCTGCGGACGGCTCCGACCTCATTTACCTGGAAATATCGGCTGTTGACGCAAACGGCACCTTCTGTGCAAATGCAAACAACCGCGTGAACGTCGCAGTAGAGGGCGCCGGCCGCCTGATGGGCCTCGACAACGGTGACAGCACCGATTACGACCAGTACAAGGGCACCTCAAGAAGGCTGTTTTCTGGAAAAATGTTGGCTGTCATCGGTGCCTCCAGTCAGACCGGAGCTATTCAGGTAACCGTTTCTTCACCGGGACTTCCGGATAGCACGCTTTTGCTCCATGCAGTTCCGGCTTCCTATGTAAACGGTACCTCCTCAAATGAAACCGTCTCCTTTGCCCAAACGGAATGTGGCAGAACCGACGATGTACCGGTCCGCAAAATTGCGCTTTTGGCAGACAAACTCGCCTTTTCCGAAGAGGTTCGCGAGATTACCGTCCGACCGGTCATCTGCCCTGCAAACGCTGATTACGCCGATGCAATCGAATTCCGTGTCACAAATGAAACCGGTATTCCTACAAACATCGCCGAATGTACTGTAAACGGGGATAAAACCGTTACCGTAAAGGCGAAGGGAGACGGCAGCTTCTATCTGCGCGCCTTGTGCAAAAACGGTACTGACCATTACCACATCCTCTCCACCCTGCCGTTTGAGGCAAACGGACTTGGCAGTGCCCTCACAAATCCTTATGAATTTGTTCCGGGTGGTCTGTTTACAAGAGGAAGCGAGAACTTAAGCAACGGTATCAACAGGGGCGTTGGATTCGCCATGGGCGGCGTCTCCTCCTGGGCAGTCTACGACAACGTCGACTTTGGTGCGGTAGGCTCCGATACGGTCACCGTTCCTATCTGGGCAAATACGCTTGACCCGGTAGAAATCCGTTTCTATGATGGTATTCCGGGCGAGGATGGCACACTGTTAGGCAGTTTCACCTACCACAAGCAGCCGGAATGGATGGTCTTTAAACCGGAAACCTTTAAGCTTTCAAAAGTGCTCCGCGGTATCCAGACCTTCTGTATCGAAACCGACTGTGGCTTCCAGGTAAGCGGCTTCTCCTTCGCGCAGCGTCACCGTGAATTTATGGCAAACAATGCCGCAGACGCCGCAAATATTTACGGTGACAAGTTCACTGTCCACTCCGAGGATGTAACGGAAATTGGAAACAACGTCATGCTCGATTTTGGCGAATTTGATTTTACCGAACGGGAACCGAAAAAACTGATTATCAGCGGAAAGTCTCCACTGCCATTAAACAGCATCCATCTGATTTTATCAGGCAGTGACGGAACCGAAAACCGGATTCTCTGCGAATTCCGCACGGACGAAGCCGACACCTACGTAGAGCGCACCTTTGATTTAGCAGACATCCACGGAAAGCAGAAGGTTTCCTTCGCCTTCCTCCCGGGCAGCAATTTTGACTTTAGTTATTTCCGGTTTGAATAAAAACAGCTTCCAGATTTCTCCTATTGCGAAATTGTTACATAATTGTTACAATCTTTTTGTGCTTAGCTAACACAATAAAAATAAAATAAGGAGGACGAAACTATGTGTTTTAATTTCAATAGCTGTTCCGAGTTATTTACTGCTATCTGCAAATATTTTAACTTCGGTTGTTAATTGATATCGACCTGGAAAACAGTTCAAACTTAAATCTTGAGTAGGTAAAAGCCCCCTGCCATAAATGGCAGGGGGCTTTGCTATTTAAAACTCCAAACTATCCATATTTAACAGAAAATGCTTCATACCCATAATTACAAATCCTTCTTCATTTCTCCACGGCTTTTTGGTTCCATTCACTATAACAATCTTTTTGAAAGACAAGCAAGGAAGATGCGCTGGATGAGCTGCGAACAGCGATTAGGAGTAAATCAAAACAGGATTTTGAGGAAATCGTTGAACGATTGAAAGAGTGTCTGGAAGACGAAGCGGGATTAAAGCGAATTGCTACAGCAAGAGACTATATACTCTCGAATTGGATGGCAGCGAAACTTCGTCTGAGGCACCAAAACGGTGTAAAAGGGAGCAGTACAGAAGGTCATAGAGGATTTGATTGAACGTGAAAATGCCTTTACAATGGAAGAATTTTCAAAAAGCGTGAACGAGTTCCTTGCGTTCCGCAGATACGATATCTTGAAAGATAATGGACGTATTTCCCATAAGCAGGCAGTGGAGAAAGCATACCAGGAATATGATATTTTTAACAAGACACAGCCGATAGAATCTGATTTTGATAAGGTGGTAAAAGGATTGGCAAAGAAAATTTAATTTCTTTTCAGGATTATGTGATTATGATACAATTATAGAAAATAGTTTTTTATGAATCTGATCAATCGAAATTGTTGCTGATAAGTAAAGGACAAAGAGCAGATGGTAAAAATAGCAGTTTTGGCAGATATACATAGTAATTATTTGGCACTTCAAGCCTGTATAGAGAAAGCAATTGATGAAGGCGTACAGCAGTTTATCTTTTTAGGTGATTATCTTGGGGAGATGGCATATCCCAGAAAAACAATTTCTATTTTGAAACAACTACAGGAAAGATATTCCTGCGTGCTTATCCGCGGAAATAAAGAAGAATATTGGATAACACATAGAAAGAATGCTTGTGAAATATGGAAAGATGGGAAAACAACAACAGGAATATTAAAATACGTATACGATCAACTAAATGACGATGACATTGATATGTTTGAAACTATGCCAATAGAAATGACATTAAAATATGATGGATTACCACGATTTACAATCTGCCATGGTTCTCCTTTCAAGGTCAATCAAAGCATGCGTCCAGACTATGAGTATATTGATAATTTGCTTGAGAATATGCCGAGCAATCTGGTAATATGTGGTCACTTTCATATTCAGACTGATTATGTTAGAAATGATGTTCGAGTAATCAATCCCGGTGCTGTAGGAGTGGCGTTACATAGTAATAGTTTAGCTCAATTCATGACACTTACTGGAAAGGACGGACATTGGGAACCTCAGTTTTTTTCTGTAGGCTATGACGTAGATAAGGTCATTAATGAAATGGAGGCAGAACGATTGAATTTTAAAGCCCCTGGTTGGTTTAGAATGACAAAAAATCTGTTAACTACTGGCGAAAAATCAATAGTCAACTTTATTTCAGAGGTGCAACAAGTTTATTACAAGGAGACGGGGATAGCAGATTATAGATTAATTCCAGAAGCATTTTGGGATAAAGTCCTGACTCGACTTGGAATATAATGAATAACAAATCCGCGAGCTGGATGAGGAAGTGGTTGTTGCAAAAATTGCAACAACCACTCAGCACGGAGCAATGCAGGATAAAACGCAGACTATTCCTACCAATTATTACAATCTGGACGCTATTATTTCCGTTGGTTACAGAGTAAACTCCATTCAGGCAACCAGTATTTTGAAGGAATATATGATAAAGGGCTTTGCTATGGATGACGAACGCCTGAAACAGGGTAAAACAGCTTTTGGAAAAGACCATTTCCGTGAATTGCTAGAAAGAGTTCGCTCCATCCGTGCCAGCGAACGCAGAATATGGCAACAGATAACCGATATCTTTGCAGAGTGCAGCATTGATTACAATAGAGATGGTTTTATATTTTTATTAGATTTATCAGAGACTTATTTTACAGCCCCTTTGCTATTTAACTCTTAAATCCTATATTTTTCTTGCAAATTCTGCATCCAATTCTGTGAAAAGTTCTCTGTTTGAATCCAAACCACCTTTCCAGACACCTTTTTGTTTTGCATCTTCTATAATTTTTCTCTCTTCATCAATTTTCTTATCCAATAAGTCCAAATACTGTTATTCAGCATTTTGTACAGTGCTACCAACCCATATTTTCAATCGAATTAAAATAAGGTACACCATAAATTATTCTGGCAGAGAATACATCACAGTAACCAAAAACCCCAGTAAATTCAATCTTTCTCGAATTTACTGGGGTCTCTCTTATAAGCTGATAACGGGAATCGAACCCGTGACCTCCGCCTTACCAAGGCGACGCTCTACCGACTGAGCCATATCAGCATCATGTGAACCGTATCGGCTCAACACTTGTACAAGTATATCTCATGTATCAAAATTTGTCAATAAGTATTTCAAAAAAATTTAACTTTTTTTCATAAGGGCTTTTTCAAGGTAATTGCAACACCCTGTTTCACTTCCTCGGAAAAAACAGAGGTGTTGCATTTACTTTGGCAGTTCTTCGCCATTTTTATTCCAAAAGCCGGTTCATATACGCAAATGCCTTTGACTGATACAGCACAAAAAGAAGGACTGCTGCAATTGCACTTCCTCCGACTGTGCTCACAGTAAATGGTATGACATATGTAAATAATGCTGCCTGTGCATTTCCAAGCAGAAATTTTGCCACCGGGAAGCAAAGCATACCACCGATGACTCCCGTTCCAAGTACTTCACCAATCACCGCAAATGGAATTTTTTTCAAATACTTATACGCCATTCCACAGCAAAATGCGCCGACCATACTTCCCGGAAATGCCAACAGGCTTCCCGTTCCAATCATGTTGCGGATCAATGCCGTGCAGAATGCAAATCCTAACGCATAGGACGGACCTAAAAATACACCTGCTAACACATTCAAAAGGTGTTGGATAGGAAAGCACTTTGATACACCGATTGGAATATAAAAACCGGAAAGCGCAACTCCCACTGCCGTCATCATTCCTGCTACTGCCAATTTTCTGATATTAAGTTTCATCTTCATTCTCCTCTTTTCCCTGCTGCCTTTGTATGTTTACAGAATATCAATGTACTCACCGGAAAGTGCCTTGTTCATGCTGCGAACAGCACAGAATTTTCCACACATGGAACAGGTATCCTCATGCTCCGGTTTGCGGTCTTCACGAATCTGTTTTGCAGTCTCTGGGTCGATGGCACACTCCCACTGCGCATCCCAGTCGAGCTTCTGGCGCGCCTCAGCCATACGGTCATCAATCTCTCTTGCCCCCCGCACACCTTTTGCAATATCTGCTGCATGAGCTGCTATCTTGGAAGCAATAATTCCCTGCTTTACATCGTCTACATTCGGAAGGGCCAGATGCTCTGCCGGTGTCACATAGCATAAAAATGCCGCACCGTTCTGTGCCGCAATTGCGCCGCCGATAGCAGAGGTAATGTGGTCATATCCCGGTGCAATATCGGTAACCAGTGGTCCTAACACGTAAAATGGGGCGCCCATACAGATGGTCTGCTGAATCTTCATATTCGCTGCAATCTGATCCATCGGCATATGTCCCGGACCCTCTACCATCACCTGTACATCCTTTGCCCATGCACGCTTGGTCAGCTCACCGAGACGCACCAGTTCCTCAATCTGGCAGACATCCGAAGCATCTGCAAGGCATCCCGGACGGCAGGCATCTCCAAGAGAAATGGTCACATCGTATTCCCTGCAGATGTCTAAGATTTCATCATAATATTCATAAAATGGATTTTCCTCTCCCGTCATACACATCCATGCAAACACAAGGGAACCTCCACGGGATACGATATTCATTTTGCGCTTATGCTTTTTAATCTGCTCAATCGTCTTTCTGGTGATTCCGCAGTGCAGGGTCACAAAATCAACACCATCCTCCGCATGAAGACGTACTACATCAATAAAATCCTTTGCGGTCAGCGTAGCAAGATCTCTCTGATAATGAATAACAGAATCGTAAACAGGAACTGTTCCTATCATTGCAGGGCACTCTGACGTAAGTTTGCGCCGGAACGGAATCGTATTTCCGTGGGAAGATAAATCCATGATTGCGTGCGCTCCCATATCAACGGCAGCCATCACTTTTTCCATCTCCACGTCATAGTCTTTACAGTCCCTTGAGATTCCAAGATTTACATTAATCTTTGTGCGAAGCATGGAACCGACACCCTCCGGGTCGATACAGGTATGATTCTTATTTGCACAGATTACAACCTTTCCCTCTGCGACAAGCGGCATCAGCTCTTCTACGGTCATGCGCTCCTTTGCCGCTACTTTTTTCAATTCCTCCGTCACAATTCCCTTGCGGGCTGCTTCCATCTGTGTTGCATATTCTCTCATAAAATCCTCATTTCTGCATAAAAAACCGAGGCTCTGCCGCATCAGACGGCAAAGCCTCATTCTAATAGATTTTATGATTCTTCATCCGCTCCCTACGACAGTGTTAGCTGACAGGTTCAAAGAGTCAGGTTTTAACCTTCTCAACCACGGCATTCCTCATTGGAATCCGCTCGGTCCCTCTGCGATTCTTATTCTTTTTTACTTTCTTACAGTAGACTATTTTAAAGAGGATGTCAAGGGCAATCTTTCTTTAAAAACCGCCCGCCTGCTTATATTCCTCGAGTTTTTGCTTTGCGGCTGGTGTCAGGCTCTTTGGTACGAGAATCTGTACCACCGCATACTCATCACCGTGAACAGCCTTATTTTTCATGGACACAATTCCCTTGCCCTTGAGACGGATTTTTGTTCCGGACTGCGTTCCCGCCTTAATCTTACAGGTCACATCCCCGTAAAGTGTGTGTACACGGGCTTCTCCGCCGAGTGCTGCCGTTGTAAACGGAATCACAACCGATGTATAGACGTCGAGTCCCTTCCGTTCAAATCCCGGTTTTTCCTGCACGGTAATCTTTAAAAATAAATCTCCCGGTTCTCCGCCGGATACACCAGCCTGCCCTTTTCCTTTCAGACGAATATTGCTTCCGGTATCCACTCCGGCAGGAATGTGTACCTTTAAGGACTGCTTGCTTCCGTCCCCCCGCTGGAGCGTTATTACCTTATCACAGCCGTTTGCCGCCTCATCAAAACTGATGGTAAGCTCTGACTCGATATCCCGCCCCTTTCTGGTACGGTTTGCATAGCCCCTTTTTTCAAAGCCTCCGCCTCCGAAAAAAGAACCGAACATATCCTCAAACATATCTCCCATATCGCCGCCTTCAAAATGGAACGTTGCTCCATTTCCACCGCCGAAATCCTGATAATAATTTCCTTCCTGTTCCGGCGAAAATCCTTCCTCAAATGCGGCAGAACCATATTTATCGTACATTTTTCTTTTTTCCGGGTCGCTTAAAATATTGTAGGCTTCCGTCACCTCTTTAAATTTTTCTTCTGCACTCGGATTTCCACCATTCGTATCCGGGTGATATTTTTTTGCCAGCTTACGGTACGCCTTCTTAATCTGCGCTGCATCTGCGTTTTTATCTACTTCAAGTGTTTTATAATAATCTTTCTGTTTCAACATACAATCACCATACCTTTCCTAATACCCATAACTTCACAGGAAGAAAAGCTGATTACACGCATCGTGCAACCAGCTTTTCTCTTTCGCCCCAAACAGGCGTCCCTCTATGTGTCATTATCCTTCATGGCAATGCACTTTGTTACTGTATCAGTTATAGCACATTTATCAGCACTCGTCAATAGAGAGTGCTAATAAAATTAAAAATTTTATTTTTTCAAAAGCTGCCGCACACCACGACTTCTCTGATTCATCTGTACTAATATAATAATGCTTGCGTTTTTAACCGATATAAACTTATAATAGTTACAGGAATTATTTTTTGAAGGAGAAATACCCAAATGGTTGTCCAGCATAATATCAATTCTCTTTTTACACAGAATCAGTTAAAAACGGTAACCGGGCAGAAAGCAAAAGCTTCTGAGCAGCTTTCCTCTGGCTATCGGATTAACCGGTCCGCTGATGATGCCGCCGGACTGACGATTTCAGAAAAAATGCGCTGGCAGATTCGTGGTCTTGAGAAGGCATCTTTTAATATTGACGAAGGGGTTTCCCTTTTGAATGTTGCAGACGGTGCACTGTCCGAAGTACATTCTATGCTCGACCGCATGAAAGAGCTGACAACCCAGGGGGCAAATGACACCAATACCGCAGCCGACCGTGACGCTATTCAAAAAGAGCTTGATGCTTTGTCAACGGAAATTGACCGCATCGGCAATACCACGGAATTTAATACACAGAAACTTTTTTCCGGTTCCTATACAACCATTACGGATGCAAATGGAAACTCCATTCCTGTTGGAAATATTCCGTTCAGCGACATTTCTCTTTCCAACACATCACTTGGGCAGAATCCATTTTCTGCAAATGACAGCCACAACCGGCTTCATCTGTCCGCATCCTCGTCAGAAGACTACGGAAGTCAGTCCTGGGCACTGCTGTATGGAAGCCACACGACATCAAGTCTTCGCGTAAATTATCCAGATGCAACCGGCACCACAGTGACAGAGACTGTGTCTTTATCCTCCCTGCCATGCAGCAACTTCTCGTATGACAGTACGACAAACACCTACAGCCGGACCATCACCTACGCTTCTCCAAATGGCGGAACGCTTGGTCTCGTACAGCGTATCCAGGTTGGTTCCCACGAGGCAACAAGTCAATACTATACGATTAGCTACGAAATGCAAAATCAACTTGGCACTAATGCATCCGTTGATCTGCTTTTTGATGCGGATACCGCCTATGGTGGAACCAATGCCGGAGACCATATGGAAGGCTACTATATCGGAGGACAACGCCTCGATAACTATACCATGTATACCTCACCGGGAAGTTCTCTTTTTACTGACACCTCCCTCGGCTACGTGGAAGATATCAATAGCTTAAGCAACGGTTTTTCTATTGTCAATACAAAACAGGCATTACAGTTTTCCGAAAATATCCGCTGGGCAAATGGTGATGCACCGGACGCTGCCTACCTCGGTTTTTATAATACCGGGCGGAACTGGAGCGATTATGATTCTGCCTCCGGGATGCAGCTGGGTGGCTCAACCGGAACTACAGACTATTCTTCTGACATGGGATTTAAACTTATCTGGAACCGCAATGTCGCCGATGGTGCATCCTCGACCGTTTCCTTCCAGTACGGAATCGTACAGACCGATGCCGATATCAATCTTGACGGCGTCCCAATTACATATGACCCAACCATTCAGGTTGCAACAAATGAAGGGCGAAAATTCTGGATTCAGTCCGGTGCAACAAATGAGAATGGATGGTTTATTTCCATTGACGCAATGAACAGCACGCTCTTGGATGTAAACCGTCTGGATGTTTCTTCTTATGCAAACGCAGGTGCTTCCATGGAAAAAGTGGAAAATGCCATTGCAAAGATATCAGCATCCCGTTCAAATATCGGTGCACAGACCAACCGTCTGGAGCACAACCGCTCGGTCGATGATGTCACACAGGAAAACACGCAGTCCGCAGAATCACGCATCCGGGATGCAGACCTTGCCCGTGTCATGCTGGCATTTTCCACCTATGACATTCTAAAGCAGGCAGGCGAATCCATGCTGGCGCAAAGCAACCAGAGCAAACAGCGTGTTCTTGAACTGCTTCAGTAAAATTGAGGGGAGACTTTTATGATAACAGAACCGATTAACAGACACGCCCTTCCGGAAGTTCGAAATATTCTTTCCTATCTGGACAGCATCGAGGGCAATGCCATCCTTACCGGACAGCATACCCAGACGATGGCACAGCCTGAATTACAGCAGATTTTTTCCGTAACTGGAAAGCTTCCCGCTTTATGCGGATTTGAACTGCTCTCCTACTCTCCGAATATCCGGCGTGAAACCGCAGATGCAGACTGTTTAAAAGAAGTAGATGAAAATTACGGCACACTAAAAAAAGCATGGGAATGGGCAGCAAAGGGCGGTCTTATTACCTTCACCTGGCACTGGTTCTCCCCACTTGGTGGAACTGATAAATCTTTTTATACGGAGCATACCACCTTTGACCCGCAAAAAGCATTGACGGAAGGTACTCCGGAGCATCAGGCAATGCTTCACGATCTCGACTGTATGGCAGAGCTGCTTCGTCCATTCTGTGATAGGCACATTCCTATTCTCTGGCGCCCTTTTCACGAATCCGAGGGGGACTGGTTCTGGTGGGGTTCTAAGGGTCCTGAAACTGCCAGAGCGCTCTTTCGCTTCCAGTACCATTACTTTACCGGGAAACACGCACTAAACAACCTTATCTGGGTATGGAATTCGCCTTTAAAGGAAGGTTACGTCGGAGATACATACTGTGACATTATTTCCATGGACATGTATCCGAAACCTCACTGTCATGGAGATTTCCACGATAATTACCAGAAGCTCTCCCAGGTGACTTCCGCCGCAAAAGGCGCCGCCATCGCAGAGACCGGAATTCTGCCAGATGCAGCTGCACTTACACAGTCCCATATTCCATGGCTCTGGTATATGACCTGGAGCAATGATTTTACGCTTACAGAAAATTTCAACAGCTTTGATGCTCTAAGGCGGCTTTATCAACATCCTTATGCCATCACCTTAGACCGGCTGCCCAAATTATATTAATTAGATTTTACTTTTGAAGATAACATAAGATTTCAAAAAGCCCGATACCGCCATAAAACGGTATCGGGCTTTTTTAGAACACATCTGTACTGGCTTATGCTCCAAGCCATGATACAAACGAATGTCTTATCTGTTCTTTCAATTTGTTTTTTTCTTCCTCATTTAAAAAGGCTGCTTCTGCCGCATTCTCTGCAAATTTCTGCATTTCATTCGGCTTTAACGCAAACTGCTTTTCGAGTAACTGATACTCTTTCTTTAAGGTAGTTCCGGAAACAGTCATATTATCCGTGTTAATCGTTACCACAATTCCGTTGTCAAGAAACATCCCTAGCGGGTAGTTCTCCGGGGCATCCACCGCCCTTGTCTGCAAGTTACTGGTGTAACATAATTCAAGCGCTATCCCCTGTTCCCGCAGTTTTTCAAATAACTGTATATCCTCGACAGCGTGTGTGCCATGACCAATTCGAAATGCTCCTGCTTCAATTGCCTGACGTACACTTTCCGCCCCTGCAGCTTCTCCTGCATGAATAATCACCGGCATTTTCCGTGCTTTTGCCAGCTCAAAAAGGTCAAAATAGTCTTTCGTCGGATATGCAGCTTCATTTCCTGCCAAATCTATGGCACATACACCCTTCTTCAGGAACTCTTCTGCAATCTCGACCGTTGTCACATTTTCTGCATGATTCTGCTCTCCACGCATACAGCATAGAATCAACTGTGCCGGCATCCCGGACTCTTTTATCCCCTTATGAAGCCCTGCAACAGCCGCTTCTACAACCTCTCTCTGCGTCAATCCCTGTTTCATATGAAACTGCGGTGCAAAACGGATTTCTGCATAACAGAGGCCCTGTGACTGCAATCTCACAACCAGCCGGTATACTGCATATTCCAGGCTCTCTTTTGTCTGTAATACCTGAATCGGCAAATCAAATTTTTCCAGATACTCCCCAAGATTGGTACAGCCCGGTTCTACCATCATCAGCTTTTGAATTTCGTCTGTGTCCGTCACCGGCAGTGTCACCCTTGACAGTCTCGCAAGCTCCACCATATCCGCCGGATTTAACGACCCGTCGAGATGCAGATGTAAATCAATCATACTGTTCCTCTTTCAACCCTTATAATGTAAACTTATTGGCATTTTCATTCATATTATCAGCAATGTCCACAAGCTCTTTTGTTGCCGCATTGCACTGATTTACAACCTGACCAAGCTCTACCATGGAAGCAGATGTCTCCTCGGTGCTTGCTGCATTCTCCTGTGCAATCGCAGCCAAATTCTCCACACTTCCAAGTACTTCATTCTTGGAGGTGTTAATTGCATCTACTTCAGTAGAAATCTCATTGATTGCAGATGTAACATTATTTACCTCCGCATTCAATTTTCCAAAAATTTCCTTCGTATCATTCAAACGTTCATACTGATGGTTAATTTCATCTAATACTCCATTCATTGTCTGAACGCTCACATTTGAATTATGAATCAATTCTTCCACAATTCCGCCAATCTGCTCAGCTGTTTCTCTTGACTGATCCGCTAACTGCCTGATTTCATCTGCAACAACGGCAAATCCACGTCCATGCTCACCGGCTCTTGCTGCCTCAATACTTGCATTCAAAGAAAGCAGATTTGTCTGACTGGCAATATCAGTAATCATATTGATTGCATTTCCGATATCCATAACAGATTTATTGGTAATATTCGTCTGCTCATGTACCTCATCAATGGAATTCTTCGTGCGATTACTGATTTCAATCAGCTCATCCATGGTTGCACCAAGCTGTTCATTATTCTGTTGCATGACTCCGGTACTTGCCATCAAAGCATCTACATTCTCTGTTGTTCTTGCAATGGCATCTCCCATGTCGGTAATCTGATTATTTACTTTCTGAGTTTCATTTGCCTGATTGGTTGCTCCATTTGCAATCTCATCCACTGCAACATTGACATTTGAAATGGAATTATTAATCGTTTCAAAACTGTTCTTAAATTCATCCGAGAAACCTGTCAGTGCCCGGATAGATTCGTGAATACTTGTAATAATGGAAGCAAATCCTCCAATCAGAGAATGAACACTTCGCGCAATATTACCAACCTCATCACTACGTCTTATCAGCTTCTCGCTTACATTTGTGGACAATTCACCCTTCGCAACTTTATCAAGGTTGCCAACAACCATAAAGATTGCCTGTCCAATCCTTCTCATAAGTACTGCAATCAGCACACATCCCGCCAATGCCACTACTACCATGAATAAAATACTGTTGCGTACACGCACATTATAGATATCACGTACTTCTTCCGCACTCATTCCTGTAAATAACATTCCAACCATTGTGCCGTCGGAATTCTTGAGTTGCTCATAATAACCAAAATATGTCTTTCCACAAATTTCTACATTATCGGTAAAGTAAGTGCCCTGTTTGGTTACCTCTTCATACACGTCCGCAGATGCTTTCGTTCCTACAACACGATTGCCACTGTTATCAACGATACTGGTTGCCATTCGGGTATCACCCCAGAAAAGTGTCACATCTACATCTGTTTCCTGCTTAAACTGATCAAGCGCACTCTGGCTTGCAGTAATATTCGTTTCCCCTTTATACAGATTGGTTCCATCATAGCTATAATCTCCAGCTGACAATATTCCCAATGTTTGCTCCATCGCATATGTAGTTGCGCTCAACTCATGCTTTGCCATCTTTGACGATACAACTTTTCCAACGGACTGTATTGCAAGTCCTGCAATAAGTACCAGGATAGCAATTGGTATCACTGAAACCGTCAAAATTTTTCCAATTAAATTAAGTCCTTTTCTCTTTTGCATTTCCATTTTCTGATTCTCCATATCGTTTATCTCCTTTGAAAATTTGTCCTACTGATTCAACGGTAGACATGACAATATAGTCTGATAGTACCACCATTTTTCAAATTTGACAATCCTGTCTGTAACAAAAAAATCAAAAAATAACACCTTTTCGACACTGTTTTCTTACTACAAAATCTTCTGTGCATTATCTCCCACTCCGCCGCATATACTATTATAGGAGGTAAACCAAGCAACACAAAAATGCAATATAGCACAAAAAAAACACCGTAAACTCGGTGTTTTCAGAGCAGGGGATGAGAGAATCGAACTCCCGCCAAAGGTTTTGGAGACCCCTATCATACCATTTGACCAATCCCCTAAATTTATAAAAATGACGTATGGAATACGTCTTTTTTATCATAACATTTTTTCTGATAAAATACAATGTATTTTTCATTGTACCTTCAAAACTTCATACAGATTTCCAAGAACAAACCCGCTTAAAAGCCGGTCATCTCGATTCCGCTTCGCTTCATCTCGATGATTTTGCTACGCAAAACTCTGTCTTCCATCAGTTCCAGTCCTGCAGATAAATCTGCTTCCTGTCACTGCTTTCATCCAGCCGTCTTTCTCCGCTTTTGGTCAAGCCCTCGATCGATTAGTAACAGTCAGCTCCACACGTTACCGTGCTTCCACCTCTGCCCTATCTACCTTGTACTCTTCAAGG
>JBNMKM010000015.1:0-91365 GCA_050874345.1 Roseburia sp. | reverse complement strand
TCGAATATACACGCTTAATGTCATCGTAGCTGGAGTTCTCAAAATCACGTTCTTTTTGTGATGAGATTAGTCTGCTCACATAAAAGATTGCCCGGTTTAAGATTTCGTATCCCTTCGGCTCATCTTTCTGTGCTTCCACATTTATGATGATCTGTGACAATCCATCTCTCATACGCACATAAAAAACGATATCAAATCTTACCAGACCTTCATTGATCTCTTCATTTTCTGTGTTGAAACCGACCAGTCTCTCACCATTTTTTTCGTCGGCTGCATTTGTGAGTCCAGGCTCTACAGGCACCGTACTGATATGTGGTGTTCCCTCGATACAGTCGACCACATCCTTGGGATTCATGCCCTTAAACTCATCAACTGTTTTTACCAGTATATGTGCCAGTATGCTCTTCTGTCCTAACAGACGCTTTGCACTCGCATCATACTGTGCCTTTGAATCTGTTGCTTTCACTGCATTTTTTAATTCTGTATTCACTGGTCGTCCTCCTTTTTGTAACAGATATAGTCATCCCCCAAAAAGGTATCTGACCACATTTACATTATAACTTACCCTGCTCCTTTCTACAATCAGCTTTTATTACATTTGACATAAAATGGTAAAATGTCTGTTTTATCTAACCTTTTGCACTCGGACTACCGACTCCACATGCCATGAGTATGCAATAAAGATACACATCCCATGACTTATTCATTAAGTCCGTGGTCATGATAATTTTTATGTCATTTTGTTTTTCAAACAATAGATATTCCTTTGTTGTAAATGAAGTTTCTTCTTGTATATATCATAAGTTTGATACCATTTTCTCTCTTTCTCAAAAAGTGCTCTTGGAATAAATTCATCAATAAGCCACTCATATGTATAATCTGCTTTCCATTTAATTATATTATCAAACTCTTTACAAGGATTATCTAAAGCCGTAAATCCAGGACGCCAAACAACAGTAACATAATTTCCATATTTCTTTTTACAAAACAACTGTGCCAAGACATCTCCCTTAGTTTCTACATTTATATTTTTATATACCATTATTCTATCTCTATAAAAAAAATTTGTATAAAAAATGTTCCACTTATCATAAGGCAATCCATAATCTCTAGACCGTGCAAACTCTACCATTGTTTCCCATACATAAGTAGGGACTTCTGCCAATACAGTATCACCTTCTTCATCCTTATTGAATTCTGCAGTCCCCAACAGTTCTTCTTGCTCACATAAACATTTGTTAAACTCTTCTTTCAAATCATCCAACAAAAAACACAAATTTTCTGCTGTGATATATTCTATTGAAAATCTAATATTTAATAACTGCAGCCATATTTTTCCCTCGTCTTCAAAAAGAATAAATTTTCTATTCAGTATTTCTGTATCATCTTTGTAAAAAAGAATATTTTGTGCATCCTCTTGACCAAAAGTAATCCATGCATCTTCCACTTCTTTTTTGCGAAAAGTTAATAATAAGGATAATTTATCTTTATAACTTTTAGGCAAAAAAGCATCAACACGTACATCACCTAATCCGTATCTATATTTTCTCATATTTCCTGAATCTATAATAATTTTATCAACTGTTAGGTCTTCTGATTTTTTATTAATCGTATAAATATCTGTTATGCCACTATCATAAAACTTGTTTATTTCAAACAATACTTTTCTATTTCGTTCTGGATTAACATATAAATTATTAATTATGGTATCTATATCCCATATATCTTTTTCCACATCGAATTCAATATCATATGTATCAAATTTACCAAACTTAGGTTTCTTGCCAATTATAAATATTATAATTTTGTTTTCTCTTCCATATACACAAGAAAATTTCCTCAAAGTCTCTTTTATCTTTTCCTTTCTCTTATTAGAGGTAACTTGAACATAAAAGGATTTCTTTTCATCTCCCAAATCAGCGGCAATATTTCGATAATTACTCTCTGTATTTAATACTACTAAATCTAATCCAAATAAAATATTTAATATTTCACAAAATAGTTTTTCACACTCACTATTTATATCATTTAAATTCATTTTGTTTTTTATATTAACAATTTCAACTAATCGTAATAACTTTTTTTCTATTTCGTTATTTAAGTTATCCATATGTTTATTACCCCTTTATACATACTATCCTTTTTTCTAAATATTATTCCAACATCCATAACTTTGTTTAACACATCTGCACAGCCAACAAACGAACATTTATACCTTATTTTTATTTATATCTTACTTTCCAATAACCACCCTTATTGGCACCAATTCTCACTAATATTCCAACATTAACAATTTCTTTCATACTCTTTTTAACTGCACTTGTGGAAATATTCAATTGCTCCGCAATTTCTGTCTGTGTTACCTTCGGATTTTTCCAAATAATATCTATAATTTTCTGCTGTGTCTTATTAAGATTTTTTAGTACATTTTTTGGTATACTTTCTGGTTCACTTTTCGGTACACTTTGGTGAACCTCATTATAGGACGGTCTATATAAATTCACTCTAAAGCTGTCACCAATCTCCAACAATTCTGGTTCTCTGACACCGTATTCTTTACAGGAACTGAACATTCTCTTAATGCCGGTTCCCCAGCTTTCGATAATCTTCATTCTGCTAAACACTTCCGCAATGCATCTGTTGCGAATTTTAGAACCACCCTCTTTGATCTGCTCTATTGTCAAACCTCCATAAAGCATCCCCGGAGAAGTCACTTCCACCCTGTCATCATACACTGCTACCTGCACACACGCTCTGTCCAAAAAATTTCTGTGTGTAACGGCATTTACAATAGCTTCTCTGATTGCCTCCGTTGGTAATTCGTATGCATCTTTTCTGACAAGACCTCTTATTTCCGCTCCCAGATTAATGTGCTTTAGAACAAATTCATACGCTTCCTCTATCTGCTCATAAAGCGGACCCTCGAAGTCTCTCTTGTCAATAAACACGACTCTTTCTGTACCTTTAAATAATGCACACTGGATTTTGGCAAATGGAAATGTATTATCCGTCAATAAAACAAACGCATTCGTTGGCACCAGCGTTCCATCCACATTTTTGATAATGCCCCAGTTAATTAAATTCTGTGCAGTAACATCCTTTACCTTCTCTTTTTCACTTTTAGTTTTTACAGCCTCAAGCATATATCTTTTGATTGCAGCACATAGCTCCTCGGCCTTCTCTGCATCATATTTCTG
Organism: Roseburia sp.; assembly: GCA_050874345.1. Lineage (GTDB taxonomy): Bacteria > Bacillota > Clostridia > Lachnospirales > Lachnospiraceae > Roseburia. The sequence goes on along the minus strand of JBNMKM010000015.1, from coordinate 88,168 downwards.
TCCTATACACACCATTTCATCAAAAGACTGACGACTTCCCTGTAGTTCCAGATCTTTTAATATTGCTTCATCAGCAGGTCTTGATGTTCCGGAAACTCTAATATAAGTACCAACTTCTTTTCCAAGTGATTTAATATAATATGGTCTGCTCGCTCCCGGATATATCTCGATTGCAATCACACTTTTTCCGTCAATGGTATCTACTTCAATGTTAGGAAATATTTGTGGATAGCACATATCTGATATCGTATTTGTAATACCATCCATAATCTTAAAAACTTCATTCTTATCCACGCCTACGATTTCATGTGTTTCGTCATCCACACCAATCACTATTTTACCACCTGCGGTGTTAGCAAATGCAATAACGCTTTTTATATATTTTTCGCTCTTTTTAGGTACTTCACGCTTAAACTCAATATTAAGCGATTCTCCTGCCTTAATTTCGTCTGCTAACATCGCACACCTCCCAAAAGAATATTCTTTTATATTATACCATTTCGCATATAAAAATAATAGTCTACTAATTACAAGTTGATTTCTCCATCCCTGTTTCTTTTCCTTTCTCCGAATTTTGTCCCCAAATACTTAAAAATCTCTTTTTTGTCTCCACGCACCTATAAAAATGGGGAAAAAAATAGGGCAAAAACTGGTCATTTTTTGCTCCAATTTTTGCCCAAGCCAACCTATTGGCTTAAACCACAACATCTTGTGGTCTAACATGCCTATTTTCTTTATTTTCCATCCCAACTAGTTGGGATTATACTGCATCAGAACTACCGACTCAACATGCCCCGTATGCCCGAACTGGTCGACTGCCCGGACCTTCTTTAGCTCATATCCCCCGTCACACAGTATCCGCAAATCTCTTGCCAACGTTGCAGAGTCGCAGCTGACATAGACAATGCGCTCCGGCTGCATCTTAAGCATGGTTTCAAGGCATTTCTCGTCACAGCCCTTTCTCGGCGGGTCGACGACGATAACATCCGGATGCAGCATATCTGCGTCAGTCGCAGCACCAGACTGCTCATAGAAGGACGGAAGCACCTCCTCCGCTTTTCCCACGAAAAATTCTGCATTCGTAATATGATTTAAGCGCGCATTATTTTTTGCATCTTCAATCGCCTGCGGCACAATCTCCACACCGTACACCTTTTTGGCTGCACCCGCAAGAAAAAGTGAAATCGTTCCGATGCCGCAGTAAAGGTCCCACACGGTCTCTTTTCCGGTCAGTCCGGCATAATCAAGCGCAAGGCTGTAGAGCTTTTCGGTCTGCACTGGATTTACCTGGTAAAAAGACTGCGGTGAGATATGGTAGGCAACTGATGTGCCGACAGGTGCAAAATCGTTATTTTTGCAGTCGCGCAGATGAATATGGTCCGTAATATATGGCTGTCCCCAGATGCAGATGGTCTCTTTTCCAAGAATGACATTCGTCTTTTCTTTGTTCTTATTGACAGAAATGCTCGTCATACCATCGATTTTCTGTAATTTTTCAATCAGACGTTCTTCTGCAGGAAGCCTGTCCCCGTTTATCACAAGGCATACCATCAGCTCTCCGGTTGAAAAACCGTAACGGATTAACACATGGCGCACAAGCCCCTTACCGGTTGCTTCCTCGTAAGGCGCCACATGATTTTCCCTCATATAAGCCAAAACTGCCTCTAAAATAGGGCGGTTCTGCGATACACCGAGCATACAGTCCTCCACCGGGATAATGCTGTGCGTGCGCGCTGCGTAAAATCCTGCGATAATCTCGCCGTTTTTGTCCGTTCCCACCGGGAACTGCGCTTTGTTGCGGTAACGGTAAGGCTCTTCCATTCCGACAATCGGCTCCGTCACTGTATCAATCTGCTCCGGTGAAAAACCACCGATGCGGATTAAGTTTCCGCGTACCTTCTTTTCCTTAAAAGAAAGCTGTGCCGCATAATCCATCGCCTGAATCTGGCAGCCTCCACAGCGGCGGTGCAGTGCACACTTCGGTTCCACGCGGCAGTCAGACGGGCTGAGAATTTCCTCAAGTCTGGCAAACCCATAATTTTTTTTCAGCTTTACAATGCGCGCCCGGATGAAATCGCCAATGAGGGCATCCTTTACAAAGAAAGTCATGCCCTCATACTTACCGATGCCCTCTCCATCGACGCCCATGTCTTCGATTTCTAAAGTAATCACATCGTTCTTATTCATATCAATTCCTTTTACTATTGTCTTCCCGCTCTGCGGATGTTGCTCTCTAACAAACGGTTGTATCCCTGCCACTCAAGATTATTCTCCGGAACTGTGGCAAAAATCTCACGCACCGTCTCCATCTTCGCATCAATGTTGTCTGCAAAGCTGAGTGCCAGTGCCTCTGCTAAAGCCGGTTTTTTCGGCGAACCGTATTCTAACTCTCCGTGATGTGCCAGAATACAGTGCTTTAATTCATTTGCAAGCCCCTTCGGGAAGCCCGGAATCGTGCGGATACGCTCTCCTACCATCTCTGCACCAATCATGATGTGACCAAGAAGCTGACCTTCGTCCGTGTAATCATTTTCCGGGAATGTAGACAGTTCCTCCAGTTTTCCGATATCGTGGAAAATCGCTGCGCTCACCAGAAGGTCTCTGTTTAAAATCGGGTAGGTTTTTGCAAAATAATCACAATTTTTTGCAACTCCAAGCGTATGCTCAAGTAACCCTCCCACAAATCCATGATGCACGGATTTTGCTGCGGAATGGAACTTAAACCGCTTCTCGAAGTCAGCATCTTCTAAGAAAAAGCTGGAAAGAAGCTGTTTTAAATACGGGTTTCCTACGGATGTAATGAGCGTTTTTAACTCATTATACATCTCATCAATGTCTCTTGAGCTGACTGGCAGATAATCCTTCGGGTCGTATTCGCCCTCCTGGACTTTACGCACACGTTTTACATTGAGCTGTAAGTTGCCCTGAAAACTTGTGATATCTCCCATGACTGCTATGTAATCAAGTGCCTCAAATTCATCGATTCCCACAGAGCCCGGCTCCCAGATTTTTGCATCAAGTGTTCCTGTCTTATCCTGTAAAATCAGGTTGTCATACGGTTTTCCAGCCTTTGTCAATGCAGACTGTTTTCCCTTACAAAGATAAATTTCATTGATTCTCTCGCCTTCGCGAAGACTTTCGATATATTTCATATGCTCCTCTTTCTAATGTCCCATGCCGTTACGGCACACGTATTTCGCTATTGGTATACACTTACTTCTACCGTACAGGTGATTTCCGTATAGCCCTCGGTTCCCTGTCTCTGTACCACAATCTCTGCCTTATCTCCCGGCGTCTTCGACAGCAGTTTCGTCTCATAACCGTCCACCGTGTAGATGCTTTCCCCATCAATTGCAGTAATAATATCCCCTTTTTGCAGCCCGGCTGCCATACCCGGTGAATCCATCCTTACATTTTTAATATATGCACCTTTGGGAATCTCATATTCCCGCGCAATATCATTTGTCACCGTGGTCAGTTCCAGTCCGATATACGGAATGTCTTTTCCATTGGAAAGCATCTCTATCATCGGCTTTAATTCAGAAATGGAAATCGCAGTGAGCGTATTTGCATCGCCTGCACCGCTGTAATCCTGCATGACAAGCCCGATAACATCTCCGTCCAGATTGATGAGCGCACCGCTTCCCGCACTGCTTCCCCCAATATCTGTCGTAAAAATTGTATAGTTTGCATCCGTCACAGAAATGACATTTGTCGTTGATGTAATATTTCCCATCAGAATTGAATAAATGCTTCCAAGCGGACTGCCGACTGCAATCGCAATCGTACCCTGCGAAGTTGCCAGGGAATTTCCGAGCTTCGCAATGGAAATTGCATTCATCGTTGCCTCGTCCACCTCGTCAAGCGGTACAGAAAGCACCGTAATTCCGGTGTCCCCATCATACTTCTTAATCTCAGCATTTACCGAAGTGTCATTAATAAAGGTCACATAAATCTCCTGCGCATCCGAAATGACCTTCCGCTCGGTCAGAATTAACAACTCCTGCCCGTTATCTGCAATAATGATTCCGGAAGCCTGTCCCTTGCTCTCATAGGAATTATTAAACCAGTCCGTGTCACTTTTTACCCCCGTAACCGTGACAACAAAACGGTTTGCTTCCTTTCCAACCGCATAAATTTTATTCTGAAGCTTCTGAAAATCTGCCGGCTCTAATTCCTGCGGAATATAGACAATCTCTGTCTCCGCCACCTGGGTTTCCGTCTCGGGTTCTTCTGTTTCCGCCTGAACCTGTGAACTTTCTTCCGTTTCCCCGGTGTCCTCCGTCTCTTCTGTCTCCTCAATCGCATCTTTTGGGATTGTGATAACCGGATCCTGCTTTGGATTTATGACTTCCTCAAATTTCGTCTTTGCCATTACAAACACAAAACTTGCAACCAGTCCGAAAACGACTGCCATCGCCACCGTAAATCCTGCATAGATAAGAAACCGCTTTTTATTGAGCGGCTTCTCTTTTCTTTTTTCGTTGATAAAAGAAAAATTGTCCTTCTCCTCTTTCTCCTGCATGATTCTATTCCTCTCTGCACAAGTCAATTGAAAATCCGACTGACCTTTATTATAAAATGAAACAGATATGCTTGCAATAGGTTATTTTAATGGTCTATAATCATTATAGCAGAATTTTAGAATAGGAAATAACACGATTATGAATGAAAAAGCATTAAAAACCTTAGAATACAATAAAATCACCGCACAGCTCGCCGAATACGCAAGCTGTGATGAAGCAAAGGAGCGTGCACTGTCTCTGCGCCCCATCTGTGACAAGGCAGAAATCGAACGATTACAGCTTGAGACAAAGGATGCCTTAAACCGCCTTTTTAAAAGCGGACGGCTTTCTTTTTCCGGCGTCCACGACATTAACAGTTCCTTAAAGCGCCTTGAGATTGGCGGCTCTCTCAATACCATCGAGCTGCTCTCCATCTGCTCGCTTCTTGAAGCTGCAAAGCGTGCGAAAGCATTTTCCCGCTCTGAAAAAGACGAGGAGACTGCTGATTCCCTGACCGAGCGTTTTGCGCAGATTGAACCTCTCACACCGTTATGTGACGAGATTCGCCGCTGCATCCTCTCCGAGGAGGAAATCGCCGATGATGCCAGCAGTACGCTGCGCTCCATCCGCCGTTCCATGCGCGGAATGAATGACAAGATCCGTGCGCAGATGAACGCCATGATTAACAATACCACAACACGCAGCTACTTACAGGATGCCGTGATTACCATGCGCGACGGGCGGTACTGTCTGCCGGTAAAGGCGGAAGCAAAATCCCAGATTCCCGGTATGATTCACGACCAGTCTTCGACCGGTTCCACACTTTTTATCGAGCCGATGGCAGTTGTAAACCTCAATAACGAGTACAAAGAACTTCTTTTAAAGGAGCAGGATGAAATCGAAGTCATTCTGGCAAACTTAAGCAACCAGGTTGGAATGTATGCTACAGAGCTTGCCACAGACTACCGGATTCTTGCCGAACTCGATTTTATTTTTGCAAAGGCAGCCTTCGCACAGACCTACAACGGTGTTGCACCGCTTTTCAACGAGGACGGACGGCTTAACATCCGGAAAGGACGCCATCCTCTTTTGGACAAACAGAAAGTTGTGCCAATTGATGTGCGCTTGGGCGATGATTTTAACCTGTTAATCGTGACCGGTCCAAACACCGGCGGTAAAACGGTTTCCCTTAAGACCGTTGGTCTTTTGACGCTAATGGGGCAGGCAGGGCTTCATATCCCGGCTTCCGAGCGCTCCGAGCTTGCCATTTTTGAAGATGTATTTGCTGATATCGGCGATGAGCAGAGTATTGAACAGTCGCTTAGTACTTTTTCTTCGCATATGACAAATATCGTTCGTATTTTAGATGCGGTCAATGACCGTTCACTGGTGCTTTTCGATGAGTTATGTGCCGGAACAGACCCTACCGAGGGTGCTGCACTTGCCATTTCCATTCTCACGAAGCTCCACCTTTACGGCGCACGTGTCATGGCAACCACCCACTACAGTGAGTTAAAGGTATTTGCCCTCTCCACCCCCGGCGTGGAAAATGCGTGCTGCGAATTTAACGTTGAGACCCTAAGTCCGACCTACCGCCTGTTAATCGGAATCCCCGGCAAGAGTAATGCGTTTGCCATCTCCGAAAAGCTTGGTCTTCCGGTAGAAATCATCACGGATGCCAAGGGACGCATCAGCAAAAACGATGAAAACTTTGAAGACCTTCTCGCAGACCTCGAGAAGAACCGCCTTACCATTGAAAAAGAACAGTTGGAAATCAACCAGTACAAGGCACAGATTGAATCCTTGAAAACCCAGCTTGAGCAGAAGCAGGAACGCCTCGAAGCAAGCCGTGATAAGATTCTGCGCGAGGCAAACGAGCAGGCTTTCAATATTGTAAAAGAAGCAAAAGATTTAGCGGACGAAACCATCCGCAATTTCAACAAATACGGCGAGGCCGGCGCTCCTATCGCCCAGATGGAAAAAGAGCGTGCAAAGCTCCGCGGCAAGATGACCGATGCGCAGAAAAAAATGTCTGACCAGAAGAAGGCACAGGCAAACCACAATGCGCCCAAAAATCTCCGCATCGGAGACCGTGTCAAAGTCATCAGCATGAACCTGACCGGAACCGTACATTCCCTGCCGAATGCCAAAGGTGATTTGTATGTACAGATGGGAATTTTACGTTCTCTCGTAAACATCAAAGACCTGATTCTTCTCGCAGACGACGATGTACCAACCAGTAAGAAGTTTAACAAAACCGGCACGGGCAAAATCAAGATGAGCAAATCCATGTCCGTTTCCGCTGAAATCAACCTTATCGGCAAAACGACGGATGAAGCAATTGCCCTGTTGGACAAATATTTAGACGATGCTTATCTTGCGCATCTTCCTTCCGTCCGCATCGTGCACGGAAAAGGTACCGGAGCACTCCGCAATGCCGTCCATGCGAACTTAAAGCGGCAGAAACACGTCAAATCCTACCGTCTTGGCGAATTTGGCGAGGGCGATGCCGGTGTGACGATTGCAGAGTTCAAAGACTAACTTGCATCCTATGGAGGTAACTATGGCAGCAAAACAGAAAATTTTAATCGTTGACGATGACAATAATATTGCAGAGCTTATTTCGCTCTACCTGACCAAGGAATGCTTTGATACCAAGATTGTAAATGACGGAGAAGAAGCGCTTCTCGCATTCGACCAGTATCATCCCAATCTGATTCTCTTAGACTTAATGCTTCCTGGAATGGACGGCTATCAGGTCTGCCGTGAAGTGCGTGCAAAGGCAAATGTGCCGATTATCATGCTCTCTGCCAAGGGTGAAATTTTTGACAAAGTGTTGGGACTTGAACTTGGCGCCGATGACTACATCATGAAACCGTTTGATTCCAAAGAGCTTGTGGCACGTGTAAAAGCGGTTCTCCGCCGTTATCAGCCGGTCAGGGAGGAAGTTCCGGTGCCGGAGTTAAAATGTGTCAAATATCCGGATCTTGTGGTTAATCTTTCTAACTACTCTGTCATGTACCGCGGGCAGGCGGTCGATATGCCGCCGAAGGAGCTGGAACTTTTATATTTCCTTGCCTCCTCACCCAACCAGGTATTTACCAGAGAGCAGCTTTTAGACCATATCTGGGGCTATGAATATATTGGGGACACCCGGACGGTAGACGTTCATGTGAAGCGTCTCCGCGAGAAAATCAAAGACTGTGCAAACTGGAGCCTCGCAACTGTGTGGGGCATCGGCTATAAATTCGAGGTCAGAGAAGTATGAAACGGACACTCTACCCAAAACTACTCGCCGGATATCTGATGTACGGTGTAATTGGCTGTCTGATTATTGTGACGTTTACGTACCATGTCACATTTAATTTCCTGGAAAAACGGGAAGCCAGCAGCCTTTACCGGGAGTCAGCACTGATTTCCACCAACTATGCCGGCAATTATTTTAACCGCACCATGGAGCTTTCCGAGCTTACAACGCAGCTTACGACGCTAAGCACCTATCTCTCCGGTGAAATCTGGATTGTGGATACCCACGGAAACATTATTATCAACACGTCCAGACCGGAACTTGCGGAAAATCAGGAATCCATCGAAGGATTCAACATCACGGATTTCGGGAACCGCTATTATCAGGTCGGAACTTTCTACAACTGTTTTTCCACAAACACCTTAAGCGTCTTTTCCCCTATCACCGTGAATTACAAGGTGCGCGGATATGTCATCATCCACAAACCGGAGAGCGCTATTGTTTCCTTTGCAAACGGACTTTCGGCGATTTCCTATGAAACTCTGGCGCTGCTTTTTGTCGCTGCGTTTATTGTACTGATTTTATTTACATATGTAGTATATATTCCCATCCGAAAAATTACCAAGGGTGCGGATGCCTACGCAGCCGGAAATTTCAACGCCAAGATTGATGTTCATTCCAACGATGAGATTGGCTACCTTGCCGCTTCCTTAAATTACATGGCAAACGAGTTAAACTCGTTGGAAGAAGACCAGCGAAAGTTTATCTCCAATGTTTCGCACGATTTCCGCTCCCCGCTGACCTCCATCAAGGGCTACATCGAGGCAATGTTAGATGGAACGATTCCACCGGAGATGCAGGAAAAATATTTAAAGATTATTTTATTTGAAACGGAACGCCTGAATAAGCTGACACAGAGTCTTCTCGAGCTCAACAAATACGGCTCCCACGGCATCATGCTTGACATCAGTGATTTTGATATCAACCATACCATCCGCATGACGGTTCAGACCTTTGAAGGTGTCTGCACGGAAAAGCGGATTTCCTTTAACCTGATTTTAAGCGGCGAAGAACTGTATGTGACTGCCGATATGAGCAAAATCCAGCAGGTGCTCTATAACCTGATTGACAACGCCATCAAGTTCAGCCACCACGATTCCTCGATTACCATCGAGACCACTGAGAAAAATGATAAAGTTTTTGTTTCGGTCAAGGACACCGGCATCGGAATCCCAAAAGAAAGTATCAAACGCATCTGGGAGCGTTTCTACAAAAGCGACCTCTCCCGCGGCAAGGACAAGAAGGGTACCGGGCTTGGTCTCTCTATCGTAAAGGAAATTATCGCCGCCCACGACCAGAACATCAACTGCATCAGTACCGAGGGCGTCGGCACAGAATTTATTTTTACACTTCCCATGAAACTATGAGAAACACGCTTTGCGAGTTTCTCAAGTTATCGCGGTGCTCGTCAAATCTTCATGCAAGCACTCGATTTTCCTCGCTACTCGCGTAAAAGAGGAACGGCTGCATTAACAGCGGTTCCTCTCAGACTTTTCGCACTCTGAGTCAGGTCTGTCCTTTGAAATGTGCCCTCTCTATCTTTCCCCCAAAAACACTTTGTCAAAATCGCCCCAACATTTGATATATCTTCTTTCCCCATTCCATTCTAATATCGCTCCCTTATACTCCGCCTGCGAGCGAATTTTGGCATTTACCTGCAATAAAGTATCTTCGCCCGGATGAATTTCATAATCACTCTCTGTAATCCTGCGCCGATAAATTCCTTCTGTTATCACAGTACTCTGCCGTTTTCCTTCCAGATACTCTTTCAATTCTGACAACATTCCCGGAATCCGCTGTTCCAGTTTTTTTCTGAGACTTCCCGGCGTATCATCATGCGCAACCGGACAAACAGACGCCGAAATCAGTTCCCCCTTGTCAATTTCCGCAGAAATTTTGTGCAGAGACATTTCTGTTGTCTTTTCTCCTAAAAGCACGGCCCAGTTGAGCGGAGAGCTTCCACGATTTGTCCGCAGACTCCCCGGGTGAAAATTGAAAATCTGCATCTGCTGAATCGTTGATTCCGGAATAATAATTCCAAAGTCATACATAACTGCAATGCATGCCCCCTGTTCCGCTAACAAAGCCGCCAGTTCCGCCTTCCCTGAAACCGAAAAAACCGGTATCTGATAACGAGCTGCTGTATCCAACAAATCCTGCGTTCTTTTTTTCTCTTCACAGGCAATTGCTTTTACAGATAAAAAATTTGTGTTCGCCAAAATCTCTATCATGTCCGGCGAATTTCCAAGATACCATATCGAAGTCTTTTTCATCTAAGCTCTCCCCACTCTTAAAAGCTCTTCATAAACTCCGGTGCTTTTGGTCCTTCATTGAAAATAAGATCCAGAACAGAAACACCATGTTCAAACTGACCAGAAAGCTGTCTGTACTCCGGATATCCGGAATAGTCCATCCAATCCAAAGTAATTCCGGCGTCATCAAAACATTTTTCCACGATATAATCCTTTGCGGCAGGACCCGAAAGATAATAATCTCCGCCCGCTGCCTGCACAAGTCCCACCAGACGCTCTGTTTTTCCTTCTACCAGCGTATAATCAGAACTCCAGGTTATTTTCGTGTTAATGTGAAGGATATCACAGATTTCCTTCAAAAACAGATAGTTGATTCTGCTTAAATAATCTTCTTCCCTGCAAGCCTCATAAACACTGTGAATACGTTCTTCATATTCGGAAAAATATGCCGCTCTCGCATAATTGTACTGAATGCTTCGCCAGTGCTTATCCACCCACTCATGGTCTAACACTTTCGCCTCATTGATTTTCTGCCCGAATTTTCCTTTATTCTTCACCGGAATCGTAAGCCAGATTAGTCCCGCAGGTGTCATGATTTTATTCCTGTTTCTCCAGTCATTTTTCGTATACTGCATATCATCATAAAGGATAAATTCATCTACCTTGTTGATAATATCAAAATAGCCCTTCCAGGGAATATAATTTGACTGTAAAATTGCCACTTTTTTTGACATTTTAACGCTCCTTATAAAATTCTTTTATCTTATCCGTCACGTAAATCACTTCGTCTTCTTTTAACGCATAAAACATTGGAAGCCGCAGCAGTCTGTCGCTCTCACTCGTTGTATAATGGTCTTCCCCTATAAACTGTCCAAATTTTCTTCCGGCGATTGACGTATGTAACGGCACATAATGAAATACTGCTTTGATACCATTTGCTGCAAGATATTCGATTAAGGCTGTCCGTTCGTCCAGATTTGCCGCCTTGATATAAAACATGTGCGCATTGTGCTCACACTCCTGCGGCACATACGGCAGTTCAATTTTATGTGCTTCTTCAAGCTCCTTTAACTGGCTGTAATACAAATTCCATAACATGAGCCGCCTGTTGTTAATCTCATCTGCAATCTCAAGCTGTGGCAGCAGATATGCCATATTTAACTCACTTGGAAGGTACGAGGAACCCTTGTCCACCCAACTGTATTTATCAATTTCTCCCCTGAAATACTGTGAACGGTTCGTTCCTTTTTCCCTGATAATTTCTGCCGTATGGGTATACTCCTCACGGTTAATAAAGATAAGACCGCCCTCTCCCATCGTGTAGTTTTTCGTCTCGTGAAAACTGTATGCACCAAAATCACCGATTGTGCCAAGCGCTCTCCCCTTATAGGTAGACATCATTCCCTGTGCCGCATCTTCAATCACAAACAGACTGTTTCTTTTGGCAATCTCGAGAATCGTGTCCATTTCACATGCTACCCCTGCATAATGCACAGGAACAATCGCTTTTGTTTTCTCCGTAATCGCACTTTCAATCAATTTTTCATCAATATTCATCGTATCCGGTCGAATATCTACGAATTTTATCTTTGCACCACGCAGTACAAAGGCATCCGCTGTCGAGACAAATGTAAATGATGGCATGATGACCTCGTCCCCTGGCTTGATATCGCAAAGCAATGCCGCCATTTCCAATGCATGCGTGCAGGAAGTTGTAAAAAGCGCTTTCTTATGATATTTTTCCTCAAACCACCTGGTACACCGCTTTGTAAATTCTCCGTCTCCGTTCAGACGTCGATACTTTAAAATTGCCTCTGTAATACATCCAATTCCTTTTTCCACATATACCGGTTCATTAAAATTAATCACTGTTCCAGATTCTCCCTGATTCCCTTAAGCATATTGTCACAAAAGTCAATTACTTTCGTTTCTCCATTTTCTTTCGCATATCGTAGTGCTTCCTCTTTCTGCTTTTCATAAAACCCTGAATCCGACGCATAACGGCATATCATTTTCACTATCTCATTACGATTTTTCACTACAAACGTCTCCGAAACATTATAGGCAACATCTCCTTCTGGTAATGTCACAACCGGAAGACCTGCGTGCAGCGCAATGGCACTGCTCCATCCCCCACCTGTGCGTTCCGGATTCAGATACAGATTCAACGCTTTCAATGTACCTGCCAGTTCCGGACAATACCCAAGATAGTGCACACGGTTTTTAAATATCGCACCCGACAACCGCTGTCGCAATTTTAAGGTCTCTCCGATTATCACAAAGTCTGCCTTTTCTTCCTGTTGCAGGATTTCCGCCATTATCTGTTCAAAGGAGTGATCTATCTCTGTATCAAGACGGTTTCCGACAACCGCAATCAAAAATCTGTCTTCCGGTAAATGAAGTTCCTCGCGTGTATACGCCCGCTCCTCCATGTCAAAGATTGCCGGAAACTTCTGTTCCATAAAAAACTGTTTCTGGTACGGCAACAGACTCCTCTGATAGACTGCTTCCGTCTCATCATCCAACTTTACATGTCGGATGAAAATATCTGCGTCTGAAACAGGTGCCTCTGTAACCATATTCAAATTTACAGTTGTAGTGAACAAATGTGGCAAATCAGCGATTGGACTGAGCACTCCCATCTCAAGAACAACGAAAGGATTAAATTCATAAATATGGGACAGCATCTCCCGATACTGCTCCATTCCACAATCACTTAACGGATATTCATACACCGGAATTGTGCTGTCCTTGTAGCTCATTCGTCTCACATCCTGTCCGCCGGAATTATAAAAAATTGCATTTATCCATATGAAAGCAGGCAATTTTTTACTGCTCGCACAGGTAAAGATTTCCACCTCAAATCCAAATTTTTTCTCAAGGATATGCGCTGTTTCCAATATCATCCTTGTAGGTGCATGGTTCAGATTTTCCAGCAGCTGCTCTGTGATTATTACAATTCTTTCGGCATTTCTGTCTTTTACCAGACGATAGGGAAACTCCGGTTTTAGCGCTTCTGTCAGCCGTTCTATATTTTTTCTGTGAATCGTGCGCTTTGTCTCATATGGAATGTCATCGAGCTGTATTTCCAGCATCGTCTGTACCGTGGCATCATAATCTGTTTTACAAATCCATTTCGCAGCATCCACCTGAAATTCCTCTAATTGCAGTACCCTTATCAAGTATGACAGGACCAGTACTGCATCATTCGCTTCAAACTGCTGCCCGAGCAACTGGTGAATCTGTTTCTTTTCCTCTTGTGGAAATTCATAATAAGAAGCCTTTAATGCTTCGGCGCTTAACATTTTCTGCTCCACTGCATCACTTTCCAGAGTCAATAGCTGCAAACATCTGTGAACTGCCATCTGCAGCCACTGTGCCGGAGTAATTTCTGCCATCTCTTTCTCCCCTGTATCTCTCTATTCCTCTACTACCCGCTTTACCGTTTCAATCACTTCTTCCTGCTGCTCCCCGGTCAGTCCCGGGAACATCGGAATACTGATGATATGGGAGTAAACCTCCTCTGCAACCGGGCAGTGTACATCTGCAAAACCGTGCTCCTGATAATAAGGATGCTTATATACCGGAATGTAATGGACATTGACACCAATTCCAGTTTCCCGCAGCTTTTCAAATACTTCCCTGCGATCATGATTTTTCACCTGAATGATATAAAGGTGCCAGCCGCTGTTGCCCTCCGGTATCTGGTACGGTGTCACGATGTTGGCACAATCCGCAAATGCCTCATCATAACGGGCCGCAATGGCTCTTCTGCGTGCTAAGAAGCGGTCTAATTTCTTCATCTGGGTGCATCCCAATGCACACTGGATATCTGTCATACGATAATTGTAGCCGAGGTCTAACTGCTGATAATACCACGGGCCCTCATTGCGTGTCATTAAAGACGTATCTCTTGTGATTCCATGGCTCCGGAACAGCACCAGTTTCCGGTATAATTCTTCGCTGTTTGTCACAATCATGCCGCCCTCTCCGGTCGTAATCGGTTTTACCGGGTGAAAACTGAATGTAGTCATATCCGAAGCAAGTCCACCGATTTTTTTGCCCTTATATTCAGAGCCGAGTGCATGTGCGGCATCCTCAATCACGACAAGATTATGCTCCTTTGCAATCGCATGAATTGCATCCATGTCACACGGCTGTCCTGCTAAATGCACCGGAATAATTGCCTTTGTCCGCGGAGTAATCTTGCGTTTGATGTCCTCCGGGTCAATGTTGTAGGTCTTTGGGTCAATATCTGCAAAAACCGGTGTTCCGCCGCAGTAGAGCACACAGTTGGAAGATGCTGCAAATGTAATCGGCGTGGTAATAACCTCATCGCCCTCCCCAATTCCTGCTGCATGGCATGCTGCGTGAAGTGCCGCCGTATCGTTTGAAATTGCGACCGCATACTTTGCGCCCACATAATCTGCCACTGCCTTCTCAAACTCTGCAATCTTTGGTCCTGTCGTCAGGAAATCGGACTTTAACACGTCCACAACCGCCTGAATATCATCCTCTTCAATTGTCTGTCTTCCATATGGTATCATAATTCTTCTCGCCCTTTCTTTCTGTTTCTCATTCTATTCTATAAACCTTTGCCAATCAGAAAATCCGCAATCCGTTCTGCACCTTTTTCATCTACAAGTGTCTCCATACAGGCTGACTGCTTTTTCTGCAACTCCTCTTCTTCTGCAAGCTTCACAAGCTGCGCGCAGATAAGCTGTTCTATGTTCGCTTCTTCTCTTGCATCCCCGACATAGCGCATTGCGCCGTACCTGTCCATACAGGAAGCAAATTCCACCTGATTGTCTGCAAAGGAAAAACATACTGTCGGAATTGCGCAGGCACACAGCTCCAGAAGCGTTGTGCCGCTTGCTGAAACCGCGAGCTTACAGCTTCGCATATAGTCGCTCATATTGGAAATATTTTTATGAAGGCAAATCCGCGCATCCTGCCTGGACAACTCCTGCAAATCCGCTTCATGACTGTTCATGCTTCCGACAATCACATGGAACTGATACTCACGAAATGCATCCTGTTTTACACATTCCCGAAGCAGCCCTCCTGCAACATTATAAGTATCGGTTCCCCCGGTGGTAATCAGAATACTGTTTTCCCGCTTCCCATCATGCGGTTTTCTGAACTCTTTCCGTAACGGTGCGTAGGAAAAGCCACGCAGGTAAACGGTATCTGCTTTTTGTATCTGCTTTGCCGGCTGTTTCTCTTTGGCTGGAATATACTGTAACACCGCCGATACCGGGTAGCTTTGCTCCCTCATGTCATCGATATAAAGCACCGGAACGTGCTCATTTAATTTCGCCAGATAACGCGGTGTTACCTGGTAGGAATCCACCACTAGGTACGAAATCTTTTTTCCCTGCACTTCCAGTTCCTCAAACTGTTTTTGCAAGAGTGGTAACTCTTCCTCAAGTTCATTCCAGTGGCTTCCTAATATCCGGTACGAAAAACCTGCCGCCCTAAGCCTTTCGATCTCCTTGTCCTCCGCAAGCCAGAATTCACATTCCGCGCCTTCTTCCCGACAGGCTTCTGCAATCGTCATACAGCGCATCAGATGCCCCGTTGCCACCGTCTCATTGGCGTCTGCCCGAAATACAATCATCACTGCTCCACTTCCTGCTGCCCAATCGGTTCCCCGAAGCGATATGCCTTCTTCGCTGGTTTTCCAAGCAATTCTTTATAATATTTCGGCTTGATTCCGATTGCCGGACGAATACTTCTGACATTTTCTTCCGTAAACGGCTCTCCTTCTGCAATCGGCTTTACCGCTACAAGCGAGCGTCTGTATTTTAAACTGCTCTTTTCGTGCTCGGTCAGTTCATAAGTCGGTCTACCCTTGATCAGGCAGGCATTGCGGACATCCTGCACCATTTTTGCAAAATCCTTCATTTCCATTGAAAATGCCGCATCCGGGTTCTCAATCTCATGGCTTAAGCACACATGTTTTTCAATCACCTGTGCGCCAAGCGACACTGCCACAACGTCCGCAAGGGAACCTAGCGAATGATCCGACAAACCAACCGGCACCCCAAACCGTTTCTTCATATCCGGAATCACGGACACATTCATATCCTCATACTGTGCCGGATACTGGCTGCAGCATTTTAACAGTACGACCTGTTCATTTCCCTGTCTCCTGCACGCCGCAAGCGCTTCCGCAATCTCCTCCTCCGATGCCATACCACAAGACATAATCATTGGTTTTCCCTTGCTCGCCGTATATTCGATTAACGGAATATCCACCAGCTCAAACGAAGCGATCTTATAAAATTCAATCCCAATCCCCTCTAAGAAATCTACTGCCGTGCGGTCAAACGGTGTGGACAGGAAATCCACGCCCACTTCTTCGCACTTATCCTTTAACTGCTGCTGCCATTCCCACGGCGTATAGGCTTCCTGATATAACTGATAATAATTATAACCGTCCCATAACCCGCCCTTAATCCGGTATGGTTCGTCATCACAGTCAATCGTGAGCGTGTCCGCTGTATAAGTCTGGATTTTTACACAGTCCGCACCCGCTTTTGCCGCCTCTTCAATAATCCGAAACGCATTTTCTATCTTTCCGGCATGGTTTGCAGACATCTCCGCAATAACATAAACGCCGGATTTCATTTTTTCATATAAATTCATAGCTGCTCCTTTGTGGAATTACGCTTATTTTCTGAATATATTATCGGCATTTTTTCAGAATCGTTCACTGCTTTCCCTGAACCCGTTTACTGTATGCAAACGGCAGTGGCTTTCCTTTTACCCTGTCATAGAGCGCCCCAAGCTTCTTCGCACCGCCCTTATCTCCCGCTGCTTCACACCATGGGATGACTTTGTAAAGCACCGTCTCCTTATCATAACTTCCGTGCAAAATCAGTAACAGCAGCGCCTCCGCAGAGATTCTTCCGGCCGTCACTGCATCCTTTAACTCTGAGTAGGTCGCACTCTCCATTTTACACTCCAGCCGGCGCAGAAGGAATCTAACCGTCATGTATTTCTCATAGGCTGCCGCATAGCCTCCTGTCTTATCAAAAAAGCTTTCTTTTACACCGCACTCCTGCTCCTTTTGATAAATTTCACACATCACACCGTAGAGTTCCAACGCAGAGTTTTTCATCTGGTTTTTGTGATATGCCGCTATGAGCCGCCCGGCGTCTTCCCAGTTTCCCGCATCAAGTAATCTACGCACCTCACCTGCTAATTCCTCACTTAGATTTTCCCATTCTTCCTCATAGACAAACGGGAATCCATCCTCCTCTGTGAAAAATTCCGGATAGGTTTTCAGTGCAATCTTACGATTTTCGTCGTAATGATTCAGTTTTGCAAAACTGCTGTCATGAATGACCCACGGCGTCTTCTGATAGGGAACAATGATATGATATCCGGCTTTGCGCATCTCAAATGACTGCGATACATCATAAAAATCAAAGTTCACAAATAAATCTTCCCGCCACGTCACATCATACTGCGTTGCCATCAAAAGTCCGTCCACTGCATCCACCGAACAGTCCGCCTGCTGCATGGGGTCACAGATGAGCTGGTAGGCAAAATCCGGCTCCCGGCAGTCTACTGTTCCCTCATTCCACGCGAGGTAGGCTACCCCGGTTTTGGGCATCCCGCATCCTCCAACCATTCCAATCATGCCGACATCCGGCGCACTGCGAAATCGCTCTAACAGATAAAAAATAAACTTCGGTTCTTTGATAAACACATCATGGTGCAGATATACTTTATATTTCGCGTCGCTGCTCTGCATCCCGGCATTGTATCCGGCACACATCGACGGCGCATCCTCAATGCCGATGACATCCCGCTCGAATCCCTCCGGCAGAAGCAGCCTGTTTATGTAGTAGCAGCACTCGTTAAAATATAATTGATTGTTTGTGCATATGATAAATGCGATTTTGTTGTCATTCATACCTGTTTTTCTCTCTAACTATCTGTTCTGCGGACGGAATACTACGTCTATCTTCCGGTGCATTACACCATTCACATGCAGCACATGACTGAACTTTATAAAATTTTTCTAATTTTGTGTGCATCTCATCCCATGAATGTATCTCATCAAATCGAATCACCTCATCACCCTTTGAATATAGAACGCCCATATTTTCTAAGGCGTAGACTCTCGGACAATGATACAGATTTCCCTCATAAATACCGGCGCAGTCCTGCACAAAACAAGTCTTAAACCATCTTTCTCTTTCGCCTTCACTAAGTTCTACCCGTTCTTCCGGCGTCCCAAGGTCTGTCCAATCCATTGTAGTATCATAATAATTGCAGTTGTTATCTTGCAGAAATTTGATAAATTCATCATATGTTTTTGCTTGTCTGTCTTCCAATTTATCTTTATAATTACTTACCAATATCAAAATATTCGGATTGCATAATATTTTCTGTAGCTTTTCATCCGGATAAACAGTACCATTTGTGACAATGCGGATAAAACCTATCCTTCCCTCTGCCTGATACGCAAGCATCTCTGTCAGAATATCTGCAAAATCCGGATTTAAAAAAGCCTCCCCTCCAAATGGCGATATAATATGTATATAATCAACCCACTGAAATATCTTTTCAAACCACTCATGTACCTCTTTTGCTGAAAACATTTTCCGTTTTTTCAAATACGGCATCCACTGGGTACACGCCTTACAGTTCAGACTACACACCTGCGCCACTGAAAAGTCCATAAACGCAATTACATTTTTATTCTCAAACTTTGCACTGAGTTCCTCATACAAATCTGTAGCTAACGGAATTCTATGAAAATATCTTTTTTCAATCTCAAGCATCTGTTTCTGTAAAATATGTTCCCAAAAATGTTTAAAATATACTAATTCTTCTGTTTCCAACGCTTCTCCTCCCTCGCTTTTCGTCTATCCTTAAAACAATAAATAAGCATTGTCATTTTAAAAAATATATATTATTCTAGCTATTGTAACGAAACTTTCTGTCTGTTTTTTCAACTATGGAGACTGACCATGAACGAAATCATTATTTTTTATCATACATTTTATGAAGAGCTGCTAAAAAACTCCATCCGGCACAATATCAAGCACGTTACATGGGTTCCCACCGATTCTTCTTGTGATGCCACTGATTATATAAAAAACAATCTTCCTCAGTTTACCGCATCTAACCCTATCATCTGTTTCATGCTTCCAGGCTTTCACACACAGACAGTAATCCTTCAGCTTTTATCTGTTTTAAACATTCATGTCTGCCAGATATTAGACCTCTATCAGCTTTATCTGAGCAAAGTTCCTCTCCTTCACTATGAAAGAATCATCGGGAACTGCTGTGAGCCGCTTGACGGTATGGTTTTTGGAATTTCTCACGGGCAGACAGGTATCATGGAAGAACTCCTGCCAGGGAATGTTTTAAATTTTTGCTCAAGTTCTCAGGACATTTACTTTAATACCAAAATTCTGTCCTCTCTTGTCGAAGAATATTATGACTTTGTATCGAGTGCACGATACGTGATTTTTGATTTATTCGACTACACCTACTTTAACTATGATGTTCTTTTGTCTAATGAATGTCTGGGGTATCTTGCATATAATGGCTTCTTCTGTGAAGAACGTAACTCCTCTGCCAAAAAAGCAGACACAGACGCCATCAATCAGCTTTTAGCAGAGCGGTATGCCGCACATTCCAACGCCTCTGCAATGGCAGAATTTCAATCGCTTTTTCCGGATATCTCATGCCCGGATATTGCCGCATATCAGGCAGAATATAAGAACTGGTACTGTAAAGAAACGGTTCTGAGTGATTCATCTATTAAACAGTATCTATCCCCTGGTGCCCCTGTTTTCTCTTCCATCCAGCGCCATATATTTGAGCCGACCATTCAGTTTCAGGTCGCTAACTTCGACCATTTTTGCAAATTATTATGCCGCATCAACCCGGATGTAAAAATCATTGGTCTCTTACTGCCCAAATATTATGTTGTAGAGGAAACAGAAAAAGCTGTAAATCAAATCTGGAAGCCATACTTTGAAAGCATCATTTCTTCCTTTCAACAAAAGTATGCAAATTTTTCCTTTTATGATTTCAAGAATCTTTCTGAAATCTCTCAAAATCAAAATTACTATCAGGATTTATCGCACTTAAACCGCATTGGTGCCCGCCGCATGACAGAAATTATTTCTGAGCTGATTTCCGAATAACTTTTACCTGATTACCGATTTTTTAATTGACCAATGAGCTGTCTGTATTTTTCAATCAGCTCATTCTGGTCCTCTATGTGCTTCTTTACCGCCGGACTCATAAAGATTTCCGAAACATTGTTCCGGTAAATATCCTGCAAGGTCAAGCCGTATCTGTCATGTAAGGCTTTTCTGCACGCCTCATCCTCAACCAGCTCTAACAGCCGGTACTGCCCCATCCCATTGCCATAACGAATGCGAAGCAGGGCTTTTTCACATAATATCTCTGCTTCTGTATTTGCGGCTGGATTGCACAGTTGCTCTGCAAATAACTCTTTAAAAGTTTCTGCAGAAAGTTCCCCTATAAAATGGTCTAACGAATAGTGCTGTTCATTGGTTCTTCTTGCAAATGTTTCTGCGTTTTCACTGCTTAAATTTTTCTTCTCATCCTCAAATCTGCGATATAGTGTCAGATTTTCCTCTATAATTGAAACCGGCGCACAGGCTAAGATGCGAAGCCACAGGTCGTAGTCCTGCAACTGTACAAGTCCATAACGATACCCTCCTACTTTCTTAAGGATATCCATTCTCATCAAAGCGCTCGGAGCACAAAAATAATTACCGCCGGTTATCAGCTTCTGAACCCACTCTTTTCTGGTGCAATTTAACGAATGAAATCTGTCTGACAAATCCTGATATTTTTCGTTTACCTTCTTTTGTTTTCCGTCAATGATATCTGCCCATGTAAAACAACAGCCACACTCTGTGTGCTGTTCCATGTAATGCACCTGTTTTTGCAGCTTATCCGCAAGCCAGATATCATCATGTCCGATTAGCGCACCATACTTTCCGTTTGCCTCTTTAAATGCCACGTTTCCCGCATTACAGATATTTTGGTTCTCCGTCAGTGGAATAAATTTTATTCTGCCATCCTGAAATTCCCGAATCAGCTCCGGTGTTTCATCTTTTGATGCATCATCAACGATAATTAACTCAAAGTTTTGATATGTCTGGTTTAATATGCTTTCAATCGTTTCTTTTATATGGGCAGCTCCGTTGTAAGAACAAAGCATCACACTTACCAATGGTTCCACGTCTCATCTCTCCTGTCATCACTCACTAAAGTCTGCACGCCACGCAGGATACTCGTCTTTTTTTAAGGCATACCACAAGATATCCTTAAATTCTCCCTGTACACATAAATGCTGTTCAAAGCATCCCTCAAACCGCAGCTTCATCTTCTCATAGAATTTTACGGCTCTTTCATTATCTTTTCTGACATACAAATATACTTTCTGCAATCCCAGCGTTTCAAACGCATATGACATAATTTCTGCCATCGCCGCTGACGCAATTCCTTTTCCCATACACTCCGGGCATAAAGCAATTGCAAACTCAGCGTTACTGTTCTTCCGGTCAACATTTTTCAGACTTACCGTTCCCAGATACCGCCCATCTGCATCCGTAACTGCAAAATGTAAATTGCTTTCATCCGTCCAGCTGTTTTTTATAAACATCTTACAGCGTTCCAGAGTCTGTTCCTCTGGATTGTACTGCATATTTTTATAAATATCAGGGTTCTTCATCCAGGCAAGCATCGGTTCGGCATCCTCTGTTTTTAATTTTCTGAGTTTTATTTCTTTATTCCAATCCATTCTAAGCCACAACCTTCTTTTTCACTGGCATAATGTGCATAGCGTCTTCATCTGTCTGCAAATAATCTCTGCACACCCTGCGTAGTCATGATTCTGCATACATTGTGTCATTTCATCCCTATTCTGACCCTCTGATACAAATGTTGCGATGGATAACCCCAAAATCTGTTTCTTTTCGTGTGGCTCCTCTTCGTGGTAAATATAGTTGGGTTCCCTGTACTCGTGAGATGTCAGCAATTCGCGCACGATTTTTTCCCATACATGATAATACATCTCTGCTCCGCCTGGCATACTGTTGCAGATATCTCTGATATACAACATAATTTCATAACTAAAGTTTTTTAATTCTTCATATGTAGTGTGATTGTCATCTACCATTGATAACAACCGTTCCACACTTTTTCTTCTCTGTAAATCTTTTTCCGAATCTATCCCTTGCTCGTACTTTCTTACGCTCTGTTTCAGCTCTGTAACTTCCGTGTTCTTTTCCCATATTTCCTTCATCAAGAAATGGCGTTCCTCATCACAGGAATACGCTTTTTCTGTGTCCGAAATTTTTATATTCAACATTTCTTTTACTTCATCATTGAAAAACGCTGAATTCTCACTAAGCATTTCTGTGTATGTTGGCACATTCAATACTTCCGGAATCAATCCAAACCCATAAAGCGGATACTGTAAAGAACACGACGCAATTCCACATTCACATCCAATCGGACTGCACTCAATCGGCTGATTTATGTTCTCAAAAAAATTAGCCTCTGCCCGAACGTTATGGCATTTTGATAACAGCCCCGACTTCATTTCCACTACGAAACTCCATTTCCCTGCATAACAGAAAATGTCTCTTACATCAACATCCAGAAATCTCACTGCCTCTTCAAACAGGCGCGATTTCATTTTTTCATTTATGGATGTTACAAATTCCGGTGTACATGCCGGACTTGTAACAGCTCCCGCTCCATTCAGAAAGTCTTCCGGCTTATCCGCTGTAACACACGGCGTGCACGGTGGCAACGCTCCTAATTCCCGCATACACACTTCGCGTATTTCGTCTAATACCGGCATATATTCCTCGCAAATCACCAAAAACGGATAAGAGGATGCTCCTGCTGCAATTATCTTTCTGATATTTGCAAAATAGCTTTCAACCTTATTTAACCGTTTGAGTTCCATATAGTGCAAAGAACACTTTACGATTAACCGTTTTAAGTCTTCTTTCGGACTCTCTAAAAGCTCATCAATTCTCTCATCAATCGTATTATTGGTGACAATCTCGACTATATGTCCCTGATGCAGTAATCCTTTTACAAACGGTACAACTTCCGGTGGAATTAATGTTTCTCCTTCACCGATTACTGTAATATATGCAATTCCGCCCAAACGTTCCGGTGCAAACGCCGCAATCATATGTTCAACCGGATATTGAAATTGCGCTTTGATCCCATGCGAATTTTTCAGACATTCTGTGATATAGCAATAGCTACATCTGAGATTACAGATATTTCCCGGCACATACACGGTAATTGCCTTTTTTATCTTCGTTTTATCCATTTTTCTTCCTCGCTAGGCATGCATTGTTATGCCGCTGTATTCTTCTAATTTTACCAGTAAATGTTTAAACCGGTATTTGCTGTCAATGACTTCCTGACACTGTAATACAATCTCTTTTCTCCTGTCCTCATCTCTCAGAAGCTGTCTGCACATCTCATATGCCTCACTGGGGGAATTGTATACAGGAATCGGTATGTTCCCGAACAGCCGGTCAAAATCCGCATGATAATCAGTGACAAGACAGGCATTACTTGCCATAATATCCATTACACGCCATGGGAATCCGCTTGTTGCCTGCACATGGGATACATTAATGCCAATTTTAGAGCAGTTATAAATTTCCTGATTATGCGCTATGGAATATACTTTTTTCTTAATATATGACATATTAAGTTTCGAATCAAAATAATAAGTATTTCCCCAATTCTCAGTGCCATATAATTGTAAGCCCAAATCTGCTACTAACGATAATACCTTCACCCGTTTTTCTCTGCTAAGAAGCTGTAACAGCTCCGGCAGATTCAAATTCCGCGCTACCAGTTCCGAGGTAATATTGCATTTATACACCAGTTCTGTGGGCGTTATCTGTGGATTTTTCTGCAACTCCTTCAGACAGTTTTGCATCATATTCCGTTCTTCTTCGGAAGGATTCTGGCCTACAAAGGACTTTAGGGCATGGTTTTCTCTAACCATAAACAAACTTCCAATAAAAGAAACATTCGCCACCTGTTCTACCCGTTCATCTGCGTAAATTTCCGTAAATAACGGCGCATAAAAGATACGGTTTTCGCTGACGCCATAATCCTCTTGTAAGATTTTTCTGCTGTCTTCCTGAATAATAAAATATAAATATCGGTCCGGATGCTGGCGGATAGCCTCTTTGTTAGAAAAGTAACGCGGACTATCCACTTCATATATCACAATCGGACAATCCACAACGTTTGCCAAATCATAAAAACAATTGTTAAACACAAAACAAATATCCGGTGCAAAATCGCAAATTGCACGTTTTGTTTCTGCATCCATTTCTCCAAAATCAACACCAAATAAATCGTGTGAAAACAGAGCAATTTCATTCCCCGCGCGGTCTAACCCCTGTACAAAGGATTCGTAGAAAACCGGCATTGCATTCGGGTTTTCATCGTCTTTCATACAATTATAAAATGCTACCAGTATTCTCGCCATTTTGCCCTATGCCAGCCTTTCTTAAAATTCATTCACGCATGTAATTACCCTGTTTATTTCATCTTCCGTCATTCCCGGATATAACGGCAGGCTCACTTCCTCTGCGCAGATTCGTCTTGTCACAGGATAGTGCTCTGCCTGTCCCTTCCACTCCTGGTATGCTTCCTGCTCCATGATAGGAGTCGGATAATGAATATTGGTCATGATTCCTTCGTTCTTTAAATACTCCACAAACTTTTCGCGTTCTTTTACAAGCACCGCATAAATATGGAATACATGCTCCTGTGGGTCATCCGGCATCTGCGGTAAAATTACTTTTTCATTCACGATTCCAGCCGCATAAATTGCTGCAATTTTGCGCCGCTCTTCATTCCACCTGTCAAGATAGGGCAGCTTCACCGTCAAAAAAGCCGCCTGTAATTCATCCAGTCTGGAATTGCAGCCTTTATACACATGGCAATATTTCTGATAGGAACCATAATTGCCGTATGCGCGCACTCTTGCCGCCAGCTCTTCATCATCGGTCACAACCGCGCCTGCATCTCCGAGCGCACCAAGATTTTTACCCGGATAAAAGCTGAATGCAGCCGCATCTCCGAGTTTTCCGACTTTCTCTCCACGAACAGCCGCCCCGTGTGCCTGAGCCGCATCCTCAATTATTTTAATTCCATATTTTTTTGAAAGCTCCCTTACCGGTTCTACGTCAACTGCCCGTCCATATAAATGAACTACAATAATCGCTTTTGTTTTATCCGAAATCTTTTTTTCAATCCCTGGTAAATCAATCGTATAGGTTTCGCTGTCTGCATCCACAAATACCGGCGTAGCACCAACGTATGTAATTGCAAGTACCGTTGCAATAAATGTATTCGCCGGAACAATCACCTCATCCCCGGCTCCAATTCCATATGCAAGCAGAATCAGCCGGATTGCATCGAGTCCGTTTCCCGTCCCTACACATGCCTTAGCACCACAATACGCTGCAAACTTCTGCTCAAATATATGGTCTGCCTCCCCACCGATAAACCACTGCCTGTCCATCACTTCCCTGTAAGCGCGGTCTAACTCATTTTGTATCGGCTCATGAATCTTTTTCAAATCAAGATAAGGTATTTCACGCATTTTCTGGTTCCTCTTTCATCATCTTTAAGAAGGTATCATAATCCCGGATGTAGTCTTCCTCTTTATACACTTCTGACGCTAAAACCATCAGAACAGCATCCGGCGAAAAATCATACATCTCTCTCCACATATTATTCGGAACATACAATCCCTCATATGGCTTCTCAAGAGAAACAATTTTCTTTTCTCTTCCGTTATCCAGACGAATCTTACAGGAACCATGAATACAAATCAGGATTTGCTCCAATGACTTATGTGCATGATACCCCCTGGTTACCCCCGGTTTTGTATCATACATATAATAAACACGTTTAATTTCAAATGGGATATCGTTATATTCTTCCAATGCCACCAACATTCCACGGTCATCACCATGCTGCTGAAACGCATATTTAATAATCTGCATCGCAATCCTCCCCTGCTTATCTCACAGTATTTCCTTTGGCAAAATCAGTCTTCTGTAACCATTATATACTATATTGACTTTCATTACAAAAATTTTGTTTCTTCCGGCATAAATAGGAATACACACTTTCCGGCACCAGCTTTTTTACCAGTTCCATCTTTCCTTCCCTTAAATATCTTCTTACCATTGAAGCACTTACAATGTTTCCATCCTGTTCAAATCTTGGGATTTCAACAACTTCCACTCCATACATTGGCAAAATGCTTTTCATTGCCTCATTATATTGCCTTGTCACCTGATCAATCGGTTCCTCCCCGACAAATCGAGCACTGATTCCCAATTTTGGCGCTATATATGTGCCAAAAATTTTCAAATCACCTGTTGCATCCAACAGGGCTTGTTTCTTCTCTTCTTTCTCAAAATAAAGCGGCATTGTCGTATAGGAAAGCACAAACCGCCCTGATGGAACAACCACGACATTCTCCATCGAAGAAGTTTCATTTCTTACAAGTGCCAAACGTTCCTTAAATGCAAACTCTGATTTATCCTCCTCTACAATAAATATATACAGCAAATCTACCTTTCTTCTGGCTGTATCAATCAAATGTAAATGTCCTTTTGTCATCGGGTTACAGTTCATGACAATGGCACCTGTTTTCATTCCTTCTTTTGTATTTTTGACACGAACTTTTTCCACATACTGATTTAAAGCATTCTCGGCATCTTTATCTAAATTAACTTCCCCAAGCTGCAAATATCTGGCATTTATCTTTGTCTTCTGTATAATCGGTGCCAAATAGTCCTGGCAAATCGTCTGACTTAGTTTCTTATTTCCAATATAATTTGTATGTATCGGGACATCATAAAACCAGTCACCTTCTCTTTGTTCAAGAATGTCATCTATATGAATATCCCTGGTGCATTTCCCCTTATACAATCCATGCCATATATCCACCAGAATAACAATGTCATTTTCTGTTATTGTTAATGATTTTAAAATATTCTCGTATTCTATCGCCTGAATACCGTTACAAACAATTCCTTCCACAACGTATGAGTCAGATATCTTCCTGATTTCCTCGTTTAAACAGGCTCCGATGGTATCGTCTAAAGAAGTAACCGTTAATCCATACACAACGCATGCACCTATCAGGTAAATTTTATTTTTTGCGGTGCCATAATGTATAACAGTCTCCGTTCCACGGATATACCTCGGGTCTTCATCCCTCTTTGCAGCAAGCTCTCTCCATGTATTTTCATCTATCTTAGAACCATACACCTGTTGAATCTGTTTCACAGACAGTTCCTGCCGCCATCCGGTCTCTCCATTTGGCTCTACCCCCGCCCGATATCGATATGCCTCTGCAACAGTACTATTGCGTGACATTTTAGGGAAATAGGCCGTCATGCATCTAGCACCGATTCTTTCAAAATATGCCCGGTATTTTTCGGTGATGTCGTTATGTGCCATTCCTCCTATCTCAATGATAAATTCCCATCGTTTCCGTATGTCCTCATCCTTATTTAAACCGATTTCTGACACCCCGTCAGCGTAAATTGTTAAAATATTGTTTTCAGGAACGGCTGTTTCTTCCCCCTCACATAAGCCTGAAAATAAAACTTCCCACTTTTCTCCATATACTCCAACTGACATTCCTCTTTTCTTCAAAATAGAATAAAATCGAAACGCAAATTCATTCAGATTTTCAATTCTTACCTTTTTTATTTTAGGATATATGTCTTCCAGAAAAGGAAGCTGTCCCTCCACATCCGCTTCCAGATTTTTCATCACGACTTCTATATCTTCATATTGTGGTGAATTATCCCTATATGCAAAATATAATATCTGTCCATCTTCATTTGTAATTGTTATTAAAGGTGTCCCTGCTGTTTTAAATTGCTGTGATAATTCCACAAACATCTTACTGTTATCCGACTTGCAGACATATACTTCCTTTATTATAATATCATCAACATTTACGCTTGCCGTATCCAATAAATACTGATAACTGATAACACCTTCGTATATTCCCTGTGAATATACCACCACAAAGTCCTCTGTGTGGTTATTGCAGAAAAAATTTAACAAACCTATCCTCGTAATATCTGTCTTTTCAACAGCATAGGTTTCACAATCAATTAAGCGTATCACGTTATTCCTTTTCCTCCCCGTACATCGTCCGAAGCCGCTCCCGAAACGTAAAATCCCTCTTCACACGCTCAAATCCCGCAAGTGCAATTTGTTTTCTTTCATCCTCGTGTTCTAAGTAATATTTTGCCTTATAAAATAAGTCCTCTATATTCTCATATACGACTAACTCTTCTCCAACGTTAAAATACTCAAAGAGTTCTTCCTGATAATTGGAGAGCACAAATCCGCCACAGCCAAGCACATCAATCACACGAAGCGGTATTCCGGTACGGATGGTCTTAAGAGAAATATTCAGGTTCACTTTGCTCTGGGAAAATGCAAGCGGCATCTGTGAATAATAGTCTGCATATCCACGGTATCGCACTTTTTCCAATCGCTTATCCACATCCGTGGAGTACAAATCCACCGGATAATGTGCAGATAAAAGTGCCAGAGCCATATAGCGTTCCCGCCCGGTTGTCTCGCAGGCAAGCATAAATTCAAGCTCTCTTCTGCCCATCACAAAGCCGTCCTTTGCCACCTTTGCATAATCAACATTCATCTGCGCCAACAGTTCATCCGTAATTAATTCCGGTATCAGATAGCCCCCGTACACCTTGCCCTGTGCATTTACGATTCCTTCCAGATACCCCTTTGTATAGCCCTGTAACGGTGCCGTAAAATATGCGTACTCTGTCTGGTAAAGTTTTCCCACTAAAGAGATATCCGTCCGATAGTCTTCTTTCTCCCGTTTCGATGCATTGATACGAAAGACCTCCGTGTCCACCGCAAGTGGCAGATGCATTGCATTGACTCCATCTTTACGATGTTCCTCTGCCTGTCCCCTGTCAAAAAAGAATATCCGGTTGCAGGAATTCTTAAGGCTCTCCAGGTTTCGGATGTGAAGCGGTGAATCATAGACCCACGCCGTGTATACAATTCCAAGCTCCTCACACAGCATCGAAATGAGCGGCGAGAAATTGACCGACAGCACGTCCGTATAAGCTCCTGCCTTTAGATAAGCCCGAAACTGCTCTAAAAAAGCATCATCCTTTTCCCAGTCATTAAACTGGTAAAAAAATGTGTCATACGGGATTTCCAGTTCCTTTAACCCCCGCTCAATACCTTTATTCATAAAAGAATGCCACTCAAAAAACAATAACTTCATGCCTGCTTCTCCCCGCACTCAAAAATCTGTTCCAGTTTCTTTTTTATCTTAACGTCATCCGCCCCGGCTTCCCGATATGCCCGATAAAGCTCCATCTGCTTTGGAATTAACGATTCATACGGCGAGTAGTCACAGTCTTTTACTTCCCGTTCCACGCACTCCCGCAGCCTGTGATAGAGTTCCATCGAAATTCCAAACCCTCTCTGCACGCCAAACAACAGCGTCTCATAAAAATATGTGTGCAGAAAATACAGCTTGATTTCCTCATAATATTCTACAAAAAACGGCGTCTGCTTCATAAAGTTCCAGACGGCAAACTGTACCTGTGCGTGCATTTCGAGTGTCTTTATCTCCTTCATGTCACTGCGCATGGTGCCGCCCTCATTCTGCCTGTAAAAATAATACGCCTCCGGCAGAACCACAAACTTATCTGCATAAAATAACAGTGGATAGACAAACAGCGGCTCCTCATAAATAACGTGCTCTGCATACCGGCTTTTCGCTTTTTCAATCAACGTCCTGCGGTATAACTTATTCCAGCAGCCATAGGTAATCTTTTCACTGATAAGAAATGTCTTCCGCTCGTCTGGGGTCTTAATCGCAATCTCTTCCCGTTTAACCTCTCCACCAGCACGCACTGCTCCAAGCCGCTCCGTGTAATAAAAGGACTGAAACTGGACAATATCAGCATCCTGTTTTACCGCCTCACCATATACTTTTTCCAGAAAATCTTCTGCCACAAAATCATCCGCATCGACAAACGCGATGTATTCCCCGGTTGCATAGGAAAGCGCCGCATTTCTCGCTCCGCCCTGCCGCATATTTTCATCCAGATGTATGACCAGAATATTCTGTGGATATGCCGCTTCAAACTCCTGTAGCATCGCCCAGGTTGCACCTGCGTCATCCGATGCGTCATCTACAAATATCAGTTCCAGATTTTCAATCCCAATCGTCTGCGTAACCAGGGACAGAAAACATTTTGGAAGCCACTTTACCGCATTATGGCAGGGAATAATCACACTTATCTTCAATCGTTTCTCCTCACAATCTCAAACATCTACATATGAAGTACTCATTTTCCCATCATCATCCGGTATTTCATCTCCGCTAATTTCCAGTCTGTCTCGTTATCGATATCCTGCACCTCAAGCTCCGATACGATATATGGAATGATTCCGGCATCAATCTGTCCTCTGACGCTTCTATATTTTTCTACATCATAGCAGTAAAACTGTCCGCAGTCATGGTACATTGTCTCTAAATCCTGTGAGCGGCTGTTGCGGTACTGCGGATAGCAGAACTCAAGAAATTCGCCTTTTTTTACAACACCGCGCTGCGGCGGAAACGAAAATGCCACAACCGGCATCAGCATCGTCCCCTGCTTCTCCTGTAACAAAGACATTCCGTCCTTTAATTTTTGTGCCGTCACAAACGGTGCGGTCGGATAGATGCATGCCGCATGGGTAAACTTCTCGCCGCGCTTCTCGTATTCCTCAAAAACCTCCATCAGTACATCCGCTGTCGTTGCAAAATCTCCTGCTGTGCGCTCGCTCCGCAGGAAAGGTACCTCTGCGCCATAGTCCTTTGCAATCTGCGCTATTTCCTCGTCATCGGTCGAAACCATGACCGTGTCAAAGCATCCTGCCTCAAGTGCTGCCTCAATCGAATATGCCATAATCGGCTTTCCGCAAAAATCCTTAATATTCTTTCGCGGAATCCGCTTGCTTCCCCCGCGTGCTGTGATAACTGCCAGGCTTTTCTGATTCATTTTTGCTCCTCCGTCCTGTAACCTAAAGCTGTTTTTTTATAAGCAAAAAACTGCCACATTAGTATATTCTCTAACATGACAGTTTCGGATTTCTATTTTACTACTTTTGTAACAATCTCTCCCAGATTTTCAAATACCGGAATCACGTTCTGGAACTCTGCTGCCATAGCGGCATCATCCTTTGCCTTGATTGCCTCTGCCAATGCGGATACTGCCTTATTAAATGCTTCTTTATTGAGGCGTTCCTCTCCCTCATTGATTACTTCCATGGTTCCGTTTACCACCTGGATTTCCCAGTTGATAGCATCTACAATGGATTTTAAAAATTTATCGGTATCATCCAGGCGCTTGCCAGATAACTCTTTCACAATAATATGCATATTCTTTACAAGACGTTCATTGAACTCCAACAGCACCTCCAGTGCCTCAATCTGCTCTTTTCTGTTATCTTCCATGATTTTTCCCTGCCAACAATAGCGATGCCATTTGGCGTTCCTTTCTTTTCACATTCTGGCTATTATATCGGCATAAAGTGTCCTTTTCCTTAGTTCAATCCCAAAAGCCGGTACAATTTATTCACAATCCTCAACGCTCCTGTTACCTCCCATTTTTATCCAGTGCTCCAAGCAACTCCAAAAATTCTTTTGCCCGCACGTCCCAGGTATGGAACTTCTTTGTTTTCTCTCTTCCGCTCTCTGCAATCCGTGCCCGCTCTGCCTCATCGGAAAGCAACCGTTTTATCCGCTCCGGCAGCATCTTTCGCTCCGTAAGTCCAAAGCTCACCAAATCTTTTCCGTTTTCATATCTTCCGGCAAGATACCTGGTGTTGTCTGTCACCAGCACCGCCCCCGCCAACATAATATTTGCCATCCGCTCGGTAAACCCGGCTTTATGCCACGACATAATATTTAACGAAAGCTTCGACTGCTGCCAGATTAAAAGACTCTCCTCCACCGTGACATCCGGGTGACAAATCAGATTTTCATAAGCAGCAAGCGGGCTGTTTCTCCAACTGTCGCCAAACACATCCACCGTAAGTCCGCTGTCTAAGAGGACGCGGAGCACCCGGTCCCTGTAATAATGCATCACACAGTAAATGACGCGGCGCAGCCCATAAAAGATTTCCACAAACTCCTTTTCGTCTACGCTTCTGCCATAAAATGCAAGCGTTCTCTTTAATGCTTCCTCCGAAGACAAATCGGGATTTTTCCGCATCACAAGCAAAAACCGGTTTGCAAGAAAACGCTCCTTTCGCTCCATCTGATGAATTAGTAATATCTCATTCCAGTAGTTTCCATAAGTTCCTACAAATGTCAAATCGTATTTTGGGGGAACTTTTTCCTTTCCTGCCGGCTCTATTCCGGCAGGCGGAAATAACACTGCATTTTTCCTGAAATAGTTCTGCACAAATGCCACATAATCCGTATCATGCGTGAATACATAAAAGTCCGGATACTGATGTTCTAAATGCTTTTTCATCCATACCGGATGGTCAAAAATAAAGTTAAATTTCGGTCCATAAATCGTCTCGTGCAGATAATGAATCTCATCCTTCATCTTCACAGAAAACAGATAACTCTGCACACCGATAACCGCCCTGAAATGCCGGTTCCGGTACTGCAAAAGTTCCTCTAACGGCTGGTTTGCCATGTCATACCAGATAATCTGTGCCCCCGCTCTTTCCAGTGCCGCCCCGAACTGTTCTGCAAACACGGTCAGCACATTATGGCACACATCGTCTCCCTTGTAAATCAACACCGGTTCTGTCGGCGCGTCAAGTTCATAAAACGGCTCTGTATGACCTATCATTGCCTCTAAAAAACTGACCGTCTGCTCATAATGTTCCTGGCTTTCTGCCTCCTCAAGCACTGCTGCCACTGCCATCTCAAACACCTGGTTTTCCTGTAATACCGGACTGTATTTTCCAATGATGTAGCAGTCTGTCTTCCAGCCGTCTGCCATCTCTTCTACGCTATCATCCGTCAAAAGTTCCATCCCTGCTTCCCCGGATGGCTCCTCTGTCAGTTCAAACGGCGTCCTCTGTGCAATCCGAAGTAAAAGCTCATACTTTTTTTTTGCCGGAAGCCGGTCATTTCTGCCCCCTGCCAAAAGCAGCAGTTCCTTTGGAATCAGAATGTCTCCCTCGCAGATTGTCTCGTCCAACAAAAGCTCCAGAAACGAAATTCCCTCTGCCGCCTGTCTTAAAACCCGTTTCATAATCTCTCCCTTACAATGTTCCCATACTGTTTTTTATATCGGCCATATCGGTTTTCTTCTTTAATGCCCTAAAATCCGTTTACATTTCTGCGCTTTTCTCCGATATATATTGATATGCACTTTATACTTTCATCTACAGGAGAATTTACATGAAACTGATTTTATTTGGAGATATTCCAAACTGGAATAGAAGCATACAGTTACTTCAGACTTACCGGCCGGATGTCTTTATCGCCGGACTTTCAAGCATTTCCCTTGGGCAGTTTGCATCCTCTTCCGTCACCTATACGCCGGAGGAAACCGCAGCCCTCTACCAGTCGCACCAGATTGACGGCGTCATCAATATTCAGGGAGAAAATCCTTACTATTTCCGCCTGTTAAAAGAGCTTGGCATCGAGGACATCTATGTTATTCCACATACCCTCTACCAGAAGCTTGAGCTTTCCGAATCCATTGACGGCGATGCCATCCTTTACCCTTATAAAGAAGCGCTTCCGGAGCTGATGCAGATTGAATTTCACCTCGCAGACCACTGTAACTTAAACTGCAAGGGATGCAGCCATTTTTCCAACCTCGTGCCACAGCCTGTCTTTCCGGACAAAGAACAGTTTGTGCGCGACCTTCACCAGCTTGCCGGCTATTTCTCGCAGATTCATGACTTTTATCTGCTTGGAGGCGAACCGTTATTAAACCCGGAAATCAGCATCTACATCCGGACAGTCCGGGAAGCGTTTCCCTATACGAATCTGATTATCGTCACAAATGGTCTGCTTCTTCTGACCTTAAAGGAAGAGGTTATTCAGACGATTAAGGAAAACCGCGTGCACATCAGTATTTCGGACTACACCTGCCTTGACCGTGATAAAATTATCGCTTTTATCCAGGCACACGCCCTTTCCGCTGACCTGCGTGAGGGAAAAGAGTGCTTTTCCAAATATTTAAATCCACAGGGTGACTCCGATAAGGAACAGGTTTTTGCAAACTGCATCCGCAGAAACTGTACTTTCCTCGCAAAGGGAAAAATGGCTGCATGCTGCCAGCCTTTCGTCGTTCACTACTTTAATGACTATTTTCACGAAAATCTTCCGGAGGAAGAAGGCATCGACCTGTACGAGCCGGGACTGACCGGCTGGGAAATCCAGAAGCGCCTGATTACACCGATGGAATCCTGCCGCTACTGCAGTGCAGATGTCCCGTTTGACTGGGCAATGTCAAAGGCTCCTTACTCCAAAGAGGACTGGTGTGTAGATTAGCGTCTACATTTGCAGTACTTTTTCTAACAGTTCCACAATCTGCTCCGTGGCACCAAGCCGTTCGGCATCCCGTAAAATAATTTCTACTCTGTGATTAAAGGTATCGGTCGCAAGATAGTCTGCTTTGTACTTTGCAAGCAGCAGACAGCTTGCGATCAGATACTGTCCACTGTCACCGCCCGACACTCCCGAAACTGAGTAGCTGGCATCCAGATATATTTCATCCAGAAAAACCGCATGATATTTTTTTGCAATCCGCAGGGCAAAATCATAGTCTTCCAGACACCGTAACGATTCATCAAGCCCTCCGACTGCCTCGACACATTCTTTTTTTAACAGCATGGTAGGGATTCCAACCAGATTGTCCCATAAAAGCTGTGCGTAGATATCCCCGCTTTTCTTTTCAGGCGGTATATTTTCATCCGGGAGCACCATGCCTCTCCCTTCTCCAAGGTCGTAGCGGAACTTGTGGTAAACCATTCCCACATTTTTGTCCGCATTACACAGCGCATCCATCTGCGCTTTTAATTTTCCCGGACGCCACAAGTCATCGCTGTCCTCAAATGCCAGATAACCGTAGCGTGCCAGCTTCATTCCACAGTTTCTTGCCTTCGACTGTCCCCCGTTTTCCGGCATCCTATGATAACGAATCCGGCTGTCCCCATATGAAGCGACCACCTTCTCTGTTTCATCCGCAGAACCGTCATCCACGACAATCAGCTCAAAGTTTTCATAGGTCTGCGCAAGCACGCTTTCAATTGCTTTTCCAACCCGGTTTGCACGGTTGTAGGTCGGCAGTATGATGCTGACCGGCTCTGTCTGTCTCATAATAGATTTCCTCTAATCCTGTTTTCTCAATTCCTTAAAGCGGTCAATTTGCATTTCTGCCTTATAATCCTCAAATAATTTTCTACAATCGTATTGTGGCTCATAGCCAAGCTCTTTTTTCGCATTCTCGACATCCATCAGAAATCCTCCTGATGCTGGCAAATCTGGTCTGTATACAATCTGAGATGGATGATTCTTTGGTGAAAATACTTCAATAATTGTCTCGATCTGTTCCTTCAATGTCACTGGAACCCCTGTTCCCACATTGTAAAAACCTTCTTCACGGTCTGCCTCTACTGCCTTGCAAAGCATCTGAGCACAATCATAAACATGCACCATATCTTTAGAATAGTCTGGATTTCCCCACAGTTCAATTGGCTCTCCCTTCATAGCAAGCTCAATCATGCGGTATACCGGGCGTAATGTCTTCTTCCCATTCGGAAAATAATAGTGGTACGGACTATAACTATAGATTGTTGGGAAACGGAAAATAAACTTTTTCAGACCATATTCCTGATGATAATGTTCCAGCAACTCAATCGCTGTATTTTTCGTAATGACATAGACTGCATGGTCTCCCTTATAACTGAAATTGTATGGCAAATCCGGCTTTAAAACTGTGCCATCCGTTGCAAAAAGTGATACATCAAATACTGTCGTTGAAAACAATATCCGGTCTGCATGGACGCGCCTGCAATACTCCAACACGTGATATGTTCCAACTATATTTGTCTCAATATAGTTCTCCGGATTGTATTCCTCCATATAAGAAGGAATAACTGCTGCCAGATAAATTACCGCATATACATCCTCTTTCGGAAGTTTCTCAAACTCTTCCGCCTGTGTAATATCCACAGAATAATAGGGAATTCCCCGTTTTTCAAAGAAATCTGTCTTTCGTTTCCCGGATGCAATTACCTCATATTTTTCTGGATTAAAATATTCTCTCGCATATTTCAAAACATAAGAACCAACGTTTCCCGTCGCCCCAAAAATAATTATTTTTTTCATTCTACCTTCCCTCCAGTTCTTTTACCACTGCTATTACTTCGTCCATATCATTCTCTGTATATCTCTGATCACAAGGAAGTGGCACCATATTTTTACTAAAATTATATTCAGCTGTATCTATGTCACAATCTTCTAACACATTCTGCCATAAAACTGGCACAAAAATCTTGCGTTCAATTAATTTTTTTCGAAGTTTTTCCCCATCTGCACAAAAATAAGGATATAAATAAGCACCTGTCATGTTCTTTACGGTCAAAAGATTTTTTTCACCCAACCCGGCATTTAATCTCTTTGCATTACTGGTACGCGTTTGTTTTACTCTTTCATAATCAATGCTTCGTAAGATATTATGCGTCAGCGATGACATTGCGGCCAGCTCCTGCTTGTCCAGCCACGCTTCATTTTCCCGATAATTCCGGTAGAACTTCTCTGCACCACATTCATATCTTCCGAGTAAAAACTCCATTCTGTCATAAGAGAAATCAGCCTGCAAAGTAAAGTCCGCCTGCATATCCGTATATAGATACGCACCATCCGGCACTCCGAAAAATTTCCGACAGGTATAAATTGTATCCACCCCCTCTATGGGCTCGCAGAAAAAATCCTGTGCATTATCTACAATAATTCTTTTATGCCCAGCCAGCAATTTTTCGAGGTAGTTCTTTTCAAGCTGCCCATAATAGTTAATAAGATATAAAAATACCTCCTCATCCAATTGTTCATACTGATAAGGTTTCTCAAGTGTCTTTACCTCATACCACTGTATCTGTACCCCCTCTCTCCTGCATACCTCTTCAATCACCTGGCATTGCAGACGTGGCAGCATTATTTTTTGTATCTGCCTCGCACGAATCAGGTATCTCAGACAATTTCTGCCACTGTTCAATGCCAGACATCCTGTATGATATTCATTTCCCTTGTAATGCTCTATTTCAATATATCCGCCAAATTCTCTCATTCTTCTTCCTGCACCAGTGTATAGTTTTGTAACTGTTTCTGTACCTCTTCTTTTCTGTTAAACATTAACACATCCACTATGGAAAGCCCCGGGACAAATTTATCCCCAAACTGCTGATATTTTATTTCCCCGGTGTTTAAAAATTTAAGCGTAATCCCATTCTTTCTAAAGTCAGAAAAAGAATACAGTGCCTGACCCCCAATTGCATTATAGTAGGTATCTGCCTGTAATAACTTACAGATTTCTAATACCTTCTCCTGCCCGCGTTTGCTACAGTTCTTTTTTAAATCTGATGACAAAATAAGCTCCGATTTCATTTCCAGATAATCATGAATCTCACGGATAGAATCCGCCAAATACAATGCAAGTGATTCTTCTGGATTTCGGATTATGCGCTCTAATATCGGAAATATCTCATGAAAATAGGGTGCTTTTCCATAAGCATTTTCAAGCATCCTTAAGTTTTTATTTTCAAGCGCTATCTCATGATGAACCATTATCTCATTAATCTTTTTAAAAGAACTCGCTCCAAGCATCGGTACATTTATATATTTTGCCTCTCCGCCAAGCAGTATCCGGTTTCTATAAATCCAGCCACCCTTAATAAAATTAACATCATCATAAATTACATATCGGTCTACCGCATTCATAAGCTGCCAGTATCCAATATACGGGACAAAATACGGCTGCATAATTCCAACTATCATCACATTCTCCATTTCAATGCAAAAAGATTTTCGCACACTATCCTTCTCTTTGTATCTCAAGAACCGCCTTAGAAATCATATCGACCTGTTCTATCCGCAGGTCGGCGTATAACGGTAAAACAAGAATTCTGTTAGAATAATCTCTCGCACGTTCTAAATCATTCTTTTTGTATTTGTTCCTAAAGCAGGCAGCATCCGCAGTAATCGGATAAAAATATTTTCTCGAAAAAATATTTTTCTGGCGCAGTCCTGTGTATACTTTATCACGTAATTCCGCCGTTTCAAACAATACTGGCATATATGCATAATTCGGCTCTACGCCTTCCTGATACTGATTGATCCGAAGCTTCGTCTCTCCCGAAAAGTTTTCACAATAACGTTCCACAACCCTTTTTCTGGCCTCAATGTTCTGCTGCAAATATTTTAAATTGCACAGTCCCATTGCTGCCTGGAATTCATTCATCTTGGCATTTGCCCCTACAGAAACAATTAATTCTTCATTTCGTATTCCAAAATTTTTCAGATTATACAGCTTTTCATACTGTTCTCTTGTTTTCGCACAAACACAGCCCCCTTCAATTGTGTGGAATACTTTTGTTGCATGAAAACTAAACGTCGATAAATCGCCAAAACTTCCGATTCCTTTTCCCTGATAGGTTTCTCCAAACGCATGTGCCGCATCATAAATAACTTTCAGATCATACTTGTACGCAATCCGCTCAATCTCTTTTACATTACAAATATTTCCATATACATGCACAGGTACAATCGCAACCGTGTGTTCCGTGATGAGTTCTTCAATCTTACTCTCATCAATCGTATAATCTTCCTTCACATCACAAAACACTGGTACAAGTCCATTTCGGATAATCGCATGAGTAGTAGAAATAAAGGTAAATGGTGTCGTAATTACTTCACCTCCCTTTGGAAGATTTAATGATTGAAGTGCTAATTCGAGTGCCATGTGTCCATTTACTGTCAACGATATCTCCGGCACTTTTAAATAAGTTCTTAATTCACTTTCCAGACGTTTATGATAATCCCCCATATTTGTCAGCCAATGACTTTCCCAGAGTGGCTTTATCATTTCCATGTATTCCTCAAACGGAGGCATTGAACTCTGTGTTACAAGTATTTTCTCATCCATCTTTCTTCCCCTCTAATCTTCCCTATTACGCTCGGTTTCTACAATATATTCCTGCAATTCTTTGCAGAAATTTCTGATATTTCCGAGACTGTCTACTCCATAGATAGCTGCCGCACTCTTTCTGCAATTTTCTCTCTGTTCTTCCATAAATGTAGTATCGCGAATGTAGCTGTTTACGATTTCCGGCATATCCCACAACTTTTCGCAGGTAAATGCATCTCCCACCTGTGCCACATCACAATCTGGCAGCGTCAATACTGGAACATCATTTTCCACCGCATAAAATGCTCCAGTTCCTCCCCCCTGTCTCGGCGGATTTAAAAATAGATTTCCAATCCTCATGATTCCCTTAAAATCATCCACTGCACCTAAAAAACGGTAATGGTCTGCCTCTTTCGATAACTCATTTTCAAGCTTCGGACAATCCCCGATAAAAACAAACAGCACCTCATTTTGTTCTAAAATTGTTTGAAATACTTTTTTTACTTCCTCGGTCACTTCTGTGTCCAGACGATTACCTGCAACCAGAATTACAAATTTATCCTCCGCAATTCCATAATCTTTTCTATCGACATCGCTTTCCGTGTTTGCGTTCAGTTCATCCACACACACCATTTCAAATATTTTCTGATCCGGTCTGGTCCATTCTAGATATTTTCTATTTTCTTCCTCTGTGCACCGAAAGTATCTCACAATTATAGACTGTGCCGTCTGCGCCGGCTGATTCACACATGCCATCGCACAGACCGTCGTAAAATCCCCACATAACTCTGCCAGGATATTAGAATCTCCAACCGTCAGAATAAATGCCGGATTATATTCTTTAATATCACGTATTGCATTTTTCAATTCTTCAAAATAATTCTCTTCTGTATAATTCAGGTTATAGCCTTTTATATGCACTCCGAGCAAATCCAGATAGAATCTTCCTGTTTCGTCATAAGCACATCTATCAAACAGTGACCTATACCATATATTACGTCTCGCCTCCTCCAATTTTCCTGCATTCGTTGCATATATAGATACCTCATATCCCAGTTTCTCCAGCCACCGATAAATATTCGCCAACTTTGTTGTCGGTGCATGAGCGGGTCCCAAAAATGGCTCTATCATAAGTACTACCCTTTTGGGATTTCTTTTTTCAAAAGGAATATATGATGCTTCTAAATTGAGTTGCTTACGAATCTGGGCTATCAAATTTATATAAATACTATTATGTATGATATAGTGGTGCTCTTCATCTCTAAGCATTGGAAAACTGAACACTGCTTTCCAAAGCTGACGTAAAGTATTCACCCTATCCAAAAGTGGTAATTTTTCTTCCAGAAGAATATTCTCTATAAAATATTCCACCTTTTCATCTCTAAGTGCACTCAGTAAATAGGAAAACAGAAAAATCTGAAATTTTCCATCTTGTCCGGTACTCTCCTTCACAATTTCAAGACTGTCCCATTGCGTCTGTTCGTCTAATACATCATATTGTAATTTTAGTTCTTCTCCTTTTTTATCCAAACATCCATAATTATCTGTTCCTATGCAATCAATAATTTGGCAAATCAATGTCAAAAACTTTTTCAAACTATTTTCCTCCTGCCCTATATTTCAAAATCAGCTCTCTCTGTCATTGTCAACATCCTGTAATCTTTGATATTCCCCAATAATCCGCCTAAATTCATGTTCTGTATCAATATACATTTTGGAAAGTTCTAGCGCCTGTGCAGATTTCTTTTTATAAAAGTCGGGACGATTTGCATATCTCAATATTTCAAGCGCCATTTCTTCATAATTTTTGCACCAAAAATCTTTACCAATAAAACCTGCCACATCCCCGTAATCCGTCGATATGGCGGGTTTTCCTTTGCACATTGCCATCACAACCGAAGTTCCGCCGCCCTTTCGCAATGGATTTACATACAAATCGCACAGCTCGATTCTGGAAAACAAATCGCTGCTCCAGCCAAGGCTATACAGGTACGGGCAGATTGCCGGATGCTCCTTTGCCCGTAGTTCAAATTTATCAAACGGCCCGATAAAAACCATTCCTATTTTTTCTGACAGCACGGATTCCAACATATCAAGAAACGTATCCGTCACCTCTTCGTCCAGACGGTTTCCAACGGTAAACAGCAAAAACATCTCCTCTGGGAGTCCCTGTTCCCTCCGTGTCGTAATTTCCTGCTGTTTTTCAAAAGAAAAAGTAAATTTTGCCGGTATCACATGTCCTTCTTCTTTTCCCATCTTTTGAAGCACCCAGTTCCATTTCGGATCCGTCATCCCCTGTACCGTCTGATAGTGGGTGAGTGTCGGAACAATCCCGGACTGTGTTGTTCCAATTGTAAGCACGGGTATCATTTCATCAATCAGTCCTGCCACCAGACTGCTGCCGCCTATATGGATGACCATCTCCGGTTTTAACGATTTTACTGTTTCAAGCAGCATTGTCATGACATCGATGTCCGGCATAATGTTATCACATTGAAAATATGGCAGTTTCTCACCTTTCCAGTACTGATACTCTTCCCTGCTCTTTTCTTCCTTATAGATACCATATTTGGCACCAAGAAACCACACAACACCGCTAGGGGCAAATGCCTCTGCTGTATTGAAAATCAATACCTCTTTCCCCATATTTTGTTTTATAAATGTGCTTCGGTCAAGAGTTACTTTTGTAGGTGCATGCCGTTCTCCCAGAAACTGTTCCGTAATTACAATCACCAGATTTTTGTTTCTCTCCATCATGGGAATCTTCGTAAGTTCCACCTGTAGCTGTTTTTTTACTTCAAACTTTATCTCTTCCAGAAGTTTCCATTTCTTCCAGAGCACCTCTTTCGTCTCAAGCTGTGGATTCATAAATACAAGATATTCTACCTGATAAAACAGAAAATACTTCGCTCTGTAATCTAAATTCTCAGCATAGCAAACCATATCAATAAATTCTTCCATTCTTCCGGCAGATGGACGTATCTGAAACAGGAAAGAGTAAGCTAAAATTCTCATATATAGTTTTTCTTTTTGTGTCTGATTCAGAATTTCGATGCCATTTTGTTCTGCCACCTGCTGCTGTTCCTCTGTCTTTACAGTCTCACATATCTCCCCCAAAATATCCAGCACCGCCTGCGAAGGATATTCTGCACAGGCACTCCATCCCTGTCTCAGTTTTCTATAATGTTCTTTATCCTCTGCACTCATCTTTTTCCCTCCAGAAAAGTGGTTCCTTTTATGACGGTCTTCTGAAGTTCCTCTTTTATTCCGGTATCCTCATACCAGACATCGTCTTTTAACAGTAACTCAACTCCCGTTTTAAAACGGTTCCACGGATTTCGGCAAATCTGTAACAGTCTCTCACCCGCATCTTTGTCAAACCGCTTTTTCCATACGACCATGCCCGTCGTCTCATCCACTTCCATTGCAGTTTCCACAAATTCCGCCAGCCACCTGCTGCTATGGTAGATTTCATCCGATAATGCCCTATTCTTTTTACAGGTCCAGTAGGTCACTCCCGCAGCACCGATGAGACACTCTGCGTATTCTTCCCGTCCGGCATAATTCATCATTTCGCCCATCGCATCCGTCGAAATCATTTCCTCGACTCGCACAAACCGCTCTGGAATACTTTTCTCAATGGTGTTCATATCCCGGTCGCAAAGTGGCTCCCCAAGTACGATGCTCTGGCACATGGCGGTTATGTTATTCAATATCCGTCTTGCCATGTAAGCCACGATTTCTTCTTTTCCCTTAATGCATTCTGGAAGAATCTCCCTGATACTGTCCCACTGCCGTTCCACATTGTAATCATATACGGTTCTTTTTGCTGTCTGTGAGGTATTGAGTGTCAGAACATATTCTGGCTGGCTCATGACAACGATTTTTTCCGCTTTCACAATTGCTTCCGTCATCGTCTGACTGTCTATGTAAAACGGGTCGTAAAAATCCATCCCATTCTGTTTTAAAAAATCAATCTTCAGATAGTGCATTGCAGAATTATAGTAGACTTTCTGCATCAGCTCCGTCATCCATACCAGCCGGTCTCCGTCCCCTTCGTATACCCTGTCCTCCGGCAGCGTCTGTTTTATTATGTGGTATTCCCCCTGCTCATACTGTGCATAATAGCTTCCCGTAAAAATAACCTGTGGATGATATTGTTTTACCTTATCCGCAACCTCTGTAAGTGTCTGTTCCGTTGCCAGATAATCATCTGCCCCAAGAAACATCATGTATGTCCCCACCGATGTCTTCAGGCACTCACTGATTCCCTTGCCCCAGCCAATGTTATTTTTTCGATAGATACACTTTATCCGGTCATCTGATTTCTCATATTCGCGCAGTTTCTTTACGGATTCATCTGTACTCCCGTTATCCAGAATCTGCATTTCCCAGCCGCTAAACTTCTGGTTTCTCACAGACGCTACCGCTGCCTCGAGCGTCTGCGCAGAATTATAGGTGCACATGATGATGGTAAACAACGGGATTTCTTTCTCAAAAACATATCCGAAAGCAGTCGGGGCAGACGTATACGAAAGCGCTTGAAATATCTTCTGCGATGCGATATTTTCCCGCTTTACCTCTGCGATAAGTTTTCGGCAGGCCGCCTGCTCGCGCAGCTCCTCTTCAAGGCTCCCTAACATCCATTTGGAATAGCCGCATCCTCTCGCCTCTGGACAAAGCGCATAGGAAACTTCCCCATTTGTCCCAACGAAGTCTATGCGCGCCTGCCCGATACGCTCTCCATCCTGCTCTAAGATATAAATCCGCGTATTTTTTCCTTCCAGCTTTCGCTCAAACCACGCCACATGACTCTCATAAGAAAATTGTTCTGTCTGAAATGAATTTTTCCGAACCTCTTCCTCATTGCGCAGTTCGTACAGAAAACGACAGTCTTCCTTTTCTGCGCGTCTTAATTTCAATCCCTGTATATTTTCCATCACTGCTCCATCTAATAATTCATATCCCGTTCCAGTTCTTCTATGACACTGCAAAAACTGCTTTTACTGTCCATCAGCCGCTCTGCGCGCTCCTCTGCCATATGGGACATTCTCTTATAATAGTCTTCATCCGATGCGAAATGTAAAATTGCTTCTGCCATTTCGCCATAGTCCGCCACCCAAAACATCTCTCCTGCTGCCGCAGACACGTCTCCAACCGGCAATGTCACCGCCGGAAGTCCTTTGTATAACGCCTCCGCCACGGAACTGCCGCCGCCGCTTCTCTTGGGATTCACATACAAGTCCATGCACTC
This sequence comes from Roseburia sp., assembly GCA_050874345.1. Classification (GTDB taxonomy): domain Bacteria; phylum Bacillota; class Clostridia; order Lachnospirales; family Lachnospiraceae; genus Roseburia. Next base: position 43,598 of record JBNMKM010000015.1, on the reverse strand, counting down.
CGTCACTGCCAGTGCATCTTCCTGTGCCCCTAAAAATCTGCTGTGTGCTGCTAACAACGGATATTTCTTCATACTATCTTCATAGTTTTGATATTTTCCCATAAACGCTGTCACAATCCGTGCATCTTTGTGACAGACCTTCTCTAACATCTGAAGAAATTCGTCTGAAACTTCTTCATCCAGCCGCCATCCTACAATCAAGAGCACAAACCGCTCCTCCCGAAATCCAAGCTGCTCCTTTGTAAAATGATGCTCCTGCTCCTTAAAACTGAATGTAAATAACGTCCGTTTTACGTTCTTTTCTTCCACTCCAAGCTCTCTTAAAAGTGCCGCATCCTCTTCTGTCAGTGCCTTATCGACAATCTGATATTCTCCACAGGAAAATGGCAGCTTGGAAAACACTGTGCTCACGGTAACCTCCGGCACAAACAATCCGCAGATGTCCGCGCAGATATCACTTCCACCAATATTAAGCAAAAATTCCGGCTTCTGTGCCACCACAAGCTTTGCCAGTGCCACGATGGTATCAAGGTTTGGCATATCATCCCCGCACTGTTGGAATGCAAAGTGTTCTCCCTTGTATTCAAGCTCTGTCTTCGTCAGATATTCTGCATTGTAGACAGAATCCTTCATTTCAAAAAAAGGTGCTGAACCTTTTTTAGGAATCTGCATCGCTGTATTTACAATCAGAACACGCTTGCCCATATATTTCTGCAACACATAACACCGGTCCAGAAGCGTTTTCGTCGGCGCATGAAGCATCCCAAGCACCTGGGAAGAAAATACAAATACCAGATTTTTGTTCCGTTCTGCCGCCGGAATATACTTTCTGCCCTTTGCCCCGAGTACCGCAGCAAATGCCTGAAATAATTCCTTATACAGCCGTGCCAGGCGAAACTCCGCCTCAAAACTGTCAAGCTGTTTATTTTCAAAAATTGCCGTTGAAATCTGCCAGTAGTGAGACAGCTTATTGTACTCGCCTACCTGTGCATAATCTGCATTTAAAACCGCATCCAAAAGCCTGCAGGCGGTCTTTTTGTCATTCCCCGCTTTCATGCAAAAAGAGAGAAGATGTATCTTCATCCAGTCCGGATACCCATTCACCTTCTCTTCTAACTTTTTGATTTCTTCCTGCTTTTGTCCGGGTGTCTCTTTGTCCCATTCCGCCCGAATCTCTTTTAACGCTGCTTCAATTTCTCCAAATCGCGCAAAGTATTCTTCACCAGAAATCAGACGATACTCTTCCAAACTATGAACGCCAGCCATTCTTTCTCCCATCACAGAATTCTCACTGCAACTCCGTGTTCTCCAAGATATTCCTTTGCTTCCTTCGGTGTCTGCTCTGTAAAATGATAAATGCTCGCTGCCGCTACCGCAGAAGCGCCGCCTTCCTGCACCGCCTTACGCATATGCTCATAGTTTCCGGCTCCCCCGGAAGCGATAACCGGAACATTCACAAGTGATGTTGCCAGCTTTATCATTTCAATGTCATAACCTTCCATCGTTCCATCGAGTTCTACGGATGTAAGTAGTATTTCTCCTGCGCCTGCCTCTACCACTTTTACAATCCAGTCCTGTAAAAGCCAGCCGGTATCCACCGAGCCGTTGTGGGAAAAACAGTGATACTCCCCGTCAATCTTCCGACAATCGATGCTTGCCACAATGCACTGCGAGCCAAACAGTTTGGCACCCTCCGTAATCAGGGACAGATTGTCATATGCCGCACTGTTGATTGCAACCTTATCCGCTCCTGCCCGAAGCAGATTTTTAATCTGGTCAATATGACAAATTCCACCGCCCACACAAAACGGCACAAAACATTCTCGTGAGAAATCCCGGATTTCATCGTAATCCGGGTCTCTTTTTTCATTGGTTGCCTCGATGTCGAGCAGAATCAGCTCGTCCACCTCGCGCATATTATAAACCTTGATGGCGGGCAGTACCGTATCCACCCGCCGCCAGGAATTAAATCCGACTCCTTTTACCAGTCCCACTGATTTGTATAATAACGTTGGAATCACACGTACTTTTAACATTTTGCGACCTCTTTTTCTACATACTCAGGAAATTCTTAATCAGCTTAAATCCCGCCTTCTGGCTCTTCTCCGGGTGGAACTGCGTTCCCACAATATTGTCCTTTACGACGGAGGATACAAACTCTCCGCAGTAAGGTGTCACTGTAGCAATATTTTCCTCGTTTGCCACCTGAAAATGATAGCTGTGCACAAAATAATAATTTGTGCCATCTGCAATCCCGTCAAAAAGCGGCGAATCCTCCCGTTTTAAAATCTCATTCCAGCCCACGTGCGGAATTCGTTCCTTTTCCTGCGTCTGTGTAAAACGGACAATTTCTCCGGGAATATAACCAAGCCCATCACATTCCTGCACCTCATAGCCCTTGTCCGCAAGAAGCTGCATTCCAAGACAGATTCCAAGAAGCGGTGTTTCTTTTTCCAAAACCGCCCGGTTTAATTCCTCTACCCAGCCATTTTTCCGGAGATTGTCCATGGCATCTGGAAATGCACCGACTCCGGGAAGCACAATACGCTCTGCCTCCCGCAGTTCTAACGGATTGTCGATAATGACTGCATCCGAACCGCACTTCTCAAATGCGCGCTGTACAGACAACAGATTTCCCATTCCATAGTCGATAATCGCAGTTTCCATTTATTTATTCTCGTCCTCTTCTACGTTGTCATAATTAATCTTGGTCAGATTACCGTTCTTGTCCTTAATCAGCTTGCCATTCTTATCCGTCAAAAACAGTTTCTTGTTTGTGAATTCATCACAAATCTTGATGAACTCGTCCACGCTCACGCCGATTGGCTCTAAGATATCTTCCAGCTTCTTGTCAAGGTAAGTCCAGCGGAATGCGCCATCACGCTCTTTTACCGTCTTCATTGCCTCTTCTCTTGAAATACGTCCGCGGCGGATATGCATGGATGCCTGGTCTGAGCAGCGTCCGAAACCAAATTTCAGATACTTGAAGTATTCATGGATACCAGCCTGATAGTTGTCAAGGTTCTCGTAATCGTCATAATCGCCTTCTACAACCTTGCCCCAGCTCTCAAATCCGTGTGCCTTTGCCACAAGTACATTATGTAAACCTTCCCATGGAATGTAATATCCAAGAAAAATTCCGGTTACACCCACACGCTTTAACTCCTCATCTGTCGGATAGGTAAACGGAATCAAATCTTTCTTTGTAATGCCTTCCTGTCCCACAAGGTCGTTAACACGCAGTCCGAGCATGCCGCCGAACTCCTCTAACCATCTGCGGTCAAGGACATTATTCTCAACGGCTGCTGCCGGTCCGCCGTACTCGTTCTGGGAATTCTCGCCCCAGATGATAAGCGGCACATTGAAGTTCACTGCCATTCTCACCGGAACGGTAAAAATACTTACGTGCTCCGGCCAGGAAATATCACCAACCTCGGTCAGTCCGATACGGTTTAATTTGGCACGTACCACACGGTTGGTAGTTACCTCGATGTAATCCACACCCATCTTTTTGATGTTCTCGATATTTCTTCTTCCGATATCGGTAAGGTCACAGGTTGTCGCGGTCACACAGAGCGGATTCATTCCAAGCTCTAACATCGTGATTACCTGATAGGTACTGTCCTTTCCACCGCTGACCGGAATAATGCAGTCCCAGTTGCTTCCGTCCTTGGAACGATAACGGTCAAGAATCTCCATCAATTCTTTTTTTCGCTCGTCCCAGTCTACATTCTTACGATTCTCGTAGTTACGGCAGGCATTACAGATACCTTCCTCATCAAATGATAAATGCGGCTTTGTGCTTGGTAAGCAGCATCTTTTACAATACTGAATCATATTCTTTTCTCCGTTTCTCTCTATTTTTGTTTTAAAACCATGTTCCTAATGTTCTTTCACATCCTTTAACAGTCTTGCAATATCATCCACTGACAGCCATTCTGTGTTGTTTCCGGAACTGTACTCAAATTCCGGTGCAACTTTCTTTCCGCCCGGCTGGATTTTGGAGTTATCCCACCAGTCAAAATGCGGGTATACGATAAAATGTTTCTCATACTCATACGTCATCATGGAATCTTCTCTTGTCACCATGATTTCATGAAGCTTCTCGCCTTCACGGATACCAACCTCCGGCATTTCGCATCCCGGCAGAATTGCCTGTGCAAGGTCTGTAATCTTAAAGGAAGGAATCTTGGAGATAAAGGTCTCTCCACCCTTTGCCTCTGAAAGTGCCTTAATGACAAGCTGAACACCCTCATCAAGACTAATCCAGAAACGTGTCATTCGATAATCTGTAATCGGAAGCTCTTTTCCGCCATTTGCTACGATATTACGGAAAAATGGAATAACAGAGCCACGGCTTCCGGCAACATTTCCATAACGCACGATGGAAAAACATACGTCCTTTGCTCCCGCATAAGCATTTGCTGCAATAAACAGCTTATCGGAAACGAGTTTTGTACCACCGTAAAGATTAATCGGGTTTACCGCCTTGTCCGTAGATAATGCAACCACACGCTTTACGCCACAGTCAAGTGCTGCGTCCACAATGTTCATCGCACCATCAATGTTGGTTTTCACTGCCTCCATCGGGTTGTATTCACAAGCCGGAACCTGCTTTAATGCGGCTGCATGAACCACATAATCCACGCCGTCAAAGGCACGGTAAAGTCTTTCCCTGTCACGTACATCACCGATGAAAAATCTCAGCTTATCGCCATATTTTTTGAATTTATTCGCCATGATGAACTGTTTGTATTCATCTCTGGAATAAATAATAATTTTCTTCGGGTCGTAATTCTCCAAAACATATGTTACAAACTGGTTTCCGAAAGAACCTGTTCCTCCTGTTACCAGGATTGTCTTTCCATTTAACATACTTTTAAGCCTCCTGCTTTCTGTTACAGCGTCCCGCTGCATGATAATATTTATATCGAACTTTTTGCCCATAATCATAACCTTTTGGGTAGAAATGCTCCTCTTATTAGTATATAATAACTATATTCAATTTGCAAATGATTAGGGAGTAGAAGGGATCGCCATGAAAATACTGTTTTACCGTTACGGAAGCATCTGTGAACCGGATATCATCGAAGGCTTTGAGGCGCTCGGAAATGAAGTCGTCACCATCACAGAAGAAATCTACAACAAGAATCTGCTGCCCTCCGAGGGGGTTACACTCTTAAACAAAGCCCTGCAGAAAGCAAGCTATGATTTTGTATTCAGCATTAACTTCTACCCTTTTATTTCAGAGGTCTGCAACATCTTTCAGCTTCGCTATCTCTGCTGGACTGTGGACAGTCCGGTCATGGAGCTTTATTCCGATTCCATCCGCAATCCATGGAACCGGATTTTTCTCTTTGACCGCGCACAGTATGATGAATTTTCCCGCTACAACCCTTCCTGTATATTTCATCTGCCACTAGCAAGCAATCCGGTGCGCTGGAAAAAAGTGATTTCTTCTGCCACAGCAGACGATATCACCCGCTTTTCCGGTGATATCTCATTTGTTGGCTCGCTCTATACCGAAAAATGTCCCTACGACCGTCTGAAAAAAGAACCGGGGTACCTTACCGGTTATCTGGAAGGCATTATGGCTGCCCAGTTAAAGGTCTACGGCTATAATTTTCTCGAGGAGGTTCTGCCGGACTCTGTCGTGGAAGAATTCCGCAATTCCCTGGAGGGCTTTTATACGCCGCTGCCCGGATTTCGCCGGGACGACCGCGCCACGATGGCACAGTTATACCTTGGTGCAAAAGTGACTGCCATGGAACGGCTCTGGCTGATGCAGACGCTTGGCTCTAAATATTCCGTGAACTTATACACTGCAAGCGATACAACCGGACTTCCTGTCCACAACTGCGGACTTGCAAAAACATTGACAGAAATGCCGCTTATTTTCCACTTCAGCAAGATTAATCTAAATCCTACCGCCAAGTCCATCCGTGCAGGGCTTCCATTACGCCTGTTTGACGTACTTGCCTGCGAAGGTTTTCTGCTGACGAATTACCAGTCGGAACTGACGGATTATTTTATCCCTGGACAGGAATTGGAATGTTACACCGGAGAAGATGATTTGCTTGCGAAGACAGAATATTACCTGACACACGAAAATGACCGGAGAGAAATTGCACACAACGGTTATCTTGCACTCGAAAAATACCACAATTACCCGGAGCGTCTGTTGCAAATGATATCTCTTGCTTATGGATTCGATGCGATTTAGAAAGGTTGCTTATGAAAATATTATTTCTCGACTCTCCTGCTTTTGCAAAACAGGATATGATTGATGCATTTGAAGCAAACCAGATTACCTGTGACCTTTTTTTTCACAAGGATTATAAGGAGCGTCAAAGCAAAGCATTTGAGGATGCGTTTGCCGCTGCACTCGTAAAGGCATCCTATGCGTTTGTATTTTCTTTTAATTATTCCCCGATTCTTTCTGTATGCTGTCAGAAATACAACCTCAAATATGTCTCTTATGTCTATGACAGCCCGTTAGTTGCGCTTTATTCCTACACCTTAATCAATCCATGCAACTACATTTTTCTGTTTGACAAATCGGTTTACCTTACCTTCAAAAATGCTGGTATTGACACCGTATACTATCTTCCGCTTGCGGCAAATGTATCGCGTCTTACTTCCATGGTCTGCCCGGATGCGCTGGCAGAAAAACTCTCCGCCGATGTTTCCTTTGTAGGTTCCCTCTACAACGAAGACCACAATTTTTTTGACCGCTTAGAAACCATCTCTGACTTCACCCACGGTTACTTAGATGCCATTATGCGCGCACAGCAGAATATCTATGGCAGTTTCTTCCTGGAAGAGCTGCTGACCCCGGATATCATTGCTGATTTACAGAAAGCGGCGCCTTATACTCCAATGTCAGATGGCACTGAATCTGCCGCTTATGTCTATGCAAATTATTTTCTCTGCCGAAAGATAACGTCAAGAGAACGGCTCTCCCTGTTAAAACAGGCTTCCGACCGTTTTCCGCTAAAGTTATACACGCACAACCCGGTTCCCGAACTTCCCAATGCACAGTTTATGGGACCTGTGGACTGGTATTCCACAATGCCGCTTATCTTCAGGCAAAGCCGCATCAATTTAAATATCAGCTTAAAAAGTATTCACACCGGTATTCCGCTTCGCTGTATGGACATTTTAGGCAGCGGCGGCTTTCTGCTTACGAACTATCAGGAAGATTTGCTTGATTTATTCGTTCCCGAAGAAGACTTTGTTTTCTATGAGAGTGAGGATGATTTCATCCAAAAAATCGATTATTATCTCTCCCACGAAAAAGAACGCCAGCAAATCGCCGCAAATGCGCTCGGCAAAATGGCAGAACGTCATACGTTCTGCCATCGTGTAACATCAATTCTTGAAGTTTTGTCCGACTAATCTTTCATAATGTAGTCTTCGATATCTTCCATTAACAATGGAATTGCTTTCTGATACCCCTTTAACAATTCCGTGCTCTTCTGTACAAGGTCTTTCGGTTCCAGATCTTCCTGAAAGACCTCGTCTCCCATCTGATATTCTGCCTCCTGCGCATATAAAACAACCAGCTCCTGAACAGGCATACCCCGTAATTTCTCATTCAGATCAAGCAGCTCCTTTAACTGCACTGCCACCTCATGTTTTCCCTGCTTACAGTTTTGCATCCGCTCTGAAAGTTCTTCCTGTTTCGTAATAATCTCTTTAATATTCCTTTCAAATTCTTCGAGTTCTTCCTTTAATCCTTTTAGTTCATGCAGCATTTTCTCCTGCTGATTTTCTGAAAACGGACATTCTATTTTCTGTATGGCTCCATAAATGTCAATTTCCTTTTTGCACCACTCTTCAATGGTTTCTTTCAATGTTCGGTTCTGGGCTCCTGCAATATTGGCTCCGCCTTCCGTCGCATTAACAATCTGATATTTTCCTTCGTTTGTCATAAAAAGTTTTTCAAACCAGCGTTTATAACACCACATTTGGAAATCTGTCTTAAGTATCTTTCCATCGATGCCCTCTACATCCATGAGTGTCCGGCTCTGTATATATTCATCATTATCGCCAAACGCTTTCTCTATGCCTTCCGTGTGCGATATTCCATTCGTAAATGCCATGTCCTGTCCAACCAATATTATCTTCCGAAAGCCTAAATATGACGCAATCTGGAACGCTTCCGAAGTAACTGATCCACCTACAGACAATATTGGAAACATATATCCGAGTTCCTCACTCATCCTCTGATTCCATTTTCCCCAATAATATCCATTATAAAAAACTTTTCCTGCGAACTGTGTTACAACCTCCGGACGTGTAATTCTGGAGCAGGACCAAAGTAAACCTTCCAAATCCAGATTCTCAAAAAAGCGGTCCGGAGACTCGGGGTCAATGGTGCAAACCATATCTGGTCTTATTCCATTTCTCAAGACCGTACGAAGTGCCGCATCTACTACGATTATAAATGCTTTTCCCTGCGCCTTTTTCAGTTCCGTTACATTCTTGTCTAATGACGGTCCCGCAGAAACAATAATCGCCGGAATATCCTCTAATTCAAACTTTTCTAATTCCTGATTTATCTGTTCCAGGTTACATTGTCCAATCATATTTTTCATATGAAACAGCACATGACGCGGAATCATCCTGTTAAATCCGAGGTGTGTACTTTTATTTACGACTTCATTTTGTATTTTTTCAATAACACTATCTATAAATTTCCTGCATCTGTCTGCATAACGCACATCATATCCAGGTAAAATGCAGAAGTCTATTAATTTCATTTTTGTATATTCAATCACACCAGAAAGTATGTTTTCAATCTCTCCCTCTGAAATCTCGGGAAAATAAAAATCCAGCGCCGAATTCTGTATTACATCTTCTATATCAAAATAATGGCAAACTACTCCAAAGACCACTAAATCAGGAACACAAACAACAATCCGGTTTGTGTCTCCACATTGTTTTATCAAACTTCTGATATGTCTTCCATCCCCAAATCCAAAGACAAAATAGGTTCCATACAACCGCATCGGATACCGCTCCCAATAGATATCTGCTGCCTCTTCGGGACTTAGGCGGCTGTTAAGATTCCATTCATAGTTGTCAATGCATACCGTCATAATTTCCGAACCATTAGAAGCCGTTTTCAGTCTAATCCATTTGCTTGCGTCATCTAGATTGATATGCCTGATTGCATCTGCAACTTTCTCATTTTTCTTCTGTAATGCTGCAATATTTTTTTCAAAGATTTTCATATACAAACTCCATTACTCTTCGCCATAATAAAATGATACAAATAAAGTTGCCTTTTCCATCAGGCAATCTGCCATCCCATACATATCCTGTTTCTCATATGCTTTCAGTAGTTCCTGTATCATTACGACCGCAAAATTTCCAACAAGCTGCAGTTGTTGTTGTGATAACGTTTGCATCATATTTTGAAATATGTTTAATAAATCCGAAACATATTCAATTGCTGTGTGCTCATTATTTTGATATAACATCACGCAAACAGAGTCTATCTCTGTCAGTAATTCTTCTTTATTCATCTTTTTCCCTGACCTGATTTTTACAATGCTTCTATGTTAGTTAATAGAAAAAAAGCCGACAGCTTTTACTGTCGGCTTTTTAATTATGCAGTATACACTACACTCTGTCAGATTACTGTAACAGAGAAAGTACACCCTGAGTAGACTGGTTAGCCTGAGCAAGCATAGACTGTCCTGCCTGAGCAAGGATGTTGTTCTTGCTGTAGTTAACCATCTCTTCAGCCATATCTGTATCACGGATACGAGATTCAGCGGACTGAGTATTCTCAGAAATGTTGTCCAAGTTGGTGATGGTGTGCTCCAGACGATTCTGAAGAGCTCCTAAGTAAGAACGCTGTGTAGAAATTGCAGAAATAGCGCCCTGGATGTTGGACATTGCTTCACCTGCTGCACTGAAGGTGTTAACCTTTACTAAGGAAGCAGATACGTTTAAGCTACCAGCAGACATGCTGTCGATAGAAACAGTAATTCTCTGTCCGCAGATAGAACCAACCTGAAGGTTCTTGTCTTTGAATGTACCATCGATGAGGTTCTGGGTGTTGAACTGAGTTGTAGAAGAAATTCTGTTAATCTCAGATGTCAACTGGTTAATCTCATCCTGGATAGCTCCTCTATCAGCAGTTGTATTGGTATCGTTAGCTGCCTGAGTAGCTAACTCGTTCATACGCTGTAAGATAGAATGAGTCTCAGATAATGCACCCTCAGCAACCTGGATTAAGGAAATACCATCCTGTGCGTTGTCAGATGCTTTGTTTAATCCACGGATCTGGCTTCTCATTTTCTCAGAAATTGTTAATCCAGCAGCATCATCACCTGCACGGTTGATTTTGTAACCAGAAGATAACTTCTCAGAAGACTTTGCCTGTGCGTTTGTTGTAACACCTAACATTCTGTTCGCATTCATTGCGGTCATATTGTGCTGTACTACCATAATTTTTTTCCTCCTTGAATATAATGCAGCATCCATGCTGCATATGCTAATTTTGTTGTGTGACTTCCACCACTCTGGCCGTACGCTCCATCCGGCTTTCATCACCAAGTAACAATTGTTATCTTGTTTACTTGTCTTATATATCGGAGACATTCTCCAATACTTTATAGGAAAAAGTAATTTTTTTTACTTTTTGCTATCTGTAAATTGTGGATCGATGAAATTGGTCTTCATCATGTTTTTATAATACTGATTGACAATCTTCTGGCTGGTACGGACTTCACGCACCTGCTTCTTTACGGATGCAAACTTCTGCTCCATCAGACGCTTATTTCTTGCTTCCTGAACCTGGATTGCTGCACTCTTTTCCGTCAGCTGCCGGATTAGCTCCTGCATCTGTTTAATCTCCTCGCGGTAAAGTGTTCTGTTAGCATCCAGTTCTTCCTTTACCCTGTCAAAGAGTTCCTGAAACCCTGCATCGAGCTTGTCAAGCTCTTCAATGCAGTCGGCCTTTTCCTTTACTGTCTTATCAAAATCATCCGGATCAAGCGCTGGATCCTCAAGTTCTTCCTTTTGCCTGAGATTTAAGCTTTCAATCGTATTTAGAATACTGTTTTTCTTCTTCAGGCTCTGAATCATGATGGAAATATAATTCTTGTTATTGTCCGCTTCTGCCATGCTTCATTACTTCCTTCCAGGTGTCGCGCATCGTGCGAAGGTGTTTCGTCACTTCTTCCATAATTTCTTTGTCCTTTTTCAGATTAGCCTCTTTCAGACGTTCCAAAAGGTAAGAATATACATTGTCAAAGTCTTTTGCTACCGGATATCTGTGGTCGAGCGTTGCCTGAAATTCCTCTACAATATGCTCCGCCTTCATAATATTCTCATGTGCTTTCTGAATATCCTTTGCGTCGATTGCCTCCATCGCAAGGTTGCAGAATTTGATTGCTCCTTCATAAAGCATCAGTGTCAACTCTGCCGGGGATGCAGTCATTATTTTGTTGTTTGCATAGGCTGCATATCCTTTGTTTGCTATCATTGCCTAACCTCCATGTCAAGTCATTATACATCGTGGGCAGGGTTTCCCCTGCCCATATAATCATCAGCTTCCTAACAGTCCTGTTAATGCGGATGAAGAACTGTTTAATTTTGCAAGTGCAGTTTCCATTGCCGAGAATTTCTTATAGTAATAGTCTTCCTGCTCCTGTAATTTATCTTCCCATTTCTTAATGAGATCCGTATAATCGCTATACTCCGATGCCATTTCCTTGTCATTGTATACGGTATAGACACTGCTTAAAGTACTGGTCTTCATCTTCGTGTCAATTGCGTTGTACAGGTTCGTTGACATCTGCTGCATAAATTCTACCACACTATCCGGATCAGATGCAATTGCTGCCATTAACTTATCCGTATTACCGGAAGTAGAACTGTCGTCTTCGTCTCCGTCGATATGATATGCGTTCTGCTCATTCTCTGCAGCGTTAAAATAACCTAACGTCTTGATTCCAAATGTAGAAAGGCTGTAACTCTTTCCATTAATCTGAACACTCTTTGACATTGCTGTCGTCATAGAGGAAATCAGACTGCCTAAGGTATCATCACGGCGTAACAGAGATGACTTAATCTTGCTCTCCCAGAGTTCTACCTCAGAATCAGACATTGCATCCTTTTCCTCGGAAGTCAACGGTTCATAACCCTTTGCAGAATCTGCATTATAAAGAGATGTCATCTCATTTATCAATGCATTATACTGGGTTAAGAAGTCTTTTACCTTATCATAAATACCCTGTGTATCGGTATTAACCGTTGCCGTAACTGCATTCGTCTCCGTTGCATCATAGGATGTACCAGTGACACCTGTTGCGGTAATGGTCAGTCCATTGATAGAGAAAGTGTTCGAGGTTCCGGTATATTTTGCCCCATTGACATAGATTTCAGAATCCTGTCCGTTGACACGGGTAGCTCCCTCACTGTAGCCCATATCCGCATCGCTCTTTGCAAGCTGTTCTGCCGCATAGGCAGCCTGGCTCATCAGGGTTGAAATCTCATCGTCTGTCATACCTGCCGTAATACGGCTGTTTGCTGCAAGTGTCGCATTGTTTGCTGTAATCGTTGTATTATTTGCAGAAACTGCACTCTCGTAGCTGGCTGTCAGCTCGTCAAGTGTCATTGTCGTTCCGTCGTCTAAGGTAACGCTGCCATTTGAGAGAGCTGATTCAATATCCTGAAGCATCTGCTGTTCCTCTGCTCCGTTTAATTCAGCCTCTTCTGCAACTGATTTTACAGTGGTAAGGTTCTGTTTAAATGTTGTAAGTGCGCTGGAATCCTTTGTAACATTTCCATCGTCATCAGTCTTTTCTGTGATAAGTCCGAAATCTTCTGCGAGACTGTTAAGCTTATCAGCTGCTGATGTATAGCCGCTGTTCTCTGCTTCTACTACAGACGCATCCACTTCTGTAGTCACATAGTAGATATTCAAATCCGGATTATATGTACCACCGGTCAGTTCTTTTCCATTATAAGTGTATTTATCCTGTGCGGAATCATAGGTTCCACCTGCAAGTGACTTTGAGGTTGTATATTTTCCGGTCTCGCTGTCTTTCGTATAGATATTGCCGTCTGCATCCACATATTTTCCCGTAGTGTCAATGGATACCAGGGATTTTAACAATGTAAAATCATCTGCATTCTTACCTTCTCCGACTGTCTTAATAGAAGAAGCTGCATTTGCATAGGCAATTGCATTCTGATAGTATGCATTCTGTTTTTTGAGTTCGGTATTGCTTGTCTCGGCATCCGTCTTATTCTGGCTGATTTGTTTAATCTGGTCAGCCGTCAGATTCGCATAACCTGCAAGATCCTTATATTCTGAAGTTGTTGCGTCTGATTTCACATTCAGTCCAAGTGCTTTTAAAACTTCTGTTCCGTTTGCATCACTTCCTGCCAGTGAGAAATCATTGTCTGCTCCGCTTTCCTTTGAGCTGACATAAATACGACGGTTTGTCTCGTCATAGTTTGCATTGACTCCAGCGCTCTTTAACTGATTTACAACGTCCTGAATGGTAGAATCCTTTGTTACCGAAATATCGGTCTTCGTTCCGCCTGTTGTAAGGCTGATGGTTCCGGTTCCTCCAGTATAGCCAAGGCTCTCTAAGGTTGTGGAAGACGTTGTTCCGCTGCTAAGCTGCCCACCGGTCAGATATCCGGTCTTTGCAAGGCTGGTAACCTGAACACTGTAAGAGCCGTTTGCAGAACCACTTCCTGCACTTACGGTTACCTTCGTTGAATCTGATACTGTCGTAGACTTTAAGTTGTAAGCCGTACTGAACTTCATGTTGCCCACGTTCTTATACAAGCTGTAAATCTTGGTATTTAAGGTCTTCCACGCATCCTGTTTCCAGGAAAGCTTGGTCTGTGCTTTCTTATATTTGTTTGTCTTGTAATTATAGGAAGACACCAGTGCAGAGATAATGGACTCTGTGTCCAATCCTGAGTTCAATCCTGTAATACGAATCGGCATATGTCACCCTTCCTTTCTCATCGTTTCTCATCCACCATAATACCTGCTAACTCCCATACTTTTGCAATCATATCAAGTGTCTGCTCCGGTGGATATTCTTTGATAACCTCTTTTGTTTCTTTATCTACAATCTTAATGGTAACTCTGTTTGTCTTTTCATGAATGCCAAAAATTGCTTCCGAGTCATGCATCTGCTTATTCATCTCTTCCACTGCGTTCTTCAGTGTCTGATTCTGATTTGTCTGTGTATTCTCGGTTTTATCTTTTGCTTCTGTTTGTACTTCCTTTCCATCTCGGGAAGACTCATCTGTTTTCGTATTCAGCTCGATGTTCTCGACGCTTGCGCGTGTGGAAACACTCTTGCTTCCCGGCTGTGATGCTGTTTTTCCGGACTGGTAAGCACTCACGCCGCTATTTTTCATTGATTCGATTTCCATCGTATCACCTCCGTGTGATCTCGCGTGTTACTTCCATGCATTTTCTAAGGATTATATCGGTCAATTTCTTTTATATTTTATAGTTCGCTAGAAAAGATTCTCCAGTTCTGCCACATCTGCCACCTGAGATGCTGCTTTTTTATTCTCCTCCTGAATCTGGAGAAAAACTTCCTTCCGGTAAATCGGCACATCCTTTGGCGCTGAAATGCCAATCTTAATCTGGTCTCCGCGAATCTCCAAAATGGTAATCTCGATGTTGTTGTTTACTACCAGAGATTCTCCTTTTTTTCTTGTCAATGCCAGCATTCCTATTCACCCGCCTTTTCCTTCAATGCCTTTAATGCCTCACCGATTTTAAATTTTACCGGATAATCTTCTTCCACAATTACCTGGATTCCCCGGTTTGTCCGGGTATTAATAACAAATGGGGCTTTTAAGTTCACTGAAGTATCTTCCTTCTTTGGCGCTGCTGTCACTGTCACCAGAATAAAGGCATCTTCATCCTCCATCTCTCCAAGCGGCTTTAACAGTTCATCATTGATTGTCAGTGTATAATCCGGCTTCACAATCTCCGGCTGCATCACCGGGAATGCGGTCTGTGGGTCATCCATTGACTGCAACCACATAATCTGTTTCTGTCTCTCACGCTTTTTCTCCTCGTCGAAGATTAAAGCGAACTGCCGCATTTCCGGCAGTCCAATCATTCCATTTTCCAGGAGGATAATTTTATCATCTGCAATATCAATTGTTCCAAATAATCTTGTCTCTGCTTTCATAATAGCCCCCGACTATTTTTAAATGTAATTCAGCAATGTATTCTGGTTAATCTTCGCGCCTGCCTGTAATGATGCCTGATAAGCATTGTACGCAGCGGTATAATCAAGAATAATATCCGAGATATCTCTGTCCTCATTGCTGGACTTTAACTCTTTGATTGTGGTCTGCTGGCTGGATACACGATTCTCCGTCAGTGCAAGGCTCTGCTGTTTATTTCCTACATCCGTCAGTGCAAGATTTACCTGTTCAAGATAATCGTCAAAGTTTCCAATATAAGAATTGTACAACTTTTGCATATTGTCTTCCGCGTAGGACTGTTCCTTCTTTGCAGCTGCAATCCACTCATCAAGTTTTTCCTGACACTGGGTGGAAGAATATTCTTCCATTGATTTCATCTTGGTAAGGTCGCTTACCTTCTTTTCTGCATTAAGTGCATTCTGTACTGCTTCCATCAGCTCATCCACATCTCTTCCAATGGAGGAATCAAATACCTTTGATGCACTGGTATTGACCGTAAGTGTCTGATTAGACGCTACAATGTAATTGATATCCTGATAGATTTCGTTCCCATCATCATCATATTTTTTGTATTCAATGTGGTTTGATGCATCTGCATCCGTCACATCTGTACAGTTGTAGTAATACTCGGGTCTGACCTCTCCCTTGTCAAAACCAGTCTTCTTATAGTCAATCGTAAAGGACGCATTTTTGCTCTTTAAGTCTGCGGCTAAATCCTTATCAAAAATAAGTTCGCCTGTTTCTTTGATGCACACCGCCTCACCGCTTGCAATGTCATACGTTCCATTGGCACTTGCTGCTGCCCAGTCATCATAGGTATCGTAAATCGTAACGTTCATTTCCGGCGCCGGTGTCGGTGCTCCATCATAGGTGTAGCTGATGGTTGTCGTTGCCGGTGTTGCAGTCGACTGCCCTGTCAGCTCATCAATCTCTCCATATCCGAGGCGTACTCTGGAGTACGTTGCCTGAGACGGATTGGAAATCGTATTATTTAATACACCATTGGAAGTCGTCGGAACTTCTACTTCTCCGCTGTAGTAACGGTGCTCTTCGATATCTTTATAGGAAAACTTCTGTGAAATCTCGTAAGAAGTCTCTGTCTCTGCTGTTGCAAATGTCAGAGTCTTATTGGTACGATAACCGGTAAATACGGTTCTTCCGGCATAATCAGAATTTCCCTCAGAATAAATCTGGGAACGTAAAGACTGCAACTGCTCTAAAATAGCATTGCGGTCTTCGGTCTTTAAAGAGTCGTTTGAGCCGTATACACACTGTTCCCGCACACTCTTTAAGATATCTGTCATGTTATAAAGTGCGGTATGTGTTACGTTCAGCCATGCCTCTGCATCCGGAATATTATTTTCATAGTACTGGTTAATTTCACTTAAACTGCTGCGCAGACGCAGTGCACGGATTGCAACTACCGGGTCTTCCGAAGGACGCTGAATCTTCTTCTGGGAAGTCATCTGGTTGTTCATTGCATCTACATTTACTTTATTTCCATTGATATTATATGATGTATTACGCATCATCATATTGTTTGTAATACGCATTTTTCTTCCCCCTTTTATACTCCGGTTTCCTGAATCAGCTTGTCATAAATCTCTGCCATAACAGAAATCATCTTAGAGGAAAGATTGTAAGCATTCTGGAATTTTACCAAATCCAGTGCTTCCTCATCCTCATCTACTCCCGAAATGGAAAGTCTCTGATTCTCGATGGTATTTGCAATATTTGTAAAGTTCTTTGAAAAAATCTCTGACTCCTGTGTATCAATGGAGATATCAGAAATCATGCATTTTAAGAATCCGTCTGCATAGCCGCTGCGGTAAATAACAGTTTTGTTTTTTAACAATGCCAGACGCTCAAACAAATCGTAGGAATCCACACCGTCTGACTCAATATCATTTTCCGTTGTTGCAAGTCGGGATGGATCTTTCACACAGACATTTGATACACAGAAATTTGCCGCTGTAAGCTTATAATAGTTGTCTGCATCTGAGTTCTGTGTTGTATCTCTGAGTGTAAATTCCTCGCCGGTTACGGTATCGGTTCCGGTAAAGAAAGAATAATCATTTGCCGGATTTCCGTTTAAATCCTCACTCGCATCACAGTTGATGATATCATTAAATGCCTTGGAAAATGCACGTAAAAACTGGTTCATCTGCGCCATGTAATACGGAATACCCATGGAATCTACAGAGCTTCCGATAGAGGCAGTGTTTCCATTGATTTTTATAATATCGTCATCTGTAATTGCATTTTCCAGCTTAAATGAGTAGGAAGTTACCTCTCCATCCGCATTTGTCTCATAGGAAAATCCCTTGTAGTTATAAGTTTTACCTGCAAGTGTAATCCGTCCGTTTTCCGGCATTGTCATTGCTTCCACACTCGACATGGAAGTGTTTGTCACCTTGACAGTACGGTTATTTACCATCGTTGCTTTTCCGGTAAAATTTTCTCCGTTATTGCCATCACGGATATCAAACAGTGCTTTTAAGGAACCGGACATATAGCTTGCACCGCCCTGGAAGGTATTTCCGGTCTTTGACCACACGATATCGTAAAGTCCTTCACAGTCGGACTGATTTATCTTATACTCTCTTGCCACACAGTCCAATTCATTATACTCATACGTGTCTACCAGAAGCTGTCCGCCAATTTTAACAGTATAATAATTTGCTCCTGTCACACGGTCCGGGTCGTTGGAATCTGTCACCGGAACCTCCGACACTTCCGTCGGCACAATTTCTGACAGTTCATCAATCAAAAGCGCTCTCTGGTCACGCAACTCATTTGCATAACCGCCCTGAAGTTCAATGACATTGATTTCTTTATTCAGAGTTGCAATTTTCTTTGCAATTGAGTTGATATTTGCGACCGTTGTCTTGATTTCTGCGTTGGTGCTCTCCTGAATATCACTCAGTCCGTTTGCAACGCTGTTAAAATAAGTAGCGAAGTTCTGTGCGCTTCCGATAAACTGCTGTCTTACGTTTGTATCACTTGCATTGGTCCGCAGTGTATCCAATGCGCTGAACATGGTATTTAAGATGGTTGTAAAACCTTTTTCCGAATCCCCATCGTCAATAAAATAATTTTCAATCTGTTTCAGATAGTTGAGACGGGTCTCATACAGTCCAACTGATGACTGGTTATACCAGTACTTGGTGTCGTAGTACTGATTACGGGTCTGTGTAACGGATACGGTTGTAACACCGGTACCCATACTTCCGTACTTGGCATTTACACGCAATGCACTGCCTGCCACACGATTTGCCTGCTGTCTTGTATATCCGCTGGTCTGTACATTCGAAATATTATTGGCGGTTGTATTTAATGCCACCTGATATGCATTCATACCGGAAGCTGCGATTGTTAATCCAAAAAATGTTGACGGCATATCTTTCCTCCATTCTGCCAGATTGATATTTTTTAGCCAACCTGTGTGAGCAGCGTCTCAATCATTTCATTAATTACGTTGATGAAACGGCTGGACGCATTGTATGCGTTCTGATATTTTATCATATAAGTCAGTTCCTCATCTGAGGAAACACCGATGGTCTGCTGTCTCTGATTGTCTACGGACAATACGGTCGCTGTGAGCGCTTCTGACGTGGAACTGTATACATTTCCTTTTGTTGCAATTGCATCGGTCATATTCTGATAATACTCTTTAAATGTACACTTACTGGTATCATTCGGGTCTAATGTCATGATTTCTTTATCCCAGATTACAACCAGTGCCTCTCCGAGTGGGATGTCCACATTACCGTTCTGCATCAGATGCGGCATCAGAGTCTCTAAGGAAACAAGCTCTTCATTTACGCCAAGGCTCTGTAATGTATACTGCTTTGTCGTATCGTTCGGGTCTTCTTCATTATAAACATAGTATTCATTTCCGTTTGCATCATACACCTTGGTATAACGCTCAGTTCCAATTCTGGTAAAAAGTTCTCTCGGCGGCAACTCTCCGTCTGAACCGACTGCACAGTTTGCTGCATCAAGAATCTTGGTATTTGCATTAATCGTTATGCCTGTCAATTCATTTCCGTATTCATCGTATACCGTGAGCGGGAATGTCAGCGTATTTCCATTTGCACTTGCATATTCGCCTGCTGTGATATTCGGGCAGTACAAATCATTGATTGCCGTTACGATTCCATGAATCATCTGATCAAGCTGTGCTTCCGCAGAAAGCATCACAGACATTCCGGTTGTATCGTTATAAGTATCTGCATCCATTCCTTCTATATTATTATAGTTTGCAAGATAATCACCCCTTGCAAGAATGAGTGCCTTCAGCTCGCCCATATCATTTTTATTTTCTTTTGAGATATCCGTTCCAAAATCAAATACGTTGGTGTAATTGTCTCTGTCGGTATCTGACAGATGCGGCCAGTAAGCGGTAATAAAGCCATTCACTTTATCATATTTCTTACCCATCTCATAGCATCTTGCCTCATCGACAAACGGCACACCCTCTAATTCTACCTTCACCTGTCCGTCTGTGGTCTCATGATAGGTAATCTCTGCGTAAGATGCCAGTTCATCCAGCGCAAGGTCACGTTCGTCACGCAGTGTCATGGCTGTTTCCACGCCACCGGACTCTACTTTCATGATTTCCAGGTTCAAATCGTAGATGGTTTTGCCCAGCTCATTAATCCGGTCAATATCGTCTGAAATCTGTGTATTGATATTATACTGATAACTCTGAAGTCCGGAATACACTGCATTTCCTCTGCTTAAGAAAAGCTGTGCTTTCTGCACAACGAGGTTCTGATAAATGCTGTCATCCGGTGCTTTTGCGAATTCCTGAAATGCTGTCCAGAAATCTTCCACCGCATCCTGAAATGCCTGGCCTTCCAACTCCTGATAAAGTGTCTCTACTTCCTGTGTTGCCTCATAAGTAGCCGCATAGAATGCCTGGCGTCCGGACTCGGTACGATAAGAACGATCCAGAAAAATGTCTCTTGTATGAATGACATCACCGATTTTTACACCCAGTCCTGACTGCTGGTAGCTAATCGATGCTGTCGTATTAAAATTCAGATAATCTCTGTCCGCATAAATAACACGCTGCCGCACATAACCTGTAGTATCTACGTTTGCCAGGTTATTCGAGGTAATATTTAATGCGTTCTGACTGCTCTGCAGACCGGCTACGCCAATGTGCAGACTTCCAAATGAATTTGCCATGTGTCTCTCTCCTTGTTTCTGCTGTTTGAAACAGCTTCTGTTGCAGGCAGCTTCTTAAAGCTACTGTTTGGCATCAAAGCCGCTTCCACCCAATATATCTCCCGTATTATAGGCATTTCTGTCATAATTGGCAGTCTCGGGTGCCTGCCGCATACTCCGTAACAAGGTAAGGTCAAATTCTACCATTTCCAATGCCTGTTTCAAAAGTGCCTCGTTCTGCTGGTTCATTGCGCGCATCCGCGCTCCCGCATCCAACAGACGATCCCGCTGTTTTGTCAGCTTCTCCTGTTCTGCCGGCTGCTTATCCAGATACCCGATCATTTTGGTAATTGTCAGCTCGCCCGGATTCTTTCCGAGTACAGTTGCCATATCGTTTAACACCTGTGTTCTCCGGTTGGAAAGATTAAGCAGCACACTGGCTGCATCCTGCTCCCTGATTGTCACATCCTCGAGTTTCGCAATATCCGCTTTGATTACCGCTTCTTTTTTCTCGTCTCCAAGCAAAATCAACGCTTCATATTGTGCTTCTTCTTTTCCTAAGACATCCAAAAGATCTTCCATTAAACTTGCCACAGTACATCCTCACTTTTTCCACCACGCTGTTATGCATTGTACTTTTCTAATAATTTTTTTGCGAAGTCGTTTACGCTTACGCTATAATTACCAGAGTTGACGCTTGCCTTGAGTTCTGCGACTCTATCTTCCCTGATATCTGAAGCCTCTGCCACTGCCTGCTTTGCAATCTGATAATCGCGTCCAAATGAAGAAATCTGTACTTCATCGCGACCGGCACTGACAGCATTTACGCTCTTGCTCTTTGTTGAACTGGTTGTCTGATAAACCTGTGCCACCTGATTATAAGCCTCTATACGCATAATGGCATCTCCTTTCTTCCCTGAAACTTGTTTTCAGATTTTATATCGGATGAATTCCTCTTTTCCTTAGTTTTAAATCAAAAACTTCTGTTCTTTCTTGCGTACCAGCCACTCTCCTCTGGAAAAATCGGTACTTTTGTTATATAATGGAAAATATATAATAGGTGAAAATTTTTCTCCTGCACAGGCAGTTGCGTTTTGCTTCGTAAAACAAATTTATTTCATAAATAGGAGGATTATTATGAGAAAGGATTCTACCGTACATAAAAAACAGCACGGTTCCATCAAAACAAGGCTCGTCGCATCGTATGTCGTCATAGCGTTGGCGGGTATTCTTGCAATCGCACTGATTTTTTATGCCAAAACAAGTTCAACCATGCAAAGAAAGGTCGGTTCTTTAACCACCGCAATCAATGACCAGATCCGGCTAAGTGTCAACTCACATCTGGATAATATCGAGGATATTGCATCTCTCATTTTTGCAGATCCGCTTTTATATGAGTACGATGATACAGATGCATCCATTGATGATTATGAAAAAATCCAGACGCGTTCCACCATCGAGTCAAGCCTTATCACCAATAGTCTTATGAATAACTTTGGCGATTTCTGTATCGTTTATTCAAATGACCAGACTGTCGGAAAACTGGCTTCAAGCACCAAGAGCCTTCTGGGAAGCGATTCGCTCTATCAGACACTCGAAGGGTTTATCACAAGAGATACCACAAACGATGGCTGGACAACCGGTGTGGATGATTACTACACACGTCTTTTCTATGTAAAAAGAATTAACAGCAACGCAATTCTTCTGGCTGCCATCTATACCGCAGATCTGGATGCCCTGATGGAGACTTCTGATCAGATGAGCGATATGACTATCCGTATCGTTGCCTCAGACAACCGCATTATTTACTCTACAGACGATTCTGAAGTTGGCGGCACCCCTTTGGATGCCACCATCAGTGACAAGGTTTCCTCCTCTACCCGCAGCACCTTCATTCGAGGCGGACAGCTTGTGACAGTCAACACCTGTGGCGATGACTGGAAAATTGTCAGCACCGTTCCTACCAGCACGATTCTTGCAGAAGTTTATGAAATTCGTAATTTTACTGCAATCATCGCAGTTGTCGGCGTCATTATCGTTATTATTGCCGGACTCCTGTTTTCCGATTCCATCACAAGACCAATCCGCCGGATTGTTTCTGTCATGCAAAAGGCTGAGCAGGGAGACCTTACCGTGTCTGCAAATTTCCATTCCTTTGGCGAACTTGAAGTCCTTGCTTCCACATTCAACGACATGATGGCAAATATCCGCACACTTCTGACAGAAGTAGAGCATGTTGCCGGGGATGTTCATACCCAGGTAACGACCATCAACGACATTGCACAGCAGTCCAAAACAATTTCTGAAAATATCACCGTTGCAATGGAAGAGGTTGCAAAAGGTGCCGCAACACAGTTAGACGAATCCCAGAAAACATTTGGCTCTCTGGAAACACTCGCCAATAACATTGGTCTTACTATCAATAATGTTGCAGAAGCAAATAGCAGCTCCGAACTCACACGGGAGATTGGAAGCAACTCTATCAGCCAGATTGACAGTCTCCGCAAAAAGACGGACGCTGTCAACGAATCCATGAACCACATGAACGAAACCTTTGATGTACTGGTAAATGAGGTTTCCAATATTGAATCTGTCCTTTCCCTCATCCTCTCCATCAGTGATGAGACAAGCCTGCTTGCCTTAAACGCTTCCATCGAGGCTGCCCGGGCAGGAGATGCCGGAAAGGGATTTGCAGTAGTTGCCGGTGAAGTCAGCAAACTTGCATCCCAGACTGAAGAATCCACCAACAATATCAATGAAGTTATCAATCGTATCCGCCAGTATGTACAGAACACTGTCGGCATTCTGGAAGATGCAAAGAAGGTATTTGCTGAGCAGTCTGTCATGGTTGCCGATACCGCAGATTCCTTCCAGCACATCGTAGATTCCACGGATACTATCAGCGAAAAGATTAACCAGATTGGTTCCCTCACCACAGAGATGAGTTCTCTCAAGGAGGAATCTTTAAATGCAACAAAGAGTATTCTCGAAATCACAGAACATTCCTCTGCCAATACCGAGGAAGTATTAAGTGTCAGCATGGAAGAACTGGAAATCAGCCGCAAACTGTCTAACAAGGCGGGTGAGCTTGAGCAGGCCGCAGCTTCTTTACAGCAGTCATTAAGTAAATTTAAGATTTCCAATGAGGAGGTATCACGATGAAAACTTTGAAGCGTTTTATAGCTCTTGGAATCAGTGCAGCCACGTTGCTTTCCTTCACCGGCTGTGGCAATACTGATATGACATTTGAAGAAGGAAATGAGCAGAAGGAAATCACCTTTTCCTGGTGGGGTCCTGACTCCAGACACGCCTACACAATCGCCGCAGTCAAGGCTTTTGAGCAGGAACATCCGGATATCAAAGTCAAGCTTGAGTATAGTGAATTTACCGGTTTTCAGAAGAAAACAAATGTTAAAATGGCAGCTCATACTGAGGCAGATGTCATGCAGCTCAACTATGCATGGGTCAGCGACTATTCCCCGGACGGAACCGGATTTTATGATTTAAACGAACTGTCCGATATTCTGGATTTATCAAATTACACAGAGGAAGCCATAAGCTACGGTACCATCAACGGACACTTAGATGCCCTTCCAATTGCACAAAATGGACAGGTTTTTGTATACAATAAATCTCTTTATGACAAATATAATCTCGAGTTACCAAAAACCTGGGATGACTTTGAGAAAGCAGCATCCGTCATGAAAAAAGACGGTATCTGTCCACTAGACCTCGGTTCTGTTGCAATGTGGTTTATTTCAACCGCATATGTGGAACAGCAGACCGGAAAAGCAATTATCACAGACGATGGCAAATTTAATTTTTCTGAAGATGATATTGCCGCAATGATTACCTTTTATATGAACTGGGTTGATAAAGGCGTTATCCGTGAAATTACAGAACGTTCTGATTCCGACCTTTCTGACGGCACTTCCGCCGGTACTGTTCAGTGGATTAACAGTGCCGAAAAGTATGCCGCTATGTTTGAGCAGGCAGGCGGAACAAGTGCCATTGGCAGTACCCCTGTTTTAAGCGGTGCCTCCCGTACCGGCTGGTACGTTAAGCCTGCTACCATGTATGCCATCAGCGCCAACACAAACCATCCTTCTGAAGCCGCAGAACTGTTGCAGTTCCTTGTTGCAAGCGAGGATATGGCGTTACAGCAGAAGCTCGACAAGGGTGTTCCGTTCAACCAGGCGGCCAAAGATATTTTACAGGCAAACGGAGAGCTTGAGGGCATCATGATTGATGCAGACAACACCATCGACAATACAGACACCATCCTGATGAATCCGATGTTTGAAAGTTCTACTTTAACAAATGCTTTCAGCCAGGCCTGTACCAGTGTTCACTACGGTGAAGCAACCATTGACGAGGCCGCCAAAACCGCCTACGAAACAATGAAAAGCGCTTTCTAGACGTTAAATCTATCTGGCGTCAATTTATTTTCCTATCACAATGAAAAACGCGGGAACGTGCAATATCGCACTCCCGCGTTTCTTATTTCAACGAACATTAGATTATTTTCAAAAACATCTCATGGATTCGGTTATCCTCATCTAACTCCGGATGGAAGGAAAGCCCAATCTGGTTCTGATACCGCACCGCCACAATCTTTTCCTCTACCTGTGCAAGTACCTCTACTTCCGGCTTTGCACTCTCAATGTAAGGCGCCCTTATAAAGGTCATCGGCACCTTTCCGATTCCTTTTAACTCCTCACAGGTATGAAAGCTGCCAAGCTGTCTGCCATACGCATTTCTGCGCACCGTCACAGGCAGCGTTCCAAAATAACAGTTGGTATCATTGCTCAGCTTTTCTGCCAGAAGAATCAGTCCTGCGCATGTGCCAAGCGTCGGCAGTCCGTCTGTAATCCATTTTTTTATCGTATCATACATTCCAAGTTCCCGGAGCAGCTTTCCCTGCACCGTGCTCTCTCCGCCCGGCAGAATCAGGCCATCATACGCCTGCTTTAAGTCTGCTTTCTGGCGCAGTTCCACGCACTCGCAGCCTAACTTTTCCATCTTATGGCAATGCTCGATAAACGCTCCCTGTACCGCTAAAACCGCTATCTTTTTCATTTGCCACGCTCCGCCATCAGAAGTTCAATCTCCTGTTCATTGATGCCTACCATCGCCTCTCCAAGGTCCTCAGAAAGCTCTGCTAGCATCGCTGCATCCTGATAGTTTGTCACTGCTTTCACAATTGCTGCCGCACGTTTCTTCGGATTGCCGGATTTGAAGATTCCAGAACCTACAAATACGCCCTCTGCCCCCAACTGCATCATCAAGGCTGCATCTGCCGGAGTTGCAACGCCACCTGCCGCGAAATTGACAACCGGCAGTCTGCCGTTATCATGAACGTAACGCACCAGTTCATACGGTACACGCAGCTCTTTTGCCTGCTCAAACAGTTCATCCTCCTTTAATGTCTTTATAATGGCTATTTCACGATTCATTTTTCGCATATGACGTACTGCCTGCACAACATCGCCGGTTCCCGGCTCGCCCTTGGTACGAATCATGGAAGCGCCCTCATTAATGCGGCGTAACGCTTCTCCTAAATCCTTTGCACCACACACAAACGGCACCTTGAATTCGTTCTTATTAATATGATGCACATCGTCTGCCGGGGAAAGCACTTCACTCTCATCGATGTAGTCAATCTCAATTGCCTCTAAAATCTGTGCTTCCACAAAATGGCCAATTCTGCACTTTGCCATAACCGGAATCGAAACTGCTTCCTGGATTCCCTTAATCATCTTAGGATCGCTCATACGTGACACGCCGCCAGCCGCTCTGATATCGGCAGGAATACGCTCTAATGCCATAACTGCACAAGCCCCCGCTTCCTCTGCAATACGTGCCTGTTCCGGCGTTGTAACGTCCATAATGACGCCACCCTTTAACATCTGTGCCAGTTCTCTATTCAATTTTGCTCTTTCTTCGCTCATATCCAATTATCCCTTACCTTTCATTCAGTAAGACCGGTCTTTCTGTCATTAACTATAACGGATATGTGTCTTGGTTGTAACAGCCAGTTTATATCTTTTTAAGCAGTCCAGTTGTTGATACAAAAAAGACAGCCTATTCTGTTTTCGCACAGAATAGGCTGTCTTTTTTCTTAGCTTATGAATTATACTAACTCAAGTACAACTTCAAGAGCGCCGTCACCTTTACGCTGACCAATCTTTACGATTCTGGTGTAACCACCATTGCGGTCTGCATACTTCGGAGCGATCTCATCGAATAATTTTGCAGCAAGGTCAACTTCCTTGGTGTTCTTTTTCTTTCCAGCTGCTGTTGTTGGAACATCTGTTACAGA
This sequence comes from Roseburia sp., assembly GCA_050874345.1. GTDB lineage: Bacteria > Bacillota > Clostridia > Lachnospirales > Lachnospiraceae > Roseburia. The sequence goes on along the minus strand of JBNMKM010000015.1, from coordinate 16,882 downwards.
ATAAAGAACCTTTAACATCTCTCTACGAGCATGAAGACGGGAAGGCATATCCTTCTTGATGGTCTTCTCAACTTCGTCGTATACGGTAACTTTCTTTCCGTCCACTACTTCTTTTACTCTCTTGCCGTCTTTATCTTTGCGGGCAACTTTCGCTTTTACAGTTACTTCTTCAAAGTTGTCTTTCTCTTTTACTGCTAATGCGATAAGTCCTTCAGCAATCTTGCGAACTTCTTTCGCTTTTGCTTCGGTGGTAACGATTTTACCATTGTGGATTAATGCGGTTACCTGTCCTCTTAATAAAGCCTTTCTCTGGCTAGAGGTTCTGCTTAATTTACGATACTTTGCCATTTTAATTATCCTCCATTTTGTGGAACATCCGGCCACGCACTTTGGTCTTACTTACCGAATGTTATCTACTTGTTTTGGAATGTCATCGTGATACCGTCACAACTCATTCCAAGCGCCACTCATGATCTCGTGTGCAGGAATATCGCTTGTGCCGCTGTCTTATGCTGTATCTGACGCATTCCCTCATCAGGCATACAAAAGATGCAGACACATACACTCCCCACACCGGACATAATCCAAGCTCTTTGGACTTACTGTTTCTGCCCGTGTCATAAGATATCCTGCCAGGTTATGCCTGTACAGGATGCTGTTGTCTTACTCTTCGCTCTGGTTTAACTGGAGACCCAGCTCTTTTAATTTTGCCAGAACTTCTTCTAAGGACTTACGTCCAAGATTACGAACCTTCATCATATCTTCCGGTGTTCTGTTGCACAGTTCTTCTACTGTGTTGATACCTGCTCTCTTTAAGCAGTTGTAAGAACGAACGGATAACTCCAGTTCATCAATGTTCATCTCGAGAACCTTTTCTTTTGCATTGTCTTCCTTCTCGATCATAACATCAGCCTGCTGAGCAGCTTCTGACAAATCGATGAAAAGACTTAAATGTTCACTTAACACCTTTGCGGCAAGGCTGACTGCCTCATCCGGCTCTAAGGTTCCATTGGTGTATACATCCAATGTCAGCTTATCATAATCAGTAATCTGACCTACACGGGTATTTTCAATGGACAGATTTACACGCTCTACCGGCGTATAAATGGAGTCAACTGCGATTACACCAATCGGAATATCTTCCGTCTTGTTCTTGTCTGCGCTGACATATCCTCTACCCTTTGTAATGGTAAGCTCCATGTATAACTTGCAGTCTGGGCCGCCATTTAAGTTGGCAATTACCAGATCAGGATTTAAAATCTGAATATCAGAATCTACCTGGATATCTGCTGCTGTAACTACACCTTCACCTTCGAATTCAATGTAAGCAACCTTAGGTTCATTTGTAGAGCTGTTATTTCTGATGGCAAGATTTTTGATATTCATAATAATCTCAGTCACATCTTCCTTTACTCCAGGAATGGAACTGAATTCATGTAAAACACCGTCGATCTTAACCTGGCTTACTGCTGCACCTGGCAGGGAAGAAAGCATAATTCTTCTCAATGAGTTACCAAGCGTTGTGCCATAGCCTCTTTCCAATGGTTCTACAACAAACTTTCCGTACTTCTTGTCTTCCGAAATTTCTGCGATTTCAATTTTTGGTTTTTGAAAATCGAACACTACAAAATCCCTCCTTCACGGTTAATTGCCTATATGATCTCTCTGGTCCAGCGGACTTCCGAGAAGCAAAACCTCCCGAACAATGCCCGCTTAACCACGATTATTACTTAGAGTATAACTCGACGATAAGCATCTCATCAACCGGAACATCGATCTGCTCTCTGGAAGGTAATTCTTTTACAGTTCCCTGTAATTTCTCAGCGTCAACATCCAACCAATCCGGAACTAATCTTCCGCCAGTTACTTCAAGGATGTCTTTCATTCTCTGAAGGCCTTTGTTCTTCTCTTTGATCTCGATTACATCGCCAGCCTTTACAAGGTAAGAAGGAATGTTTACCTGCTTGCCATTTACAAGGATGAACTTGTGATCAACAATCTGTCTTGCCTCACGTCTGGTTCTTGCGAATCCCATACGGAAAACAACGTTGTCTAATCTGGACTCTAACATGGTCATTAAGTTTGTACCAGTCATGCCCTTCATCTGGTCAGCCTTCTCATAGTAGTTATGGAACGGCTTCTCTAATACACCATAGATGAATTTTGCTTTCTGTTTCTCGCGTAACTGAAGACCGTACTCAGACATCTTCTTGCCCGCTCTCTTTAACTCTCTATTGGATTTCTTGTCATATCCTAAGTAACTTGGCTCTAAACCAAGGGATCTACATCTTTTCAGAACAGGAACTTTATTTACTGCCATCTCAGTTTCTACCTCCTAATTAAACTCTTCTGCGTTTTGGTGGGCGGCATCCATTATGCGGAACCGGAGTTACGTCCTTAATACTTGTAACTTCAAGACCACAAGCGGAAAGTGCACGAATTGCAGCTTCTCTTCCTGAACCTGGTCCCTTAACCATAACGTCAACAGTCTTTAAACCGTGAATTAAAGCTGCCTTTGTAGCAGTTTCAGCTGCCATCTGTGCAGCATACGGAGTAGATTTCCTTGAACCTCTAAATCCAAGACCACCAGCACTTGCCCATGATAAAGCGTTTCCTTCAGCATCTGTAATGGTTACGATTGTATTATTGAAAGATGACTGAATATGTGCCTGTCCGCGTTCAACGTTTTTCTTTACACGCTTTTTTGTCACTTTTTTTGTAACTTTAGCCATATCTAAACTAACCTACTTTCTCTAAAATAAATAATTGTCTATGCTACGAAATATGTCTTATTTCTTCTTGTTAGCAACAGTTCTCTGAAGCGTACTTCAAGAAATGTTATTTCTTCTTATTAGCTACAGTACGCTTTGGACCCTTACGAGTTCTTGCGTTTGTCTTTGTTTTCTGACCACGAACCGGAAGACCTTTTCTGTGACGGATACCACGATAGCATCCAATCTCCTGAAGTCTCTTGATGTTCATAGCAACTTCACGTCTTAAATCACCTTCTACAGTCTGAGTCTCATCGATGACTGCACTGATTCTTTTTACTTCATCGTCTGTTAAATCTCTAACGCGAGTATTCGGATCTACTTTTGCTGCTTCGAGGATACGATTAGAGCTTACTCTACCAATTCCGTAGATATAAGTTAAACCGATCTCAACACGTTTTTCTCTTGGTAAATCTACACCTGCAATACGAGCCATGTGTTTGTTAACCTCCATTTAAATTCATTTGAGTTTTTAATATAATTGCAAGCCATAAGGACACTATGACTTTTCCCGGAAAGACGTAAAAACAAGCAGCTCCGCTGTCCTGCGGCCTGAAATGTGTGCTCTCATTACGCCTCTGATATTCGGATGACTCCTTTTGCATACTCTCGGTATGTAAGCATACTAAGGCAGCTCTCCCTGCTGGTTCTTATGATAACAGTGTGAACAACCCGTCCTGGCGTTCCACTGCAGCCGCACATAATGATTGTGTAACAGTCACGCATCGATGCTGTTATCACACAAACGAATAAGACAAGAATGAATTATCCCTGTCTCTGTTTGTGCTTCGGATTCTCACAAATAATTCTGATGCTTCCTTTTCTCTTGATGACTTTGCATTTTTCGCAAATAGGTTTAACTGATGATCTAACCTTCACAGCAATACCTCCTTTCCTAATAATAGCTCTTTTTCGCGTTTTTGATACACGCACAAAAAGGCACTATCCAAAAGTGTCCGTCTAACATTATATTACAAACACTGTTTAGAAGTCAAGCATTTTCAATAAATTTTTTGGAACCGGTAATTCTTACTTATCTCTCCAGATAATGCGTCCCTTGGTCAGGTCATACGGAGACATTTCAATTGTTACCTTGTCTCCCGGAAGAATACGGATAAAGTTCATCCGCAGTTTTCCACTGATGGTGGCAAGAATCTGATGACCATTCTCAAGTTCTACTTTAAAAAACGCATTTGGAAGTTTTTCAACAACCGTTCCTTCTACTTCGATTACGTCAGCTTTTGACATCTATAAATCCTCCTGATTTCTGCATTGATATAATTTGACTGCCCGCTTTACCGCCGTATCACTCCACGTTCCATTCAAAACATCGAGTACTTCCTGCGGCAGTCTGCGAATTTCCTGAATGTGCTTTCTGCTTTTTTGCTTCGGCGCATCCACAGGTTTTGTTGTCCCATTTACAAGATAAACAAACTTTTCATCTTTTTCTTTTACCAGATAAATCTGATTTTTGTCATGCCCTGAAAGGGATTTTGCGAATTCAATCTCTCTGCTCATGTCCCATTCCTATCTTTCTGCGGCGTTTCCCGAATACATATATGGTCTGAGGAACTCTCCCTCGGATGCAATCTCAGATTCTGTCAAAGTAAGAATCTCCGGCTCGCCATCGGTTATCAGAATCGTATTCTCATAATGTGCCGATAACGACATATCCTCCGTAACCACAGTCCAGTCATCATCCATCCAGACCACATCCGCTGTTCCCAGGTCAATCATAGGTTCAATTGCAAGCGTCATTCCCGGACGAAGCTTGATTCCTCTGCGGAACTGTTTGAAGTTCGGGATTTCAGGGTCCTCATGTAAATGAGTTCCGATTCCGTGTCCGCAAAGATCTCTGACCACACCGTACCCAAAGCTTTCCGCATAATCGCCGATGGCTCTGGATATTTCATGGAGATGATTTCCGGCTTTTGCATATTTGATTCCCTCAAAGAAGCTCTTTCTGGTTCTTTCGATTAACAGCCTTGCTTCCTCAGAAATCTCTCCCACCCCATGCGTTCTTGCAGCATCAGAATGGTAGCCCTTATGGATAACTCCGATATCAAGGGAAACGATATCGCCTTCTTCTATGATACGGTTTTTGTTAGGGATTCCATGTACCACTTCTTCGTTAATGGAAACACAGACAGATGCCGGATAGCCCTGATAGTTTTTAAAAGATGGTTCACAGCCAAAACTACGAATCATTTCCTCCCCACGTCTGTCTACTTCTAAGGTAGACATTCCCGGTCTTAATTCTTTTCCCAATGCCTCATGAACCTGTGCAAGAATTTTTCCTGCCTCGCGCATCAGTTCAATCTCTCGTTCTGATTTAATCGTCACTGCCATAGCAATCAGTCTCCTAAAATATCAACGATATCAGCAAATACTTTTTCCATCGGCTGTGTTCCGTCCACAGATTTTAAAATACCCTGTTTCTTATAATAATCAATCAATGGCTGTGTCTGCTCATGATAAACAGTCAGACGCTTCTGTACAGTTTCCGGCTTATCATCGTCTCTTAAGACAACCGGACTGCCACATCTGTCACAAATCCCCTCTACTTTTGTCGGGATAGACACAATGTGATATGTAGCGCCACAGTTTAAGCAGGCACGTCTTCCGCTCATACGTTTTACAATATTTTCATCCGGAACATCGACATCAATTGCGAAGTCCATCTTTTCATTTATTTTTTCAAGTGCTGCATCAAGCGCCTCTGCCTGTGGAATTGTTCTTGGGAAACCATCGAGTACAAAGCCATTCGTGCAGTCATCCTGTTTAATTCTGTCCATAACCAGATCACAGGTCAGTTCATCCGGAACAAGAAGTCCCTGATCCATATATTCCTTGGCTTTTTTGCCAAGTTCTGTACCATTCTTAATATTAGCGCGGAAAATGTCTCCGGTAGAAATATGCGGAATGGAATATTTATCGGCAATCTGCTTTGCCTGGGTTCCTTTGCCTGCTCCAGGCGCCCCTAACATTATAATTTTCATAATAAACCCTTGCCTTTCGAAACAAATACTGGTGCAAAACGGTACCCGCTCACACAACTTCCATATAAAACAACTTTAGTGCACGTTTGGAGATACCCCAAACACGCCGTTAGCGTATTCGCAAGTATCTCCAAAGGTACACTTCCTAGTCATTCAAAAATCCTTTATAATAACGTACACGCATCTGTGATTCGATCTGTTTTAAGGTTTCAATAACAACACCAACAATAATGATGATAGATGTTCCACCAAAGGATACATCTGCGCCAAACACGCCGTTAAAGAAAATCGGAACGAATGCGATGAATGCAAGTCCTATCGCGCCGATAAAGACGATGTAATTTAATATCTTATTCAGATAATCACTGGTTGGCTTTCCAGGTCTGATTCCCGGAATGAATCCACCAGCTTTTTTCATGTTATTTGCAATCTCCAATGGATTAAAGGTAATCGATGTATAGAAATATGCAAATGCAATAATCAGTATAATGTATACGACAAGTCCGATGTTGTAAATCGGCTCACGGGGATTACACCAATTTGACTGGGACATACCTTTTAAGATTTTACTTCCAATTCCAGTTCCATTTCCCTTTCCGAGCAGGCTCGCGATAATAACCGGAGTCTGTAATAAGGACTGGGCAAAAATAACCGGAATCACACCGCCGGTATTAACCTTAAGTGGGATATGTGTGGACTGTCCCCCAACCTGTTTTCTTCCCTGAATCTTTTTGGAATACTGAACCGGAATTCTCCGCTCAGCACCCTGAAGATATACTACAAATACTACCATTGCAACGATAATTGCAAGGATGATTACTGCTGCGAGCACTCCCTTTGGAATACTCTTACCGGAAATAAACTGCTCAAACAGTGTTCCGATATCATTTGGCATACGGGAGATAATGTTGATTACCAACACGATAGAAATACCGTTACCAACACCCTTTTCCGTAATACGCTCACCGATCCACATAAGAACTGCCGAACCAGCTGTTAATGTCAGGATTACTGTGATAAGACAAAGCACTCCTGATGCTCCACTGGTTGATTCCAGATAGCCGCCCCGGCGAAGACCAACGCTCATTGCAATTGCCTCGATAAGAGCCAATGCAACGGTAAGGTATCTTGTGATTTCCGCAATCTTCTTACGTCCTTCTTCTCCGTCGCGCTGCATTTCTTCCAACTTTGGAATCGCAATTGTCAGAAGCTGCATAATAATGGATGATGTGATGTACGGTGTAATGCTCAGTGCGAACACTGACATATTATAGAAAGAACCACCGGTTATCGCATCAAAAAATCCCATGCCATCTGCGGTCTGGCTGGCAAACCAGCTTGCAAACACTTCACTGTCTACACCAGGAATCGGAAGCTGGCTTCCGATTCTGATGACAATCAACATCAAAAAGGTAAAAATAATTCTTTGACGAATATCTTTAATTTTGAATGCATTACGGAGTGTTTCTAGCATTAGATCACCTCTGTTTTTCCACCAAGAGCCTCAATTTTTTCTTTTGCGCTTGCGCTGAATGCATTTGCCTGAACTGTGAGTTTCTTAGTAAGTTCGCCGTTACCCAAAATCTTCACGCCATCTCTTGGGTTCTTTACGATGCCTGCCTCTACTAAAGTTTCAACAGATACTACTGCATCGTTCTCAAAACGCTCTAAAGCAGAAAGATTGATTCCAACGATTGTCTGTGTATTTCTGCACTTGAAACCTCTCTTTGGCAATCTTCTGTATAATGGCATCTGACCACCTTCAAAACCTGGTCTTGGAGCTCCTGAACGAGCCTTCTGTCCTTTATGACCTTTACCAGCAGTTTTGCCATTTCCTGAACCGTGTCCGCGTCCTCTTCTGAAATTATCACTCTGTGCAGAACCTGCTGCTGCCTTTAAATTAGATAAGTCCATTACCGACACCTCCTATCTTGTTATTTTAAACTTCTTCTACTTTCACGTATGGTGCAACCTTGCGAAGCGCGCCTGCTGTTGCAGCGTTGTTCGGCAGCTCAACTGTCTTGTACAGTTTTGTCAAACCAAGTGCTTCGATGGTCTTTTTGTTCTTCGGAACAGCACCAATTGTGGATTTCACCAGTGTTACCTTCAATTTATCTGCCATCTTAAATTCCTCCTTAACCTACGATTTCTTCAACGGATTTACCGCGAAGTTTCGCTACTTCTTCCGGGGACTTTAACTGACTTAAAGCATCAATTGTTGCAAGTACAACGTTCTGCTTATTGTTGGAGCCCAAAGATTTTGTACGGATATTCTTGATACCTGCTAACTCGCAAACGTTACGAGCAGGACCACCAGCGATGATACCGGTACCTTCTGGGGATTTCTTTAACAGAACAGATGCTCCTGTATGCTTTCCTGTAACATCATGTGCAATACTGGATACTTCATCCAGCTTTACTGAAATAAGCTTCTTCATTGCATCTTCTTTTCCCTTGCGGATTGCTTCCGGGATTTCAGTTGCTTTACCTAAACCAGCACCTACATGACCATTGCCGTCGCCAACAACAACCAAAGCTGTAAAACGCATATTACGTCCGCCTTTAACAACTTTTGTTACACGTTTAATTGATACTACTTTTTCAGTTAATTCTAATTGACCAGCATCAATGATCTCACGTTTCATGTATATGTTTCCTCCTCTTAAAAGTCTAAACCAGCTTCTCTTGCTGCGTCGGCTAATGCTTTTACCTTGCCCTGATATATGAAGCCGCCTCTATCAAAGACAACGGTTGTAATACCCTTATCTAATGCTTTCTTTGCAATAACAGTACCAAGTTTTGCTGCTGCATCGACGTTGTTTGTCTTCTCTAACTCTGCTTTCAGTTCTTTGTCCAGAGTAGATGCAGAAACGATGGTATTTCCAACTGTGTCGTCAATAATTTGAGCGTACATATGATTATTACTTCTGAACACAGCCAGACGAGGTCTCTCTGCAGTGCCTGCAAGATGATGACGCATTCTTCTATGCTTATTTTCACGAACTGCTGTTCTTGATTTCTTACTAACCATTTTTCGTCACTCCTTTAATTATTTCTTACCAGTCTTACCAACTTTACGTCTAATAACTTCATCAGCATATTTGATACCTTTGCCCTTATACGGTTCAGGTCTTCTCTTATCTCTGATTTCAGCTGCGTATTGGCCAACTTTTTCTTTATCGATACCTGATACAATGATCTTATTTCCATCAACAGTGGACTCAAGACCTTCCGGATCTGTCATCTCAACCGGATGGGAATATCCCAGGTTAAGTGTTAAAACTTTACCGGCCTTGGAAGCTCTGTAACCTACACCATTTACTTCCAGTTCTTTCTTATATCCTTCTGTTACACCAACAACCATGTTGTTCAGAAGAGTTCTTGTCAATCCGTGTAAGGATTTCATTTTCTTCAAATCGTTAGGTCTTGTTACGATGATTTCGCTACCCTCTAATTTGATTTCCATCTCGGATGGAAGGGTTCTTTCCAGAGTTCCCTTAGGACCTTTTACAGTCACATGATTATTTTCTGCAATATCCACTGTTACACCAGCCGGAACTGCGATTGGCATTCTTCCTATACGTGACATGCCCGTACCTCCTAATATTATCTAATATAATTGCGGCTTACGCCGTAGTTACCTGATTCGGTAAGAACCTTCTCCCCCAGATTAAAATAACCCGGAAGAACCGAAGGTTCAAACACCTAAAGAACCGAAGGTTCTTTAAATTTTGTCCGTCCAATGGCGGGCAAAATTTTTTACCATACGAAAGCTAATACTTCTCCACCAACCTGAAGCTTTCTAGCCTCTTTGTCAGTGATGATTCCCTGGTTTGTAGAAAGGATTGCAATTCCTAATCCGCCAAGTACTCTTGGAAGCTCATCTTTGCCAGCATAAACACGAAGACCCGGTTTAGAGATTCTCTTAAGTCCGGTGATAATCTTCTCGTTCTTGTCTGCACCATACTTTAAGGTGATGCGGATGGTCTTGAAGTTTCCATCTTCTACAATATCATATTTTGCAATGTATCCCTCATCTACAAGGATATCTGCAATCGCGATTTTCATTTTAGATGCCGGAACGTCAACTGTATCATGTTTCGCAGTATTTGCGTTACGGATTCTTGTAAGCATATCTGCAATTGGATCGCTAGTTGTCATGATGTATATTTCCTCCTTTTACTGATTTCCTGCCGGTTTACCAGCTTGCCTTCTTAACACCTGGTATCTGGCCTTTGTATGCTAATTCACGGAAACATACTCTGCAGATTCCGTATTTTCTTAAAACTGAATGTGGACGTCCACAAACACGGCAACGTGTGTAAGCTCTGGTAGAGAACTTCGGTTTACGCTGCTGTTTAATTTTCATAGATGTTTTAGCCATTAGAATTTCCTCCTACTTATTTGGCAAACGGCATATTGAACTGAGTCAATAATTCACGAGCTTCTTCGTCTGTCTTTGCAGTGGTAACAAAGATGATATCCATACCGCGTACTTTATCAACCTTGTCATACTCGATTTCCGGGAAGATTAACTGCTCTTTGATACCAAGAGCATAGTTTCCACGACCATCGAATGCATTCGGGTTTACACCTCTGAAGTCACGTACACGTGGTAATGCTAAGTTGATGAGACGATCCATGAACTCATACATTTTATCTCCACGTAATGTGGTCTTGCATCCGATTGCCATACCTTCTCTGATTTTGAAGTTTGCTACAGAGTTCTTTGCCTTTGTAGTGATGGCTTTCTGACCTGTGATTGCTTCCATATCTTTGATGGCAGCTTCTAATAATTTTGCATTTTCTTTGGCTTCACCAACGCCCATGTTGATAACGATCTTATCGAGCTTCGGCACTTCCATAATATTCTTATATCCGAACTTCTTAATCATAGCGTCTACGATCTCGTTCTGGTACTGTTCTTTCAGTCTACTACTCACCTGATTGGCCTCCTCTCTCTAATTAGTCGATTACTTCGCCAGTGGATTTTGCTACACGTACTTTCTTGTCGCCTTCCATCTTGAAGCCAACGCGGGTAGCTTTTCCATTGTGAAGATACATAACGTTAGAAATATCTACAGAACCTTCCTGGTGAACGATACCACCCTGCTGATTCGTCATACTTGGTTTTGTATGCTTGGTCACCATATTGATACCTTCTACCAGAACGGTATTATTTTTCTTATTTACAGCAATAACCTTGCCTTCTTTGTCTTTATCTTTACCAGCGATAACTTTGACCATATCGCCTTTTTTAATTTTCATGGTTGCCATATCTCCGTCCTCCTACAATACTTCTGGAGCTAAGGAAACAATCTTCATAAACTGTTTCTCACGAAGCTCTCTTGCTACTGGTCCAAAAATACGGGTTCCTTTTGGGGTCTTGTCATCTTTGATGATGACAGCAGCGTTCTCGTCAAACTTGATATAAGAACCGTCTTTACGACGTGCACCTTTTACTGAACGAACAACTACAGCTTTAACGACGTCACCTTTTTTAACAACACCGCCTGGTGTTGCATCTTTAACAGTAGCAACAATAACGTCACCAATGTTTGCATATCTTCTAGTAGATCCACCCATAACACGGATAACGAGCAGCTCTTTTGCTCCTGTGTTATCGGCTACCTTAAGTCTACTTTCCTGTTGTACCATGCTTGTAGCCTCCTTTAACTATTTTGCTCTTTCCATGATTTCTACAAGTCTCCATCTCTTATCCTTTGATAATGGTCTTGTTTCCATAACTCTTACTTTGTCGCCGATCTTGCATTCGTTATTCTCGTCATGGGCTTTCAGTTTGTATGTCTTTTTAACGATTTTGTTGTAAAGTGGATGTCTTACGTTGTCCTGGATAGCAACAGTAATTGTCTTATCCATCTTGTCGCTTACAACAATACCAACACGTGTTTTTCTAAGATTTCTTTCTTCCACGATAAGTTCTCCTTTCTAGAGTTCTACTGCGCAACTTTTTCTTTCTCAGTGATGATGGTCTGAATTCTTGCAATGTTCTTTCTTACTTCTTTGATTCTGCTTGTATTATCTAACTGATTAGTTGCGTTCTGGAATCTCAAATTGAAAAGTTCTTTTTTAGCGTCTACTAACTGTGCATTCAAATCTGCAACAGACTGGCTTTTTAATTCTTCTAAATATTTACTAGTTTTCATTTGATACACCGCCTTCTAAATCTGCACGTGAAACTACTTTACATTTGCAAGGTAATTTATGTGTAGCAAGACGTAACGCTTCTTTCGCAACGTCTTCCGGCACTCCGGAGATTTCAAATAATACACGACCTGGTTTCACAACAGCTACCCAGTACTCTAAGGAACCTTTTCCGGAACCCATACGTGTTTCAGCTGGTTTTGCAGTTACTGGTTTATCCGGGAAGATTTTAATCCAAATCTTACCACCACGTTTTACATAACGGGTCATAGCAATACGGGCTGCCTCAATCTGATTGGAGCGAATCCAGCATGGCTCTGTTGCAACGATACCATACTCACCCTGTGTAATCTGATTACCTCTGGATGCTTTTCCTGCCATAGAACCACGGAACTGTTTACGATGTTTTACTCTCTTTGGCATTAACATAATTACTGAGCTCCTCCTTCCTTATTAGCCTTTGTAGGAAGCACTTCTCCTTTATAAATCCAAACTTTAACACCAACTTTACCATAAGTGGTATCTGCCTCAGCAAATCCATAGTCGATGTCTGCTCTTAATGTCTGAAGCGGAATAGTACCTTCGCTGTAGAACTCTGTACGAGCCATATCAGCACCGCCAAGACGTCCGGAACAAGAGGTCTTAATTCCCTTTGCGCCAGCCTTCATGGTTCTTCCCATGCAGGACTTCATTGCTCTACGGAAAGAAACACGGTTCTCAAGCTGTAATGCAATGTTCTCAGCTACTAACTGAGCATCGCGGTCCGGTCTCTTAACTTCCTTGATGTCTACAACTAACTTCTTGTCTGTGAATTTCTGTACTTCTGCTTTAATCTTCTCGATTTCAGCGCCGCCCTTACCGATAACAACACCCGGTTTTGCGGTATAGATGATAACTTTTACACGGTCAGATGCTCTCTCGATTTCAATCTTAGAAATACCTGCTGCGTATAATTTCTTCTTTAAGAATGTTCTGATATTGTAATCTTCTACTAAGAAATCTGCAAAATCTGCTTCCGCATACCACTTAGAATCCCAGTCTTTGATGACACCGACTCTTAAGCCATGTGGATTAACTTTCTGTCCCATATTTGACCTCCTTATTTCTCGTCAAGCACGATTGTGATGTGGCTCATTCTCTTCTCGATTCTGTAAGCTCTACCCTGTGCTCTCGGTCTGATTCTCTTCATTGTAGGTCCCTTGTTTGCATAACACTCTGCAACGTAAAGGTTCTCTGCTTTCATTCCGTTGTTGTTCTCAGCGTTTGCAATAGCTGACTCTAACAACTTCTTTACTAAACTTGAAGCATATCTCGGATTGTATGTTACGATAGCAAGTGCTGTCTGAACATCCTTTCCACGGATTGCGTCTAATACGAAGCATGCTTTCTGAACAGACACTCTTGCGTAAGATAACTTAGCGGAAGGTCTGGTATCTTTTACTTCATTTCTCTCTCTCTTAATCTGACTTCTATGTCCCTTAGCCATGGATGAAACCTCCTTTCAAATGTATCTTATCTAACGCCTGATTTCTTTTCGTCTTTTCCATGTCCTCTGTAAGTTCTTGTAGCAACGAACTCACCAAGTTTATGTCCAACCATATCCTCTGTTACATATACCGGCACGTGTTTTCTTCCATCATGAACAGCGATTGTGTGTCCAACGAACTGTGGGAAGATAGTGGAACGACGTGACCATGTTTTGATAACAGATTTATCGCCGGATGCGTTCATAGCATCTACTTTCTTCAGTAAGCTGGCATCTGCGAATGGTCCTTTTTTTAATGAACGAGCCATAATTTACCTCCTAAATTATCAGTCTTACACGCTGCCGCGTGTTTCATTTGACTGTGAACATCTTGTATATAATAGCAGACTTCGCCCTAAAAAGCAAGTCTTTTACTATTTAATCAGCAAAATGCACTGAAAAGAAGTGTTTTTCACTTCTCTTCAGTTCATTATTACCAATGTTTTTACTGCTTATTTTAAAGCCTTACCATCACGTCTTCTTACGATCATCTTGTTAGAAGACTTGTTCTTCTTTCTGGTCTTAAGACCAAGAGCAGGCTTGCCCCAAGGAGTACATGGGCCTGGACGTCCGATAGGTGCACGTCCTTCACCACCTCCGTGTGGATGGTCATTCGGGTTCATAACAGATCCGCGAACGGTAGGACGAACGCCCATGTGACGCTTACGTCCGGCTTTACCGATTTTTACAAGGTTGTGGTCAGCGTTTCCAACCACACCAACGGTTGCACGGCAGTTAAGCGGAACCATACGCATCTCACCAGACGGAAGTCTTAATGTAGCGTACTTGCCTTCTTTTGCCATGAGCTGTGCGCTCATACCTGCGGAACGAACCATCTGTCCGCCCTTGCCAGGATGTAACTCAATGTTGTGTACCTGAGTACCAACCGGGATGTTCTCTAACGGTAAGCAGTTACCAACACGTACCTCTGCATCAGCGCCGCTCATAACGGTCATACCGTCTGTGAGACCCTGTGGTGCAAGGATATATGCTTTCTCACCATCTGCATAGCAGATTAATGCGATGTTTGCAGTTCTGTTCGGATCGTACTCGATACCAATAACTTTAGCTGCAATACCATCTTTGCTGTTTCTCTTGAAGTCAACAATTCTGTATTTTCTTCTGTTTCCACCGCCATGGTGTCTAACAGTGATTTTACCCTGATTGTTACGACCTGCATTCTTCTTTAAAGAAGTTACCAGAGACTTTTCCGGTGTTGTCTTTGTAATCTCGGCAAAATCGGAACCAGTCATATTTCTTCTGGAAGGTGTATATGGGTTATATTTCTTAATTCCCATTGTAATTCTCCTTTCGATGTTTGTTATCGCGCATCGCGGCGCCTAGTGTGCTATCTGAATCTTAGAGACCAGCGAAGATTTCGATATCTTTGCTGTCAGCAGTAAGCTGAACGATAGCTTTCTTTGTCTTAGCAGTCTTACCGGTTACCATACCACGTCTCTTATTCTTTCCATCCATGTTCATGGTGTTGACGCTTGCAACCTTTGTTCCCTCGAACATCTTCTCAACTGCTTCTTTAATCATGGTCTTGTTTGCTTCCGGATGAACAAGAAATGTATATTTCTTCTCAGCCATAGCAGCCATGCTCTTCTCTGTTACTACCGGTTTGAGGATCACATCATAATACTGTACGTTTGCCATTATGCATACACCTCCTCGATTGTCTTTACGGCATCCTTTGTTACAACAACAGTGTCGTATTTGAGAACGTCGAATACGTTAAGCTCATTTGTCTGAGCAGTCTTAACAGTCGGTACATTGCTTGCAGACTTGATTACGTTTGCATCCATGTCGTTTAATACAACCAATGCCTTCTCAACCTTAAGGTTGTTCATAACTGCAACAAATTTCTTTGTCTTGATTTCGTCAAATTTGAGTTCATCAACAACGATGAATTTGTTCTCAGCTACTCTAGAAGTAAGTGCAGACTTTAATGCTGCTCTCTTTTCTTTCTTGTTAAGTTTGAAAGAGTAATCTCTTGGAACTGGAGCGAATACTACGCCACCATGTCTCCACTGCGGAGATCTTGTAGAACCCTGTCTTGCATTACCGGTTCCCTTCTGTTTCCAAGGTTTTCTTCCACCACCGCTAACTTCGGAACGGGTCTTAGCCTTCTGTGTTCCCTGGCGGTTATTTGCAAGCTGCTGAAGCACAGCCATATGAACTAAATGCTCGTTTACTTCTACTCCGAAAACAGCATCGTTCAGCTCGATTGTGTCAACTTCTTTGCCTTCCATATTATAAACAGCTACCTTAGCCATCGTTTAGTTCCTCCTTTCCTATTCAAGCACTATTTACCTGCTTTAACAGTCTCTTTTACAGTTACTAAGCACTTCTTAGCGCCCGGTACAGCACCTTTAACCAAAAGCAGATTGTTCTCAGCGTCAACGCGTACAATCTCTAAGTTCTGAGTTGTAACCTTTACGCTTCCCATATGTCCAGGCATTCCTTTTCCTTTGAATACGCGGCTTGGTGAAGAACAAGCACCGTTGGAACCCTGATGACGATGGAATTTGGAACCGTGAGCCATAGGACCTCTGTGCTGTCCTAATCTCTTAACAGCGCCCTGGAAACCTTTACCTTTGGAAATTGCAGTAGCGTCAATCTTGTCGCCCTCTGCAAAGATGTCAGCTTTGATAACATCTCCAAGTTTGTATTCGTCAGCATTTTCAAGCTTGAATTCTTTTACAAATCTCTTTCCGGATACACCTGCTTTTGCAAAATGTCCCATCTCAGCTTTGTTTACGCCATGTCTGTTTCTGATTTCTTTCTTACCGTTTGCATCTTTGCTTACGACTTTTTCCTTCTTATCGCAAAATGCCACCTGAACTGCGCTGTATCCGTCATTGTCCACAGTTTTAATCTGTGTTACGGAACATGGACCAGCCTGTAATACAGTAACCGGTACGAGTACGCCGTCAGCGTTGAAGATTTGAGTCATTCCGACTTTTGTTGCTAAAATCGCTTTCTTCATTACTTTTACCTCCTGTTTTCTCTACAGCGGAACGCTTCATGCCCAAAACCTTGGGGTAGCGGAACCGTTCATCCTAGAAAGTCCATATAAGTGGAATGCAACGATTCGTTGCACGGAAGATTGATTTGCCTTCCGAGAATGAAGACCCTTGTCGAACATTCTTTGCTTCTATATAAAACCCTTCAGGATATTAACTTGTTTGTGTGAAGAATTATTTATTCTTCATTTTAATATCGATATAAACACCAGCCGGCATCTCAAGACGGGATAATGCATCCACGGTCTTCTGGGTCGGTGCAACGATATCAATGAGTCTCTTATGAGTTCTCTGCTCGAACTGTTCACGGGAATCCTTATACTTGTGAGTAGCTCTTAAGATGGTAACTACTTCCTTCTTAGTTGGAAGTGGAACCGGTCCGCTCACCTGTGA
>JBNMKM010000014.1:0-91477 GCA_050874345.1 Roseburia sp. | reverse complement strand
TTTTACCCTGATTGTTACGACCAGCGTTCTTCTTTAAAGAAGTTACTAAAGATTTTTCAGGAGTTGTTTTTGTAATCTCAGAAAAATCAGAACCAGTCATATTTCTTCTGGAAGGTGTATATGGGTTATATGTCTTAATTCCCATTGTTTTTCTCCTTTCGATGTTTATTATCGCACTTTACTGTGCCTAGGTTGCCATCTGAATTTTATAATCCAGCGAAGATCTCGATGTCTTTGCTGTCTGCTGTTAATGTTACGATAGCTTTCTTTGTTTTAGCAGTTTTACCAACTACCATACCACGTCTCTTATTCTTTCCGTCTAAGTTCATTGTGTTTACGCTGGCAACTTTTGTTCCTTCGAACATTTTTTCAACTGCTTCTTTGATCATGGATTTGTTTGCTTCTGGATGAACTAAGAAAGTATATTTCTTCTCAGCCATAGCTGCCATGCTCTTCTCTGTAACTACTGGTTTGAGGATTACATCATAATATTTAATATTTGCCATTATGCATACACCTCCTCGATTGTCTTAACAGCGTCTTTTGTTACAACTACTGTATCATATTTTAAGATATCATATACGTTGAGTTCGTTTGTCTGAGCAGTCTTAACTGTTGCAAGGTTGCTTGCAGATTTGATTACGTTTACATCGTTGTCATTTAATACAACTAATGCTTTCTCAACTTTTAAGTTATTCATAACTTCAACAAATTTCTTTGTTTTGATCTCATCAAGTTTTAATTCGTCAACAACAACAAATTTGCTCTCGTTAACTCTTGATGTTAATGCAGATTTAAGAGCTGCTCTCTTCTCTTTCTTGTTAAGTTTGAAAGAGTAATCTCTTGGTACTGGAGCGAATACTACTCCACCATGTGTCCACTGTGGAGCTCTTGTAGAACCCTGTCTTGCATGACCTGTTCCTTTCTGTCTCCATGGTTTTCTACCACCACCGCTTACTTCGGAACGAGTTTTTGCTTTCTGTGTTCCCTGGCGGTTGTTTGCCAGCTGCTGAAGTACTGCCATGTGTACTAAATGTTCGTTAACTTCTACTCCGAAGATAGCGTCGTTTAATTCCAGGCTTCCTACTTCTTTGCCTTCCATATTATAAACAGCTACGTTAGCCATCGTTAAGTTCCTCCTTTCCTATCTAAGCACTATTTACCTGCTTTAACAGTTTCTTTGATTGTTACTAAACATTTCTTAGCTCCTGGTACAGCACCTTTTACTAAGAGCAGGTTGTTCTCAGCGTCAACTCTTACAACTTCAAGATTCTGTGTTGTAACTTTTACGCTACCCATATGTCCAGGCATTCCTTTTCCTTTGAATACACGGCTTGGTGAAGAACATGCACCATTGGAACCCTGATGACGATGGAATTTAGAACCGTGAGCCATAGGACCTCTGTGCTGTCCTAATCTCTTAATAGCGCCCTGGAAACCTTTACCTTTGGAAATTGCAGTAGCGTCGATCTTGTCGCCTTCTGCAAAGATATCAGCTTTGATCACATCACCTAAGTTGTACTCAGCTGCGTTCTCAAATTTGAACTCTTTTACAAATCTCTTTCCGGATACACCAGCTTTTGCAAAATGTCCCATCTGAGCTTTGTTAACGCCATGTCTGTTTCTGATTTCTTTCTTTCCGTTTGCATCTTTGTTGACAACTTTTTCTTTCTTGTCAACGAATGCAACCTGTACTGCACTGTATCCATCGTTCTCAACAGTTTTGATCTGTGTTACTGAACATGGACCTGCTTCTAATACAGTAACCGGTACTAAAACACCGTCTGCATTGAAGATCTGAGTCATTCCGACTTTTGTTGCTAAAATCGCTTTCTTCATTCTTTTTACCTCCTGTTTTCTCTACAGCGGAACGCTTCATGCCCATCTGATGTGGGGTAGCGGAACCGTTCATCCTAGAAAGTCCATATAAGTGGAACCAAAGGGGTAAACCTTTGTATTGCTTCTATATAAAACCCTTCAGGATATTAACTAATTCATTTTTGAAAAACTTATTTGTTTTTCATCTTGATATCAATGTAAACACCAGCTGGCATCTCTAAACGAGATAAAGCATCAACTGTTTTCTGGGTTGGTGTCATGATATCAATGAGTCTCTTATGAGTTCTCTGCTCGAACTGTTCACGGGAATCCTTATACTTGTGAGTAGCTCTTAAGATGGTAACTACTTCCTTCTTAGTTGGAAGTGGAACCGGTCCGCTCACCTGTGATCCGTTTTTCTTTACAGTCTCGATGATCTTCTTAGCAGAAGAGTCTACTAATTCGTGATCATAAGCCTTCAATGTGATTCTCATTACCTGACTTGCCATAAAAAAAGTCGCCTCCTTTTCGCACTTTCTGACTCAGTACGACAAGCGGTGACTGCACACTACTCCGGGTGTATCATAAGCTCTCATTCACACGAAAGCACAACATACGTATGCCCGGTTGTTTCTACTCTTTGTAGATGTTATGGTACAGTGACTTGTCGCCAGTTTCCTAACTTGACATTCGCTCCACGGAAAACCTGCCATGTTGGCAGCAACCTCACGCTTCTACGCTATCAATGTCACAGCAATGTGTATTGTACACGATAAATTCAAATATTGCAAGTGTTTTTTTAACTTTTAGTATTCAAATGAAAATAATTTTGTTATAATCAGTGTTACGAGATTATTTTATATAGAAAGAACGAGGACACCCATTATGTGGATTGCAGATAATTGGAAAGATTATGAAGTGATTGACTGCTCCAAAGGCGAGAAGTTAGAGCGCTGGGGCAGCTACCTGCTGGTGCGCCCCGACCCGCAGGTCATCTGGGACACCCCAAAGAAAGAAAAAGGCTGGAAAAAAATGAATGCCCATTATCACAGAAGTGCAAGGGGCGGCGGTGAATGGGAATTTTTTGATTTGCCACAGGAGTGGACGATTTCTTATCCGCTTCCGATTCAAAAGACGTTAAATTTTCATCTGAAGCCGTTCAGCTTTAAGCACACCGGACTTTTCCCGGAGCAGGCGACCAACTGGGACTGGTTTTCCAAAAAAATCAAGAACGCCAAACGCCCGATTAAGGTTTTAAATCTCTTTGCCTACACCGGAGGTGCAACACTTGCCGCCGCTGCTGCCGGAGCGAGCGTCACACACGTAGACGCCTCTAAGGGAATGGTCACCTGGGCAAAAGAAAATGCTGCCGCATCCGGATTGTCCGATGCGCCTATCCGCTGGATTGTCGATGACTGCGTGAAGTTCGTGGAACGCGAAATCCGCCGCGGCAACCATTACGACGCCATCATCATGGACCCGCCATCCTATGGCCGCGGCCCGAAGGGAGAAATCTGGAAAATCGAAGAGTCTGTTTACCCGCTCATCAAGCTTTGCGCAGAGCTTTTATCCGAACAGCCTTTATTTTTCCTTGTAAACTCCTACACTACCGGTTTACAGCCGGCAGTTCTTACCTATATGATTGCAACCGCCTTAGAGCGCTATCACGGAACAGTATCCGCCGAGGAGGTCGGGCTTCCGGTTTCCTCCAACGGCTTGGTTTTACCGTGCGGCGCCAGCGGACGTTTTGAGCTGTAAGAGACAGCCGGTTTCATCTACAAGATAACCGTCATTTTCTGAGAAAAAATCATACGAAAGGGCACCGTCACATTCGAGTTCCTGCTGCGGTGTCCAGGTTTCTCCACCATCCTCGCTTGTATACAGGATGGTGTTTCTTTTCTCCGCCGTCACATACTGTAACAGTAATTTTCCTTGTTTCTGATTTTCTCCAAAAAATACCGGTGCAGTTCCTTCTATATAAAGGCTGTCCTTCACATCATAACGTGGCAGCTCCATGCTCTGCCAGGTTTCTCCACCGTCCTTCGTCTGATAAAAATACGCATCCTGTCCATGATAGGATGTCCCTATAAACCCTTCTGCCTCAGACGAAAAGGCGATTCCCGTTGGATAGCCGCTTACCTCATCCGTCAAATCCGTGACATAAGAAAAGGTTTCTCCCCCATCTTCCGTTGAAAAAAGAATTTTTGTCATCATTCCCGCTCCCGGGTCTGAACAGTACAGCAAATATCCGTGCTCTCTATCCACAAATGACAGATATGCCTTATATGCTCCTCCATAAGAAGCGTAGGAAACCTCCGTGTCCTTCCAGTTTTCCCCGGCATCCGTTGTATACTCGACAAGAATGTTCTCTCCGTCCATGGAAAAATAAGCCATATATGCCGTATTTTCATCTACGGCACACAGGCTTATCTCTCCTTCCGAAACCGGAAGTGCTTTATCAAAGGTTTTCACACATGTAAAATTTTCAATGCCGGATGTGGTATGCAAAAGTTCATTCTCCGCTGTGAGTGCCCATCCCTTCTGTTCGTCAGACATTTCAATCTGTTTTAAGGTTTCTTCCATTCCAGTGTTTGTCAACACAAACGATTTTTTATCTGCGGCGCATCCTGACAGCAGACCAATTTCCACAATGGCAATGATTATTCCAAAAAATCCGGCAAAAACTCTTTTTCCACTCATCGATTTCCTCACAGCATCTTCTTTTTCCGCAGAAACAGCATCGTAATAATACAGATTAAAAGCGTCAGCACACAGATAAGTAAAAATCCGTGCGGCGTATTTGCAAATGGCATCCAGCGTTCATCCACGTTCATTCCATAGATTCCCGAAATAACGGTCGGTATTGCCATTACAATCGTAATTGATGTGAGATACTTCATGACGTTGT
The DNA here is from genome assembly GCA_050874345.1 of Roseburia sp. GTDB lineage: Bacteria > Bacillota > Clostridia > Lachnospirales > Lachnospiraceae > Roseburia. The sequence continues at coordinate 86,751 of JBNMKM010000014.1, read as the reverse complement.
TCAGGCGGTTGTCGATGACAGAAGACATCAGTTCCCTGGTACCGTTTATGATGTCTCGGTAAATGCTGGTCATTTCGATTGCCTGGCGATTCTCGACGATAACGTCATCTAGCAGCTCTTTGTCCTCCGGATACTGCTCTAACCGCTTATAACGTGTCAGGCGGTCAAGCACCACGCCATTGGCACGCAGGGATGTCGCAAAGTATACTAACGTGGACTCTAACTCATGTAAATCAATCAAATCCGCATCTTCCGTATTTTTTCCAACTCTTCCCTCAATCTCTGTACGCTTCTTATCGATAATCCGCAGATTACTCTGATAGGTGGCAGAGGTACGGAACAGAATCTGGTATACAAAACGCATTTTTTTCTTGGTGCTAAACTCCTTGACGCGGCTTACAACAAAGTTGCGGAGTATCGGCGTATCCTCGGTGCAGACAGTCACAATCACGTCCCTTGTCAGAATGATGCCAAGCGGGATTGTCGTGTAGCTCTCTTTGCCATGGCGGATTTCGATTGCCGGAATATCCACAAGTATCAGGGTGTAGCCATCCTCAAGTTCAATACGGGAGCTTTCTTCCTCATCGAGTGCCGCCTGCACATCGCCGATGTCGACATTTAACACATCCGCAATCATCGCGCACTCTTCTGCCGTCGGGTCTACCATCTGAACCCAGACGCCATCCTCAATTTTGGGCTCCTCCCGAATCAACTGGTCGTCGGTCTTGTAATATTTTATCATAACGAATCCTCATTTTTCTACTTCTCAGCCCCATCATAAATTATCTGATAAGCATTCAGGCTTAAGGTGCGCCCGAATTTTACGCCTGCCTCACGAATCTGACCGCAGTAAGCAAACCCATATTTTTCATGAAGATGGATGCTGGCTTCATTTTCACTGGTAATCAGCGAAATCACCGTATGTATCTCCTTTGATTCACCGGCAACCGAAAGGATTTCCTCCATCAGACGATTGCCGATGCCCTGCCCTCGGTAATCCTTGTGGATATAAATTGAAATCTCCACAGATGGGTCAAACGCTTTTCTGTCACGATAACGGGACAGGGAGGCATAGCCCTTCACCCTGTCATCTTCTTCATATACCAATATAACGTAACGTCCAGTGTGTTCCTTATACCACTCCAGACGGTTTTCATAATCCTTGATTTCTGTATCAAATGTTGCGGTCGTATGCAGGATGGCTTCATTATAAATGTCCATCAATGCCGGAATATCTTTTAATTCTGCTCTGCGTATCATGATTTTATACCTTCGTCCAATTTTTTTCTATTATAGCACACTATCATCCATCTTACCAGAACATATCCGGCTGTATAATTCTGCCGCTTCTATTTGCCCTTTAAGGTAAATATCTGCTTTTTCTTTTATCTGCTCCTGCTGTTTTACGCTCGCATCATCATAGATGCCGACCACCGGGAATCCTGCCGCCTTTGCCGTCTCAATCGCATAGAGCGCATCCTCGAACACCCAGGTCTCCCCCACCGTCGTGCCAAGGAATTCCTTTGCCGCAAGAAAAATGTCCGGTTTTACCTTTCCCGCCCCCACTTCCGTGCAGGTAAATATCTTTTTGAAATAAGGAAGAAAGCCATTCCGTTTCAGTGCCGCTTCCGCCAGATGACGGTCTGTGGAGGTTGCCACAACCATCAGTACGTTTTTCTCTGCAAGCAGCTTTAAAAACTCCGGCACCCCTGGCTTTGGAAACGCTTCCGTGCGATAAAACTCTGACACAATCTCATTTACCCCTGCCACAATCACGTCAATGTCTTCGGGCAATTTATAGTTCCGCTTTACATAGGCAGCGCCATTTCGCATACTCATGGAAAAAAGAATTTCCGCAAGATTCTCCTCCACCGCTATGCCCTTGTTTTGCAGATACCGCTCGCTGGCATGCTCCCAGATTGGCATTGAGTCAAGCAGTGTTCCATCCATGTCAAAAATCGCACCTTTTATCATTCCCTCTCGTCCTTCCTTTTCTCAAAACAATGTATCCACCTGGCTCCGCAGCGCCCTTGCCGCCCCGGTGATATCCTTCTTCGCAAAAATGGCACTGATGACTGCCACTCCGCAGATTCCGGTTCCTTTTAATTCTTCTATATTTGTCTCGTTTATTCCGCCGATTGCAATGACCGGAATCTGTACCGCCTGACAAATGTCACGGATGGTTTCATGGCTGATACAGCTCACATCCTTCTTGGAGTTGGTCGAAAATGCCGCGCCTACACCAAGATAATCTGCACCGCGTCTTTCGGCAAGCAGTGCTTCCTCCACCGAATGTGCCGATACACCGATGATTTTATCCGGTCCAAGGAGGCTCCGCACATCTCCCGCCTCCATATCCTCCTGTCCGACATGAACGCCGTCCGCATCAATCTCTTTTGCCAGTGCAACGTTATCATTGATGACAAACGGGATATTTTTTTCCCTGCACAGCGCCTGAATTTCCAACGCTTCTTTGTAAAATGCTTCCTGCGCAAGCTCTTTCTCACGAAGCTGCACGAAGGTAACACCGCCGTCAATCGCTTTTTTCACCTGGGAATACAGGCTCTCTGTTCCAAGCCAGCTCCGGTCTGTGACTGCATACAGTGAAAGATTTTTTTTATCGCAATTCATAATCTGCCCCCTCCTCAAGGATGCTCCCTGTCATATGTGATACTGCATCAATAATCCGGTTCCGGTAGGTCGCATTGCCGTCCCACGGTTCCATGTGTTCCCAGGCAATCTGCCCGGCAAGTCCCATCGCACACACTGCCGCCGCTGCCGCTTCAAAATAATTTTCAGGATTTGCCGCAAGAAATGCGGTCATAAGACCGGAGAGCTGACAGCCGGTGCCGGTGATTTTTTGCATCTGCGGTCTTCCATTGTGAATAAAATAACATTTTTTCCCATTTGTCACCAGATCAACCGCCCCAGTAATCACGATAATGCTTCCGGTCTGTGCAGAAAAATCTGCGGCAAACTTCGCTTTTTCCAGGAGATTCTGCTCTGTAATCGCATCCACGTCCGAAGCATCCACGCCACGGCTGTTTCCTCTCCCGCCTGCAAGCGTGCGAATCTCGGACATATTTCCCCGGATGACATCAAAATGTACTTTTTCCATCAGTTCTAACGCCGTCTTTGTCCGAAGCTTACTTGCACCTGCCCCTACCGGGTCTAAAAGCACGGCTTTTTTTAACTCATTTGCCATACGCCCGGCCCGCTCCATCGATGTAATCGTCCGGCTGTTTAAGGTTCCGATATTAATATTCAGTCCCCCGCATAACGCCGTGATTTCTTCGACCTCCTCCGGGTCATCCGCCATAATCGGGCTTGCGCCACAGGCAAGAATGATATTTGCCACATCATTGACCGTCACATAGTTCGTGATGTTATGAATCAGCGGTGACTGCTGCTGCACCGCTTCCAGACACATTCCAAGCATCCTTCTTTTTCCTTTCCACATTTTAGAAATTTATTAGATGTTCTTAAGATATTATTCACTTTGCCGTCAAACTTCGTACACATTTCTTCGGTAAGATAGAATCATCAAAAGGAGTTGTTGAGTTTCTGCATCATGTTTAGGGGTTCTGTCAGCTCCGCCAAAAAATTCTCCTGTGGGTTCCTCCCTTTTTCATGTCTCCCGCAGGTTTACATATACCCAACCAAACATAATCGTTCATGCAAAAGGACTTTAGAAAGTAATCTGCATTTTCTAAAGTCCTTTTTGTTGCTCTCTGTTATTTCAGACTGCCGCCACACCATCTATTCCAAGGAAGTGGCAGATAAGATACAGTAACAGCAGATGCGCCGGATAAAACGCATAGAAAAAATATTTTAATTTCAGTCCTCTTTTTCCATTGTAAAAATAGATTGGAAGAAAGGAAAGCACTGCTGCTATCTCCCACCAGAAGAAGGACAGGCATCCTGCTATCACCTGGTAAATCCGCTTGTTCCGAAAAATGTAAAGCACCATAATGCAGAACACGCCCTTCATTCCGTAATCCGTCCGAAGCAGTTCCGCCGCACCCATTCCTGCAAAAAGTACAAGTGCATTGCAAAGAATCCGTGCGATGCTTCCGTCCGCAAACTTTTTCTCGATGGCATCCCATCCCATCATCGTCAGCAACCCGAAAAACAGTGTGAAGAATACATTCTGATATTCAAACTCCAGAAGGCTGCTGCTAAACGCCAAATCAAACGGCATCTCCGAAATCAATGCAAAAAGCCCAAGCCGCATTGCATATTTCCGTCTGTCTCTGGTGTGCAAAAATCCCTCCACCAGAAGAAAGCAGAAAATCGGAAATGCGATTCTTCCAATCGTGCGCAGTGTCATATATACTACATATAGCGTATGATAATCCATAACGTTCCGGATTGCCATAATGACCGGAATATCGGCACGGTACTGCAACAGAATCCGCGCCACAATCGCCGCACCTACATGGTCGATGAACATTGTAACGATTGCTATCAGCTTTAAGGTACTTCCGGTCAGCCCTGTTCTACGTTCTTCCATTGTCTTATCCTACAAATTCTTCCACACATCTGCGGTAAGCTGCTACCGGGTCTGCTGCCTGTGTAATCGGTCTTCCCACTACAATATAATCTGAGCCAAGTTCCTTTGCCTTTGCCGGTGTTGTAACACGCTTCTGGTCTCCTACATCTCCGTCTGCAAAACGCACACCCGGTGTGATGGTTAAGAATTTCTCTCCACATACGGAATGTACCTTTCCTGCCTCAAGCGGAGAGCAGACAACGCCGTCTAAGCCAGCTTCCATCGTGTTCTTTGCATAGTGCATCACCGTCTCGTCAATCGGCTTGTCAATCCACAGCTCCTGCTGCATCACTTCCTCACTGGTTGAAGTGAGCTGGGTCACTGCAATCAATAACGGTCTGCTTCCATCTGGTCTTGTCAGCCCTTCAATTGCAGCCTGCATCATTGCCTTTGTTCCTGCTGCGTGTACATTGCACATATCTACATCCAGCCCGGAAAGAACTGCCATCGCTTTTTTTACGGTATTCGGAATGTCATGAAGCTTCAAATCCAGGAAAATCTTGTGTCCCATGCTCTTAATCGTACGCACGATTTCCGGTCCTTCTGCATAAAAAAGTTCCATTCCAATTTTTACGAATGGTTTTTCCTCTTTAAATTTTCCTAAAAACTCGATTACTTCTGCCTTACTGTTAAAGTCACACGCAATGATAACGTCTCTTCCCATTCTATCCTCCATCTCATGCCTTTTGTGCACGCTCTCTCTATGCCGTTCCCGACACGCATTTGCATGGAACAAGCCACGCTTACGCCCATTATACAACGGGGTGCGCTGTTCTTGCAATCCCAATCTGCCTGACATGGTAAAAACTACCAAAATAATAGAGGAGGAATTGATAGTTGGGGGATAGTATAATATACTTATATTTGACAGCCGGTGGACGGTTGCGCTTACCTCTCCGAGTCTTGATAAAGGAGGTCGGCACTATGGTTACATATTCAGACTTATTTACTTTCGTGCTTATGATATGTGCAATCATTACGCTTGTTAGAAATAATGAGCATAAAAAATGACCGTCCGGCTCCTCGCAAGAACTGACGGTCATTTCTGAAACTATTAACTGTTTTTGCCGGAGCAGGTAGGTCGTGACTACCGCCCGGCTGTCTTGATAATTGTATTATATTTCAATTATTTATTTTTGTCAAACTTAAAACCACTCCTGTGCTGCTAACACCAACACGGCAAACTTTTGGATGATGCAATGACAGGCACAAGAAAACCAGATATATTAGCCAAATGTTAGCCACGATGAACAAAAGTGTGCTTCGCACACTTCCGCGTTCAACTTCCATCAATAGCACAGCTTTTGTTCCGCGCGCGAGCGGATAGCGAAGCTATAATCTCACCTCCGCGAGCTGCGCATTCTGCCCGATAGGGCTTTTGCTCTATAGGAAACACGACTTTCTCGCTTTAACGTAACATGGCATTTCCTATAGAACAAAAAAGGACTCTCCATCGTAGAAAGTCCTTCATCATAGTCGGCGTGACAGGATTCGAACCTGCGACCTCTACGTCCCGAACGTAGCGCTCTACCAAGCTGAGCCACACGCCGTAATTTCGGCTGCACATCTTTCTCAAATCGTGCTTGATTATATTATCACATATTTTTGTGTCTGTCCAGTATTAATTGATAAATTTTTTAATTTTTCGGGATTTTTTTGAAACGGGCCGTAACGATACGTTACAGCCCGTCCAATTTGCATTCCGTTTCCGGATTTTATTTTACTTTTACATTCTTTGTGCTGCTCCAGGCAGAATAATATTTCTTATCATTCACTACTTTGTAGCTGCGGACACGCACATAATATTTCTTTCCACTGGAAAGTTTGGATATTTTCACAGATGACTGTGACTGTTTTTTTATGTTCTTGGTTGTCACATTCTTCTTGAAATTCTTATCCTTGCTGTACTGAATCTGGTAACCGCCACATTTACTTACTTTATTCCAATTCACAGTCATTGTCTTTTTGGATGCACTCTTCAAGGAACTGATATCTGCGTTTGCAACTCTGACCTGTGATTCTGCGCCGGTAAGATTACTGGTTGCCTTTCCGTAAAAAGCACATACTTTGTAGCTATACTTTTTACCTGTGGATTTTTTTACGGATTCATCCACATAAGAAGTACCATTTTTTACGGTTGCTATCTTCTTATACTTGCCATCCTGCTTACGATATACATAATATCCTTTTGCATCTTTGGATTTCTTCCACTTAATCTTTAATCCGTTCTTTACATTCGTAACACCTGACATTTTCGGTGCTGCTAACTTTTTGCGTTCAATCGTCTTTCCATATGCAAGCACTTTTCCACAGTCTGCGCAATAAGTATCTCCGGTATATCCTTCCTCCTCATAGGTTGCGTTCTTTGCATTTTTCACTGTTTTATTGGAATGATTACACCACTTTGCCATCAGATAAGCATGATATTTTACAGTTTCATCGCTTGATGCAACGTTGTTTCCTTCTGCGCCATCTGTATAATCATACCAACCAAGAAAATCATATCCGTCTCTGACAGGTGTCGGCAGTTTGGATGGATTTCCATAAGCTTCTTTTTCATACTGAATAAGTGTTGCTGTCTGCGCACCATTTACAGTTCCACCGTTTGCGTTAAGTGTAACCGTTGTTTTCTGGTGAAGTGTAACCCCATAACCAAAGGTGGAGTCACTATACTCGCAATATTCCGGAATAACCACCTCTTTTAGCCCTGAAAGATAAAATGCTCCTGACTCAATAGTTTCCAGACCGTCATTTAAGCTTACCGTCTGCAGTGCACTACAATAATAGAATGCATCTGTCTCTATTGTTGTAAGATTTTTCGGGCAGTTTAAGGTTCTTAAATTCTCCTGATAGCGGAATGAACCATATCCGATGGTCTCTACACTGTCCGCAAGTGTCAGTTTTTCTATCTTACCGCTCGTCATAACGGCTGAAAACGTATATTTTCCAACAGATGTAACGCCATCTGTTACCACAACTTCCCGGATAGAGTTTGCATATTGAAAAAATACGCTGTCTCTGTCAGAATCAGCATCCCACATTTTTCCGTTACCGGATATGGTAAGGACTCCATTTGAAAGTGTGGCATACACACTCTCACCACACTGTAAATTCGTGAAACCATTTGCTGTTGTCTGCTGATCTGTTACTTCAATCTCTTCTGTTGTCTCAGCAACTTCTGTCTCGACTTCTTCGCTTTCCTCTGTCTCAATAATTTCTGTCTCTGTAACTTCTGTCTCGACTTCTTCGCTTTCCTCTGTCTCAAAGATTTCTGTCTCCGCAACTTCCGTCTCGACTTCTTCGCTTTCCTCTGTCTCAACAATTTCTGTCTCTGCAACTTCTGTTTCGGCTTCTTCGCTCTCCTCTGTTTCAGTAACTTCTGCCTCTACTAAAATTTCATTCTCTGTTTCATTTTCCGCAAATACTGCGCCTGTCGGTACCCCAAGCATCAATGTTGCAGATAATGCCACTGCCAGTGCTTTTTTCCATAAATTCTTCCGTTTCATAACTCGTCCTTTCGTTTATACTAAAGTATTTTAAAACTGTCTTATTATACAACAGTTCTTCTCCAAAAAGCAACCTGCCCATCAATATCTTCTGACGCCAATCAAACACCGCAAAAGCGATTGACAGCCCCCATACCGTCGCTTATAGTAATTTCAGATAATACTTCCATATTAATATAGAAAGGAACCTGTTTTCATGAACAAAACCGTACTTGTCACCGGAGCCTCCCGCGGAATCGGATGCGCCATCGCCGAAAGCTTTGCCCGCGCCGGATTCTCACTCGTCATCACCTGTTCCCATTCCAGGGATGCGCTCTTTGCCCTAAAGGAACGCCTCGAGGCCACCTGTCACACACGCGTAATGGCAGAAGTCTGCGATATGGGCGACTTTGCAGCCGTTTCAGAACTTTTTGTCCGGATAGAAGAACAGACAGGCGGCGTTGATATCCTTGTCAACAATGCCGGCATCTCACATATCGGACTGTTACAGGATATGACAATTGACGAATGGAACCATATCGTTGCCACAAATCTGACTTCGGTATTTGCTGCGAGCAAGCTCGCCATCCCGCATATGTTAGGATGCGGTGCCGGAAAAATTTTAAATATTTCCTCCGTCTGGGGCAATGTGGGCGCTTCCTGCGAGGTCGCATATTCTGCCACTAAGGGCGGCATCAATTCTTTTACCAAAGCACTCGCAAAAGAATTAGCGCCAAGCAATATCCAGGTCAATGCCATCGCCTGTGGTGTCATCGACACGGCGATGAACCAGTGTTTTTCTGAGGAAGAACGCGCGGCACTCGCTGAGGAAATTCCTGCCGGACGCTTTGGTCTGCCGGAAGAAGTCGCTTCCCTGGCACTTCAGATTTGTACTGGAAACGACTATCTGACCGGGCAGATTATCACGTTAGACGGCGGCTGGATTTAAACCTGTTCCGGCGGCAGTTCTTCTGCCTCGAGAATCACAACTGTGCGGGGCGGAACAGTTAAATACTTTCCGTCCCTGAAATCAGTCTGTGCCGCCATATCCTTGCCGTCTGCATACTCTACATAAGTATTCATGCAGAGCTTCCAGCACATTCCATACGGCAAATCCGGAAGCTGCATCCCAAGCGGCTCCCAGAATGCGTTCATTCCATAAAATACAATGTCATCCCGTTTGTCCTGCGCATCCCTTCCAGCATACATAATTCCAATCAGATGGCTGTTGTTGTCCGTGCGCACATTCCACGGGCTTCCGTTGTGAATCGTAATCTCTCCCCAGCCGCAAGCCGCCTGCTTCGTGGTCTTGCGCAGAATCGGATGCTTTTTGCGGAATGCAATCATATAGCGGAAGAAATCGTGGATTCCCTTGTATTCCTCAAGCCGGTTCCAGTCCAGCCAGGAAATGATATTATCCTGACAGTAGGCATTGTTATTTCCAAACTGCGTATTACAGAACTCGTCTCCTGCATAAAACATCGCCGGTCCCCTGCTGCACATCAACGTTGCAAACGCATTTTTTATCATACGTCTTCTGAGTCCCTTAATCTGCGGGTCATCGGTCTCACCCTCAACGCCGCAGTTCCAGCTGTTTCCGTTGTTATCTCCGTCTGTGTTGTTCCAGCCGTTTTTCTCATTATGCTTCTGGTTATAAGAGTAAAGGTCGTATAACGTAAATCCGTCGTGACAGGTAAGGAAGTTCACGGAAGCGCTCTCACCACGGTGCGTCGGGTCATACAAATCCCTGGAACCGGTGATTCTTGTGATGGCGGTTCCTGCAAGTCCGTCATCTCCTTTAAGGAAACGGCGCATATCGTCTCTGTATTTGCCGTTCCACTCTGCCCAACGGCTCCAGGACGGGAAATTTCCAACCTGATAGAGACCACCGGCATCCCATGCCTCTGCAATCAGCTTTACTTTTCCAAGAATCGGGTCACAGGCAAGGCTCTGTAAAATCGGCGGATGCTCTAAAGGCGCTCCGTTCTGTCCACGGCTTAAAATGGAGGCAAGGTCGAACCGGAATCCATCCACGCGGTACTCTGTCACCCAGTATCTTAAGCAGTCTACGATAAAACGGCTCACAACCGGATGATTGCAGTTCATGACATTTCCGCACCCGCTAAAGTTGTAGTAGAATCCTTCCGGTGTCAGCATATAATAAATGTCGTTGTCAATTCCCTTAAAAGAGAAGTTCGGACCGTGCTCGTTGCCCTCGGCGGTATGGTTAAATACAACATCTAAGATTACTTCGATTCCATTTTCTTTTAATTCAAGAATCAGGCGTTTTAACTCCTCACCCTCGTGGTTATGCTCCTCGACCGATGTGTAACCGGTATTTGGTGCAAAAAAGCAGACGGTATTATAACCCCAGTAGTTATAAAGACGCTCGCCGCCTTCCATACGGTTGCCTTCCATCTCGTCAAACTCAAAAATCGGCATCAGCTCAACTGCATTAACGCCCAAGTCGCGCAGATATGGAATTTTCTGGCGAAGTCCCTCATACGTTCCAGGTGCCGTAACGCCTGAAGATGCATCCTTCGTAAATCCGCGCACGTGCATTTCGTAAATAATTAAATCCTCAAACGGCGTCTCAAGCTGTCTCGTGTTTCCCCAGTCAAAGCTGTTCTGCACGACTCTCGCATGATAGACAAAGTCCTTGCCGCCTTCCGGCTTTTCCCCCCAGTGGCGCTGCCCGGTGACTGCTCTCGCATACGGGTCAAGAAGTACATTATCCTTATGAAAAAGTTTGCCTTTTTCCGGATTATATTCGCCGTCAAGCTGGAATGCATATTCAAATTCATCCATGCGCAATCCAAACACAAACATGGAAAACGTGTTTCCGATGTGATAAGACTCCGGGTAGCGCAGTCTTGCATACGGCTCCGCCTCACGCGGGCGGAACAAAAGCAATGTGCAGCTTGTCGCCCCGAAGGAATGAATGGTAAAGCTGACACCATTTTGCGCAAGGCATGCCCCCTCTTTATTATAAAAACCAGGTCGTACCAGAAATCCTTCGATTTCATCTAACGGCTGCAGTCCGTTCCAATGTCCAAGTTCATTATTAATTTCCTGCATGCTCGTCTCTCCTTCCACAGTCGTCTCCGTCTCGTCTGCCGTCTGTGCTGTATTTTTTGTAGCCGGGATGTTTTCCACTGAGCTTATAATAGTTTTTCCTAAGGTCCACAAGGCGTTCGATATTTTCCCTGTCAATTTCCTCTGCTCCTCCTAACAAGTGTGCGGTCAGTGTGATTTTGGCAAACTGTTCTAAGGTTTCCATCCGGTAATACGCCGTGTATACATCTGCTCCAACCGTTACCGCCCCATGGTTTTTCAAAAGAATCGCATCATGTTCCGGCAGATACGGTGCAATCGCATCCGGTATCTCAGGCGTAGACGGCGTTCCATACGGCGCAATCGGCACCGAGCCGAGCGCTAAAACCGTCTCTATCATAGAATACTCATCTAACGGCACATTTGCCACTGCAAATCCGGTTGCCACCGGCGGATGCGCATGCACAACCGCACCGACATCTTCGCGTTCCTTATAGCAGCGAAAGTGCATTTTCATTTCCGAAGAAGGGCGGTAATCCCCCTCCGCTGCAAGAATTTTGCCATCTGCGTCAATCTGTACGATTTTTTCCGGCGTCACAAAGCTTTTGGAAATGCCGGTCGGCGTTGCTAAAAATGTTCCGTCCGGAAGTTTTAGCGACACATTGCCGTCATTGGACGCTACCCATCCAAGCTGCCACATCTTGTGGCACACATCGCAGATTGCTTCCCGCTCTTTCATCCATTCCAGTTCCATTTGTATCTACACCCTTTCTATGGTCTTATCGCTTCTTAGTGTTCCCTGTTTGGCTTTCCCGAATCGTTTGTCTGTGCTATACTGATAAAAAAATGGAAAGAAGGACTATCAATGATGTCAACCACAATCCATGTTTCTTCCAATTCTGCTGCTGATACCCCATTTCACAGTATCACTGAGGCGCTTGACAGTCTCCCTGCCTGTGACAGCACACCTGTGACGATTGCGCTTTCGCCCGGTATCTACTATGAAAAAGTCACCGTCCGCCATCCGTATGTTACAATTGTCGGCACCGGCACTTCTCCGGCAGATACCATTATCCGCTATGACGATTATGCTAATTTTATCATGTCTGACGGAAAAAAGCGAGGTACTTTTCGCTCTTACACCCTGTTTGTAGATGCGCACGATGTGACACTTCGTAACCTGACCGTGGAAAATTCCTCCGGTGATTCCGAGACGCATGGACAGGCGATTGCACTCTATGCGGACGGTGACCGTTTTACAGCGGACTGCTGCCGCCTCGTCGGTCATCAGGACACCCTTTTTACGGCGCCTCTTCCGCCCAAAGAATTGCAGCCGGACGGATTCTTAGGTCCCAAGCAGACGGCTCCCCGCACAATGGGCAGACACTACTACAAAAGTTGTTACATCTGCGGCGATGTCGATTTCATCTTCGGCGGCGCCACCGCCTATTTTGAGGGCTGCACCATCGAGTCCCTGCCAAGAAAAGAACAAGAGCAGAATGACCGCAATACCTCCACAAATGCTTCCGGCGGTTTTATCCACGGCTATGTGACCGCCGCATCCACCCCGGAGGGCGAAGAATACGGCTATGTTTTCTCCCACTGCCGCCTGATTTCAAACGGCTGTCCCGACGGCAGCGTTTACCTCGGACGCCCGTGGAGAGAGTATGCGCGCACCGTGTTTTTGGACTGCTCGTTTGGTCCGCACATCAATCCGGCACTCTTCCACGACTGGAACAAAAAGGCGGCAAGAGAAACCATTTTTTATGCCGTAAACGATGGTTCTTTCCAGGAGAGAGCTCCTTTTGTCAAACTTCTGACGCCGGAAGAAGCCGACCATTTTTCCCGCGAAAAAGTGCTTGGCGGAAAATGGGATTGATGTTACAATAGGTGCTATAAGAAAACGTGAAAAGCAATTTAGAAAAGGAGATTTCATATGGATGAGAAAGTTTATAAGACCATGGGTTCTGCCGGTGCATCAAGCCTTGCAGTCGGAATCTGTGTTCTCGCCGGCGGAATTGCCGCAGGCATCCTTTTAATCGTAAACGGTGCCCGGCTTTTAAAGAATAAATCCCGGCTGATGTTTTAATCTGGGCAAACGAGAGCACCTCCTCTAAGAGAAAAGTCTGTTCGAGGAGGTGTTTTTATGCCCTGTCTTGTTATAGGTTTATCCTATAGCACGTAATCGGGTTCTTGTATTAACACTTTTTTCTTCTGGGGGATATAATAAACCCTGTACAAAAAAAGACGTCTATTTTTTGAAAGGAACTATTCACTATGTCGGCAATCGAAGTACACCATTTATATAAGACCTTTGAGCAAAAGGGCAGCCGCGTAGAAGCACTGAAGGACATTTCCTTAGAAATTGAATCCGGCGACATCTACGGTATCATCGGTATGTCCGGTGCCGGAAAAAGTACCCTGGTGCGCTGTTTAAATTATCTGGAACGCCCCACCGAGGGTTCGGTGCTCATCAACGGTCAGGATCTGGCAAACCTTACGGAGCGGCAGCTTCGTGCACAGCGCAGTGACATTGCAATGATTTTCCAGCATTTCAATCTGCTGATGCAAAAAAATGTCTTAGACAACGTCTGTTTCCCAATGCGGATACAGGGCGTAAAAAAATCCGAGGCAAGGGCACGCGCCTTAGAGCTGCTTGAAACAGTCGGACTTGCCGAGAAGGCAAAGTCCTATCCATCCCAGCTTTCCGGTGGTCAAAAACAGCGTGTTGCCATCGCAAGAGCACTTGCAAGCAACCCAAAGATTCTGCTGTGTGACGAGGCAACCAGTGCCTTGGATCCGCAGACTACCGCTTCCATTCTTGATCTGTTAAAAGACATTAACCAAAAATTTGGCATCACGATGGTCGTCATCACACATCAGATGTCCGTCATCCGTGAAATCTGCGGTCATGTGGCAATCATCGAAAATGGCCAGCTTGTGGAACAGGGCAGGGTCGCAGATATCTTTAACCATCCGAAGTCCAAAGTGGCGCGCGACTTGATTTTTAAGGACCGCCCTGCGGGCAGCTGGGAAGGCGATACAGACTGGAATGGCGAAAGCCGGCAGCTTGACCGGCTCATCGAAGATAAAAAGCTGCGCATCGTGTTTTCCGAGAACTCGGCATTTGAACCTGTCATTGCAAATATGGTGTTAAAATTCGGTGTACCGGTAAATATTCTTCGTGCAGATACGAAAAACGTAGGCGGTGTTGCAAAAGGCGAGATGATTTTAGGTCTCCCACCGGAAGCAGAACTGCAACAGCAGATGGAACAGTATCTCGTAGAAAAAGGCTTGGAAATTGAGGAGGTGACCGGCGATGTGGACGAGTGAAGTGACGCAGATGATTATCAAAGGAATCGGTGAGACCTTATACATGGTATTAGCCTCCACCGCAGTCGGCTACTTATTCGGTCTGCCGGTCGGCATCCTGCTTGCTGTGACAGACAAGGACGGCATCAAACCAAATGCCATCTGCTACAAGATATTGGATGCGATTTCCAATATTATCCGCAGTATTCCGTTTTTGATTCTGCTGATTTTATTGATTCCTTTTACCAGAGCTTTGATTGGAAAAAGTTACGGTCCGACAGCCACCATCGTTTCTCTTGTGGTTGCGGCAATTCCATTCATTGCACGAATGGTAGAGTCTTCCCTCAAGGAAGTGGACCCGGGTGTCATTGAGGCGGCACGCTCCATGGGCGCAAGCACTTTTACCATTATCACAAAGGTCCTCCTTGTGGAGGCACGAACTTCCCTTATCGTGGGAAGCACCATTGCAATCGGTACGATACTCGGATATTCCGCCATGGCTGGAGCAGTCGGCGGCGGCGGTCTCGGCGACCTGGCAGTCCGTTACGGCTACTATCGCTGGCAGACAGACATTATGATTGTGACCGTTATTTTACTGATTGTATTGGTACAGATTTTCCAGACCGTTGGCATGCGCCTGGCATCCCGTCTGGACAAACGTAAATAATCCGGGCAAAGAGGAGAATGAAAAAATTTATCGCACACCGTGTGTGCAGAAATGAGGATGATTATGAAAAAGAGATTATTAACAAGCATTTTAGTTGGTGTATTAACCCTTGGTACCTTAGCTGGCTGCGGCAGCTCCAATGAACCGGCTGCTGATGCAGGAACCTCAAATGAGACGGAAAAAACCACTACAGAAGCTGCCGGTACCGAATCTGCTGATGCAGCGGACGCAAAAGATGCTGACTCCACTGAGGGCGGCATCATTACCGTAGCCGCTTCCGCAACACCTCATGCTGAGATTTTAGAGCAGGCAAAACCGATTTTAGCAGAGCAGGGATGGGATTTGCAGATTACCGTATTTGATGATTATGTTATTCCTAACAATGTAGTAGAGAGTGGTGAATTTGATGCAAACTACTTCCAGCACATTCCATACTTAGAGCAGTTTAACGAGGAACAGGGAACGCATCTGGTAAATGCCGGTGGTATCCACTACGAGCCATTCGGTATCTATCCGGGAACCAAAAGCGAGCTTTCCGAATTAACCGAGGGCGATGTCATTGCCATTCCAAATGATACCACAAACGAAGCAAGAGCACTTCTGTTGCTGCAGGCAAACGGTGTCATTACCTTAAAGGACGGCGCAGGTCTTACCGCTACCATCAATGACATTGAAGAAAACCCATACAATGTTACCTTTAAAGAGTTAGAGGCTGCACAGGTTGCCCGTGTCGTACCGGAGGTTGCCTTCGTCGTGTTAAACGGTAACTACGCACTTCAGGCTGGTTTCTCTGTTGCAAAGGACGCCATCGCTTATGAGACATCCGATTCTGAAGCAGCTCAGACTTACGTAAATGTCATCGCTGTCAAAGAGGGCAACGAAAATGCTCCTGGCATCCAGGCACTCGTAAACGTTTTAAAATCTGATGAAATCAAACAGTACATCAACGACACCTACGACGGTGCAGTAATTCCTTTTGAATAAAAGATTGTAAATGAAAAAATGGCAGGTATACACGAAATAATGTATACCTGCCGTTTTTTGTCGAATCTTTTTATTGCATTTTATATAATTTTGAACATATTGAGTTCTTTTTATTGACCAAAGTTTAAAATCTGAGTATACTATAAATACAAAAGTAACGATTAACTCCAACTCACAGAAGGATGGTGATTTTATGGCACAAGCTACATTTAGTATTCGTATGGATGAAAAGCTCAAAAGAGATTTCGACTTACTTTGCGCCGACTTTGGTATGAATGCCACTACTGCCTTCAATATCTTTGCCCGTGCCGTTGTTCGTGAGAAAAAAATTCCTTTTGAAATCCAGGCCTCATCTGCTGTCAGCGAACAGGTACAGGGTCTCAATGCATTTATGGCACTTCGGCAGGAAGCCAGACAGAATGGTGTTCAGGACCTCACACTGGACGAGATTAACAACGAAATCAGGCAAGCACGCTATGGGGAGGACACTGAATGATTTATTACGCCGTCATTGATACAAACGTCCTTGTATCCGCTTTACTATCAAGCCATGATGATGCCGCCACCGTACAGATTATTAATAAAATCTATGACGGCATCATTATCCCTGTATTCAGCAATGAAATTCTTGCCGAATACAACCAAGTTCTTCGTCGAAAGAAATTTCATTTCTCAGAAGAACTTGTCTGCACCTTACTCGATTCCATTACCTCACTTGGAGAACTTATATCTCCCTCTCCTTCCGGCGAGATTCTGCCGGATATGAAAGACCTTCCCTTTTACGAAGTTGTATTAGAAAAACAGGACGATGATGCATACCTCATTACCGGTAACATCAAGCATTTTCCTACTATGCCATTTGTTGTCACAGCTCGTGAATTTTTATCTATCCTTGAGTCATAACGATTAAAAGAAGCAGAAGTTTCTGTTTGTTACCCAGTGTATACCTTTGGGTTATCTCCCCTTAGAGCGACTCAAGCAGTCCGTTTAAGCCTTTTTGCTCATAAATGCCCTTATAATAGGCAACCTCTCCCTGAATAAGCTGGTCGATGACCCTCATTCCAAGAAGCTCTACCGGCGCCTTATCATCCGTCATGATATAGTTTCCGGCGGTGTATACACTGCTGTTATCTGCCACCCGAAGCATCATATTCTGTAAATCTGTATTGGCAATTTTTTGCGCATTGTCTGTGAGCGTCTTTAACATATCGGCATTTGAGGAAGCAAATAACTCCCGGTTTGTGGAACCGCTTACATCTACCGTCACGACATCCTCAAACACGGACGCAATCGTATCTGATAGATATTGGTTGATATTTCCCTCACTGTTTCCGCGCATATTCATATTGACCACCATCACACCGTTCTCATTTAAATGCTCCTTGACCATGGAAAAAAATTCCACGGAGGACATCTGAAACGGAATGGTAATGTCCTGATAAGCGTCCACCATAATGACATCATATTTCTGGTCCACCGCCTGCAAATATGCCCTTCCATCATAGGTTGTCACTTTGACATTCTCCGGCAGGGAAAAATATTTTCTGGAGAGCTCCGTAATTTTTCCATCGATTTCCACGCCCTCGATTGTCATGTCTCCAAAATATTTTTCACACTGGGTCGCATAAGTTCCCGTTCCCATTCCGAGAATCAGAACATTCATGTCCTTTGTGTCTTTGTCCGGCACCATAAGCGGTGCCGCCATCGCATAGTCGTAGTACATTCCTGTGAGTCCGCCGTCTTTCATATAAAGAGACTGCACCCCGAACAGGACATTTGTGGACAGCACAACCCGGCTGTCATCCTCCGAAACCTGCAAATAGTTGTATATGGATTCCCCCTCATAGGTGAGATTATTCTGCCAGAACGCAAAGGAGTCCGAGTAACCGAGTCCACAGCACAGAACAAAAATGATTCCTGCCACTGCAACCTTCTTTTTTCCTGTATGGCAGCTCAAGAAATAAACACCTGCCAAAAGAATCAGAATTCCTGCAAAAATAAGGAATGTTATGGACGTTCCCACTGCCGGAATTGTTACAAATGTCGGTACAAAAGTTCCGATAATGCTTCCTATCGTGTTGAATGCGCCAAGCGTTCCCACTGTTTTTCCGCTGTCGTCCAGACTATCCACCGAATATTTCACAAGAGATGGAGTAACCGTTCCAAGCAAAAATAACGGGAACACGAAGATTACCATGCAGGCAGCAAACGCCGCAATAATCAGGAAATTACTGCTGACGGTAAAGATAAGCAGTGCCGATATCGCAAGGATAATATATTTTCCGACAACCGGTATCAGCGCTATCCATATCGCAGCTATCAGGATTCTTCCGTACAGCTTGTCCGGGTTCGGCGATTTATCCGCACTTTTTCCTCCATATATATTTCCGAGCGCCATCGCAATCATGATTGTGCCGATAATAATCGTCCATACAATCTGCGATGAGCTGAAATACGGTGCAAGCAGACGGCTCGCTCCCAACTCTACCGCCATCACGGACATTCCCGCAAAAAATTCGGTAAGGTACAAAAATAGTTTATTTTTCAGAATTCCTGATTTTTCCATCATTTTCTCTCCTAACGTCAAAAAGCAAAGCGCAGAATAATTTACGCTTTGCTTTTTTTATATAGGATTATTCCCTTTTTGTCAACGCATAAACACTGCAATTCCTGCCAGTGCATCTAAATTGCCCTGCTGTATCATTGCTGCTGCAAGGCGCTGCACCGTCTGTTTGGACAGAAACGGGCAAAGACCTGTCAAGTCCTCCAAATCGATTTCTCCGTCGCTCTCTATTGCAAATGTTACCACACCATCGAGTGTCTCTTTCGACAGAAAGGGGGCAAGACCTGCCACATCATCTATGTCGGCATTTCCGTTTGAAATTGCTTTTTTCACCAGACGGTCTAATGCAGCCTTTGATAAAAATGGGGCGATTCCACAGAGTTCATCCAAAAAGCAGGATTTCTCACTGACATTTTCCGCAAACTGTTCTAACATTTCTTCTGATAAAAATGGCGCAAGACCTGCAAGGTCTGAAAGGTCCATGTCTTTTACTTCCTTTAGCATCTGCCCGAGAATATCCTCTGTCTGCTTTGGCGGAAGAATCGGCGCTACATCCACCAGATCTTCCATATCCATCTCTTTCGGTTCTTCTCCTTTTATCATGTCTTCGACAACCTTTGCCTTGTTATCGTCTCCGAGAAGCTCCTCCACCGAACAGCTGAGCACGGTCGAAAGTTCCCCAAGCTTTGAAATGTCCGGCATCGAATTTCCTCTCTCCCAGTTTGACACTGCCTGATAGCTGATGCCAAGTGCATCTGCAAGCTGCATCTGTGTCAGATTTTTCTCCATTCTTTTCTGTTTAATAATTTTCGCTACATTCATCGTATCAAACATATCGTTTTCCCTCTCTATTTCCTTCCCGCAGGACGTCCTGCGGGAACTCTGTCTCTCTACCGGTGAATTCATTGTAGCAAATGAATGGATTTTTTTCAAACAAGCAGTGCTTGAGTGGCGTAGTAAGACATCATTTCTCCAACTCAACTGGCAGTTGAGTTGCCGGAAGCACCTGATTTTCCGGCATTTTCCGAGACTCCGCTACTTCCTGTGCTACCGGAACCGTAGCCGGAGCAATCTGTGTCATCCCGCCCACGAGAATCCCGAGATTATCCCGGTAGATTTCATCGAACTGCGAAATGGGAAGCGGATTTTCCCCGATTCCTGCCTCAATCGTATAGCCGGGTCTTAAATAGCTCGAAATAAACCAGTCCTTATAACCCGCAAAACCGGAGGCATAAGGCGTTTCTTCCACAAGATATCCGCTGACCTCTCCAAAATACTGTGCAATCTCTCTGGAATTTTCCGGCTCATAGTCGAGATATTTCCAGTAAATCACCTGCCCCTGCGTGTGATAGGCGAGAATCAGGGAAAAATCATGTGCCAGCGTAAAATCATAGACCGCCCGGCTCTCCGGTTCTGACAACGGCGCCGTCCCCACGAAATCTCTCGGTGCAGGGGACGTAAAGCCCTGTTCATATTTAATTTCTTTTGCATTTTCCCACCCGGCAGGATACTGAAGATTCAAGTCGACACCGCGGATGTTTGCCTTCCAGCCGGACGGAAACGGAATCTGCGGATAGGATGCACTGATATTTTTTGCACTCTGGTAAGTTCTTTTGTATTCTCCCTCCTGAGAAATCACACCCGTCACAAGGTCGACCCCGTCCGGGTTCACCATCGGCACCAGATACAGGCGGTAGCGGTCGAATAATACCGCCGCAGAATTCTCCCCGATGCTTTCTCCCGTCGCATATGCCCTTGCATAGTCCTCGACGAATTTGAGCAGCACCGGGGTCGTAATCCATTCGTTTGCATGAAATGATGCATTGTAAAACATCTCCGTCCTTCCGTCTCCTATCATAAGAAACGGTATCTGCCGTCCCATGACGCTTCGCCCGATACTGCCCCGCTGCAAAAACGGATAGCGGATCGCTAGTCCCTCCACCACATACTGATTTAAAAAGGACGAATAATTCACCCCGGTCGGCACCAGCGGGAAATCAAACGGAATGTTTAAAATAGCTCCCACTTTGAGCACATCCTCGTTCTGCGAGGGATTTGCCCTGCGTATATCCTCGACCGTGGCACCGTAACGCTCTGCAAGTGCCATAAATGTATCGCCCTGCTCTATCAGATGTCTCGTGTACCCTTTTAAATAGGGAAGCAGCTTTCTCCATACCGCCCCATCCGCCTCACATTTTAATGGAAGCCCGTTTTGCTCCTCGAATGTGTGCAGTGCCAGACAGGTTCTTTTTCCAAATATTCCGTCTACGGTCGTAGGTATTCCTGCCCGCGTGAGCGCTAGCTGAAGATACTGCACAAATGTTCCTCTGTCTCCAATTCTTACGGTCTGCATAATGCTCCCTGTTATGTCTACTTGTAATATCTTATGCCGCCGTATAAAAAGTGGTGTCTGCTGCCTATACCAGCATCAATAAAGTACCTGTCACAATCAGTACCAGTCCAAACAGCGCTTTTTTGCTCAGCTTCTCATGGAATACAAGGTACGAAAAAGCGATGGACACGAGAATACTTAACTTGTCAATCGGTACGACCACGCTCGCAAGACCGTCCTGCAATGCCTTATAATAGCAGAGCCAGGAAGCTCCGGTTGCGATTCCGGACAGGCAGATAAAAGCCAGCTCCTTCTTTTCGATGTGCCGGATGGTGTCCTGTTTTCCGGTCACAAAGACGACAATCCACGCCATCATTAAAACGACAACCGTACGAATTGCAGTTCCAAGGTTGGACGAAATTCCCTGCATACCCACTTTGCCGAGAATAGACGTAGCCGCTGCAAGCACTGCCGAAAGCACTGCATAAAGTAACCAGCTTTTGCCGCTCTTTTCTCCAGCATCCGCATTTTCTTTTTTGGTAATCATAAGGAACGTTCCGGCGCCGATTAAAATAACGCAGACCAGCTTTAAGCCTGTGATTTCCTCATGCAGAAACAAAAATGCCAGCAGAATCGTCAAAATCGTGCTTGATTTGTCAATCGGAACCACTTTGTTGACATCTCCAAGCTGCAATGCCCGAAAATAGCACAGCCAGGATGCTCCGGTTGCAAGTCCCGACAGTATCAGGAACATCCATGTTTTTGCCGAAAGTGCGCCAATTTCGCTCTGCGCCCCGACTATAAATACCATTATCCAGGAAAAAATTAACACTACAATTGTTCTTATCGCTGTTGCCACATTGGAATCTGTCTTCCGGATTCCACATTTTGCCAGAATGGATGTCAGTCCTGCAAACAGCGCTGATGCAAATGCAAATACAATCCACATCATCTTCTCTCCTCCGTTATTCCTCTGTTAATTGTTGTTTCAGATCTGCACGCTCAAATCCCACATTATCTAACGATATCGCACCGCTTCCTTTGAAGACCAGCCGCACAGAATTAATCTCACTGAGATTTATCTGCGGATTTGAAGCAAGAAGCTGCTCCTCTGTCACCGTGACCGTCTGCATCGGACACTTCCATTCTTTTCCGCCAAACAGCGCATCCGTTTTATAAAGCTGCACCGGAAGCGGCGGGTACACCACCGCACAGGAGGAAATAGAGACTTCCGCCTCCTCCCCCGCCGTATCCTTCACCACGATTTTTCCGTCAAACGGCTTGTAATTGCCATTTTCCACGCGCTCCGTATTCCGGTCTGCAATGTCAAACGTCACATTCTGCCCACTCATATCATACGGCGCAAACCGGAATATAATCTGTGCGCTGTCGGCTTTCTTCCATTTAAAATAAGCTGCATAATTTTCGTCCGTGCCGCCGTCTCCATATGCTCTTTTTTCCTCTGTCCATTTGACAAGCCCGGACACATCCACCGTGGCACCTCTCATCGTCGCGGTCTCTAACTCGGAATCTTCATCAAAATTGGCAATACAGACAAAATCGGACGTCTGGTAACTCTGCACAAAAATGGTTTCGGGAAGCTCATCCGTATACGCGGCATAATTTTTCAAAAGCTCCTCGTCCTCCCGCTCACCTTTAAGTGTTACATCCAGAAATGTCCCGATGAACCGGCACGCAACGTTCTGCTGTTCCTGTTCGGTCAGAAATGTTTTCGTGTTCAAAAAGCAGTTGAGTGGAAACATCGTGTCGTATTCGCCCCACAGCTCGTTAAACTGTCCGTGGTTGGCATCTGCAATATAAAGCATGGACTTTAAGTATCTGCCATTCCCGGAAAATGTCACGTTTTCATACTGCTTCATTCCCATGAAAACCGTGACATCCTGGTCGTAAGCCCCGGCTAACAAGAGATAATTTACATTCGTAAGTTCTACCGCATGGTCGGCAGGCATGTACTGGTCCACCGTAGGCGCAATCGCAATAACCGATTTTATCGGGAAATGATAGGAAAAAGAAATATTTCCATTTTCCGGATAGCTGTCATACTCGTTAAATAAGCTTGCCGTGGCAGCCGCCTCACCGCCCCTTGAATGTCCGGCAACCGCGATTTGCGCCCAATCTATTTTGTCATAAAACGGACAGTTTTCCTCTTTTTCAAGTGTCCGCAGCGCACGCATATTTTCCAGCAGAAGAATTGCTCTCGCATCATTTTCATTTACCAAATCATTACAGCAGCGCTCATCCACCGACACCACGACATAACCCTTTTTCGCAAGGTATCTGCCCAGATAGTCATAGCCCAGGTAGGACGGCGTCGTATAAGTGTGATTTCCGTGAATCAGAAACAGCACCGGAAAGCTGCCCGCTTCCTTGGGATACCAGACCTTCCCCGCTAACGGTACCTCCGTCAGGTCGTAGGAAAAGTACGCATCCATGCCGATTTCCTGCACGTCCCCCCGCTCCATAAAATACGAAATGTCGTAGGTATCCGTCGAAAGCCCTGCACCCTTGTCGGGTCCGTACTCTGCGGAAAGTGCCGTATACGTCTTCTGCTCTTTCTCTTCCTTCTCCTTTAAAAGTGCCTGCCGCGCACTGCCTGCCGCCGCAAAAATCTGCTCCAGCTCCTCGTTTGCATACCCGCCTGAACCGATGACACACGCCATCCATACCACGACAAACGATGATGCCATCCCGCAGAACGCAAGAAATTTCCGGTGACGCTTTTTCACAAGCGCTGCAAACAGACACCTCGCCAGTAAATCAAGCCCTGCCGCAAACAAAAATGCGAGCAAAAAACTATGCCACTTATCGCTTTCATTTGTGGCAGATTCTATCGTAAAATAGATGCCCAAAAAGGATACGAGCCAATAGACTACCGATTTTCTCGCCCCTTTGGAAATGAGCTTCATCGCAAGAAAAAGCAGTCCGAACATGGGCACTGACAATAATAGTCCAATCAGAATCCAGACTGTCTGCGGCAGCACCGGAAAATATCCATAAAGTGCCGCTCCTGTCAGAATTCCAACGACAAAATGGGAGACAACTGCGGCTCCGCCACAGGTATCTCCCAGGTTCTCTGTCAACGTATGTTTGATTCGCCGGAAGAAAGAACGCATTTTTCCATTTTCTCCTCTTTTGTTTCATGGATATGATTTCTGCTCCTACGTTAGCACAAAATCCTCCGGCAATCAAGACGGCTTATTTTATCAGCGTGCAGATAAGCACTGCCACGGACTGCGGCGGAAGTGTAAGCTTGGCACTTCCATGTTCCACTGCAATTTCTGTCGTGACGGGCTTTACCGGCTCGCTCTCTTTTGTATTCACATTCGGCACAGATGCAAGACCATCCTCTGCAGCAAGAAGAATCTGTTTTGCACAGGAAGCGACGTGTTCCTCACAGATTTCCACACTGACACGCTTCTCAATGTTCTCTGGATTGACCAGTTTTAAGTATAAATATTCCCCGTCTCTTGTTGCCGAGCGGAAAATTTCCTTCCGGTAGGCAAGCAGCCGTCCTGCAATTTTTCTGCTCTGAAACGCCCCATCCTCACTCTGGTAATCACACGTAAAGTGTGCTTTCTCCCTCGCTCCATAATCAAAGGTAATTGTATACCATATACCGTCTGAAACCGGCTCGTACTGCGCACTTCTTAAGTTTCCGGCGCACACGCTTGAGGAGAAGTCGCCAAGCGTATAGCCTTCCACCCCTTCCTTGTAAACCCGGATTCCGGTGGTATCGCCGTTTAAACCGACTGCATACTGCAATGCCTGTTTCTTCTGCGGCGTGTAATCCAAAACGCCCGCTCCAATCAAAAATCCTTCCTTTCCCTCAAGGCGCTCTGCCTTTACGGTAACTGTATATTCGCTCCAATCCTTCCGTATCAGGAAAATGCCGTTTTCGCCCGCGGACACTCCCGGCAGTGCCTTCGGTGCCGGCAGTATCAGTCCCTTTTTACTGTCTCTCTCAAATGGGATATTTCCCGGTTTCCCTGACGGAACTCCATTTACAACCGCTGTCCATTCGGCGCTTATTCCTTTTGTCAAATCTTCTTTTAATAAAACCGCTCCATTTTTATCTGTGACACAGATTTCCCGCACTGCAATCGTCGCATCGCCGGTTGTCACGGAAATTCCGCCCCGCGGTTTTATCGCAGTCTTCTCACAGTCCTCATACGTGAGAAACTCTGTGGATACCACTTTTTTTCCAAGATTTGCGGCAAACATCTGCTGGACATAGTAGGTCGGCGTATGCCAGACGCTTTCATCGTCGAACCAGATACAATCCGGTGTCCAGCGGTACTGATTGTCCGTCAGTACCTTATTAAATAGCGGTGCTGTCGCCGCCAGACGGACAACATCCGTATTATTCTCAAATCCGGTCATCACCGCAGCCTCCGCCACGGCACCCGCCAGCGTATTTTTCTCGCTGGACGCATATTCCCCGACAAAGACTTTGGAACTTTCCGCCTCGTCGATACTGCCGTCTGCCCGGTAAGCTCTCGCATAGAACTCATAGCGGTCGGTATTCTGCAACAAATACTCATTTGTCCGGTAATAGTGCTCGTCGACAATCGTGTCCATGTAATGGGACTTGTTCTGATACCATCTGACCGTCTCGCTCCAGCTCTTTTCGCCGTCGGTAAAATCGACCGTGGTCTCTCCGGTGTTGCCGCCCGCAAGGAATTTCCAGCCCAGACGGTACGCATCATCGTCCGCCTGCGCGCCTGCCGTTGAAATGATGGTAAGCGGGTAGCCCGGATAATTCTTTTCAACGTATTTTGTAATACGGTCATAGAAAATCTCAAAGCTTGCCATGAACTCTTCGCCCCAGTTTTCATTTCCAACGCCCAGATAATGCAGGTCAAACGGCGCCTCATGCCCCATTGCTTTTCGCAGTGCCGCCCATTCATTTCCGGCAAAATCCGTGCTGATGGCAAAATCAATCAGGTCGGTAAAGTTTTTGATGTATTTCTCCTGCAGTGCGCCGCCCGCCGGATTCGCATAGTCAGAACGCGCCTGACAGAGCACGCCGCACGCCATCACCGGAAGCGGAGTTGCTCCCAGATCCTCGGCGAGCTGGAAATACTCCATATAGCCAAGCCCCATCGTCATCACGTAGCCCCAGACATTGAAATTCTCCCTGCGCACTTCCACTGCGCCCACCGAGTCCTTCCAGTCATAGACATTGTCCCAGATGTAAGAGCCTTCGGAAATACAGCCGCCCGGAAAACGCAAAAAGCTCGGATGAAGCTCCTTTAATGCCTGCACCAAATCCCGGCGCAGGCGATAGTTCGGATTGTTTTTAAAATTCGCATGTGCCATCGGCGCGCCGTCTTCCTCTGCCGCTCCCCAGACCTTCTGCGGCATCAGGGAAACAAAGTCGATATCCATCTCTCCGTGGAACGATAACACCAGCTCTGCGTGCGCCGCTTTCGTGGCAGTCAGGGTAATTTTTTTCTCCGCTCCATACTTTACAAAGCGGTCACTTGGTTCAATATCCACCAATACTGTGCGGCTCACCGCTGTTTTGTCCGCACCGCGCAAAAATACGCCAATCGAACACCGCTTCTTGGTCCGCACCCAGATGGAAAAGTCATACGCTGCCCCCTCCGTCGTGACGATAGAGCACGCCTCATTCGTGTCACAGAAGCCGCGGTTGCTGATTACCGCGCCATCTTTCACCGTCAGATAACAGTTATTCGTCTCTTCGTCTGTGATGCCAAGCTGTTCGTTTAAGCCCCCGGTAAACTTCGGCGTGCACCTGTCCGTATCGCCAAACCAACCGTCAAGCGGCGTGCGCACTCTTCCGCTGCTCTTTCCCTCCGCACCGGAACGCCCGTCATAGACAGCAAAATGAAAGCTTTCAAAGGAACGGTTTTTCATCTGCTCGGCATAGATTCCGCCGTCTGCCGCATTGTTGATGTCCTCATAGAACAGTCCCCAGAGTGTCTCGCTGACTGGCATCGTCTCATCCTTCGCATGAATGCGGATGGTGTACGGAACCGTCTCCTTGGGCAGAACCGTCACCTCATATTCCTGAACTGCCTTCGCATCCCCACAGCGAAGCGTTGCTGTCAGCGTAACTTTTTCTACCTTACAAATCTCTCCAAGCTTTCCTTCCGCCGTAATTAATTCCGGTCGGTTTGAGCTCCAGCTAACGGAAACCTTTCCCTGAAGAAAAGACTTCGGCAACTCATAATCTTTTACAGCAAGCGCCTGTGGCGCTTCCATATATTTATTTAAAGCAAGATTTAATATTTCGTCTTCTTTTAATGTCTGGCACATCAGCTCTGTGATTTCACTCTGCGTCAGCACACCCTTATAAATCCGGAAATCCGACAGGCTTCCGCAGAAGTCTTCATCCGCCGCAAACTGCGACCTTCCGAGATAATTGTTCTCGTAATTTCTGACATCCTCAAATGTTTCAAACCATTTGCGCAGCTTTGCATACAGTCCGCTCGTTGTCTGGCTGATGGTTCCATCCGCCACCACTTCCCCGTTCACATAGACTACCGGTCCTGCCGCGCTCATCGTTCCGCCCTTTGTTCCCGACACGGTGAGCGTCACATAGACCCACTCCTGCTGGTTTAACGTCATTGCCGGGTCTGCCGCCAGATCCTGTCCGTCAAAGCAGACGGCTTTTAGATTCCGTGTTAAGAAAAGATACGGTCCCTCCGCTCCTTTTCCAAAGTCGACAATCCGCTCCCAGACACTCCCGGATTTGCCCGGATTCACCCAGGCAGCAATCGTGATTCCATCGTCATCCCCGATTTCTTCAAAAATCCCGGATGGCACCTTCAGATAGGAAGTGCCGTTTGCCCCTCCTGCAAAAGTCACTGCCGCTCTTTTCTGCACGATTCCCGCCTGTGGCAGACTGCTGCCGCCGGCACTGGCATGAAATCCGTTCCCGGAGACATCCCGCCCCACCTGGTCTGCGTCCGCAAAGTCATAGTGTACCAATAATTTTGCTCCCATATCAGAAACCCTCTCCTTTATTTTAGCAATATCTAAAATATTTTATATTTTATGATATTATAATCTATGTAGGAGAGTTTTGCAACCGTCTTTCATAACTTGTGCAGAATTTCCCCGATATCGCTATCGATGCAAATCGAGCGTTTCCTGATATTCTCTGGCGCATAGGCTTCTCCAAGGTTGATGCAGACGTAGGTCGCCTGTGGATTTTCTGCCGTCATCCGCCAGAACGGATATTTTATAATCACAGGCGTGTTCGCGCCGATGCCCAATTCCAGATACAGAATCCGCATCCCCTCATGCCTGCGGAGAAATTCGGCATACCGCTCCGCCGCTTTATGCCAGCCCTCATCCTCCACAAACGTCTTGTCCGCGCGAAGGTTCATGCTCATCGGTTCCCCGCATTTCGGGCAGCGCGGAACAAGTTCCGATGGAACTGCCATCTTTGGCATCCGTCCCTTTGGCATACAAAGGGTTCCATCTGCGCCAAACTCATAGCCCTGCACCTTTAGCATCTCTTTTACCATACTTTCATTATCATAAGTACTCTCATGACACGGTCTGCTGCACTGAAACAGCCCATAGTCTCCTTGCGTATAAAACAGGCGGTGCTTATCAAATCCTGCCTTCTGAAAACAGTGGTCAACATTTGTCGTAAT
Organism: Roseburia sp.; assembly: GCA_050874345.1. Classification (GTDB taxonomy): domain Bacteria; phylum Bacillota; class Clostridia; order Lachnospirales; family Lachnospiraceae; genus Roseburia. The sequence goes on along the minus strand of JBNMKM010000014.1, from coordinate 58,150 downwards.
GGCAAAATAATCCTTTTCTTTTATCAGCTCAAACAGCCTTTCATAGACCGGCTTTGGCGCATCCATATAACGGTTGATATAAATGTACCGGCTCCAGTAAGCCCAGAACTCTTCCAAAGTCTCAAACGGATAAAATCCACCGGAGTACATATCATGAAACCCATATTTTTGTCCATAATCATAAAAATATTGCTGAAACCGCTCTCCACTGTAGGAAAAGCCCGCAGATGCCGACATTCCGGCGCCAGCTCCGATGATGATGGCATCCGCCTCCTCAAGCGCGCTGCGGATTCTTTCTATCTGTCCCGAGTAGTCTCTCGTAGATTTCTCTGTCCAAATCTTTGAAAACATTAAATATCACCTTCTTTATACTTGTTTCTTTCTGCAAAAACTCCCGAACGGTACGGATTGCAATTTCTGCCGCTCTTTCGTTTGGAAAGCGGAACTCTCCTGTCGAAATACAGCAAAAAGCAACGCTGGAAAGCCCATGCTCTGCGGCAAGCGAAAGACAGGAGCGATAGCAGGACGCTAATAGCTCCTCGTCTTCCTTTCGCACCCTTCCATAGATAATCGGCCCAACGGTATGCAGGACATAACTACTTGGCAGATTAAACGCCGGCGTTATTTTTGCCTGTCCGGTCGGCTCCTCGTGCCCCTGTTTTTGCATCAGCTTCGCACAGTAAAGCCGCAGTTCAATTCCGCTTCGGCTGTGAATGATGTTGTCCACACACGAGTGTAACGGGTGAAAACAGCCGCACATTCCGCTGTTGGCGGCGTTGACAATCGCATCCACCTTTAACGTCGTAATATCTCCCTGCCAGAGATACAGTCTCTCATCGAGCGGTGACGGCAGAAGCTCATCCACATCTACCATTGTAGTCTGTTCTTCCTTCAGATACGCATCCTGAATTTTTAGAAACTGCTCCGATATCGCCCTGGGCGGTCTGACATTCATGAGACTCCGCAGAAGTTTTTTCTGCTCCATGGCATCCGCAGGAATCTGCACATCCCGGTAGTCTTCTTCCTCTTTTAACAATTCTTCTATCAAAAATTTTCGCTGCATCTCATGCGTCATTTTTTTCCCTCCCCGGCGAACTTACGGCTCCTTTGGACTCGTTTTAGAACTCATATGGCGGATTCCCGGAGAAATCAGCAATGACTCCATGCGCATTATCCAGATAAAATACTTCAAAAATCGGGTTATCAGCGGTCTGATACTGTCCCTTTACGATTGGATTTGCAATGCACATTTCTTTTGCTGCCATATTGTTCTCAAATACTGCTGTTCCATGCAGGCGAATCCATGCGTAGGAAGGGCTTGATACCGAAATCTCAATCTCCGGATTTTCCTGCATATCCTTGTATACATCCTTGGTGTTGTTGGTGCAGAACCACAATTTTCCCTCCATCTCTCCGGCAAACATAAACGGGCGACACTTTGCCTTTCCGTCACGTCCTACTGTTGCAAGATACTGTACCGGGTTTTCCTTTAAAAAATCAATCACTTTGTTCATTATAAATACCTCCAGAATTTTTTGGAAAGGTTGCTTTTTCCTCTCTCTGGTATTACAATAACGCCGTAAAGAATTTTCGTAAAGTAAGCACAAAAAAGTGCTATAGTTACCTTTTGGAAACTATTGGAAAGGAGCGCCCTTTATGGCAGCATCAGAAGAAAAACTTTCGACACAAACAATCAAGGAACTGCCCGCCTGTCCGGTGGAGACAACGCTGACTCTCATCAGCGATAAATGGAAGGTTCTGATTCTGCGCGACTTAATGCCCGGCACAAAACGCTTTGGCGAACTGCGCAAATCAATCGGTCATGTCTCCCAGAAAGTCCTCACCGCCCAGCTCAGGCAGATGGAAGAAAGCGGTCTCTTAACCCGCACTGTTTATGCGGAGGTTCCGCCCCGCGTGGAATATACGCTCACAGACTTGGGTTACAGCCTAAAGCCGGTTCTCGATGCGATGTGGGTGTGGGGGGAAAATTATAAGGCGATGAATGTGCGGTAGGGCTTCACAATTTCCTCATCATCCACTCACAGTCCTCATAGGTCCCGTCCTTATATTTCATATTATCCGGGAATCTGCCGTAGGTCACAAACCCAAGTTTTTCATACAACGCTTTTGCCCTGCGGTTAGAGGATACAACCTCAAGCTCCGCCTGCTCATATCCCATCTCTTTGGCTGCAGCAAGCGCTTCCCTAAGCATCGTCTCCCCGATGCCCATTCCGCAGTATTTGAGATACAGTGCGATTGAAATGCTGCAACGATGTCTGTAGCGCAGTCTGTCGCCAAGTGGATTTACAGAACAGTTTCCGGCGTGATGACCATCCACAAATGCAATCAGCATCAGACTTCCCGGCTCCTTCTCATTTCGTTCCAGATATGCCTCCTCCTGCTCTAAGGTAATCGTAACCTCTTCCGGCTCGCGAAGCAGATACGGGGTCTCTGCCGCTGTCTGCTTTAAATACGTAATCATGTCGGCAGCATCCTCTTTTTTTGCACTGCGGAGTGTCAATGTACCATTTTGTCTTGTCAGATTTTTTTCAGGATAAATCATTTTTCTTCCCCCTTTATAATGTAATCCAGTACCGCTTTATCTGTTCGTCTTCTACGGACACTGTTTTCTCATAGACACCGCCATTTGCAAGAATCGTCCGCTCACTTGCCTCATTTTCGGTGGAACAGCTAATCATGACTTTTTCAAGTCCACGTTTTCTTGCCTCCTCAAGCATCAACCCAAGCATCTCTTTTGCATAGCCTTTGCGTCTCTCGCTCGGTCTTACGGAGTAGCCGATATGTCCGCCCCAGAGACTAAGAACCGGGTTGTTTAAGTTGTGTCTCAAATCAATGATTCCAACCACCTTTTTATCCCTCTTTCGCACTGCAAGCCGGATGGTCTCCGGAACCTTCCCCGGTGGACAGGTCGCTTCCGATTCATACGGGCGGATATTTGTTATCCACGCCTCCACAGATTCCGCATGGTTTAATCCACCACAGCCTGCAAACTTATCCGCATCCGTTGATGCAGAAATCTCCTGTTTTACTGCACGAATCTCTTCTTCCCAGCCAATCTCCGGCTCAACCAAAACTAATTCGTCCATACTATCCTCCTCTTTTGCAATCCGCACTGCAAATTCCAGCGCAAGCATTGCAATCTTGTCTTTTTCCAGCAGATTTTCGTGATTTCCGAGTCCTCTTTTGTCCCATTCCTCTGCATCCAGATTGTCTGCTGCATAGAAAAACTGGAATAACTCTTTTCCGCGGAAATTGGAAGCGGCTGTATTGGCGGAACATTCCATATCTACACAGATGCAGCCTGCCGCCTTCCTGCGCGCCACCTTTTCCTTTGTCTCCCGATAGATTCCATCCGTCGTCCACACTTTTCCAACCGTATATTCACAGTGGAGTTCTTCCAAAAGTGTCTTAAAATCTTCCAGATACTTCTGATTTACCGCAATCTCATCCGAAGCGGGTGCGTAGTGGAAGCTCGTGCCCTCATCCCGCACAGCCGCATCCGGTATGATGACCGCGCAGTTTTCAATAGAACTGTCAAGCACGCCGCAGGTGCCAAACACGATGATTTTTTCCACTCCCATTGCATACAAATCTTCCAGAACCGCCACACTTGCGGCTGCCCCCACCGCGCTCATAAAAAGTGCCACCTTCGTGCCCTGATAAACCGTTTCGTATACCGGGATTTTCATGTTTGCATCGCTTGTCTCTGCGATTTTCTCCGCTTTCGTCTCCGCCACAAGACGTTCCAGCGTCACATGGGAATAACAGGTCACTGCCACTTTGGGCATTCCCTCAATCCTTGGCACAATCATCGTCGGATTAATGACCGCCGTCTGATTTGCATCAAATTCTTCCAGAATCATTTTCACTTCCTCCTCAAAATTCGTGGAACATTAATACGAAAAAAACGGTGTCTGTATTTCTACAAACACCGTTTCATAGTCTTGTTCCTGTTAAAATGGTTACAATTGCTCTATGACTTCAGCCGATGTCTGTATTTATCCCCCAAAATAAACGGCACGACAAAAACGATGCCAATCATGCCACCGTGTTTCCCGACTTTATTCTGTTTCATTCTGAAATCTGCCATCATTTTTGTTCTCCTTTCTTTTGAGGTATAAATTGTGTATGATATTAACACCGTTTCCAGCTATTGTCAACCATTTTATTTTTCAAATTTCTCAATTTTGCGACGCCAGATTTGCAATACTCCCACAAAGTTTGTCTACATGTTCCTCCGTCGTTGCCCAGGAAGTGCAGAATCGCACCGCACTGTGGGTTTCATCCATGCGCTGCTGATAGGAAAAGCAATACTCCCTGCCAAGCTTCTCAAGTGCCTCATCCGGCAGAATTGCAAAAACCTGGTTCGTGTGGCTCTCCACCAGAAATGGAAATCCCGCAGCGCGGATTGCCTCCCGCAGCTTTTCCGCCAAGCGGTCTGCATGCGCAGAAATCTCAAAATACAGATTGTCCTCAAGTAACGCAAGAAACTGGATTCCAAGCAGCCGCCCTTTTGCGAGCATACCGCCTTTTTGCTTTATCATATAGCGGAAATCCTTCTTTAACGCCGGATGATTGATGACCACCGCTTCTCCAAATAACGCTCCGACCTTCGTGCCGCCGATATAGAATACATCACAGTTTGCCGCAAGCTCCGGAAGCTTCATATCGCAGTCCGCCGCCATCAGTCCGTAACCAAGCCTTGCGCCGTCCACAAAAAGGAACAGCTCATTTTCCCTGCATACGGTATACAGCGCTTCCAGCTCCGCCTTTGTATACAGTGTACCAAGCTCTGTCGGCTGGGAAATATAAACCATCCCCGGTTTTACCATATGCTCACTGCTTTCATCATTTATGTGAAGCTTATAATACGTCTCCACCTGTTCTGCCGTAATCTTGCCGTCCTCCGACGGAAGGGCAAGCACCTTGTGTCCACAAGCCTCGATTGCTCCGGTCTCGTGCACATTGATGTGACCGCTGTCTGCGGCAATTACGCCCTCAAACGGACGCAGTGCTGCTGCAATCACCGTCGTATTGGTCTGTGTTCCGCCCACCAGAAAATGCACATCTGCCTCCGGTGTCTGGCAAAGCTCCCTGATTTTCTCTCTTGCCGCCTCGCAGTACGGATCCATTCCGTAGCCCGCCGTCTGTTCCAGGTTTGTCTCCGCTAACTTTTGTAACACCTTTTCGTGCGCGCCCTCTGCGTAGTCACATTGAAATTGTATCATCGTCTCTTCCTTTTCTACTTCTGTAATATTTCCATAAATTCTTCCCCGGTAATGGTCTCTTTCTCATAGAGGAATTTTGCAAGCTCCTCGAGTTTTTCCCGGTTCTCAAGCAGAATCTGTCCTGCCTTCTCATGCTGTTTCTTAATCAGCGCATTGACCTGTCTGTCAATCTCTGTCTGGGTCTCCGCGGAGCAGACAAGGGACGCATCCCCTCCAAGATACTGGTTGCTTACCGTCTCAAGCGCCATCATATCAAAATCACTGCTCATGCCATAGCGTGTAATCATTGCGCGTGCCAGCTTCGTTGCCTGCTCGATATCGTTGGACGCACCGGTTGTGACTTCTCCAAAGACAATCTCCTCGGCAGCCCGTCCACCGGTAAACGTCGCAATCTTATTCTCAATCTCCGTCTTTGTCATCAGATAGTGGTTGCCTTCCTCCACCCGCATCGTATAACCAAGCGCGCCGGAGGTACGCGGAATAATCGTAATCTTCTGTACCGGAGCAGAATTTGTCTGCTTTGCAGCCACAAGTGCATGACCGATTTCATGATAGGAAACCGTCCATTTTTCGCGGTCAGTCATAATCGCATTTTTCTTCTGATAGCCTGCGATGACAACCTCGATGCTCTCCTCCATGTCTGCCTGCGTCGCGTATCTTCTGCCATCCCGCACAGCACGCAGCGCCGCCTCATTGACAATATTGGCAAGCTCCGCACCGGAAGCACCCGATGCCATTCTCGCAATATGAGCAAAATCCACATCGTCTGCAATCTTAATCTTCTTTGCATGCACTTTTAAGATTTCTTCCCTTCCCTTTAAATCCGGGAGTTCTACCGGCACACGTCTGTCAAATCGTCCCGGTCTTGTAAGCGCCGGGTCTAAGGATTCCGGACGGTTCGTCGCTGCAAGAATGATAACGCCCGTATTTCCCTCAAAACCGTCCATCTCGGTCAGCAGCTGGTTTAAGGTCTGCTCACGCTCGTCATTTCCGCCAAGCTGCCCGTCACGCTTCTTTCCGATGGCATCAATCTCGTCAATAAAGACAATACAGGGTGCTTTTTCTTTCGCCTGCCGAAACAGGTCACGCACCTTCGATGCGCCCATTCCCACAAACATTTCCACAAATTCGGAGCCGGACATCGAGAAAAACGGAACTTCCGCTTCTCCGGCAACCGCCTTCGCAAGCATTGTTTTTCCGGTTCCCGGAGGGCCCACTAAAAGAATACCCTTCGGCATGGATGCACCGATTTCCCGGTACTTCTCCGGCGTATGGAGATAATCTACGATTTCTTTTAAATTTTCTTTTGCCTCATCCTCTCCGGCAACATCCGCAAACTTGATTCCATCGGACGATTTCACATAAACCTTCGCATTGCTCTTTCCCATACCAAATGCCATGGAACTGCTGCCGCCGCCTGCACGGTCCATCAGCTTTTTCGTCATATACTGCCCGATTCCGATAAAAATGACAATCGGCAGTACCCAGCTCAAAATAAAGGTCAGAAACGGTGATGTCTGCTCCACAATCTCGCTGGCAAATTCTGCACCGGATTCATACAGTCTGTCGACCAGTTCCGGATCATCCATCCTTCCCGTCTTGTAAATCTTGTCCTCATTCTTGTCGGTAAACACAATCTGGTTGTCCTGCACCTCGACCCTGCCAATTTCCTTGTCATTGGTCATCTTGATAAAAGTGCCGTAATCCACTTCCTCAACCGTGCGCTGCATCAGCCATGGCATAAACAGAAAGTTGATTGCAAGAATCAGTGCCAGTGCTACCAGATAATAGAATATCAGGGGTTTCTTTGGTGTCTTTACTTCATTCATACTCTTTTGCTCCTCTCTTTATGTTTTTTTAATTTATGCGGCTTCTTTCCAGCTTCCTTTTTCTTTAAATGCGCTTTGTTTCCGCTCTCGATAAGAAGCGAAAGATTCCGGAATAAGGATTCTGCCGCGAATGCAAACACAACCATTAAAAGTATGCTTGTCCCGGACATTCCGGTGAGCGCAAACAAATCCGGTAGAAAGAGGCTGCATAAAATAATACCTGCAATGTTGACTGCATAAACTGCCACCCGGAATTTGTTGAACGGATGGCTGATTTTTTCCAGAATCATAAAACCGACCACCGCAAGCAGCATGGTTGCCGCCGTTGCAATGTCGTTTTCTGCAATTCCAAATACCTTGCCGCAGACCGTCAGAGAACCTACAATCAGCACATCCGTAAGTCCCGCCGGAAGCGCCTTTAACATGACATTTTTTAAAAAATGTCCTTCAATCCGGTTCTTGTTCGTCTCAAGCGCCAGCAAAAATCCCGGAATACCAATCGTAAACATACTGATTAAAGATATCTGGGACGGCTCTAACGGATACGTCAGAAGCAATACTGACGAGAACACCGCAAGAAGCAGGGAAAAAATATTTTTTACGAGGAAAAGGCTCGCGGAACGCTGCACATTGTTGACAACGCGCCTTCCCTCCAATACTACGTTTGGCATATGTTCAAAATCAGAATCCATAAGCACCACCTGTGCCGCCTGTGCCGCCGCCTCGCTTCCGGATGCCATTGCAATACTACAGTCCGCATCCTTCATCGCAAGAATATCGTTGACACCATCTCCGGTCATCGCCACCGTATGCCCCTGGTTCTGCAGCGCCTTCACAAGCATCTGCTTCTGCTTTGGCGTCACGCGTCCAAACACCGTATACTGTTTTACCGCTTCTGCTGCCTTCTCTTCGGTATCCAGAAGTGTAGCGTCAATATACTGCTCTGCATTTTCAATTCCTGCCATTCTTGCGACCTCGGAAACCGTCTTCGGATTATCCCCGGAAATGACCTTGATTGCAACGTCCTGTTCCTTAAAATACTGGAATGTTTTTTTGGCATTTTCACGGATGGCATTGGTAAGCACCACGATTCCGACGGGTGTCAGTTTGCCTGCCAGCGCACCGCCCTCCGCAAGCGGCTCCTTCTGCCAGGCAAACACGAGCACACGATAACCCTTTTCCGTGTACGGTTTTATCCGCTCCTCCACCGCCTTTATGTCCTCTTTTAATACAAATTCCGGTGCACCGAGAATCCATGTGCCGTCCGCAAAGGTGATTGCTCCGTATTTTACCGCAGAAGAAAAAGGGAAAACAGAAACTGGCTGTTTTTTCGGCTGTATCAATGCGGCTCCGTCAAAATAGTATTCTTTCAGCGCTTCCATTGTACTATTATTATCGGTTGATGCCGCCACATATTCTTTTAATTTTTCTTCCAGAAACAGGGATGGATTCTCCCCGCCTGCAAGTGCTTGCGCCTCTGCAAGCGCTTCCACCCGGTTTAACTGCATTCCGGGTTCCGTGATGGTTCCGGTCTTGTCCACACATAAAACATCCACCCGCGCCAGCGTCTCAATACTCTTCATATCGTGAAGCAGAACCTGTTTTTGTGCCAGCCGTATCGTTCCAAGTGCCAGCGCTACTGTCGTCAGCAGATATAAGCCCTCCGGTATCATTCCGATAATCGCCGCCACCATCGACACGATGCTCTCGCGGAAGCTCACATGGTTTACATAATATCCCTGGTAAAATAAAATCACACCAATTGGAATCACGATAATTCCCATCCATTTTACAATCTTGTTGATGGAACGTATCATTTCCGACTGCTCACTTCCGTCGAGGCTCTTCGCTTCAGCCGCAAGTTTTGAAATATAGGACTCTGCTCCGACCTTTTCTAACACGGCATAACACTCGCCGGACACCACAAAGCTTCCGGAAAGCAGCGTATCTCCCGGTTTTTTGCTGATTTCGTCCTGCTCGCCGGTTAAAAGCGCTTCATTGACCTGCACACTGCCGTGAAGCACTCTTGCATCCGCACAAATCTGATTTCCTGCGGTAAAAAGTACAACGTCATCTTTTACCAGTTCCTCCGACGCAACCTTCTTTCGCCCGCCGTCCCGCACAACCTCCGCATGTGGTGCATTTAAAAGGCTCATCTTGTCGAGTACCGCCTTGGCACGGATTTCCTGCACGATTCCGACTAACGTATTTCCAATGATAATCGGAAGAAATGTGAGATTCCGGAATGAACCGACGATACAAAGTAATATCGTAATCACCAGAAATATAAAGTTAAAGTAGGTAAATGTATTGGAAATAATGATTTCTTTTACGGTTTTTTCCGTAGAAATCTCTGTCTTGTTTGTAAGTCCCTTCTCTTTTCGTTCTTCCACTTCTCCTGCGGATAATCCTGTCAGTTTTGCGTCCTCCACACTGCCACCTGCCTTCTGCCTGTTTTTCCAAATTATGATAGATAATTTTATCAGATAATACTCCGTAAAACTATTATATTTCTATAAAATTTTTTTCTTTGTCGAAAATTGTTATCACAGTGTCTGTACAAAAAAGCCCCCGGAGTTTTCTGCTCCAGGGGAATTTTTTGTTCTTTCTAAAATTTAAACTGTTTCATGTCATCGGAAAGTTTTCCTACATCGCTTGAAAGCTCTGATACAAGCCGTGATGACTTCTCTACCGCTGCCTCAAGCTCTGTTGCCATCGCAGATGTCTCCTCTGTGGAGGACGCATTGTCCGTTGCAAGCTGTGTCAGCGTATCAATACTCTCGGTCACAAGTTCCCGCTGCGTATTGACATTCTGGATTTTGGCTGTAATCGTCTGAATGGATGCCAGACACGAATCAAGCGCCGCCTTCAAATCGCCAAACATCTGCTCGGTATTCTCAAGCGCTGCAACCTGATGGTCTGAGGTATCACTCATCTTCTTCATCAATTCCATGGATTTCTCGGAGTTCCTTGTCAGCTCACCGATAATGTTATTAATCTCATTTACCGTCTCTGCTGACTGCGTTGCAAGACCACCGATTTCCTCTGCAACAACCGCAAATCCACGACCGGCTTCTCCCGCTCTTGCCGCCTCGATAGAAGCATTTAAAGAAAGCAGGTTCGTCTGGGATGCAATCTCACTGATTAAGGTTGCCGCCTGGCTGATCTTATTGACAGACTCATTTGTCTCCGAAGTCTGTGTATACATCAAATCAATATCCGACTTTGTAGCAGAGTTGACGGTAATCAGCTCATGCAGCGTCTCCATGGATTTCTCAGAGCGGTTCTGCATAATCTGTGCATTCCGGTCAAGAGAATCGACTTCTGTGGAAGTATCCGCAATTCCCTCTGCAATCTGGTTAATATTTTCAGATGCCGTAGAGGTGGAAAGTGCCTGTGAATTACTGTTCTTTGCAATCTCATTAATTGCTGCGGAAACATTCTGTATAGAATCGTTCATGCTGTTAAAGTTCCTGGTGAACTCCTCGATTGCCTCATTCAGATGTCCGGAAACACCGTCAATATTGGAAATCAGTCCGACAACCTCCTGCTGCGCAAGGTCTAACGCTCCGGCAGTTTTTCCAAGCTCATTTCTGCTCGATACATTTACGCCTGTCGTTAAATCTCCGGTCGACATACGGTTTGCAAAGTTCTGAATCTGCATTAACGGCTTGCAAATCATACTTCCGAAAATACGGGATGCCACAACTGCCGCTGCTGCAATCACAATTCCCACAATCACAATCAGCATAATCATGGACTCATACTTTGCATTTACCTCATTTTTGGAGGCTGCCATCTCGGCATCCATATCATCCACATAGTTTCCGGTCGATACCACCCAGTTCCACGGCGTGAAAATCTGGGAATACGCAATCTTTGGTGCAACTGTAACACCATCTGACTTGGTAAAATAAAATTCGTTATATCCGCCTCCGTCTGCACCGGTTGCGACTTTCATAATCTCCTGGATAATCATGACCCCGTTCTGGTCTTCAAGATTATACCGGTTGTTTCCCTCCTGCTCCGGCAGAATCGGGTGCATGACTAACGTATAGTCGGTATCGTCAATCCAGAAGTATCCGCTTTCATCGTCTCCGTAGCGCATCCCGCGGATAATTTCACAGGCTTCCTTCTTTGCCTCGTCCTCCGTGAGTTCCCCGTTTTGTGCCCTGTCATATTCCGCCTGCAATACGGTAATGACACTCTGAACCTCATTTTTAATCTGCGTATTATAACCGTCAAGCATTGCATTTTCATAGTTTTCCGTTGCCAATGCTGTCATGATTTTGATATTGTGAATCGAAATTGCTCCGATTACAACACCTGCAACAATCACAAGCGCCAGGCACATGATTGTCAATGAATTTTTTACACTTTTGCTTTTCACAACAAAGTCCCCCTTTTAGTTGGTCTCGCTTTGCATTTTAGCATATTTTCATGTAAAAATAAATATTTACAGGCAAAAATTTGGTGATTTTATCCTATTTTTTTCTATTTCTTTTCCCTGCCGGAAGCGATTGCCCAGATGCCGGTAAACACCCAGAGTCCGATACCGATTCCCACAAGCACGCCGGTCAGCCCCAGCACATCCGCTGCCGCCCCTGCCGCTGGGAACAGCAGAATCATTGCGATGGAGAAAAACATACTGTCCACTGAAATCAGCGTCGCACGCTGTGCGGACGGAATCAGGTCATTGAGGGAATCCGACTGTATCGGGTACAAAAGTGCATTGCAAAAGCCTGCTGCCGCAAATGCCACAACAGACACTGCAACATTGTGAAATCCGTAACAAACCAATGCCGCCCCTATCACGGCAGCCGCCGCAAACGATGTCTTTTTCCCAAAGCGTGCATAAATTTTTTCACTTAGGAAAGCTCCCATACAGGATACGGCGCCCACTACAAGTAAAATCATACTGATGCCGATTTTGTTGTATCCAAGGTCTGCATAATACTGCTGGCTGTAGTAAAACAGCAGCGTTTCCGCCGCAAAGACTACCGAATAAAATACGATAATTTTTAAAATACGGCTGTCTGATTTTAAAATTTTGCCGCTCTTTTTAAAATGTTCCTTTACCAGTGCCCCAACCGGCAGATACTCTGCCGTATCATCGCCAACCGGCGCCTCCGTCATAAGAAGTACCGGAAGAACTGCAAGAACTGCGATCAGCAGGCACGCCGCATAACACCAGAAATACGAATATTCTGCAAGCACTCCGCCCGCAACAGTCGCAATCCCCTGTGCCACTTCAATGATGACATTTAATCTGCCGTAAACGCCCATATATTCTTCTTCCCGTCCGATGACTTTCATGCTGTCATAGATAAGCGCTTCCTCCGAACCGGAATTTAAGTTATTTCCCAGTGCCTGAATGATAAAGCTAAGCGCAAACAGCCAGAAGTTTCCCGCAAACAGCATAATCACACAGGAAATGGCAATACACAGCCTGCTTAATACCATACTGCGCTTTCTTCCCAGCAAGTCGGCAAAGGCGCCGGATGGAATCTCGCAGATAATGCTTGTCGCGTGGTAAACTCCCTCCAGCAGGCCAATCTGTGCAAGGTTCATCCCGCAATACGCAAGGTAAAGCACCCAGATGGAGCTTTGCATATTCAGGTTTGTAATAAAAGTTGCAATATAATCTAATCCAATGTTTTTCTGAAGTTTCTGTTTCATTGTGGTAATATCCTTTCGCTCTCGTCATTTTGTACCATATTAAAGTAAAAAAACAGCCCAACCTGTCTCTTTCTTTTACAGGTCAAACTGTTTCTGGGATTTACCACGCATATCTGGAGAACTTTTTCTTTTTTAAAAATCTATTCTCCTAAAAAAGGGCGCAGTAATCCCGTAAGCGGCTTTTTTGTATGCTTTTTGCACTGCACTGCTACTGTAGATTGGTGTATATCCAAGTCCGTTCATGCTGCGTCCTCCTTTCCGTTTCAACTCAATATAGTCTTATGTTATCACAACTGCCACCTGACCGCAAGGAGATTTTAACCTTCTATGCGGTTTAATAACGGCTGCGCCTGCTCCATCATATTGGAAATATCCTCGTACAGAAATCCCTTTTCGGTCATCTGCCCCTTCATCGTCTCAATATTTTCCAATACACTCCGGTACTGTTCCTCATAGTCCTGCATCCCCTGCTGGATATTCTGTACTTTTCCGTGGCATGTGCTAACTACTTCTTTAATCTGTTTTTGAATATCGCCGACACTCGACACTGCCTCTAAAATCTTGCCAAATGCCTCATCTGTATTCGTCATCTGCTCTTCTGAATGTACCAGTGCCTCCTGTGCGCCCTGCAGGGATGTTGCAAGTTTCTCGGAGCTTTCCTGAAGTCCCGCCATGCTCTTGTTGACGTCCCCAACCAAATCCTTGATTCCGATGGAAAGTTTCGTGACCTCATCCGCAACCACCGCAAAGCCTTTTCCATGCTCTCCGGCACGTGCTGCCTCAATCGACGCATTTAAGGCAAGCAGATTCGTCTGATTCGCAATTCCAACAATGTTCTGCATGGTCTTCTGGATTTCGGAAAATCCTTTCTGGAACTCCTCATAAATATTTGCAATTTCTCCAAACTGCCCTTCGACCTTCTGGGAGCTTTCCTTCAGATTCTCCAAATCCGTCTTTGCGTCGCCGGACACTTCCGAAACATTTGCAACCACCTCGGAAACCCTGCCGGACACCTCGTCCACTTTGGAAAACTCCTGTCCAATGCCGTCGATGGCGGCGCTGATGTCCGCATTGTTCTCAATTGCCTGATTATAAGATTCCTGCACCTTTTCAAGCCCTTTTGCAGTCTTTACCTCTTCTTCTACCAGTGCATCCTTTTTTTCAATCACATATTTGCTCAAAAAAGCCATTGCCTGCAGATTTTTCTGAATATCCGCCTGCTTCTCCATTGTATCATCTGGTACCAGCTTTTCATCCGTATTTTTCTTCCGAAACATCCGTAACTCCTCCTATTCAAAAACCGCACAGACCATCGTCTGGTTCACGTGCTGATTGTTAAACTGCTCCCCGCCGCCGACAATTCCGACGTGTGCGCCAAGAGATGCCATTCCCTTTGCATACTCATCCACATAATGCTCCTGTCCATAGAGCAGATAACGGTAGATACAGTCAACGGAAAATACCAGCGAAATGTGTTTCATCTCACTTGAAATCAGGTTTCTCGTCCGCACCTCGGACTCTTTGAAATCCCCCAGCTCCAGAAAATAAATACAGTCGTTTTTATTGATTCGTTTATAGTTAATCAATTCCCCGTTTGCGCCAAGCGCCATCATCGAAGAAATATAAACCTCGTCTCCAACCGAACGTCCAATCGGATTCTTAAATACATTATCGACAATCTTCTCGCGTGGCACTCCGACCTCACGGCTGTACACGGCAGCCGCCGGCTGATTGTCAATTTCAATCAATGATTTCTTTTTTACATCTACCTTTGTCGCATAGTGTGAAACATTACTGCGCTTTTCATAAATATTTTCCTTAAATACTTTGACTTTTCCAGTTGTATTCTTTATAAATATGTAGGCGCAGGCATTTTCATAAATCTGACCATTGCAGGCAACCACAGCCTTTTTGCCCTCCGGTGCTCCAAACGCTGTTCCTCCGACAAGAGAGATGTTCCTGTTTCCAAATGCCGCATTCATAGTTGTCGCAAGCCGCTCTTCATCATTTGTGCAAAACTCAATACAGACCGTATCCTCATTTCCCGGCTGTACGGCTTTCAACTGCTCTGTAATCTCCGCTATCGAAGCAATTGGACACGCATCAAGCTCCTTTACAATGCCGCCTCCGATTTTTGCATCCTGAAAAAAAGCGGTCACTGCAACATTCTTATCACCAATTGAACCGTTGACAAACTTTGTTCCGATTGTTCCAATCGTCGTCACACCCGGATATTTTTTCCACAGATATGCAGCAGCCTCACCAATCTCTTCGTACGGTGCGTAAAATATGATTCCACTGGGATTTGTCAGTCCGGCAGTTGCCTTTTCAAGTGCCGCACTTATGCTTCCCTGTCCTTCTCCAACAAATGTTTTCATCGCTTCTCCTTTGTCTCTTTCGTCACCTGTAACCTATTGTTTTTATTATAAATAATCGTTCTAATTTTGTAAATAGTGTACTTTGTTACGCAGTCCCAGGGATTTCATGTTATAATAAACCAGATGAATATGTAGATGAATTTTGACGTGATACCATCACGATATATAAGGAGAACTTTCCATGAAAAAAGCAGCAAAAGACAGAACGAAAACCATCTGGCTGATTTTTACCGCCACATTGCTGATTTCAGCCGCTATTGTAACCGGCATCATGATACACAGCAGACAGCTTGCCCTTGAGCACGGACAATATCTGCTCGGCAGCGAAACAGGCAAAGTGCAGTATTCCATTGACTCTCGCATCTTAAATCTCCAGATTCTTGAAATGATTGTCACAACAAACAATGGTTCTGTGACTGATTTTGACGAAGTTGCAGCCAGCCTCTGCAAAGATGACCCTGCTGTACGCAGTTTGCAGCTTTCACCGGACGGCGTTGTAAGCTATATCTATCCCACGGAGGCGGGTGAAAACAATCCCAGTCTCGACCTGTTTGATGACCCGAACCGCAAGGAGGCTGCCGAGTATTCACGCGACAGTGGAAATATGACCATGACCGGCTCCCTTGATCCGGAAAACGGAGAAACCAACGTCGTCATCCGCAGACCTATTTATCTCACTGGAGAGGATGGAACACAGACTTTCTGGGGATTCAGCAGTGCATTGTTAGATGTCTCTTACCTCTTTGATAAGGCGAAACTGGCTGATTTGGAAAAAGATGGCTATTCCTATCAGATTTGGAAATATAATAATGATAAAACAGAGAAACTGGTTCTCAGCGGAAGTAGTCGCGCCCTTTCGGACGATGCCCTTAGTGCCGAACTTGAAGTGCCCGGAGAAAACTGGTATTTTTCCCTTATGCCGGCGCACGGCTGGATTACCGCCTCGCAGATTGCCACCCATTCGTTTATTGCATTTGTAATTGATATTTTGATTACGTTTTTAGTTTTTTATTTTATCCGCTCAGAAGACCAGAAGCGTGAACTTGATGCCCTTGCAAATTTAGACCCGCTTACCGGACTATATAACAATCGCTATTTCTCTGCCACACTCACAAAGCTCTCCGAAGAAGGACAGCCGTTTCTTCTGTTCTTTCTGGACATGAACCGGTTTAAGCAGGTCAATGACACCTATGGACATAAGGCTGGCGATGCGCTGCTCATGGAAGCCTCCAAACGGTTACAGCAGTGTCTTCGTGATGAAGACTATGCCTTCCGAATCGGTGGGGATGAATTTTCTCTGATTGTCCCCCAAAACGATTCCGCTCCTTCCGGGGATGCGCTGATTGCGTCCATAAAAGAAAATATTCAAAAGCCGCTCCAGATAGACGACATCACATTATATATGGGAACAAGCTGTGGCTATGCAGCCTACCCCTCCGAGAGCACTGACACGGAAGCTCTCATTAAAATTGCCGATGAACGGATGTATCAGGACAAGGAAGCCGCTCACCGCGCGGACTCTACTGCTGTTCGGTTGTAAATTTTGCCCTGCTGCCGTACACTGTGACGCTGATTAACTTTGCCGAATATCTTCTTCGATGATTTTGTCAACTAAACGCTTTAATTCATCCCTGTTCGGCAAATACAGCTCATATTTTGAAATAAATAAGTTGCTATCCATACCATATGTGGCATACTCTACAAGCAGTTCATCTTTTTCTTTACTTAGAATAATGCCAATCGGTGGATTATCATCTGGCATATTTTCCTCCGTCGCGATATATCCCATATACATATTCATTTGACCAATATCGCGATGCTTCACCGCATTTGTTTTGAGATCAATCAGCACGAAGCACTTTAGGATTCTATGATAAAACACCAGATCACAATGATATGTGATATTCCCAATCGTCATAGGGTACTGTCTGCCAACAAACGTAAACCCTTTACCAAGCTCCATCAAAAATTGTTGCAGATTGTCAATGATTTTCTGTTCAAGTTCAGCTTCACTGTACATCGTCATCTGCGGAATATTTAAGAAATCAAGTGTATAAGTACTTTTTATCACATCCTCCGGTGTCTGATATGTGATTCCATTTTGAGCAAGAGCTAAGATTCCTTCTTTATCTTTGCTTGAAGCCAATCTGAGAAATAAAGCTGCATCTTTTTCTCGTCTTAAAGTTCGGACATCCCATTTTCCCTTTATGCACTCGTTTTCATAAAACTGCCGTTCCAAATCATCGTCAATTGTAATCAATTCACAAATATGTGACCAACTTAAATTGTCAGACACAGTCCGGCAATTTGGATACCGAAGATAAAATTTTCTCATGTTATTGAGGTTTGGGCGGCTGTAACCTTTCCCTATTCTGAGAGTCAGTTCATGGGATAAGGTGGTTAAGAGCTTAGAGCCATATATAGCGGTTGCTTTTCCATCCTGCTCAACCTCTACGATATATTTTCCAATGTTCCAATAGGTTTCGGTCATTATATTCTATTCCCCCCAATTTGTCAGACAGTGTCTGACAAATTCAATTTATCTAAATACCGTATCATCTATATGATAAACATCTTCTCTCCCATATAGTTAAACGCAAACATATGTTTGCATTTAACTATATCACAACAGCGATAAGTTTTCAATAGATTATTTCACCGTGCGGACTCTACTGCTATTCGGTTGTAAATTTTGTTCTGCTGCCGTACACTGTTTTTCAGGAGGTAGCAAATGATGTTTGAAATTGACAGAGCGAAATTCGGTTCCTTTGTCGCCGAATTAAGAAAAGAAAAAGGATATACACAAAAAGAACTTGCCAGCCGGCTTTTCATTTCGGATAAAGCGGTCAGCAAGTGGGAAACCGGTGCCAGTATTCCGGACACCTCGCTTTTAATTCCATTGGCAGAACTTCTTGGGGTAAGCGTGACAGAACTTCTGCTCTCAAAACGGCAGGAAGCCGCCCCGCTTTTAGACACCGCAGAAGTTGAAACCGTTGTAAAAACTGCCATCCTCTATTCAGAGGAAAATGCCGAAAGGGCTTACATCACCAAAAGCCGCTGGGGTATTCTTTACATTTTATCCGCAGTGCTCGGATTCCTTACACTATTTCTTGGCTATCTGCATGGATATCCATCGGAAATGTCCATCACCGGATTTTGTATGGGCGCCGCTTTTGGTGCCTACTTTATATTTTTTATCCGCACAAAACTGCCCCGGTATTACGATGAGAACCACATCAACACATACACAGACGGCTTTTTCCAGCTAAGCATTCCGGGAATTTCCTTAAACAATGCCAACTGGCGCTTTATCATTCTCTCCGGCCGTATCTGGTCTGTGCTCGCCATGGTGCTGTTTCCGGCTCTTTCTCTGCTCCTGCACCAATTCTGCCCTGCATGGGTCTGGATTGAATGGGCTTTGTTCTTAGTTCTCACACTGGGCGGACTGTTTATCCCGATGTATGTTATTGGGAAGTGTTAATTAAATACAGTATGAAAAAACCGGGCACAGAGAAATCTGTGCCCGGCGCTCCTGATATGATTCTGCCTTCGATTCTTTTCGCCACGTCTATAAGACAGCCCTCACTTTACTGAGCTCATAAAGTTCATCCGGACAAATATCCTGTCCCTCCGGCCATACTACCGTAAATCCATCCGTTTCTACTGCATTAAAATAACTGACATCGCGCAATTTGCCATACCACTCACCTTTAATATAAGGTTTGACATCAAACTCTCTCTGCTCACCATTACTGAATTCAATCTCTAGCATATAATCTTTTTCCGGTATTACTTTTGTAGCTGTTGGTCTTAACATCTGTCCCACCTCCTATTAAAATAACATCCATAAGAAACTCATATTTATTATATGCCTTTCTTACAACTACTTACTTTAACGGCTCAATCTTAAAATATCCTTCTCCTGCACTCAACATGGTCCAGTTTGCCATTAATTCATCTTCATGAATCGCCATCCATGCAAGTAAAAGTTTTAACTGTTTATTCGGAAAATTTCCTTCAAGTATTTCTCCATCAATGGCAATCACCCGCTTAATGGCATCTTCCCCATTCGTAATCATGTTAATATAGACAACTTTTAATATATCCATATTATAAACTTTCGCCAATATCCTCAAGTTCTTTTATCGCTTCTACATCTTTTGCAAGTTCATCTCTTGCATTAGCATAGTATGACTTTTGAAAAAGCATATTCCATGACAAGTAATCCGCCATACAGTCAAATTGCTTGCAAATCAGTTCATATTGGATACTATCAACTGGCGAACCCCCTACAATAATTAAACCAACCTTTTTATTTTTCAATTGCAATCCACGGCAATAGCATTTATCAATTATAAGCTTTAGCTGTGCCGACATTCCCCACCAATACACAGGTGTTGCAAAAAGAATCATGTCCGCTGCCGCAATTTTATCAATTGTTGGATTTGTATCATCACTGTCTACGCATCCCTTATAACATTGGCAGGCACCACATCCTTTGCATGGTGCTATATGTAACTTATCTGGTTCAATTACGTCAATTTCGTTCTTTTTAGATGCACCTTTCATAAATGCATTGATTGCAGTTAATGTATTTCCCTTTCTTGCACTTCCGTTTATAATTACAATTTTCATATGATTAATCTCCTATACCTTCTACTCCACTGCCAGAATCTCTGCCACGATTTCTTCCGGGGACTTTCCGACAGTGGGAATATGAACCGCACGGCTGTCATTTTGCTGCGCCTCTAAACACATTCCGATATTTTCCATGCACCAGCAGCCTTCTTCTTCCCCATTTATTTTTGTCTGCGCTTTTGCACTGCCACCGGCACAGAAGAAAAAATCTATCACACATTATAACGATTCCAAAAGAATAATTCAACCGGACAAAACAAAAGCAGCCTCTCCAGAGCGGGGGCTGCCTTCGTAAAATCGATACGCTTTAAAAAATTACATAATCTTGCGGAACAATGCCTTCAGATCTTCTACACTTGCATCTTTTGGGTTTCCCGGTGCGCATGCATCTGCGTGTGCAGACTCTGCAAGGAACGGAAGATCTTCTTCTTTGATTGCATCCAGTTTCGTCGGAATTCCAACATCTGTGGAAAGTTTTCTGACAGCATCAATTGCAGCTTTTCTGTACTCATCCTGTGTCATGGAATCAACATCTTTGACTCCCATTGCACGGGCAATCTCACGATACTTTTCTCCGGTGCACTCCTGGTTGTATTCCATTACAATCGGAAGCATCATCGCACAGGCAACACCGTGCGGTGTATCATAGACAGCTCCTAATGTATGTGCCATGGAGTGTGCAATACCAAGGCCTACATTTGAGAAGCCCATACCTGCAATATACTGTCCGAGCGCCATTCCCTCACGACCTTCTTTGGTATTTTCAACCGCGCCGCGAAGAGATTTGGAAATCAGTTCAATCGCTTTCAGATGGAACATATCTGTCATTTCCCATGCTGCTTTTGTCGTGTATCCCTCGATTGCATGAGTTAAAGCATCCATACCGGTAGAAGCGGTCAGTCCCTTTGGCATGGAGGACATCATCTCCGGGTCAACAACTGCGATGATTGGCATATCATGCGGGTCAACGCATACAAATTTACGTTTCTTTTCTACATCAGTAATAACGTAGTTAATAGTAACCTCAGCGGCTGTTCCTGCGGTTGTCGGAACAGCGATAATCGGAACGCAGGGTTTCTTCGTCGGAGCGGTTCCCTCGAGACTTCTCACATCCTCAAATTCCGGATTTGCAATGATAATTCCGATTGCTTTTGCCGTATCCATGGAAGAACCACCACCGATTGCAATGATATAATCAGCACCGGATTTTTTAAATGCTGCTACTCCGTTCTGTACATTCTGGATGGTCGGATTTGCCTTGATATCAGAATAAATTTCATATTCGAGACCTTCTTTTTCCAGAATGTCTGTCACTTTACTTGTCACATTAAATTTAATCAGATCCGGGTCGGAACACACAAATGCCTTTTTAAATGCATGTGCTTTTGCCTCATTTGCAATCTCTGCAATTGCACCTGCTCCGTGATAAGATGTTCCATTCAAATTAATTCTGTTTGCCATAATGATTCCATCCTTTCTGCGTTATTCGCGCCTCACCTTTGTTATTATCTTAACAATATTCAGATACAAAAAAAAGTTACAGAATCCGCCAAGTGTAACGTTTTCTGTAACTTTGGTAATATGTTCTAAATTCCCATATTCTTATTTGTCAAAAATGCCTGCTGCATCAGCTTAGAATCTCAAGTCTGATCAACAGCTCTGCCACTTTTCCCGGCATCCCGTCTACGATAATCGCTGCAAGTTCTTCCGGCGTGCAGATCAGTCCGCCCGTCACCCATTTGACTGTCATATAGATGGAACTCTGGCAGTACATTTCCAGCATATAATGCATCTTTTCCTGTGGAACTCTGCCGGTCTTTTCATAAATCAGATTTTCGTAAAACTGCAAAATCAGTTCAAAGTCATGCTGCCTTAACGAATTCTGTTCGTCGTAGCGGAATGCAGTTGCGAAAAACATCTGCTCCTCCCTGATATAAGTAAACTTCTTAACCAGCGCATCATAAACCGTTCTTCCACGTCCCATATGTTCAAAAGATTTTATAAGCAGCTTATCAAAATACCAGTTAATTAAATCATATTTATCCAGAAAATTCCGGTAAAACGTCTGTCTGGTAAGTCCACACTTCTCTGTAATCTGCTTTACCGTAATATTTTCTACAGAAGTAGTTTTCATGCATTCTTTCATCGCATATGCCAGCCGGTATTTTGTTTTTTCACCCTTTGTCAGAATTTTCTCTTCTCCTGTTTCCGTCATTTTTCCCCTCTGTATATTGATTTTTCACGGCAGACACAGCCTCTATAACCCAATATAACATATCATAACCATTATATCTATCCCGGATTTATTTGACAGACAATTTTCAAACCGGATTTTATTTATCAGAAAAAATCGTACAACTGCTTATTGACAACCTCAAATTATGGTGATAAACTACGATGCAAATGATAACGACACTGCGTTGAAGAGGAAAAGTATCAGGATGAAAAGGTACAGAGAGTTGTCGGTCGGTGTGAGACAACCCGGATCTCCTGAGAAAATCACCCCAGAGCTTTCAGACCAAACGATATTCTCCAGTAAGTCTGAACGATTGATAACCGTTACCTTATCACATATTGATGGATATGTAACCGAGTGGTTGGTTTTTACCAACAATGAGAGTGGTACCGCAGAGGAAAATAACCTTTGTCTCTTAATTGAGGCAAAGGTTTTTTTATTTTATTAAATCTATTCTGAGGAGGAAATTAGAAATGAAAGTATTAGAAAAAATCAGTGACTTTTTCGGAAAGTACATGGCACTCATCGTTCTTGCTGTTGCCGCCCTGGCTTTGTTTGCGCCCAGAACCTGCCTGTGGGTTCAGACCTCATGGGTAAATTACCTTCTGATGATTGTGATGTTTGGTATGGGACTTACCCTGAAGTTAGAAGACTTTAAACTCGTCTTTACCCGCCCGAAAGATGTCCTGATTGGCTGTGTCGCTCAATTTACCATTATGCCGCTTCTCGCATTTGCTCTCGGAAAAATTTTTGGTCTTGATGCCGCATTATTAGCAGGTGTTGTTCTGGTCGGAACCTGTCCGGGTGGAACCTCCAGCAACGTAATTACGTATCTCTCAAAAGGCGATGTCGCCCTCTCCGTTGGCATGACAAGTGTGAACACTCTTTTAGCTCCGCTTCTTACGCCAGCCATTACCTACCTTCTTCTGAGAACGACCGTCACTGTAGATGCGGTCAGTATGTTTCTTTCTATTATAAAAGTAGTCATCATCCCGATTGCTTTGGGCTTTATTATCAACAAACTGTTCGGAAATGTAACGCAGAGACTCGTCAAGGTTCTTCCTTCTGTTTCCGTTATTGCAATCTGTCTGATTGTCGCTGCCGTTGTATCCCACAACTCTGAGAAAATCATGACTACAGGCATCGTTGTATTTGCAGTTGTTATCCTGCATAATCTTTTAGGCTATGCATGTGGCTTTGGACTGGGAAAACTGCTTCATATGAGTACCCCAAAAACAAAAGCCATTTCCATCGAAATCGGCATGCAGAACTCCGGTCTTGCCACTTCCCTTGCCGGAACCGCATTTCCGGATTTGGCTATGGCAACTGTTCCTGGCGCAATCTTCTCCGTATGGCATAATATTTCAGGCGCCATTCTTGCGAATATTTATAACCGCTGGACGGACAAAGCTGAGAACAAATAACCCAATTCCTGCCACCATCACCACCACAAAAAATGCTGTCAGAAATTCCAGACTGTATGTTTCGATAAAGTACCGGTAGCTGTATGCTGTATCGTTGCTGCTCCACTCGTACCAGATTTCTCCGTTTCCACCATCGATGGCTCTTGGAATCATCACTTTGATGCAGCGCGACAAAATATAAATCACAAAGTTGCCGAGAAACCCAAACGCCATCATACAGACGGCGGCAATTTTTCTCCCTCTCCCGCCTGCTGCCGCAGGAGCTTCCTTTGCAGGCGGGATTTCTGTTTCACTCTCATATTCTTCATTTAACAGATAATCCGCCGAAACCGCAAAAATTTTGGTCAACTGTACAATGTTTGACGCGTCAGGAAGTGCCGTTCCACCTTCCCAGCGGGAAACCGCCTGTCTTGATACCTCCATTTTCTCCGCAAGCTGCTCCTGCGTCATGCCCTGCTTTTTTCTCAGATATAAAATTTTTTCTGACAGCTTCATAAAACTCTTCCTCCGTCTTTTTCTTTCATCGTACAGGAAAACGCATGAGAACGCTATCACACACACCTGACATCTGCGCAACAAAAGGTTACATTCCCTGCTTCTGGTAAAATTCTGCCATCTGAAGAAACTCCTCCTGCACCTTCCGGTACGGCTGTTCTGCCACATCCGGCTTAGAAAAAAGAGCGTCTGCGCTGCGGTTTTCCTCCCCCGCCATCAGATGTTTTAACTCATAATCCAACATCGCATCGTCAATCTGCTTCCACTGCCTGTTTTCCTCGTCACTCAAATCTTCAAGCCCGAATTTTTTCCAGATGACCTGCATCATCTTGTTTTCTATCTCGAGGTAGTTCGACAAATGACATTTTACAGGTCTGATAATATCCGAAATATATGCCTCGCTTGCATCATGCAAAAGACAGGCAAACTGCACCCGCTTAGAATACGCTCTCGCCTTCGCTTCCTTCGCACAATTGATGGAGTGCTGTCCCACCGTGTAGAAACTTCGCAGATGCCCGCCGCCCCTGCACAAAAGGCTTAATGCGTGCGCAATATCCTCCATGCGGATATCGTCCTCCGTCATATTCATAGGGTCAAATTTGTGTCCGGTATAGGTCGTCATCGTATTCATAGCGGGTTCCTCCTCACAGTTTATTACGGCTATTGTAACAGTCTGCTACTGTAAAATCAACCGGCAGCCCTGATTTCCAACCTCAATCACGCTGTCATAATTTTTCCGTGACAGCTCATCCGTGTGATGTGAAATCGAAATAACGGTGAGCTCTTTGTTCTCCAATAAAGCCTGCTGAATTTCCCGCGCTGTCTCCGGGTCCAATGCGCTGAAGCCTTCATCGAGCATCAGCAGATTCCGCCCGGCATATAAGGCTCTCGCAATCGCAATCCGCTGTCTCTGCCCACCGGAAAGCTGTTTTCCGTTTTCACCGACTGCAAAATCAAGCCCTTTTTCTGCTACGACTTCCTGCAGTCTGGTCGCACGAAGCACCTGTTCCAGCCGTTTTTCATCCTCGTGTCCCAGACAAATGTTGTCTTTCATACTCTCGTTGAACAAAAATACGTCCTGCCAGATGACTGCCGTCTCGTCCTGCAAAAACTTCCGTTTTTCTGACACATCGACATTGTCCATCCTGATTTTTCCGGAATTCACCGGATAACAGCCGCATAACAGCTTGCCAAGCGTTGATTTTCCGCCGCCGCTCTCACCGACCACCAGATATTTTTTCCCGCGCTTAATGGTAAGGGACACGTCCTTTAAAATCTCGGAATTACTGCCCGGATAGGAAAATCCGAGATGCTCTGTGCTAATCTCCTGCCATCTGCCGCAATCAGTACCTGTGCGCCACTCCGCATCCTCGCCGTTCCCGCAGTCTGCGGTGTACGCTTTTATCTTCTCCCAGACCGGTTTTAACGCCTTTAAGCACGGAACTGCGCTGAAAAGCTCAAACAACGGCACGGTAATGCTTCCTGAAACCTGTATCACACCCACCATGCTTCCGTAACTCATTTTCCCCTGAAAAATAAACCATGCTGCAAGCACGCAGATAACCATCTGCATCGTAAAAGCAAGGACATTGGAGACCGTCTCATTTGCTTTCTGTAAAAATCCAAGCCTTCTGCCCGCCTGTGCCTGCCCATTGTTCTGTTCGGCAAACCGTGCCAGCCGGTTTGTTTCCAGCCGGAACGACTTAATCACACGAAAACCGCCCGTCACCTCATTGATTCCCTGCGTCAGTTTTGCCTGGCTTTGTGAAAAGCTTTCCGTTGCGTCCTGCAATTTCTTCGTAAAATACGACGGAATCAAAAACATCACAACCGTCATTCCAAGCATAACCACGGTAAAAACCCAGGAATAACAGGTCATCACGATAACGGCAAGAACAAGCTGTACCACCTTTGCCAGAATCGAAAAAACGGTGTCGAGATAGTCATCTTCTATCTTTTTAACGTCATTTGTAAGTAATGATAAATAATCGCTTTCTTTGTGCTCCTCAAATTCCAGATAATCCTTGCAAAGAATTTTTTCCACGATTTCTGCACGGATATCACGCAGAAATTTCTGGTTAAGTGAAACAAATCCTGCACTTCTCACCCCGTAGAGCACGGCAAACAGAACCAGAAAAGAAGCGACTATTCCGACTGCTTCCCATACTCTTCCTTCCATTGTAAAATCAATCGCATACTGCAACACCAGACTGACGCCTACCATTGCAGTTGACAGCAGCACCGATGTTATCCCCACACCCACAAACTGCAGCCAGTGTTTTTTTCCATATTCTTTCATCTTTTCCTCCAATCTGAAGCCCAAGGCTTTCTGTGACAGCCATTTCCCGCCGTCTCTGGAAAAAAGTTTAGAATATGGGGTGCTCTCCATGTCAAGAAGCTGATTTTGCATCTATTTTACCGGAATAACCAGAAAACCTTGGGCTAACCCAAGGTTTTGAACTGATAGATTGCATATTTCATTTCAAGGTCTTCTTTTTTTCCAAAAACCGTCATATCCGGCGATTCTTTCCGGTTAATCATGCTGCCCGTCAGAAATGCCCCCGTCATCTGCATGCCCTTTTGCTTCATATCCGCCAAAAATGCCGCCTCGTCCGGCAAAAGCGCCTCGCCCTTTAAAATGAGTGCCTTAAAGCAGTCCATTTTTACCTCATCGGCAAGATACGGGTAGAGCTTAAAGCCACCTCCGTTACAGAATTCCATATCATAGTTCTGTAAAAAAAGATAGTCCATTTTTCTTTTGAGCGGAATATTCTCTTTTTTACCATCATACACTAACGCATTGGCAGGCAGAACGTCTTCCTCAAAAATTTTCACAAAAATATTGTTCTGGCAGTTGATAAGCACAAAGCAGTCCGAAGGAAGCGCCCGAAGAATCGATCTGTCCAGGAAACAACAGCCCTGTCCGTCTATCAGGACATTTTTTGCACCCGCACTCGTGACCTCCACGCAGTTTGCCGCCTCGGTAAAAAGCTCCCGGATTTTTACGATATATTCCTCGTCGTTCTGCTGCAAGTACTGCTCGAGCATCTCCTTAACTCCGATCACCTCTTCCACATCTGTAACCGGCGCATCGGACAGACAGCCGTAACGGATGTGATAGATTCTGCCGCAATCCGGACAGACAAGCCGTCCCGAAATGACTTCATTGTGCAGCATTTCCGGTTGTTCTAATTCCAGATTGATATCACAGTCCGGGCAGAAAAACTCCGGAATGAGCCGGATAGGAACGCCGCGCTGTATTTTGACCTCTTTTTTTGCGGCAAGATGCCTCTCAATTCTCCGGTTCATCTCTTTTAACGCTTCTATCTGTTTTTCGTTCTCTTTGATTTTCTCGCGAAATTCCGGCTCGAAGGAGCCGAGATAGGAAAATGTATTTTGCTGGAACATTGTCTGAAACAGCAGGTATGGTCTCATTTCTTCTAACTTAAAATTCATACTTTTTAACAACAGAATCGACTCGAGCACTTCCTCATCAATTGTAGAAAAATCGTACTGCGTATTCACCTTCACCGGTGTGAGCAGCCCCTCGCTCACATAATGCCTCACGGTATCAATCGTCACATGATGTTTTTTTGCAAATTCTCCTATTTTCATCGTGTTCCCTCTTCCATGCATAAATGCCAAACAGCGGAGCCTCTTTCAAATCCCAGTCCTTTATCACGCGTTCTCCTACAGTTGTATCGTACTGACATTTTTCAAATCCGATTTCCTGTAAAATCCGCATATCCCAGTCTGGTCTGTCCTTCCCATTAATTGCCATGCTTAAGGTTATTTCGGCATTTTCGCGCTCCATCTCCTGCGTGATTCCAAGGTGCCCATAAGGTACGGTCGTATTTTCGGTATTGCTTCCCTCTGCCGCCTCTTTTCGCACACTGTTTCCGTAGCACGCATCAAAGTTGAGCAGTACCCCGCCCGGCTTTAACACGCGCTGCCATTCCTGATAGGCTCTGACCGGCTCCGGCAGTGTCCAGGTGAGGTTGCGCACAATCACGGCATCAAAAGTTTCGTCCGGGAATGTAAGATTTTGTGCGTCCATCACCTGAAAATCCACGGAGACATTTTTCTGTTCCGCCAGTTTTTTTGCCTGTGCAATCATTTCTGGTGTAAGGTCAATCCCGGTCAGTTCATAGCCGCACCCGGCAAGAACAATCGCAAAATATCCTGCCCCGGTGCCAACGTCTAATATCTTTGCACCCGGCTTTTTCGGAAGCTTCGCAGTAATCTCCTGTACCCAGCGCCCGCTGACCTCATGCTCCATTTCATTCTGTCTGACTTTTGCAAAATCCTGGGCGCGCCCCGACCAGTAGCGGGTCACACGCTCCTCTAATGTCTGCATCTTCGCAAAGTCTTGTTTTTCCATGTAATCTTCTTCCTCTATTCTACCTTATTTCTACGCGTCTGTCAGCAAAATACCGACTCAATCAGATTCTTTGTATACACGCTCTGCGGATGATTTATCACTTCGTCTGTCCTGCCGCTTTCAACAATTTTTCCATCAGATAACACCAGCACCCGGTCGCAGAACATCTGCACCAACGCCAGATTGTGACTGATGAAAATAAATGCCAGTTTCTGCGTTTCCCGAAGGCTGATTAAAAGTTCCATAATCTGCTTCTGGACGGTGACATCAAGCGAGCTTGTCGCCTCGTCACAGATTAAAACACGCGGATTTAGCGCAAGCGCCCTCGCAATTGCCGCCCTCTGGCACTGTCCGCCGCTCACCTCATGCGGATAGCGCTCTGCAAATTCCGCCTCAAGCCCGCACATTTCCAAAAGTTCCCTCACACGCTCTTTTCGTGCAGATTTCTTCATTCCCTGATTCTTAAGGCTCTCCGCAATTCCATCGCCTAATGTACGGCGCGGGTCAAACGAACCGGACGGATTTTGAAATACCATCTGCATCTTTGCATAAACACTCTTTAACTCATTTCCTTTTGCACGGGTAATATCCCTTCCCTCAAACAGAATGGTTCCCTCCGTCGGCTCGCAAAGGCGCGTTAAAAGTCCCGCAATCGTGCTTTTCCCGGAGCCGGACTCCCCGACGATTCCAAGGGTCTCTCCCGGATAAAGTGAAAAACTCACATCCTCTACCGCACGAACCGGCGCTTTTCCTTTTTGATAAAATACCTTGCCCAGATGTACTGCCTCAATGATTGCTTCCATCTATTTCCTCCGAACCTTAAGCCTCGGAACCGCCGCAAGCAACTCCCTCGTATACGCTTTCACCGGATGCTCCAACACCTGTGCGGCATCCCCGTATTCGACGCAGGCACCGTCCTTTAGCACGAGCACCGTATCTGCCATCGCTCGGACAACGCCGATGTCGTGCGTCACAATTACTATTGACGTTCCGTTTATCTCCTTCAGTTCCTTCATTTTATTGACAACCTGTCTCTGCACCGACACATCGAGCGCGCTGGTCGGCTCATCCGCCAGAAGAAGCGGCGGATTTAAAAGCATTGCAATTGCAATCCCGACTCTCTGGTTCATCCCGCCGGACAGTTCAAACGGATAGCTGTTCCAGATGCGCTCCTTATCCCGAAAACAAAGCTGTTCAAACAGCGCAAAAGCGCGTTCCCTTGCTTCTTTTTTCTTTATTTTCTGATGTGCCGCCATGCTCTCATAAATCTGTTCCCCAATTGTGCGGATGGGACAAAGCGATGCTCCTGCATCCTGAAAAATCATGCCCATCTTTGCTCCATAGAGTTTTCGCAGCTCTTTTTCCGGTTTTCCAAGAATCTCACGGTTTTCAAAATAAATCTGTCCAGCCGTCACGCTTCCTTCCGCACCAAGAAGTCCCATCGCAGCCTTTATAATTGTACTTTTCCCGCTCCCGGATTCCCCGACCAGCCCCAAAATCTCGCCACGCTTTAACGAAAAACTGATGTCAGACACTGCCGGTTTTCCGCCGTAGGCAACCCCGACAGACCGGTATTCGAGTATGTTTTCCATATATCCTCCCTGCTAAAAGCTGTCTGCGGTATCATACCGCACCGGCAGCTTTCACAAGTTCTGTTTCAATTTACATCCAGCTCCGCCGTCAGCTCGTAATAAGCTCTGCCTTTCGTTTACACCAGACTCTGCTCCTAGTTCACATCCAGCTCCGCTGTCAGCTCATAGTAATCACAGGGATGCGCATTCAGCCCCGTCACATTCGACTTGGAAATCATGCTCATACGAAGATGGGAACAGAACACATACGCGTTGTCATCAAGAAGAATCTGCTGCATCTTTACCGCAAGCTCGCCGCGCTTGTCATCGTCAAACGTAAGTGCCAGCTCTTTTTCCAACTCCTCAAGTGCATCGCTGTGATAGTGACCGTTGTTTGCCACTGAGCTGTCGAGACAACAGGAGGTAAAGAAATACTCCGGGTCCCCGGTCGGTGCTGTCACCATCGCGCTTACATACACATCCCACGCTGTCGCATCCTTGCGGATAGCATTATTATTTGACGTGCAGTTGACCTCCACATCCATTCCGATTTCCTTTAAGGAAGCCTGTGCCGCCTCCGCAAGAAGCGGCAGTTCCTGGCGGCTCGGATAGGTCAGCCAGCGAATCGCAAGCTTCTCGCCATCCTTTTCCCGGATGCCATCCCCGTCCGTATCCGTCCATCCGGCTTCCTCTAACACCCGCATTGCTTCCTCTTTGTCATAGGATTCAGTTGTCACATTCTGTCCGCCAAAGCTCATTGTCTCCGGGAACACTCCTTTTGCCGCATAACCATAGCCGTTTAAGAGATGTTCCACAAATCCTTCCTTATCAATGCCCAGTGCAATCGCCTTTCGTACTGCCGGGTCAGCGGTAACCGGACTTTCAAAGTTCATCCAGACAAAGAAGGCACGGCTTGTGGCAGTACTGCTGAATGTATAATCGTCTGTCTGAAACAGCGGATAGCTCGCATATGCCATTCCGTATGCAGCGTCAATCTCTCCACCAAGCAATGCATTTGCAAGCGTATCTCCGTTGGAAATCGTGCGCACCGTGATTTCATCAACCTTTACTTCGCCATCCCAGTAATTGTCATTTTTGACAAGGGTGAGGTGGTCGTCCGTCACAAGATCCACCGCAACATAGGGACCGGTTCCCACAACAATTCCCTTTTCATCCACGCCTTCTTCTACATCTATAATACATCCGTATGGGTCGCTCAGATAGTGGAGTAACGCCGGTTTCGGAACAGTCGTCGTAATCGTGACCGTATTTTCCTCCGCCGTAATCGTATCAATGCAGAGGTCTCCCGCCGCGCGTTCATGTTCTGCAACAAGCGCTTCCAGGCACGCCTTTACCGCTGCGCCGTCCACCTTTTTTCCGTTTGAAAAGGTCACGTTGTCCTTCAATGTAATTTTCCAGGTAAGCTCGTCTATATTCTCATAGCCGCTTGCAATCCACGGCTCTAACTCCATCGTATCGGAATACCGGAACAGCGTCTCCCCTACACCATAGCGGATACACGCCCAACCCGCATAGGTATTGTGCGGGTTGATATCCGCCTCTTCGTTTTCCGCATTAAACGTCGTATCTCCAAACACGAAGGTCTTTTTTCCTGTTGTATCTTCTTTCTTATCATTCGCACATCCACCAAGCAGTCCGCAAGCCATGACAACTGCTAACAGTGCTGTAAATATTCTTTTTCTCATTTTTCTCCCCTTATTACTTTTACTTTAATGGCTGCCCCGCGGGTCAAGCTGGTCTCTCACCGTGTCCCCGAGCAGATTAAACACTGCAACGGAAACAAATATCGCAAGTCCCGGCGAAAGCACAACCCACGGATAGGTTATCAGCATACTGCGCCCGCCACTCATCATACTGCCCCATTCCGCCGTCGGTATCTGTGCACCAAGTCCAAGAAAAGACAGTCCCGCAAGTTCCATCATCATCGTTCCGATATCTAACATCGCTGTCACCAAGATTGCTCCCAGTATATTGGGAAAAATATGGCGTCTCATAAGCTGTGCCGCACTGTCTCCCGCAAGAATTGCCGCCTGAATGTAGGGCGCACGCTTGATGGAAAGGGTCTGGCTTCTTGCAATCCGCGAGTATTTTGGCCAGCTCACAAGCGCTAACGCGATCACGGCATTCTGGATTCCACCTCCAAGCACGGCGGCAACTGCCATCGCAAACACCAGTCCCGGAAATGCAAGACAAATGTCAGATATCCGCATCACAATCGTATCAAACATTCCGCCGCAGTAACCGCAGAGCACCCCCGCAACAGTTCCCGATATCGCCGTCACAGCAACTAATGCCAGTGTCGATAAAATACTCGCGCGCCCGCCAATAATGACACGCGACAGCATATCCCGTCCGTAGGTGTCGGTTCCCATCCAGTGATTTGCATCCGGCGGCAGAAGCGCCTGGCTCAAATCCTGCTCATACGGGTCATAAGGGCAGAGTTTGTCTGCAAACACTGCGCCGAGCACCAATAACACCGCAAGCGTGAGTAAAACCCAGAGTCGTTTTGATTTTCTGTGATTTTTATTCCAAAATCTGTGCCTCATGCGTCCTCACCTCCCAGACGGATTCTCGGATCGAGGAAACGATAGGAAATATCTGTCACCAGATTGATGACCACATATATAATCGCCATCCACATGACGTATGCCTGAATCATCGGATAATCGCGCATGGAAATCGCATCGACTGCCATTTTTCCGACACCATCCCACATAAAAATAGATTCTACAATTGCAGTTCCGCCTAGCAGATTTCCAATGGAAAGCATCAAAAGCGTCAGAATTGTCACAAACGATGCCTTTAAAATGCTTTTCCAAAGCGTCACCGAAAACCGGATTCCCCTCGCTTTCGCACCTCTTACATACTCTTTATTTAATTCCTCCAAAACCGTGGCGCGCACCTGTCTTAAATACTTTGCAGACATGGCGATTGCAAGCGTGATTGCCGGCAATGCCACACTTTTGAGAGAAATATCGCTCGATATCACCGGAAAAATGTTTCTTTTGATGGCAAACAGATACATTAGTAAAAGCGCCACAAAAAAATTCGGCATACTGTTTCCGATAAAGCTCAAAAACCGAATCACGTAGTCCGTGACACGGTTCTGTCGAACTGCCGAAAGTACTCCCAATGGAATAGATATTGCAATTGTAAGTAATATTGAAATCGCAGTAAGCAAAAGTGTTGCCGGCAATTTAGAAACAAACGTTGTAAACACCGGGCGCCCGGTCACATAGCTATTTCCCATATCTCCCCGCAGCAGATTCAAAAGCCAGGAAACATACTGTACCAGAAAAGGGCGGTCAAGTCCCAGCTCTGCCCGTGCCGCAGCAAGCATTTCCTCCGACACCACACTGCCGGTATTCTCCATCTTCTGTGTTACCACATCACTTCCCGCCGCCCGCATCATTGCAAACGACAGCAGCGTAATCGCCAAAAGAATCGGTATCAATTGTAATAATCGTTTTCGGATATATTTTCCCATATCCATGACCCCTCCTCTCCGGCAAAGTCCGTTTTCCAGTATAGCGGATTTACGCCCTGTTTTTAAGCCCCTCGGGGGGATATTTCTGGCAGGAATAGAAACAAAAGTGTACTTCTTCTCCGCGAGCAGCATATAAAAAAGCCACCGCCTCACAAACTCTCGTCCGTGAGGTGGCAGCCTTTTTTTGCACTGCGGTTTCCCGCTGTATCTTTATTCTTCTGTGTTTTCAGAAACTAACTCTTCTTCCATCATATCATCCATGTCGTCGAAGTCATCGTAATCGTCAAACATTAACTCATCATCCTGATTGACATCAGAGTCAAGTCTGATGTTACGGTAACGCTTCATACCAGTTCCTGCCGGAATCGGCTTACCGATAATTACGTTCTCCTTCATACCGATTAACGGATCAATCTTTCCTTTGATTGCAGCTTCTGTCAGAACCTTGGTGGTCTCCTGGAAGGATGCTGCTGACAGGAAGGAGTTGGTAGCTAAGGATGCCTTTGTGATACCGAGAAGAATCTGGGTACCCTCTGCAAGCTCCTTGCCCTCTTTTTCAAGCTGTTCGTTGATATCCTCGAACTCCAATGTATCCATCAGTGTTCCCGGAAGCATATCAGAATCACCGTTTGTCTCAACGCGAATCTTCTGTAACATCTGGTGTACAATTACCTCGATGTGCTTATCGTTGATTTCTACACCCTGTAAACGGTATACACGCTGAACTTCGCGAAGCATGTAATCCTGAACGGCACGAACACCTTTAATCTTTAAGATATCATGCGGATTTACAGAACCCTCTGTCAGCTCATCACCGGCCTCAAGCACTGCTCCGTCCATTACCTTGATACGGGAACCGTAAGGAATTAAATATGCCTTGGATTCTCCGGTCTCGCTGTTTGTCACAACGATTTCACGTTTCTTCTTGGTGTCTTTAATGGTGGCTACGCCGCCGAACTCTGTGATAATTGCAAGTCCCTTCGGCTTTCTGGCCTCAAAAATTTCCTCGACACGAGGAAGACCCTGTGTAATATCGTTACCAGCCACACCACCGGTATGGAAGGTACGCATGGTAAGCTGTGTACCCGGCTCACCGATAGACTGCGCTGCGATGATACCGATTGCCTCACCAACCTGAACTGCCTGACCGGTTGCCATGTTGGCACCGTAACACTTCGCGCAGACACCCATGTGGGTACGGCAGGATAATACAGTACGAATCTTAATCTTGGTAAGCGGTTCGCCCTTCTCGTCAACACCCTTGCTCATGATGGATGCTGCACGTTTCGGGGTAATCATATGGTTTGCCTTAACTAACACATTTCCTTCTGCATCGCAGATTGTGTTGCAGGAGAAACGTCCTGTAATACGCTCCTGAAGGCTCTCAATTTCTTCTTTTCCATCCATGAATGCAGTTACCCACATACCCGGAATCTCTCTGTCAGTTCCCTCACAGCAGTCTGACTCACGAATCAGCATATGCTGGGAAACGTCTACCAGACGTCTGGTCAGGTAACCAGAGTCGGCGGTACGGAGTGCGGTATCGGACAAACCTTTACGTGCTCCATGTGCAGACATGAAGTACTCCAATACGTCAAGACCTTCACGGAAGTTTGACTTAATTGGCAGCTCGATGGTTCTACCGGTTGTATCTGCCATCAAACCACGCATTCCGGCAAGCTGTTTAATCTGCTTATCAGAACCACGGGCTCCGGAGTCAGCCATCATGAAGATGTTGTTGTACTTATCCAGTCCGGAAAGCAGTGCATGAGTCAGCTCATCATCGGTTTCCTTCCAGGTCTCAACAACTTCTTTGTAACGCTCTTCCTCGGTAATCAAACCACGCTTATACTGCTTGGTAATTCTGTCTACCGTATCCTGTGCGTTCTTAATCATCTCAGGCTTCTGCGGCGGTACGGTCATATCGGAAATGGATACGGTCATCGCTGCTCTGGTGGAATATTTGTATCCCATTGCCTTAACAGCATCCAGCACCTCAGCGGTCTTGGTTGCACCGTGGATATTGATAACCTTCTCCAAAATCTGCTTATTCTGTTTCTTGGCAACTAAGAAATCCACTTCCAGTTTTAACTCGTTGCCCGGAATGCTTCTGTCTACAAATCCTAAATCCTGTGGAATGATTTCATTGAAAATGAATCGTCCCAGAGTAGATTCTACGTTTCCGGTGAGTGTACTTCCGTCTGGCATTTTCTTTGTCATACGGACAGTAATCTTGGAATGAAGCGTAATCACTCCATTCTCATAAGCAAGAATTGCCTCGTTTACGCTCTTGAAGAATTTACCCTCTCCCTTTGCTCCCGGTCTCTCCTGGGTCAGATAGTAGATACCAAGGACCATATCCTGGGAAGGAACGGCTACAAGTCCACCATCGGACGGTTTTAACAGGTTGTTTGGTGAAAGGAGCATAAAACGGCACTCAGCCTGTGCTTCCACGGAAAGCGGAAGATGCACAGCCATCTGGTCTCCATCGAAGTCGGCGTTAAATGCGGTACATACCAGTGGATGCAGCTTAATAGCCTTGCCTTCTACCAGAATCGGCTCAAATGCCTGGATACCAAGACGATGCAGTGTAGGAGCACGGTTTAACATTACCGGATGCTCTTTGATAACATCCTCTAATACATCCCATACTTCTGTCTGAAGACGCTCTACCATCTTCTTTGCACTCTTGATATTGTGTGCGGTTCCGTTTGCAACCAGCTCTTTCATAACGAAAGGCTTAAACAGCTCGATTGCCATTTCCTTCGGCAGACCACACTGATAAATCTTTAATTTTGGCTCTACACAGATAACGGAACGTCCTGAGTAGTCGACACGTTTTCCTAACAGGTTCTGACGGAAACGTCCGGATTTACCCTTTAACATATCAGACAGGGATTTTAATGCTCTGTTACCCGGTCCGGTTACAGGACGTCCGCGACGACCATTGTCGATTAATGCATCGACAGCTTCCTGTAACATACGTTTCTCGTTGCGCACGATGATGTCCGGTGCACCTAACTCTAACAGTCTTCTCAGACGATTGTTACGGTTGATAATTCTGCGGTATAAGTCATTTAAGTCAGATGTCGCAAAACGACCACCATCCAGCTGAACCATCGGACGTAAATCTGGCGGAATTACCGGAATTACAGTCATAATCATCCACTCCGGTTTGTTTCCTGACTCACGGAATGCTTCGACTACTTCAAGTCTCTTGATGATACGGGCACGTTTCTGTCCTGTTGCCTTCTCTAACTCAGCCTTAAGCTCTGCAGAATCCTTCTCCAGGTCAATTGCCTGTAAAAGCTCCTGAATTGCCTCAGCACCCATACCAACACGGAATGAGCTGCCGTACTGCTCTCTTGCTTCCTGATACTCGCTCTCTGAAAGCACCTGTTTGTACTGCAGTGCTGTATTGCCTGCTTCAAGTACGATGTAAGAAGCAAAATACAATACTTTCTCCAATGTTCTCGGAGACAGGTCGAGAATCAGTCCCATACGGGACGGGATTCCCTTGAAGTACCAGATGTGGGACACCGGAGCTGCTAACTCGATGTGTCCCATGCGCTCTCTACGCACACTTGCCTTTGTAATCTCAACACCACAACGGTCGCAGACTACGCCTTTGTAGCGGATTTTCTTATATTTTCCACAATGACATTCCCAGTCCTTGCTCGGTCCGAAAATCTTCTCGCAGAATAAACCGTCTTTTTCCGGTTTTAAAGTTCTGTAGTTAATCGTCTCAGGCTTCTTTACTTCGCCTCTGGACCATTCTCTGATTTTCTCCGGTGATGCCAAACCAATCTTGATGGCATCAAATGAGATAGACTGCTCTGTCGCATCTTTATTTAATTCTGGCATTTTGACACTCCCTTCACCTTGTTCTCACGCCTTTCGGCTGCACTGTTTATTTATCATCAAGAACGTCGTCTGTAAAGTCGTCGAAGTCATCTGCGTCCTCATCGTCCTCAAAATCGTCTTCCTCAACATCTACCAGTTCTTCGTTCTCTGCGTCAAATTCCTTCTGGGAGAATCCCATCTTTGCAAAAGAATCACTGTCTTCAAATGCAAAGTCTTTATCGCCGGAAATAATGGAATTCAAATCTGTATTTCCGTACTCGCTGGTCTCCATCAGCTCTACTTCGTTTCTGTCCTCATCTAACAGCTTCACATCCAGGCCAAGGGACTGTAACTCTTTTAACAGTACCTTGAAGGATTCCGGAATACCCGGCTCAGGGATGTTGTCGCCTTTGATGATTGCCTCGTAGGTCTTGACACGTCCTACGACATCATCGGATTTCACGGTCATGATCTCCTGTAAGGTATAGGAAGCACCATATGCCTCAAGAGCCCAAACCTCCATCTCTCCGAAACGCTGTCCACCGAACTGCGCTTTACCACCGAGTGGCTGCTGTGTAACAAGAGAGTAAGGACCAGTAGAACGTGCATGAATCTTATCGTCTACCAGGTGATGCAGTTTGAGGTAATGCATGTGTCCGATGGTAACCGGTGAATCAAACGGCTCTCCGGTACGTCCATCACGAAGCTGTACCTTTCCGTCGCGGGAAATCGGAACACCTTTCCACAGCGCACGGTGTGCACGGTTGTCGGAAAGATATTTCATAACATCTTCTCTTAATACATCTTTATATTTTTCTTCAAAATTCTCTGTCTTGCCCTCTTCTTCGGCTTCTGCTGCGTCAAACGGCATATTTACATAGTCATTTGCCAGCTCCAGAGTATCCTGAATATCAATTTCCTTTGCACCATCAAATACCGGTGTCTCGATGTTAAAGCCAAGTGCTTTTGCCGCAAGACTCAAGTGAATCTCCAGGACCTGACCGATATTCATTCGGGACGGCACACCAAGAGGATTTAATACGATATCAAGCGGACGGCCGTTCGGAAGGAATGGCATATCTTCTACCGGAAGTACACGGGAAACCACACCCTTGTTACCATGACGTCCAGCCATCTTATCACCGACAGAAATCTTTCTCTTCTGTGCAATGTAGATGCGGACTGCCTGGTTGACACCCGGAGACAGCTCATCACCGTTTTCTCTTGTAAATACTTTGGCATCTACTACGATACCATACTCGCCGTGCGGAACCTTTAAGGAGGTATCGCGTACTTCTCTTGCCTTCTCACCGAAGATTGCACGAAGCAGTCTCTCCTCTGCGGTAAGCTCGGTCTCTCCCTTCGGAGTAACCTTTCCGACTAAGATATCACCGGCACGTACCTCAGCACCAATACGGATAATTCCTCTCTCATCGAGGTCTTTTAACGCATCATCGCCGACACCCGGAACATCTCTTGTGATTTCTTCCGGTCCTAACTTCGTATCACGCGCTTCTGCCTCGTATTCCTCAATGTGAATGGAGGTATATACATCGTCTTCTACCAGACGCTCGCTTAACAATACGGCATCCTCGTAGTTGTAACCTTCCCATGTCATAAATCCGATCAACGGGTTCTTACCTAATGCAAGCTCACCATTCTTGGTAGAAGGTCCATCTGCGATTACCTCACCTGCATTTACATGGTCGCCCTTGAATACGATTGGACGCTGGTTGTAGCAGTTGGACTGGTTACTTCTCGAGAACTTGGTCAGCTTGTATACATCTCTGCCACCCTCTTCATTCTTGATGATAATCTGGTTGGATTCAGAGCTTTCTACAATACCTGCCTTCTTGGCAACGACACAGACACCAGAGTCAACGGCTGCCTTTGTCTCCATACCTGTTCCTACAACCGGTGCCTCAGTTGTTAAAAGTGGCACTGCCTGACGCTGCATGTTGGAACCCATCAGAGCTCGGTTTGCATCGTCGTTCTGTAAGAATGGAATCAATGCGGTAGCGACAGAGAACACCATCTTCGGGGAAACGTCCATGTAATCAAACATGGTTTTCTCATATTCCTGTGTCTCGTCTAAGTAACGTCCGGATACGGAATTACGTACAAAATGTCCTTCCTCATCCAGCGCCTCATTCGCCTGCGCTACATGGTAATTATCCTCTTCGTCTGCGGTCATGTATACAACTTCATCCGTGACACGCGGATTCTTTGGATCTGTTTTATCAATCTTACGATATGGTGCCTCAATGAAACCATATTCGTTAATTCTTGCATAACTTGCCAGAGAGTTGATAAGACCGATGTTTGGTCCCTCAGGCGTCTCAATCGGGCACATTCTTCCATAGTGAGAGTAATGGACATCTCGTACCTCGAATCCGGCACGGTCTCTGGAAAGACCACCAGGTCCTAATG
The DNA here is from genome assembly GCA_050874345.1 of Roseburia sp. Lineage (GTDB taxonomy): Bacteria > Bacillota > Clostridia > Lachnospirales > Lachnospiraceae > Roseburia. Next base: position 18,489 of record JBNMKM010000014.1, on the reverse strand, counting down.
CGGAAAGACGTCTCTTATGGGTCAGCTCACCAAGCGGGTTGTTCTGATCCATGAACTGTGACAGCTGGGAAGAACCGAAGAACTCTTTCACTGCTGCAGTTACCGGCTTAATGTTGATTAAGCTCTGCGGAGAAATTCCATCTAAATCCAGTGTTGTCATTCTCTCGCGGACAACTCTCTCCAGACGGGAAAGTCCGATACGGTACTGGTTCTGTAACAATTCACCGACAGCACGGATACGACGGTTGCCAAGGTGGTCGATATCATCATCATGTCCGATGCCATATTCCAAATGCATATTGTAGTTGATAGATGCGAAAATATCGTCTTTTGTAATATGTTTCGGAATCAAATCATGTACATTTTTACGGATTGCTTCCTTTAAATCGTCCACATCCGGGTTTTCTTCCATAAGCTGTGCAAGAACCGGGTAATATACAAGTTCTGTAATACCAAGCTCTTTCGGCTCACAGTCTACATAGTGCTTTAAATCTACCATCATAGAAGAAAGCACTTTGATATTTCTGGTCTCTCCCTGAATCCATACAAACGGAACAGCCGCATTCTGGATCTGGTCAGCCAGTTCTCTTGTTACCTCTGTTCCTGCCTCTGCGATGATTTCTCCGGTTGTAACATCAACGACATCCTCAGCAAGAACCTGTCCTTTGATACGGTTCTTGAGTGCAAGTTTCTTGTTGAACTTGTAACGTCCTACCTTTGCAAGATCGTATCTTCTCGGGTCAAAGAACATAGCATTAATAAGGCTCTCCGCACTTTCAACAGTAAGCGGCTCGCCTGGTCTGATTTTCTTATATAATTCGAGAAGTCCCTCTTCGTAGTTCGTTGCCACATCCTTGCCAAAGCTTGCAACAATCTTCGGCTCCTCGCCAAACAGATCAATAATCTCCTGGTTGGAACCGATTCCAAGTGCACGGATTAATACGGTAATCGGCACTTTTCTGGTTCTGTCTACACGAACATAGAAAACGTCATTGGAGTCTGTCTCATACTCTAACCATGCTCCACGGTTAGGGATTACGGTACAGGAAAACAGTTTTTTACCCACTTTGTCATGAGCAATTCCGTAATAGATACCCGGAGAACGCACAAGCTGGCTGACGATAACACGCTCTGCGCCGTTGATTACAAACGTACCGGTCTCTGTCATCAGAGGAAGGTCACCCATGAAAATTTCATGTTCATTGATCTCATCGGTCTCTTTGTTATGAAGTCTTACTTTTACTTTCAACGGTGCTGCATATGTTGCATCGCGCTCTTTGCACTCCGGAATCGTATATTTTACATCATCTTCACACAATGTAAAATCCACAAACTCCAGACTCAGATGCCCGCTGTAATCACTGATCGGGGAGATGTCTGCAAATGCTTCTTTTAAGCCCTCTTTTAAGAACCACTGATAGGAATCCTTCTGGACTTCAATCAGGTTGGGCATTTCCAGAACTTCTTTCTGCCTTGAGTAACTCATACGCAAGCCTTTTCCAGCTTTCACCGGACGTATTCTGTTTTTCTCCATTGACGTTTCACCTCTCGTTTTTATTTTGAATCTACCGCAATCCGAAATCACGGTAAGTGAGCAACCACCATTCACTACATCTAGTAGTGTCTCTTGCATATTTTAGGGAAAATACACAAAATGCCTATTTTTCGGGCTTTCTGCTGTCCCTCTTTCCAAAAAAGAACGCAATAAGTCCACTGCACCACAATAGTGCAACGTATATGATAGCACAACTTGTTTTAAATCGTCAAGTTTTTTTTAAATTTTCCGAATATTTTTTTATTTTATCGGAAATCACACTGTCATCTCACGCAAAAGAAAGACGCGGCAACCACGTATCATGGTGCCGCGTCTTCTCTATCCAATCTATCAGCGATAAGCAGTAATTACTTAAGAGTAACTTTTGCTCCCTCAGCCTCAAGTTTAGCTTTGATATCATCAGCAGTAGCTTTGTCAGCCTGCTCTTTTAAGATCTTCGGAGCGCCGTCTACTAAGTCTTTTGCTTCCTTTAATCCTAAACCAGTTGCCTCACGAACAACTTTGATAACCTTAACCTTGTTCGGTCCTACTTCTGTAAGCTCTACGTCGAACTCAGTCTTCTCTTCTGCTGCTGCGCCGTCACCAGCACCTGCTGCTGCAACTACAACACCTGCTGCTGCAGATACACCAAACTCTTCTTCACAAGCCTTTACTAAATCGTTTAACTCTAATACGCTTAACTCTTTGATTGCTTCGATAAACTCAGCGGTTGTTAATTTTGCCATTCTTATTTTCCTCCATTTCAATTTTGAATTTCAATGTTTGTTTTCCTGTAACGGATATTATTCTGCTGCCGGAGCTTCTTCTGCTGCCGGAGCTTCTTCTGCTGCTACAGCAACGTCGGATGCGCCACCTTTTTCAGCGATCTGATTAAGAACGCGTGCCAGGTTAGCAACCGGAGACTGTAAGCTTCCAAGTAATCTGGAAAGAAGTTCTTCTCTTGACGGAATGCTTGCAATTGCTTTCATGCCTTCTGTATCATAGAAGTTGCCTTCTACTACACCGGCTTTAATCTCTAATGCCGGAGCTGTCTTAGCAAATTTTGCAAGGATTCTAGCCGGAGCAGTTGCATCTGTTGTAGAAATTGCAAATGCGTTCGGTCCTTCAAGTGCTTCTCTTAAGCTCTCGAATTCAGTTCCCTCTACTGCACGGCTGACTAATGTGTTCTTATATACTTTATAAGTAACACCAGCTTCTCTTAATGCCTTACGTAACTGTGTATCTTCAGCAACGGTAAGTCCACGGTAGTCAACTACTACTACAGACTGAGCATCTTTGATGTTTTCAGAAATTTCCTGTACGATAGGCTGTTTTAACTCAACTTTTGCCACGAATCGTGCACCTCCTTTTATTATTTTTGCATAAAAGACCTGAGGTAATGATTCCTCGAACCATTAAAAAACCTCTCTGCCCGCAGACAGAGAGGTTGATAAATCATTCTTATGACGGTAAGCCGTCGTTAAGATTCCCTCGGCAGGTCATATACGTTACGCCTTGCGGCACCTGCTGTCTTCGGCAATATGCAGCGTTTTCTCAAACGCGAATGAAGTATAACATTATATATTGGGTTTGTCAACTAAAACTTTTACCTAGTTTGAAATCTTGGTAACATTCAGCTTAACACCAGGTCCCATTGTAGAAGTAAGTGTTGCGCTCTTGATATACTGACCTTTTAAGCTGGATGGTTTAGCTTTGTTGATAGCGCCCATAAGGGTCTGGAAGTTGTCGCTTAACTGTTCTTCTGTGAAAGAAGCCTTTCCAACTGGCACGTGGATAATATTTGTCTTGTCCAATCTGTACTCAATCTTACCGGCTTTGATATCGTTGACAGCTTTTGTTACATCCATGGTAACTGTTCCAGCCTTCGGGTTTGGCATTAAGCCCTTCGGTCCAAGTACACGACCAAGACGTCCTACAACGCCCATCATGTCCGGAGTAGCAACTACAACATCGAAATCTAACCATCCTTCGTTCTGGATCTTCGGAATTAATTCCTCTCCACCTACGAAGTCAGCGCCTGCTGCCTGTGCCTCATCCAACTTGGTTCCCTTTGCGAATACTAAAACCTTAACAGTCTTACCAGTTCCGTGCGGTAATACTACTGCACCACGGATCTGCTGCTCTGCGTGACGTCCGTCACAACCGGTTCTGATGTGAAGTTCGATTGTCTCATCAAATTTAGCTGTAGCATTTTTCTTAACGAGGCTGATTGCTTCCGCAACATCGTACTGATTAGCCTTGTCAAAAGATTTTACAGCGTCCTGATATTTCTTTCCTCTTTTCATTTAAAAACCTCCTGGTGGTATTATCGGGAGAAGTCCCTCCCACGTTTCTAAGTGACCTGCGATGGTATCTTGCCGCATTATTGCGGCTGTTCCGTGATTTTCACGTATAAAATGCGTCTTATTCCTCTACGGTAACGCCCATACTTCTTGCAGTTCCTGCGATCATGCTCATAGCTGCCTCAAGAGATGCTGCATTCAAGTCTGGCATTTTTAACTCTGCAATTTCCTGTAATTTTGCTTTGGAAAGTACAGCAACTTTATCTTTGTTCGGCTTTGCAGAACCAGATTTGATGTTGCAGGCTTTCTTAATCAGGACTGGTGCAGGCGGGGTCTTTGTAACGAAGCTGAAGCTTCTGTCTGCGTATACTGTAATTACTACAGGGATGATGAGATCTCCCTGATCAGCAGTTTTTGCGTTGAACTGTTTTGTAAACTCTACAATGTTCACACCATGCTGTCCAAGTGCCGGTCCGACTGGAGGAGCCGGAGTTGCCTTGCCAGCTGGAATCTGCAATTTAATATATCCTTCTACTTTCTTTGCCATTGGAATTGCCTCCTTAATTCATTTTAAAAGCTATTGACACAGCTTTACATCTGCGAAACTTATCTCTACCGGCGTTTCGCGGCCGAATAATTCTACATTGATTGTCACGCTCTGCTTGCCCGGGTTCATCGTCTGGATTACGCCGATTGTGTCTTTCCAGACACCACCTGTCACAACCACAGTATCCCCTTCGTCAAAGTCGACTTCAATGTTCTCTGCCTTGATTCCTAATGGTTTCATTTCCATATCGGTAAGTGGTACGGGCTTTGATCCCGGACCAACAAATCCGGTCACACCACGGGTATTTCTGACAACATACCATGTGTCATCATTCATTATCATGTTAATAAGAACGTATCCCGGAAACATCTTCTTTGATACGGATTTTTTTGCGCCATTTTTCATCTCGACAACTTCCTGCATCGGAACCCGGACTTCTAAAATCTGGTCTTCCAGATGTCTGTTTTCAATTGTCTTGTCAATGTTCGCCTTTACCTTATTCTCATAACCAGAATAGGTATGCACGACATACCAGTGTGCCTCTGCCATATACACTCTGCCTCCATTAAAAACTTAACCCTACAAGGAAATCAACCCCATACTGGATGATAAAATCCAAAAGGGCGATTACAAGACCCAGCACTACGGAAACAGCAACCACTGCGGTTGTCTGTTTTACCAGTGACTTTTTGTCTGGCCAAATGATTTTCTTAAATTCAGCCGTAAGACCGGAAAACCAGCTTTCCTTTGGAGCTTTGCTCTCGGTTGTTTCTCCCATGTTCTCACTCCTTCACTGTTCGTGCTTATTTTGTTTCCTTGTGTAACGTATGAGTCTTGCAGAATCTGCAGTACTTCTTGGTCTCCATTCTATCCGGATGAGCCTTTTTGTCTTTCGTCGTATTGTAGTTACGATTCTTGCACTCTGTACATGCCAATGTTATTTTTGTGCGCACAACTTCCACCTCCATTAAATTCTTTGTGATTTTTCATGCTCCGGGTGTCTCTTTTGGAGCCGCCTAAAAAAGAGCATAAAAAAAAGACCTACTTCCATCGCCAGCCTACTATATCATAATTCTTTTTTCGCGTCAATATGTTTTTGCGGTTTTCCCCCATACAGATGCACATTTCGCCTTCCTTACAGCCAGCTATAGTCCCCTCCGGTGACTGCGAGGGATAACAGTGTATCCATTTTTTCCACTTCTTCTTTGCCCCGAACCATCTGAATGAGCTTCGCCGTCTCCACAACCTTTGGCATCTCCTCATCCGGTCCGATTTCCATATTCGGCTCTTCCCCGCAGTACGGGCACACACGGGCAGGTGCTATCTGCAAAGCCAGAAACCGATTGCCGCATTCCTTACATTCATAGTATCCGCACATTTCTGTGCCATCCGGTACATAATACATTTTTGTTCCTTTCCGCCAGAGGCAGCCACTAAATGATATTTCCATTTATACGCTCTACCTCTGCCTGTGTCAAGTAAGAACCAAAAAAAATAATCATCTACCATCTAATTCAAATTCGTTATGTAAATAAATATTGTAACAACTACATACTTCTAAACCTTCTTCTATTTCTTCTCATCCGCCTGTAATTTTCATTATCAGCACCATCCACATTACGTGAACTTAACGACTTTTTTATTTTTATAGCCGTAACCCATGGTGGCATACTTATATGATATATAATCATTACGATATGAACGACTGCCGATTTTACAACCTTCGGTAATAACTCAGGCAATTTTTCCATTATTTTTGTTTTTAAGTCTTCTATATTTCTTTCCATTGCACATCCTCACTTAAGTAACCATTCTCATATGCGCACAATCATGTTGCTTTTCATACCAGCTTGATAATAAGAGTAACCACTCCCAGTACAAGTAACACACAACCAACAATACGATTCAGTTTCCTGATTTCACACTTATTTGCAAACCTTGCCGATACCAGTGCTCCCAAAAGGCATGCTGCAACCGTACATATCATAGGAAGCGGATATATTTTTGCCCCCATCATAACATGGCTTACACTTCCTGTTAATGCAACAAGTGACATGATCATAGTACTTGTCCCTACAGCGATTTTCAGGTTATATCCCAGTACTATTGTAAATACCATCAGCATAAGCACTCCACCGCCACTTCCTGTAAAACCACAAACCCATCCTATAATGGCTCCAAATATCATTGCTTTTCTGGTTTTATTATCAATGGTATGGCTCGCCGCTGCATCCATTCCTCCCGTAACCGGCTTAAAGAGGAATTTTACTCCAAGCAAAATTGTTGTAGCCATGGATAAGTACCCAAGTCCGTCAGGATTACTCTGGCTGAAAAGATATCCGCAATAACTTCCGACGATTGTTCCAGCAAATGCTGTAATCGTTACATATACGCCACGCTTCAAGTCGATATTTTTATTCTTGTAATAGGTATACGCTGACAACAGGCTTGCCAACACATCCGATGCCAATGCAACATTCACCGCATCATAGCTTTGCCAGCCACAAAGGCTGACAAGCATCGGCGTAATAATCACTGCTGCAGATAATCCCGCTAATCCTGTTACGATTCCTGCTCCTAAACCAGCTACTACATATATTATGTATAACAAAATTTACACCTCTTTTTACTGCTGCTTTATAAATAACACTTTTAATCTGTCCCAGAAACCTTCCCTTTTCTCGGTTTCTGTTACTTTCTCTGTTTTCGCTTTCTCTATGCCCTTTGTGGATATCACAAACTGAACAGATGTAATATTTTCATTCTTTCCATCCGTAAATGAAACAGCCTGATAGTCATCCCCCGAAAAACTTCCAACCATCTCATCTATGGTATCCTGTATCTGTGTTGGCATATCACGAATACCATCTGCAAATTGTCCCATTCCATCTGACAGCTCCGATGCACCATCTTTTATCTTGACCGTTCCGTCAAGATATGCCAAAACACCATTCTGGAAGGTTCCGTAATTCTCTGAAAGCGTATCAACTCCGCCTGTATACGATGATAAACCTTTATTAAATTCACCATATTGGGATGCCAGCGCTGACAGCCCCTTCTTCAGTGCGTCCATCTGCTCCGAAAGTCCTTCTATTCCACTAAAATCTATCGCATCAAGCTGGCTGCTTATGGCATCTAATGAACCTTCTATTTTTGACGATGAACATACTATTGTTGTCGAATTGTTACTAAGTTCGTTTAGCCCACTCTGTATCTGTGATGAACCATTCAGCAAGTCACCATTTCCATCACACAATTTATTTAAACCATCAGACAAGCTGCTGGCACCATCATTCAGTTTATCTGCTGCATCTGTGAGTTCAGATATCTGTCCTGTAAAATCATCCATATTGAACTGATCCATATCAATGTCCATACTGTAAGGTACTGCGGCAATGGAAAATCCCGACATTGTAAAATCATTTACATCTGCTTTTATGACAAACTCCGCATCACTGCCCGGCAATGCAGTAAACGAAAGCTGTCTGTTTGCACCTGCATCAGCGATTGTTGCACCATCTGCAACGATATTTTTAGTTTTCTCACTGTCCAGGGTTAATGACACCTGCATCAGATAATGATCATAAAAGGTTTCATCCGCCTTATCATTCTTTGCGGATTGAAACGTAATCTCAAGCTTTCCTGATTTTCCTGCCAGTTCGTCTGCTGTAACGGATTTGCCGTCAAGCTTATAGCTTATAGCAAATTTCCAGGGCAGTTCTACATTTTTCATTTCTCCCTGATAATAAAATTCTCCATCTTCTGCCTGAAAATCAACACTATTGTTTTCCTTTGTCAGACTACCAAGTGTTGTCAGATTTTTTATGTCGTCATATTTGCCATAATCGACAATCTTTCCTGAACTTTCCACGCTGAAATGGTTGACTACATACGCATCGGAGGCTGTACCATCTGCTGCAAGGCTGGCATATACGTTCTCATTCTTCGTGTAAGAAGCGATACCCGTACCAGTCGATTCCTCTTTTTTTGTATTCTCCTGTGCAACCTGCCTGGTATCATTGTTCTGACCTTCTGCACATACAGAAAACGAGGTTGATAACAGCATACTTCCCGCCAGAACAGCAGATAAAACGATTTTTTTATTTTTCATTCTTAAACAGCTCCTTCCTCTCTTTTCTCTTTCCAAATAGATATGTGTGCGGAATAATCCGATCCGCAATCATCAAAAATACCGGAAGCAACAGCATAACCATACATATCGCAAGAATTGCTCCACGTCCAATCAAACCACCAAGGACTTTAACCACTGCATTGGAAGATGCCCAGTTCAGGCAAAAACCTGACAGGCAAAGTGTTGCCGCCGAGATCAAAAGCGAACCAAATACATCTCCGAGTGTTTTTCTGACCGCAGCCTTCTTATCCATATCCATACGGTTCCGGTTGTAAGTATTGGTCAGAAGTATTGCATAATCTATGGTCGCTCCCATCTGAACCGTGCTGACAATCAGATATCCAAGATAACTTAATTTGTCTCCCATAAAATACGGAATGCACATGTTAAGCCATATCGAGCACTCTATCGTAAGAATCAGCAGAAGTGGGGTGAACCAGTTCTTTGTCATAATAAGAAGTACCAGATAAATACATATCACCGTAATCCATGTAACAACCCTGTTATCCTGCTGTGAAAATTCCTTTATATCGTACATATTTGCACTTTGTCCACACAGATAATATTCATCCGGATAATAGTTTTGTGCTGTATTTTTAATATCTTCAACCATGGTAAAGCTGTCTGTGCCTTCATATGCACAGTCTGCCGAAATGATAATTCTCGCATAATTGTCTGAATAAAACTGATTGACTACGGAATCATCCAGATATACCTCCGGTATCTTGTTGCTGACCATTGTTGCATATGATGTAACCGCTGTGACATGATTTATGTTTTTCAGTTCCTCACACAGCAGCGTTTCTTTATTACTCTCGCCCTTCGGCACCATAAGCACCGCACTGTTTGCTGTACCAAACTCCTGCTCAATATCCCATGCATCACTTCCTTCTTCTGTTTTTTCACTCGAACCGTAAAAATACTGATTGTGGGACTGCGCTAAAAATGCAGGAATCATTATAGCAAACAGTATTACTGCTATTGGTATTCTGATTTTTTCAATGCCTTTTCCTATATTGCTGAAATCTGGAATAAATGGTCTGTGTCTGGTCTTTTCTATCAGATTATTTCCCTGAAGCAGCAATGCCGGGAAAAATACCATGACACATAAAAAGCTGATCAGTATTCCTTTTACCAGGCTGATACCCATGTCTGCTCCGATTCGGAACTGCATAAATAAAAGTGCCACAAATCCAAACAGTGTGGTAAGCATGCTTGCTCCGATTGAACTGATTGACGATGACATAGCAAACTTCATTGCTTCTGCGGGCATCAGGCCTTTTCTCTTGTATTCTGAAAAACTATGCGATAAGAACACAGCATAATCCAGTGATACTGCAATCTGAAGCACCGGAGCTGCTGCAAGTGTCACAAAGGAAATCTCCCCCATAAAAATATTGGTTCCGAGACTTATGAGTACCGGTGTTCCAATATTAAGCAGATAGAAAAATGGTTCTATCCAGCTCTCCGTTACTAAAATAAGTATCAGTATCGTAACCGGCAATATCAGTATGATTGCCTTCAGAGCCTCACCTACTGCAAGTTCCTGTGATGTAGCCTGATCCGCAGCAGCCCCCGATACCTTACAATTACCTCCAACCGCCTTTTTTATTGATGCGATTGCTGCTCTTTCATTCCCATCTTCGACCGCTACCATATACAAAGCATTTCCATCTTTATAATATGTCTCTACGGTATCTGTGTCCTGAACCTCTATTGGAATGTCGAGATCTATCGTATCATCCAGCCATAAAACCTCCTTTACATGGTCAGCCTCTTCTATCTTGTTCTTATCATCCAAAGCCTCTGCCAGACTGACATCTTCTATCATGACATTCAGATTCGGAAGCGGCTGGTCAAATTCCTCCTGCATGACCTTTAGAGCCTGTGTGGAATTTGCCTTATCCGGAAGATAATCCATCATATTATAATTAACCGGTGTGCAAAAGAATAAAACGACACCTACTGCGGAAGCTGCCACAAATAATACGATTATCATCTTTTTGTATCTGTTTATAAAATCAGACAGCCATACCATAACATATCTCCTTTCAATTTTATTCACTTGTGTTTTAATGAACACATGTTGACATTTGTTCATTTGTATATTATATTGAGTATATGGAACTATGACAATATTCAACTTTTTAAACTTTTGTACGATGTTGAACACTTTAAGACTATTTTGTATAGGAATTGGAGTTATATCATATGAATAATGAAACACGTTTAGATAGGAGAAGCAGATATTCCATGCAGGTCATTCGCGAAGCATTATTTGAATTGCTCGAGACAAAAACGCTGGATGAAATAACGGTTGTTGATATATGCACGAAAGCAGATGTAAACCGCGGTACTTTTTACAAATACTACAGGGATGTTCCTGACTTATATGACAAGACAGAAAATTCCCTGGTTGAAGAAATATATGCATTAATGGAAAAAACAGACAGCAGTAATTTTCAAAACCATTTCTTTTTCAGTGAAATATTACATATCCTTGCAAACAATAAGGAATTCACATATATAGCACAGAACAAAGCTTTTTCAGAGCGTCTGGCTCAAAAACTTCTGGCATTTTTTATTCCATATCTGAAACAGATGCTGCATATAAAATGTCCAAATGCCAATGAACAGGACTCTGATTTACTGCTCGAATATGTGTTAGGTGGCTGCATCCGCGTTGTATCCTACTGGTTGAAAGACGGAATGCAGATTTCTATAGATGAAATAAACAATAAATTATCAGCCATGATTACACACTCATTTTCAATGTATGAATAAAAAAGGATGCCACCTATTATAAGTGGCATCCCTTCTTATTTTTTCAATGCAAGTCCATCGGAAAATGCTTTTCCAACAACGTCCCCAAGTGCAACATAGGTGTTGTCTGCCGGATTATAGGAAATCGGTTTTAATTTCTTAATGTCGATTTTTCCGTCCGTTACAACGGATTCTTCCGCTGTCACATTTACAATCTCACCTACAAGGATTCCGTCCTCAAAGCTTTTTACTTTACACTCCAGTGCAACCGGCAGCTCTTCGATGAGCGGCGCATTTACCCTGCTGCTTTTTACTGCATGAAATCCGGCTTTTTCAAATTTGTCCGGCACCTTGTTTGCAGACTCTACTCCCACATAATCGCATGCCACCACGGTATCCTCCGTTGCAAAACTCACCGTAAATGCGCCTGTCTGTGCAAGATTCTCTGTCGTCTTATGCTCGGAAAGGCTGATGGAAATCTCCCCAAAATCAGTAATCATTCCCCATGCTGCATTCATTGCATCCGGAACGCCATTCTTATCATAAGTTCCAATAATCAATACCGGCATCGGAAACAACATTGGTTTTGCTCCAAAATCAACTTTACTCATTTTCTTTTCCTCCTGAATCACACAATGTTTTATGAAAATCCCCACCGACGCCAGCCGATGGGGAACTTTACCTGTAGGTTCAGTATATACAGATTGTGGGAAATAATCAACTTAATTTCTGCCCCTTATCCCGGTCAGTCCCAAATACGAACTTTCCAGAAGATACTATTGGTGTTCTGCATAATATTTAGTTATCTTTCAGTCCTACCACAGGAGATCCGCATCACCTATTATAATATGGTTGCAAAATGGCGTCCCAGTTTCCATCAAATTCTTTCAGTTTAAAATGTTTTTTTGTTATTGTATTTTTCAAGCAATCACGCCATACCTGGTCAATCCTATCTAGGGGCATTTCGATGGGGTTTCCTTCTCCATCTGTAACTGCCCAAAATATTCTTTCCGCTTCAACCCATGTTGCAAATTTTTTTAAATCATCAATATCATTTTTATCGCCTTCTTCATCCAGCCAGATAAAAGCATTATTTTCAAGGCGTATCAATGTACTGTCATATATCCATTCTGCATCATAATCTCTCTGCGTATTTATGTGCATATCATGAATCCATGCAAAACGTAATCGCACACCCTCCCTCATAGTGTCATATTTTAAAAATATTTCCACCATGTCCTTCCCTGGGACATAGGATACCAGCTCCGGTCTGAAATCATGAAATCCCCAATTGCAATCCAGAAAATCATTTATTCCGGCTTCACTTTTTTCAACTTCATACCATACCGCCATTTCTACTTCTCCTCTTTATTATATCTTAAATCACAAAACCTCTTTGCCTCGGTATTCACCCGCTTCTCCCATCTTTTTCCAGATTTTAATCGCAACAAACACAATACCAATTGCCATCACCCATACAAGCGCTTCGACTGCAATCAGCGGCATACCGCTTCGGGATGCCACAACAGCCACGCCATCCAGTAAAGCATGTAACGCGATTGCCAAAAACCAGAGTGACATCCGGCTTTTCTTTCCCGTGGCAGCGAACCATACAATTACGGACAAGCCAATCTGTGCTGTAATCGCAGCAATTCTTTCCACCGGACTCAATGCAAATTGCCAGGACGGTGTCTGTATCAGTGTATCAAATGCCGCCTGCAGTGTATTTCTCGACACATCATCTAAGGATGCAAGCAAAGTCTGTGTCTGTCCCATGTTAATCATCAGAGCATAAATGAGATTGTTCACCATTCCCATGGACAGTATCACAAACATCTCAAACCCACCGTGTCCAGCACCATACATAAGTGCATTATGTGCATCTTTATGTTCTTTCTTAAGCACATAACGCATCGCAAGGAACCGCCCGGTTTCCTCAAACAATCCTGCCATAAGTGCTCCATAGAGTGCATATGCCCACGTTCTGCTTTGTATTGCCACGCCAACAGCAGAGCCAAGCACTACCATATGTACAATCTGCTCCAACACCAATGCAAACAAAAGCATTACCGCACATCCGACAAAGAAACTTTTGACAGAAGCCTGATACTTCTTTCTAAAAAACACTACTAATCCTACTGGAATGATAATACCTAACAACATATTTGTGATAATCAATGCAATTGATAAAGCTGGTACCATAACTCATTCTCTCCCTTCATTTATATAATTATTTCAGATACACCTTTCATCATGTATCTTTGAGGGTAATTTACACCTTCCACAAGCTGGAAGGTCAAGAGAATTTTGAAAAATGTACTAATTTTTGATTACCGGTTCCTCATTTTCTTTTGCTCTTGCCATCAGTATCAGTTTTTCAAAAGACTGCATAAAACGTACATCATCATCTTCTGTACGCTTCTTTGGTCCCTTAATGTGATTCTTGTGAGAACCTCGTCTTGCTTTCTTGTTAAGGTGTCTCTCCATCAACATCTGATCAATATTTTCATTTGTGTACCATTTGCCGGATTGGTGAATGGCATAGGCACCTTTTCCAAGTGCCATAGCTGCAACTCCATAATCCTGAGATACTACAATATCACCTTTATGACAAATGCTAATCAATTTATAATCTACTGCATCTGCACCTGCACCAACTACTATCACTTCGCTGTAGTTGGAATATAACACATGGTTTGTATCGCACAGCAGTGTTGTTGGAATATTGTATTTCTCCGCTATTTTTTCTACAATGCCTACCACCGGGCAGGCATCCGCATCAATATATATCTGCATTTATGCCACCTTTGAAAATTTATTCGAACCCCTCAAAAATAATAATATTCTATTATCACAATAGTAGCAATCATATATCTGTTTCTCTATCAGTTTTTTCAGTTATTGTCACAGCAGATTCCATTCCTGCATCAGTAATCTTACACACAGCTCCGCCGCCAACGACAAATACAATCTTTCCCTTTGCCTTATCTCCAAGTTTGTCATAAAGCCTGCCTGCACTCATTGACTCACCTTTGACCGTAAATGGACTGTTTGCAACATATCCGACTTTGCCAAGCCCCTTAATCTTCACCTGTATTGCTTCTTTGTCATACTCATTGTCCGGCTCTTTTATAAGCTTCACTTTCATTCCCTTTTTCATAAAGCTACTGCCAAAATAGTGATTGCAGCCTGCTATTGTAAAATACATTTCGTCCATAGTAATAACCTCCTTTTTCTTTGCCAATTCCTAGCCAACCATATCTTTCACATTTTCCACTACATGTATTTCTTCCTGGTCCTTCTCTACCGTCTGCAGTTTTGTCACATTACTTTGCTCCGATACTCCCATCATGCTCTTAATATCAGCCAAATTCGCCTCGCAGGTATCAGCAAGCGCGTCACAGTCTATATAATCCGTCAATGTATACAGGCAATTAAGTTCCTTTGATTTTGCTTTTTTCTCAAGTCTGAGTTCTTTCAATCTCTTGAACACTTTATATCCCTGCGCCACATTACAATTTGCATCTTCTGTTTCCAGAAGAATATCTTCAATTTCTTCATCTATCTCTTCCATATCAATCTGAAGATTGGTTATGTACTGTCTGGCATTCCGGTAAAACTCTGCCTGCTGCTTTGCAAATGAAAGCCAGTCATTTTCCTTCCCATCAAACGGAGTATCATTTCTTTCTTTAATCATTGTTTCTTCACCACCTTCATTCTCTTCTGTTTCTCGGATATCGTCTCTTTGTAAGCGCTTGTTCTTGAGTACGCAGTTTTCAAACAGTTCATCATACTTTCTTGGCTTATATTTTCTGGTCTCTAATCCTTTGATACATTTAAGCGCCTGTTTTGCTTTCGCCACATTTGCGTTTGTCCCTAAATTATTCTGAAAATACTCTATTCTTTGCAGCTCGTCTTTGATATCTCTTCTGTTTTCCCGGCACACTCTCAACAACTCGACTAAATCGATTGCCTCCTCATCGTTGGTTTCGCACAATTCGATGTAGTGAAGAATATCGCAGATTTTCTGTTCTATATCGGAATGTTTTTTTGCCAGTTCCTCCCGATAGTCCTTCAGCCCCTCAACAAGATATGTAAAATGTGTCAGATACTCTGCCCAATCCATTTCGGACAAATTATAGGATGACACATTTTTTTCTATCTGGTCTGGCATCTCGTCATAGGTAAGTTCTTTTATAGGCGAAACATTCTCCTCTTTATCTGTATTTTTCTGTTCCTCCAGAGCAAATACGTCTGTTTCTGTATGATCCGTCTTTTCGTCTATCGGAACCATACAATAGAAATCAGCTTTCTTCCCTACACCCATACGGCTGTTTGCCTGAGCAAAGGTAAATACTGTCGCATCCTGTTCACCAGCCACCGCCACAAGTTGATCTGCCTGATTCGTCCTATAATAGTTGCCACTGTAATCCATAATGTAATACAAAGAATCCGTTCCCATAGGCACCTCCCTGTTCCAATCCAACATCTGTTTTTCCTGTTATGGAACAAAAGTGTGCTTCACACACTTCCGCGCTCAACTTCTATCAATAGCACAGCTTTTGTTCCGCCTGCTTTAGCAGGTTGCGCTCGCGGATAGCGAAGCTATAAACTCACCTCCGCGAGCTGCGCATTCTGCCCGATAGGGCTTTTTGCTCTATAGGAAACATGACTTTCACGCTTTAACATAACATGGTATTTCCTATAGAGCAAAAAAATAAGAACCAGCAAGAGTTTTTCTCTTATCTGATTCTTATTATACAAATTAAGGTGTCCAATAAACACACCTCGCAACCCGAATTTATGTTCACATCTATTTCTGATACTGTTTTACCAGCCTGTCAATTTCATCCTTCATCATTGCAACGACATGATCCGGTCCTGCCAGTGTAACACCCTCACCAAGCCCCATGATCCAGGCTAAAAACTGCCGGCTAACCGCCACCTCAACATTTACCGCAAAGTGCCCGTCATCCAGTCGGGTCATTGACACATCTTTTCCAAAGCGGTCTATCATGACTCCCGCAAAGGAATTCTCACATTCAATTCGCACACACTCCTCTTTGCCACCATACATCCCGAACATTTTTCTGGCATATGCTGCCATATCAAATGACTTAAATTCCAGTTTTCCTTCTCTTCCCTTGCCATTTGATTTAATATGAAGCATCTTGTCCACCCGGAAGTGCTTAATCATTTTCTCTGAGCTATCATAGGCAATTAAATAGTAATTCTCATCGTCCCACGATAAAGACCAGGGGCTGACCTCGTAGAGCGCACCACCATGCCTGAGTTCCATCTTTTTATCCACGTTCCATTGAAAATACTGGAATGTTATCCTCGAATTCTCCGCTATCGCTGTGTGAATCCTGTCAACATTGTAATAAATGCTTTCATTCATCGTCTTTACCCGTCCAGCTACAAATACCTGCCTGTGTAACTGTGACGCTTCATATTTGCTTGCAAGACCTTCTATCTTCTTTATCAGTTCGTTTGACTTCTTCGCCGTGATAAATTTTGCCGACTGGACGGAATCCACTAACAGCTTCAGTTCCGCAAGTTCAAATTGTCTGTTTCCGATATGATAGGAATAGGTTCTATCCTCCTGCGTTCCTATGATATCCAGTCCATATACCCTAAGGCTTTCAATGTCGTTATATAAACTTTTGCGTTCCGCACCTATATCGTATGCTGCAAGAGCATCGATTATCTCCGGCATCGTAATACTATGCGTTTCATCCGTTCTCTCAAGCAGAATTTTCATAAGATAAATAAGTTTTAATTTCTGATTTGATGACTTCGGCATATTGCACCCCCAAACTCCCCAACATAAGTAAGCGAAAAGCTCTCTTATATGATATCATAATTCAGTTTGGAGTAAAACAACTATATATGTCCAATCAACGTCACAATTCCCCCAATAATCACTGCCATTGGAAGGCTTCCCACCAGTCCAACAAAGAACCATTTCCAGTGAAACGCATAATCATGATACGCATCCGTCATATCCTCGGTTCCCGGAATCACCCACCATTTTCCATGGCAGAACCAGATGGTATCGATTACCAGTGCATCAAACAGCGAAAATGCGTTTAAAAAGAGATAGGATTGCCAGAAACCTGCAAAAAAAGTGTATTGTTTATTCACTCCGCAGGTGATAACGATGCACAAAAGCGCCATCCCAAGAAACCCAATCAGTTTGTTCTTTTTCGCATTTGCATCTAATTCTTCCTGTGTAATAATGCCCCGTTCGATTGCGCGCTCCTTAATTGCCGGCGGATAATTGTAAAGCTGTTTTCTTGCGCCCTGAACCTTGAACAAAACCAGCATGAATGCCGAATACAACAGGCTGTAAATGATTGCTTCCACTACTATTCTGGTTACCATATAAATCAACGCTCCTTTCCACCATTTTTATCCTGTATGACCGCATAATTGTACATACATTCAAAAATCATATCAATATTTGTCTCGAACACCTCTGCAATGAATGTGTCCCTGTTCTGTGCCATACTGTAAATCGTCTTGAAAAAATTGATGATGATACGGGCATCCATATCCGGCCGGATTCCATCTATATAAGACAGATACCGTTTTACTTCCTGCTCATCATGGGCTCTGCTAAACAGACCATCTTTTGTCCGGTGCGCTTTCAACCATACCCAGTCATCTAATGTAAATTCCATTAAAATATTATTTCCGGTTCGAAACGATTCCCGGAAACAGGAGACCGCCTGCTCTAGCGTAAGTTTTCCATTCGTTTGTAAAATGGAATAAAACTGTTCCTGCCACCCTTTCTCCTGCTCATCAATCAGCGCCTTTACATAGGCTTCCTTTGACTCAAAAAAATGATAGAACGTTCCTGTCGCAATATCCGCCCGTTCCGCAATCATGGATACCTTCATCTTTTTCAATCCCATCTCCCGAACCAAATCATAGCCAATGGCAATCAGTCTTTCCCGTATTATCTTTCGTTGTTCTTCTGTAAAATTAGCTGGCATACGACCCCTTTCCTCCCAAACATTCAATGAATAATTTTTTATAATATTCATTGAATGGATTATAACATGCATCCTGGATTCTCGGAAACGTGACGAGGATACCACGTCACGAATTGCCGCAAACCCTTGATTTTTCTGATTTTTTGCCACTTTTTACTTGACGTTTTCATCGTCATGTTTTATAATATTAACACAAACATGACGAGGTG
>JBNMKM010000013.1:0-93794 GCA_050874345.1 Roseburia sp. | reverse complement strand
TCTGCACTCCATGCAAGCTGATCAAATGCTTCCCTGTTGGCAGTTGCATATCTTGCTGAGGAACCAAGCAGTGCCTCTAATTCACGTCCAAAGCGTACCTGTGTATCGGTCTGTGCCCACCACTTCATAAATGTCCACGCATTCTGTCTTACCGCCTCATCCTCAGTCTTAATCATCATGCTGCAGGTTCCGGTGGAATATACGGAGCGGTTCTTCGTGACAGCTCCGGTTTCGTCTGTCACCTCTGTCGCCGGAATCAGTGTAAAATCCCATAATCCGCGAATTTCCGGTGCAGAAACTACTAATGTATTATATATACTGTAGTTTGCAATTCCTATCGGCATCTGTCCGGAACGGAAACGGCTGACAAAGTCATATTCCGTCGGCATTCCGTAATCATTAAAGAAACTTGTATAAGTAGCAAATGCATTTACACCCGCTTCGTTATCAATAATGGTTTTCTTTGCCTCATCATCATATACATCGCTGCCTCCCTGATAGAGTAATGTGTAAAACAACGATAAATCCGGCAACGTTGTGCTGGCAGTGGACGGTATTCCAACTTCCATATTGTTTCCCTGAATCGTCGGAAGCATATCCACAAGTTCATCCCAGGTATCCGGAACTGTAAGACCAAGTTCCTCTAAAATATCTTTCCGGTAAAACATCACATTATAAGTCTGCGTCTCCGGAATTGCATACAATCCGTCATTATATTCATACGCACGGTATGCGCTGTCATAAAATACCGACAATACTTCATCACAGTCCTCAAACTGTCTTAAATCCTCCACCGCATTTCGCAGTGCGTAATTTACCGGCTGGTCTGCACCTACAGAAAGCACCACATCCGGTCCTCTGCCCGCCACTACTGCGTTTAAGAGTGCAGTCGGGTCTACAATCTCAACGTTCACCTTTACTCCGCTCTCCGGTGTAAACGTATCGTCTACCATCGTCTTTAAAATCGTTCCCTGATCACGTCCTGTGACAATCCATACCTTTACAATTCCTTCATCTTTATCGCTGTAAACATCTCCGACCGCATCATAATCCACCACAAAGGATGCCGCGAATGATTTGATTTCATGCCAGATTTTTGCAAAAGCACCTGCCTTATCCTCCGGCACTTTGCTTCCCACGCTGTTGACCTCGATATAATCCACATCCAGTTTTGTTTCACTCATATTTAAGATAGCGGTTCCAAGGGATGTGATATTATCTTTAAATGTTGTAAAGTTTACCGTAATTTTGTCCGGACGTTTCAAGAACAGTTCCATCTGCTGTGCAAGTGTCTGTGCCGTTGCAATCTTTTCTGCTTTCTGTCCGGTGTAAGCCACCACATCATCAATAATCTTATATAACCGCTTTGCCTCAAGATCCATTGCTTCCATTACTTCCGGATATACCTGATTGATATTGTAATCGCGGTACTTATCCGGATTTGCTCCGGTATACACCAGAATCCTACGGTAAATCTGATTCAGACGGTACGTAGAGTCTTCGAGTTCTTCAAGGATTTCTCCCATTCCACCAAGTGTTGCCTCAAGTCTTAATGTGTGCTTTCCTGCTGCCAGATAAAATTCATATGGTGTTCCGTTTTCATCCGACAATGTCATCACATTCCAGTCATTGTTATATTCAAAAGAAATGGTTTCCACTTCCTGAAATGGCACTTCTCCGTCCAGATAAAGACACCGCGATGAAACACTTCCTCTTGCGTAATTCTGTCTTCCTTTTACCGTAATGTTGTAGAATCCATCCTCCGGCACTTCAAATTCCCATTCAATCCACTGTCCGGCTGCATTCCACGCATCCCCTCCGGTATAGTTTAAAATGGTGTTTGTCACACTGTACGGCTCTGTGTTTGCGGAAGCCCTGTCATACTTTGCATAAAGAGATGGTTCTGAACGTAGTGTAGAATCCTCTCCCTGAATCTTGGTGACGTATTCCTGTGTTTCTCCAACCGTCTTCTGGTTTGCAAGATATGTTTCATAATCCCATTTTTCTTTTACTGCACAAAGAGTAACTGCGCGAAGGATGACTGGCTCATTGACTGCCTCAAGTGTGAGTTCATTTTCTCCTTTTTCAAAATAGAACTCATATGGTTTCACTGTATATCCCATATCATCCCGGCAGTAACTTCCCTGCCAGTCATATACCTCAACCTGTGTCGGCCGTATCTGATTTCCCTGATTATCCGTTCTCACTTCTCCGCCATCTGTCCACAGGCGGCTGAATGTAAGATTGGAAGCATCTGCAAATGGAAGTTCTCCGTTAATATACAGGGCACGTTCAACCGCAACGCCTCTTGACTCCACCGTCTGATATTCCAGATACACCTGATACAATCCGGCTTCTTTTACATCCACCTTCCAGGTAACCTTTGAGTTGTCTCCGGTATAAAGTGCTTCTTTGGCTCCGTCAAAATCCTGATACACTGTAACGTCTGTTCCCTCTTCATAATCACATACATCAATCGGGATGTCTTCTGAAGGATATACCGTCTCATGACTGTTCTGATATTCTGTATAGGTTCCTTCCCTGCCCAGTCCGTCCACTTCAACGGTTAAATCGGCTCCCTGGTATTTGTCCTGATAATTTTCCACTGCAGACATCTGTTTTCTTACGATGCAGAATATCACGATTACCAGAACCACCCCGACGAGGATTATTCCCTTTTTTACCTCACCTTTCATAAACCCTCCACCACTCTTCCTCAACACAACGCACCTTTTTCGCCCCGGTGCACTTGTCTGTCTATTTCTCTTACAAGAACAATGATAGTCATTTTTGCACATAACCGCCTATCACATATTGCTTGTCATTTTTCAAATATTGCCCTATTTTTTCTGTTTCAGAATATTTTTATTAGTCAAATATTTACATTTAACAGTCATTATGCTAAAATTTATTCACGCTTTTTATATTTTGTATTATCAAAAGCGTGATTTTTCGTCATATTGACGTATGTCCTAATATAAAAGCAGCAATTTTTAATATCAACGTACCTGATTACAAGAGCAATTTTTAATGGATGGTGGGAAGAATGGCGGAAGCAGAACTGAAAAATAATTATTTATCACTCTACGCACAGAATGCAGACTGGAAAGAACGTGTCTTAAAAGACGACTGTGAAATTGTAAAATATCAGAATGATTCCTCTGTACGAATCTGGTACAACGAACAAAGTGAATCTTATGCCCCTCACTGGCATACTGCCATGGAGGTGATTATGCCGGTAGAAAATTACTATGACGTAATCACTGCTTCAAATTCTTATCATATAGAACCGGGAGAAATTCTTGTGATTCCCTCCGGCGAAATGCATCAGCTTATTGCACCGGAAAGCGGCATCCGCTTTATCTTTTTATTTGATTTGTCTGTTATCACTAAATTAAGGGGTTTTACTGCAATCCAGACACAGATGACAACCTGTATCTACATCAACAAAACTTCTTTTCCTCAGATATATGATGATTTTTATCAGCTTTTTGTGCAGATCCGCAACGAATATTTCAGTTTGAACGAGCTGCGGGAACTTGCCATCTACTCTCATCTTTTGAACTTCTTTATCCTGTACGGCAGGAACCACCTGAACAATGTACAGCTGTTTCCAAATGTGCGTATCTACAAACAGCAGGAATACCTTCAGAAGTTTAATGATGTGCTGGATTATATTGATGCTCACTATGCTGAGGATTTAACCTTAGATGCCGTTGCCTCTTACAGCGGTTTTTCTAAATATCACTTTACAAGGCTGTTCAAGCAGTATGCAAACACGACCTTTTATGATTATTTAAGCTACAAACGAATCAAAGTTGCAGAACAACTTCTGACAGAGCCAGAGCTTTCCATCACAGAAATTGCTTTCCGTTCTGGATTTTCAAGCATTTCCACGTTTAACCGCATTTTCCGGCAGCAAAAAAGCTGCACCCCAAGTGAGTATCGTTCCTACTATTGTAAGATGCAGCCTTAACATCTGTCATATATTTTCCACACGATATGCAAAGTCATAGAATTCTGCGCTTCCGCCTGTTTTGGCTGTAGAATAGGCAAACAATCCGTACCGGCATCCCATAAAATGGTCAAGTTTAAAATAGAGCCTATGGCTGCCCACTCGTTGCCATCTGTTTCCACTCCGGTAAAAAATTTCTGCCATATCCCGCATATTTGTAAAATCCACATGGATTTTCAGACGGATATCATCTCCTCCATAGGGAACCCGGAATCCTTCCGTTCCCGGCATATAATCCGGCGCCAGTTCATGAAACATACAATCCTGCAGTTTTCTGTTCCACATTACGATATAATAACGCCCATATTCTCTGGTCACACCAATCCATCCATAGCATCCCTGCAGCACACAAAGCCCTGCGAAATCCCCGTCCTTCAAATCAGAAGGGTCTAATGTCACTTCGACCGTACTCTCCGGGTACATGGCGCGCTGCGTCAATGTATTAACCGCCTGAATCAGATTCACACTGATTTTTCCGGTTGTAATCCGGTATCCCCCACGTTTCGTCTGTTCCCAGAGTGCCGCATCCGGCTCATGGTTCCACTGCCATACCGGTTTGATTCTTCCTTTTCCATCCAGTGTTTCTTCAAAAATTTCCGACGAAAAAACCGGCGTATATACATAGTAAGGTCTCGTACTTTTTACCCGAATCTCCGCTGGCATTTTCCCATTGTCTCCGAATACCGGACGTTTTTTGTCCCAGCTCACCGGCACTAACACCGGCATTTTTCCAATTGCCCCATGTTCCTGATACATTACCGAATACCAGTCTCCCTCCGGCGTATCCACAATTCCGCCCTGTGCAACACCCTTCATCGGAAAACCCAGATTTTCTGAAAAAACCATCTCTTTTTTAAATTCGCCATCCAGACTGTCTCCATAGAGACAGAGCTGCTCTCTGTGGGTCAGGTTTCCCTTCAGCCACTGGATAACAAAAATATAATAGGTTCCGTCTTTTTTATAAAAATGTGCACCCTCATAACTGATATACGCATCCTGCTTTTCCTCCACCAGAAGGCGTTCAAAACCGCCCTCCTTCGGTGCTGTAAGGGTATCATTGAGTTCTAATATCCGCACTTCATTAAAACCGTATCCCATATAGATGCGCCCATCTTCATCAAATAACAGAGATGGGTGATGATAGACCCCATCGAGGCTGCGTTTTTCCCATGGTTCATTAATATTTTTTGTACGATAAATGTAGGTTTTCCCGGTATCATAAGATGCAAAGCAGACATAAAAAGTATCTTTGTGGTAACGCAGACTTGCCGCCCACATTCCTTTTCCGTAAATGCTCTGTTCTCCTTCGAGCTGCTCCGCCGGCGTATCATCAAGTCTTTCAAATACATGTGCAGCAATCTCCCAATGCACCAGATCATAGGATTTTAAAAGTGTTCCGCCCGGGAAAAAATGCATCGTGGCACAAATCATATAATAGGTATCTCCCACTCGGATAACATCCGGTTCCGGAAAATCTGCACAAATGACCGGATTCATATTTTTAGCAGAATTTCCAGCTTTTAAGTTCATATCCTTCCCCTTCAAAAACAAAGAAAATATCGTGAGTACCTGTAACCGTTGCTGCCAGCCTGGCAGCGACCGTACCGAATTCTTCTTCTCTGTCCGCTGCAGCTTCAATCTCTGCTACTGCCTTTCCTTCCGGTATATCCATGTACACCAGAATTTTTCCCTGTTGTTTTCCCCTTATCTCAAATTGAATTTCCTGTGCACCCTCGCTGCCGAATGAAGCTCCATAAATCCCAATCCAGCTTCCGGTTGAAATTCCGGTCACAATCATATCACCGGAACCATAACGTACACTGTTTTCTCCATACGGAGCCGTACGGATTCCTGCCATTACTGCCATTGTAGATGCCATCTGTCTCTCATACGGATTCAACGTTCCTACCTGCGCAACTCCTTTTTCAGTTCCCTGAATTGGTGTAATCGTCCCGTCCTCTGATATCGTTACGCGGTCAATATTGGTGCTGCGGTATCCCTTTAATACGCCCATCTCTCTTTCAAGAATTCTCGAGTGATATGCCATATACCACTGCTTGTGAAACTCGAACATACAATGATGATTGTTCCCGCCAACTCCAAAAAATGCTTCCGGATTTTTCAAAATCCCTTTTCCCTGTTTAAACGGACCCATTGGTTCATCCGCTTCCATTGTGACAATCTCGCCACATTCAAATCCAAGTTCTTCTTTCTTCTCCCACGGAACAGAGAAATTTGAGCAATAGGAGTAGATATATTTTCCGTTTATTTTATTAATTCCGGAATCCTCAAACAGATATGACACATTCTCAATGGTCTTTGGCTCCCCGTCAAGGCTTATCATATCTTTTCCGAGTTTTGCCACTCTTGCAGTTCCCGGATTTGCCGCCTGCTCCGGTGACGGAACCCCGCCGCCAAAATAAAGATAGGCCTCCTCACCATCGACAAGCACTGCCGGATCAAACAGCCAGGTTACCGACGCACAGCCGGGCGTTTCCCTGGAAATTAACGGTCTTTGGATTGGATCTGTGAATGGACCTGTCGGACTGTCTGAACTGAGCACTGCAATTCCGTTTCCACCATTTGCAAAATACAGGAAAAATTTCATTTTTCCATCGATTTCCCTGCAGGCTGCCGCCGGCGCCCATGAGTTGGTTCCCCAGGCTGCCGCGCCCTTCTCCGAAGCCGCATAAACGCTTCCATGATCTGTCCAGTTTACCAGATCAGAAGAGGAAATTACATTTATCGTATAGATATTCGAGTAATTATTTTCTTTGATTTCTCCGGTTTCATCATAAATGAAATCATCGCCTGTCATGTACAAATACACCCGGTCTTCATAAACCATTGCATACGGATCTGCCCCAAACCGCTGCGTCATGACCGGATTTGCATTTCCAATTTTTTTAAGACTTTTTTTCATTTCCTTCTCCTTTTCGGGTTATGATATCTGATTTGTTTTTTTCATCATAGCTTTTTTGTCCCCACAAATCTTCCTAACCCTTGTGATTCATTCCTCACATATTGCGATTTTCATCTTCTGCCGGTCTGCTCAAAAGAATCTCATCCCCACGCAATTCCAGTTTCACCTTATTGTCCCGAAGCGCTAATTTATCCCACAACTCTCTTGGAATCTGCACACGTCCTGCCTTGTCAATCACCGCATACTCCTCCTGTGTATCTTCATTGCGCCAGTCCACCGTAAGTTCTTTGAGACGGTCCGCATACTTCTCCTTAAGGATTCGCTCACTGCTGATTTTTCCATCGCGGATTGCCACTACACGCCGCACTTTCTTAGAAAGCGCAATATCATGTGTGACAATTAATATCGTCTGACCGTTCCGGTTTAATTCCCGGAAAATGTCAAAAATGATATCTGCTGTTTTGGTGTCAACGCTTCCGGTCGGCTCATCCGCCAGAAGAAGTTTTGGATTATTGGCAAGCGCTATAGCAATCGCAATCCGCTGCTGTTCTCCGCCGGACATAGTATTTAAGCGATTATTCCGTTTTGCTGTCATACCCACCTGTTCTAACAGTTCAAGTGCCTTTTCTTTTTTCTTCTTCTGACCTGAAATGTGCATCGGAAGCATAATATTTTCCAGTGCTGACAGATATGGGAGCAGATTTCTCGCATTGTTCTGCCAGACAAATCCGACGGTATCACGCTTATAACACACCAGTTCCCGTTCCCCCATGGTAAACAGATTCTTTCCATCTACCAGAAGTGAACCGGCACTCGGACGATCTAATCCGCCAATCATATTCAAAAATGTAGATTTCCCACTTCCACTGTTTCCGATTAATGCCGTAAGCTCTCCTTTTTCTACCGTCAGATCAAGTCCCTGGAGTGCCAGTACTTCTGTCTGTTTTGATTTGTAAATTTTAACCAGACCATCCGCCTGAATCATCACTTCTGACATACCACTTCTCCATTCAATAATTCAATCTGCATATCTCCCGCATCCATCAGTCCCATATCGTGTGTCGTCATTAAAATGGTAACTCCTTCTGTCCGTGTGATTTCACGAAACAATTCCACCACCTCTGCTGCCATGGCACTGTCTAACTCCGCCGTCGGTTCATCTGCAAATAAAATCTTCGGGTGTCCTGCAATTGCACGGGCAATCGCCACACGCTGCTGTTCTCCTCCTGACATCTCCGCCGGCATATGCTTCATACGCTTGCCAAGCCCCACCATCCTTAAGCACTCTTCCACACGCGCTTTACTTTCCATCCGCCATCCTGCCATGCGGAGCGCAAATTCCACGTTCTGATATGCATTCATAGTGGGCATTAAAGAAACCGCCTGAAAGACAAATCCCATTTCTGTCCTGCGCAGAATTTCACGCTTCCTTTCACTGAGTGTGGTAAGTTCCATTCCATTTAACATGACGCTTCCAGATGTTGGTTCATCAAGTGTTCCCAGAATATTCATAAGAGTCGTCTTGCCAGAACCGGAACGTCCTTTTAAGATGGTAAGTTTTCCTGCCGGAATGGAAAGATTGATATTTTTTAATGCCGTAAATTCCCCTCCTGCCCCTTTAAACACGCGGGTCAGATTTGTCACCTTCATTGCTTCTTCCATGCTTATTCCTCCCCAAGTTTCAGTGCTTTTGTGATATTCAGGCGAAATACAAGCACAGTCAGCACCACAAGGCATATCAACATCGCAGATAAAATTCCACCATACAACCGCATCTGGTCGCCGGTATCAGAGATAATCCGCATCGGCAGAATCTGATTTGCCGCTGCATACGTGCGCTGCAGCATCGGCACAAACATGGCAGATGTCATTTTTCCAATTCCGATTCCCGCAAATACGGCACACACGCCAGAAAAAAACTGCTCCATAAACAGCATCTTAAAAATTTCCCCCTTGTGCATACCACATGCTCTTAAAACTCCAAATACCATTTCTCTTGAGCGTATGGACATTATCCAGTAAATCAGGTAACCAACCGTACATAACACCAGCATCACAATAAAACTCATGGTAAGCACACCGTTTGTTCCCTGCAAAAGAGGATCTTTTGAAACTGCTTCCATATCTTTCGCCTTGATTGTGATTTTTTTCACAGGTACATCATTTTCTTTTATCCAGTCATAAACTGCCTCTGTATCGGTTCCTGGTTTTAACGTCATCCACACTTCATACGGTGTCACACCCCAGAACTCCCAGAGCGTATACAGGTTTGCAATAATCAGAAGGTTCTCCTGTTTTACAACCTCCCCCTCCTCATTGACAGAAATGTCTGCCGGCTCGTAACCGGGCCAGTAATCTACAAATCCAAGTACTTTTCCTCTCGCCTCACTGCCATCTTTGTTACTGTAAAAAATAGTATCTCCGACATTGCACTCCAGTACATTTTTACAGTTGGAAGATAACAGCACGCCCTCCGGCTCCACCGCAAGTTCGTTTAAATATTCATAATAAGGCTGTGCAAGCAGTGCATCGGAAAGATGCGTGTTCTCTCCAAATTCCTTTGTATGAATTCCCATGACCGTCGCCGTCATCAAAACCTTGCTTTCTTTTTTGACAGTCGCCTTCCGTTCCATCAGAACTCTCGTATAGGATGCAACATCCGGAAATCCCGCATATTTGCCATAATCCGGTTCATAGTACGCAAATGTAACATCCTGATTGATTCCCAGAAACGCCCTGTTATCCTTCCAGACCTCCTGCAGCATCACATCCGCCCCATCAAGATACGCCTGGTTTTCCTCTGCATTCTGCAAAATCGTGCGTGCCACGGTTGCATGAAACATTCCAAGCGAAACTGTTAAAATTAAAAACAACATAATAAAATGCTGCCTGCTCCCGTTTTTGATAATTTCAAGAAATGCTGCATATTCCGCCGGCTTCCACCATCTCTTCCCAATCAGGTAAATGCCCTGCACCAGCCACGGAAGCAGCCGGATAAAAAGCATACCGGCTCCCAGAATAAAAAGAGAGGAACTGACATAAAGAAGCGGATCCATCGTCTCCCCCTTTAACGCACTTTCTTCTATCATCGTCATCTGTCTTGAATAATTGTAATAGCCATAACAGCCCACTGCCAGAAAAATGACATCCAAAAAACAGCGCTCCCATAATTTTTTTCTGCGCACGCTTCTCTGCTGTTTTAATTTTACAATCGTTACCCTGCTGTGCCAGATAGCCGGAATTGTCATAATCAGAATACATACTGCCCCGGCAGCCGCCGCGTACCAAAAGACCTCCCCCGTATAAGAAACCGTCAGACTGTGGTCAAACTGGAACTGTAAAAAATGGTCTGCTGCCCCTAACAGTTTTGTAAAAGCACCTCCGAGTGGAATTCCAAGTATAGCTCCCACTCCCGTCAGAAAAATGCTCTGATACAGATACAGCAGAAAAATCTGCTTTCCGGAAGCACCACGGCTCTTTAACACCGAAATCTCATTCCGCTCCATCTCATAAAGCTGTCCGGAAATCATGAACAAAAATGCCGCTAAAAGAATCAGAACCGGTATTTCGAGTATCACAAGCGCCCCATCGATTCTGACTTTTTTTCCCTGATAATCTTTTAAAATCTGCTCATAGGGCGGGACAGACATCGTGCTGCGGTAATCACTCTCTTCCTCAAGATAACGGGTCTTTTGAAGCAGTGGAACCACCTGTGCATCACTAAGATTTTCATATTCAAATAAATGATAGTAATTACAGGTAACCGTATATTGAGCCGCCTGTTCTCCGCAGAAATTTCTCTTGAAAATTTCTTCCTTTATCATACACGCATTCTGAAGTTCCTGCTTTGTAACCTGCCAGTAAAAATCGGATGCATCTGTCTTCTGAAACACTCCGGTAATCCGGACTTTTATGGGGTTTCCAGCGGCATCTTTCACCGCATCCAGACAAAATGTATCACCTACCATCACATTTAAAGATACCAGTGCAGTTTCGCTTACAAGCGCTTCGACATATCCGTCCTCTGTCATCCCACTCTCCGAGAGATTTTCTCCAGCGGCAATTTTAATATGTTCCTCCATTCCGGAAAGAAATGCCAGTCGTACTTCCGTGTCCCCTATTTCAGTTCGCTCATACGGAAATTCGGCGATTGCACGAGCCAGAAGATAACAGCGGATATTTTCCTTTTCCTTTACACCAAGTTCTTCTGCCAGGCCGGACGTGAATTCTTCCATCCGTGCAATTGTCTTTCCGCCGGCATCCCGCTTGGAAATAACACGAAACTGATTTCGTGCCGGCCAATCTCCCTCCGTCTCAAGATATTCCGTAAATTCGTCAGTTAACATACGGTCATATGCTGCCTTGCGGTACATCGGAAAACTTACAACTGTTGCCACAAGCAGCACAATTCCCAAAAGCAGACAGACAACCATCCACTTTTTATGCCATAATTTTTGCAGCATTACTCCAAGCATACTACCATCCCCTCTTTCAATCCATCCAGAACCCAGTAATTTTTCGCATCATTTCCCCCAACAAGAATATTCTGGTTGACATATGTTCCATCGTCTTTGCAGATTGTCACATAACAGGCTCCCGCAATCCGCTTTACTGCCTCCTTAGGAACGGTAAGAACCCCTTTCATCTCTCTTACATCGGCGCTCACTGACAGCTTCGTCCGGTAAAATCCACCGGTTGCCATGGCAGCGGAAATCTGTTCCGTCATCTCGTGTGGCAGTCCGATATAGGCATCTGCACTTTCTAACTCTTCCGACAGTCCCGCTTTGGATGCATTGATTACATTTCCTTCAAATACTGTGGTATTCCCAAGCGTGTCCTGATAAGATACCTGCACTTTATTTCCAAGATTTAACAGACTGTTCTCATTGGAAACAGCAACATAACAGTTTTTTTCATCTGCGATTACTGCAACTGTTTCACCGGCCGCTATAGTCTCATTCTCCTTTTTATCCATCGTCCATACAAGAATCCCGCTTTTGTCTGCGCAAATCTGGGAAATCTGCTCTGCCGTTTCAAGTTTTTCAAGTTCTTCCTGATAATTTTTTAACGTTTTTTGTCTGCGGGCTGCCTCTTTTTCATTTTCAAATGTTCCCGCATCACGGATACGCGCCTCTTCACGCTCCATTTTTTTCTTTAATTCCTCTTTCGCAGCTGCATCCGTCTCCACCCGTATTTCTGCAATCACTTCTCCTGCATTTACATAGGAAAACAGTTCCTTTTTATATTCTACCAGACAGGCAGTCCCGACTTCTGCCGGATTTTTTACAACATAAGTAATCGGACATTGGAAAGACCCACTTTCCTCAAAAGAAACGGAAATACTTCCATACGAAACCTGCGCCGTGTCCTTTCCATGCGAAATTGCACTTTCCGACAACGAAATTTCATCCCCTACTGAAACACCGGACAATATTTCTGTATATACACCATCCGACATTCCCGTGACAACATCCGTCATGACTTTTTCCCCATTTTCAATCCGGTAGACATACATCCCTGATACACCCTTTTGCAATGCACTCTTTGGAACTGCCACAACGTTTTCCCGCTTTTCATAGACTGCGACAAGGACTCCGAAATCTCCGGCACTCAATGCACTTGTATCCCCATTTATCGGAAATGTGGAGTATTCCTGTTCGGATGCTTCCCGTTCTGTCTCCTCACCAAGCTCGTAGGATGTTCCGTTTACAAAGAGATAGAACTCCTGTGCCTGCTTCCGTTTGGACTGCCCGATATCATTACAGGTAAACATTAACTCTGAAAAATCTCCAACTGCTGCCACTGACTTTTTTGCCGGCACATATTCCCCCGGCGCCACTGAACCGACGTTTACGACTACGCCGTTCATGTCAGAATAAAGCAGTCTGCTTTTCTGTTCACTGCGCAGATATTCTAACTGTTTTGTACAGTAATCTCTGTCAAGTTCAAACAGTTCTTCTTTTTGTTTTATCGACAATTCATATCCACGTATGGTATTCTCGATAAGACCAATCTGACGATTTGAAAAGACCTTCTCCTCCTCTGTCTCCTCTTTTTGCTTTTCCTTCTTTTCCTCAATCAGCTTCTTCTGTTCCTCGATGAGATCCGTTAAATCCTTACATTCTTCTTCGTAAGTTTCCGTCAGGTTCTTTTCCTGTTCCTCGACTCTTTTTATCTGTTCTTCAATGCCCTGCGCATCTGCCTTTGCAAGAACACTGCCCGATGACACTTCCGTTCCGGGTGCGGCAACATAGCTGAAAAAAGTCGTATCTTCCAAAAAAGAATATTCTTTTATTTGGGGATAAATATATCCCGGCTCTACCTCATAATCATACAGATTATGCAGCATCACCTTTTCTGTATTTGCATTCGCATTTACCGGTTCTAATAATGTAATTTTATCCGATGGATTTTCTGTTTGGACGGTACCACATCCACCAATCCCAAGTGCTGCGGCGAGCAGCATCACCGCCATTTGTTTTGTCTGTCCCCTCATTTTACAATAATCAGATCCCCTTCTTCTAATCCTTCCACAATTTCTGCGTAGTCATTTCCTTCCAGCCCGACTGTCACCCATTTTGCCTCTCTTATCCCACTGTCTCCCTCTACGTATACATAGTTCTTTTCCGCAGCGGTATGGATTGCATAAACAGGAACACGGAGCACATTTTCCCTGCTGTCAAGCAGCAGTGTAATCATACCGGTATTTCCAACTGCCAGTGTAAGATCCTGCATATCATCTCCTGCCTGGAACATCATCCGCTCCGTCCAGTTCTCCATTTCATAAGGAATTACATGAAAAACATTGTCTTTTCCCACACTGCTTATCGCAAATTCGACTTCTGTTCCTTCTTTGAAATAATCCTTCCACTCCATCAAATCAGATGAAAAAACGCAATGCCCGTTGTCACTGATTTTTAAAACGACTTCGCTCTCATCCGATACCGATAGGTTCAGATTTTCTTTGATGTAGGAAACCGTTCCATCCATACCGGCATACAAATATGAAAGTTTTTTCTCCTCCTCTAATTCTGCAAGACGGAGTTTTGCAATCTGTATGGCATCCTCACAGTCTTCTTCCACATAGCGATAACTTCTTTGTATCTCTTTCACCTGATGATCCGTCTGCTCATCCGCCCCGGGTGTTTCCATTCCAAGCCGGTAATTCAATTCTAATGTTTCTACATCATACTGACATTTCTCTTTCGCCTGGCTTAAAAGAAGTTCATTTCGTTCTATCACATACTCATATTCCTGCTGTTTTTCCTCCCCGTCCATCACAAGCTGCGCAAGAAGGTCGCCTTTCTTTACCTCATCCCCCTTCCTGACAAATACCGTATCCACCCGCCTGCCCGTCACAGGAAAGCACAGCTCTTCTTCATTCACCTGCTCATACACACATGGTATCTTCTGGCTTAAGACCACATCCCCTCTTGTTACCGCAGCCATGCTGTATTCCACTTCGTTCTCTTCCTTTTCCACCACAAACACTTCCTCCGTGTTTTCTCCCCCACCGCATCCCACAAGAGATGCACCGGATAACACGGCACAAAGTATGTAAAAAAAGGTTCCTTTTCTGCCAGTCATTTTATTTCCCCCTGTCCATGGCATCTTCCGGTCTTTCTACAATCCGCAGTTTAAAATTGGTAAAATCTGCTGTCCCTCCTGTCTCCTTCGTTGAAAAGTATGTAATGGCAAATCGGTATCCCATGAAATGTTCAAGTGAATAAACCATAGAAAGCGGTTCCCCAAATTCCTTCCACTGTCCATCCCGTTTGATGTAAAAATATGCCACATCTTTTCCATCCCGGAAGTCACATATAATTTTTAATTCGACAGATTCTGATTGTATTTTCATTATCTCACATTCCACCGGCTCTGTGCAATCACTGTAATGATTCCATTCTCCCTTCTCCTCCTGGTTTTTACCACATTTCTGCAAAACGAGAGCATACTCCCCCGCTCTTTTGGTGACAGCGAGAAACCCATATTTGCTTTGCAGGACACCGATTCCTGCATAATCTCCCTCGCGGATATTTCCTGCATCTACCGTTATCTCCGCTGTACAGCACGGTCCAAATGTCCGCTGCGTCAATGTATTTTTTGCCTGTATTATATTATTGCAAATATCGTTTGTTTTTCGTCTGAAATACCCACTCCGCTCTGTAAGTGACCACAGGGAATCATCCGGCTCATGATTCCACTGCCATACGGCATTTAACGTTTCCCCCGTAAAATCATCATCCGCATACAAAGGCGTATAAACATACTCTGTTCTTTCACTTTTTGTCTTCATCACAAGCGGTACCTTTCCCTGCACCCCAAATACCGGAAATCCCTGTTCAAAACAGACCGGCACTAATACCGGCACTCTCCCGACAGCTCCACGGTCCTGAAAAAGCATTGCATACCAGGTTCCATCCGGGCTGTCTACAATTCCCCCCTGCGCAACTCCGGCATTTTGATATTCCATTGCATCGTCAAGTACATTTCCCCCTTTAAATTCTCCCATCAGGGAATCCGCCACATAGCACGCCTGCTGCCTGCGTCCGTTCCCGCCCTTCGGCCAGTGAATAAAAAAAGCATAATATTTCCCCTGAATCTTATACAGATGACTTCCTTCAAATCCAAGCCCATAGTCATCCGTATCGGAAAGAACCTTCCGGTGCAGTCCGCCCTCCTTCGGTCCGCTTAAATCCTCCGCAAGCTCCGTAAGATAAATATCACGATTCCCATACATCAGATACACGCTTCCATCGTCCTCAAAGAACAGGGAACAGTCGTGATAAAATCCCTCTATCTGATGTTTCTCCCATGGACCACTCATCTCTTTTGCTGTATATAGATAGGTTTTTCCGGTATCGTTTGCGACAAAGCACACATAGAAGGTTCCATCATGATACTTAAGCGACGCTGCCCACATTCCCTTCCCGTAAATGCCAATGCCATCACACAGGCGCTGCCCCGGTGTATGGTCAAGTGCCGCAAATACATAAGAAGCAATTTCCCAGTGAAGTAAATCATAGGAGCGAAGCACCACTCCCCCCGGCATCATATGCATGGTTGTACTAATCATGTAATAGGTATCTTCTACGCGAATAATGTCAAGATCCGGATAATCGGACCAGATGACTGGATTCTCCTTTTTCATCGTTTTCCCCCTCAATCCCTTTTTATTTCCAAATACGGTAATTTCCACTCAGCGCAAGCATTGCAAACAGATACAAAAAATTATCATAATAACGTCTGTCTCCTGTACGAAGTGGTGTCTCCCAAAATCGATTTACGCACTCCATGGCATATTTTCCGTCTGCCGCTAAAGATGCCTGGGCATTCACGGCAATAATGGCAGTCGGATGCAGTGCCTTCTCCTCAAGCCTTGTTCCATCAATCAGAAAAACCCCATCCCAATGCTCTCTCTGTTCCTCACAGTAGAATCGCTGGAGGCGGTTGGCATTTTCCACCTGCCATGGGTCTTTTTTAAACCACAGGTAATCCAGCCCGATATTTGCAATCGTGCGGTAAGCATCGCTATAATACCAGTCATGACGTCCAAACCATTGCACATCCCCCTCATGAGGTTTTCCGTTATAGTCCGCATATTCTGCACATAATCCGGTCTTTTCATGGCAGGCAAGATGCAGATAATTCCGGCTCGCGTCCGCTGCCTTTTTCCAGAATGTACGGTCTTTCTCATCTGCCCACAACGCAAACAATTCATAAAAATGTGGCAGATGATAGGACGGATCTGTAAATTCTACATTTGTGATAAATTTAATCAGATGAAGGGATGGATTCCACATCGGCTCTCCCGGATGCCCCTCTTCCCCTTTATGGATACACTCAGACAGGATTGCACGCGCCTCTTTGCTGTATGCAAAAATTCCATCCCCATCTCCCCAGCGGTTTGATGCAAAAAAGAGTGCCATTGCAAAAAATTCTTCTCCGTCAGGCGCTGGTCCCTCTGCATTTTTGGTCCCATCCACCGCACAGGACCACGCAAAATAATTGTGCCCGCTGCCACCTTCTAAGTACATATATGTCCGTGCCCATTTCCACAAACGGTCAAATTCCTCTTTTCGGTCAAGCTGTACACACACCATCATGCCATAGGACATTCCTTCCGTGCGCACATCATGATTTCCGGTATCTTCCACATACGCCATATCTTCCCCGACTTCATGATAAAAGCGTTCTTCCTCTGTTCCGTGAAAAATACGCCGGAATGTCTCCTCTACCCTCTGCTCTATTTCTGCCTCTGTGTAACCACACTCTTTAAAGACGTTCCGGTAAATTCCTGTCTCAAATGCGCCTGTCATCTGTATTTCCCCTTTCACAAGATATCTTCTTTTTCCACTATCATACCTGTTTTATGAGCCAAATACTTCCTAACCTTAGCCTTCTGTTTCCCATATATTGCGAAAAATGCCCCGCCTTCCGGCGGAGCATTTCAACTCGTGTTTTTTAATATGACACTGTCATTTTCTGCTGCGGATTTGCTGTCAGTACCGCACTCCTTGCATCCGGCTGGCAGCCACCTACAAAAATATCATACGCACCTTTCTCAAGCGTGCATTTTCCTTCCTCGTCATAGAGCATAAATGCTTCCGGCGAAAGGTGGATTTCCTCTGTCACAGACTCGCCTGGCTTTAATGTGATTTTTTTCACATATTTAAGCTGTGCATTTGGTGTTCCTTCCCGCTCTGCCTTCACATACGCCTGTAAAGTTTCGATACC
Source organism: Roseburia sp. (assembly GCA_050874345.1). Taxonomy (GTDB): domain Bacteria; phylum Bacillota; class Clostridia; order Lachnospirales; family Lachnospiraceae; genus Roseburia. The sequence continues at coordinate 76,119 of JBNMKM010000013.1, read as the reverse complement.
CTCTCTGTCTCCGGTATTTGTAACCGTAACCTGTAACGTGATTCCGTTCTGTGCATCAAACGGCTTGACACACTCTAAGTTTCCATACGCATAGGTCGTATAGGACAAGCCGTAGCCAAATGGATAGAGTGCCTCATTCTCCATATAGCGGTAGGTTCTTCCCTTCATCGCATAGTCCGTAAACTCTGGCAGTTCCTCGGTTGTCCGATAGAACGTAATCGGCAGTTTTCCTTCCGGGTTTGCTTCTCCAAATAAAATCTCTGCAATCGCAGCACCGCCCTGTGCGCCAGGATAAAAACCGTCAAGAATTGCATCAACGTGTTTGTCCTCCCAGGAAAGATCCATCGCACTTCCGGCAAGCAACACTACAATTACCGGTTTTCCGCTCTCCTTTGCAATCCGGATGATATCCGGCTGTAATCCCGGAAGATTCAGGTTTGGCTTATCGCCGCTTCCGTATTCATTTCCGGTATCTCCCTCTTCGCCCTCAAGCGTCGCATCAAGTCCAACGACCGCAATCACGACATCACTCGCCTCGCAGACTGCCCGCACCTCGGAATCCCTGTCGTGCTCCATTGCAAGACCACTGGTACGGTCACGGTAGAGATGGCAGCCTTCCGAATAAAGGACACGCACATCCTCCCCGACATAATCCTCGATTCCCTCTAACACCGTGATATAACGGGAAGAAGTTCCCTCATAGTTTCCAACAAGTGCCTTGCGGCTATCGGCATTTGGTCCGATGACACCAATGGTATGTAATTTCTTCTTATCGAGTGGCAGAATATGATTCTCATTCTTTAATAATACCACAGAGCGTCTTGCAACCTCACGATTTAATTTCCGCATTTCCTCGGAGTCCACCACGGTATACGGAATCTTATCGAACGGATTCTCTTCTTTTTTATCTAAAACACCTAATTTCATGCGCGCCATAAACAGATTTTCCACTGCTTCATCGAGCCGCTTCTCATCTACCATTCCGTTTTCCACCGCCTGTGTCAGGAAATGGAACAGATTTCCACAATTAAGGTCACATCCATTGTTCATTGCCATAGAAACCGATTCCACCGGCGTACTTGTCACCAGATGTCCCTCATGAAAGTCTTTAATTGCCCAGCAGTCTGAGGTAACGTGTCCTTCAAAGCCCCATTCTTTTCGCAGAATATCCTGTAACAGATAGCTGTTTCCACAGCATGGTGCCCCATTCGTCCGGTTGTAAGCACCCATCACTGCTTCTACTTTTCCCTCCTGCACGCAGGCTTTAAATGCCGGCAGATAGGTTTCCCTTAAATCCTGTTCGCTGACCTCTGCATTAAATTCATGCCGCACACTTTCCGGTCCGCTGTGCACTGCAAAATGCTTTGCGCAGGCTGCTGCCTTTAAATAGTCCTCATCATGCCCCTGTAACCCCATGACATAACGGACTCCAAGCCGGCTTGTAAGATACGGATCCTCTCCGAAAGTCTCATGTCCTCTCCCCCACCTCGGGTCTCTGAAAATATTCACGTTCGGTGCCCAGAAAGTCAGTCCTTTATAGATATCTGTGTCATCCGCTTTCTGCTGCATATTAAACTTTGCTCTCGCCTCTGTGGAAACAGCATCTCCCACCTGCTCCAGTAAATCCTCGTCAAATGTAGCAGCCATTCCGATTGCCTGTGGAAATACAGTTGCCGTTCCCGCTCTTGCCACACCGTGCAGTGCCTCGTTCCACCAGTTGTACGCCTTTATCCCAAGTCTTGGGATTGCAGGTGCCTGATAAAGCGTCTGCCCGACCTTTTCCTCCAGCGTCATCTGCGCAACCAGCTCTTTGGCACGTTTACGATACTCTTTTAATTTTTCCTGATTCTGATTTAATTCCATCTCTTTCCCTGCCTTATTCTCTCTTATGTTATTTCTATTTACTGCCAGTTTCCAGGTTTCGGTTTACTCACCCGGATAACCCGGCTCCGTTCCAGATTCATCAGAAGGAGCAGTCTTGCTTCATCTCTATATTTTGGCTCCATCAGATAGTAACAATAGGTATCAATCAGATTAAAATAATCTGCTGTGCGTCCTTCAATTTTAAAATTACAAAATCCCATTGGCAGATATTTCTCCCATATGTCCTCTGCCGAAATAAAAGTCTTGTATTCCTGAATATCATAGATGCTGTTACAGTTTCCGTATTCACAGTGCCAGCCGGGCACTGGTATCTGTTTATCTGCCGGATGCCTGCGGTTCTTTAATGTTATGCGCTGCTGCTTCGCAATTGTGCGGTAATGCTCTCCTCTTCTTGGGCATTCCGGAATACAGCATGCATTAACCAAAAGTTCGCAGCGGGATTTATCCGTAATCTTTTGCAATTCCCCGAACTGGTTATTCAGATTATAATCAAGTACCACCAGTCCATAATCCTTTTTTAATTCCTCGTTGACACCTTCAATACCACGGATTTCCTTACAGGTAGAACTGTTTATCGTAAATCCCGGGTAATTCTTCCTGATATACGCCTCTAATATCGGGGATACAACCAGCACCTCATTCTTTCCGTTGTCCGCCGTCTTCATACAGAAATTGCAATAGGCATCCGCAAGGTCTTCCTCTGTGAGCAGCGGATTTGTATAAGTGTAACGCACCGGAATTCCTCTGGTATTTATGCTCTTTACTACTTCTTCCACAAAGCGTCTGTCACACTGATCCCCGTTACTGAATCTTCCACCATTCCACAACGAAGTTGGAAATTCCCCAAAGAAAGATGCAATCTCAATATTATCCCGGAAATAATGAGGATATTTTTCTTTGAGGCTGAGAAGCATCATATTTAACGGATAATTATAACGAAGCCCCGGAAGATGAAATTTTGCCGTCATTTTCATGATTTACTCCTCCACAAAAACCCAGTACGAAGGTTTTGCCTCATAATTGTCATCAAACAGCAGCGGACACTGTTTTCTGGTTCCATCCGATGCTCCTCCCACACTGTTTGCCGTCTGAAGCCACGAATATTTATCTACCACTCCCCAGACGGTCATACCGGAAATATTAACGCCATCCGCTTTTAATTTCTGCATTGTCTGATAAAGCTTCTGATACCGTTTTGCCTGCCTGTCAAACTCCTCGTCTCTTGTGGCATCTGTTCCGTCATAGGAAGCACTCGCTGCCATATCCAGTTCTGTCACCTGTACTTTTCCGACAATTCTTGCAAACGTTCTCGCTGCCCGCTCAAATTCATCTGCACTCGGACTTTTCTCCGTCTGGTAATGCCCCTGCATTCCCATTCCGTCAATCCTTGCCCCTTGTGTATTCTTTACATCCTCAAGAAGCTGTATGATTCCGTTTATTTTCACATTGTACCACTCGTTATAATCATTGTAATACAGTTCTACGTTTGAAGGTGCATACCGGTTTGCAAACACAAATGCGTTACAGATATATTCCGGACTCCCGTAAACTGCCCACCAGCTTGAATTTTCTACATCACTGCGGTAAGTACCCGTATTGTCACTGACCGCTTCATTCACTACATCCCAGCCATAAAAAAGTTCTCTGTATTTGCTGTCTTCTCCGGTAAAATGTTCCAAAACGGTCTTTATGTACCATTCCTCACGCCTTGTCATCGTATCTTTATCTACATAGTCCCGGGTTTCATCATAATTCTCATGGAAAAACCACTCCGGTGTCTGGGAATGCCACACCAGCACATGCCCTCTGACCCGAATAAAATTATCCGGATGTTCCTCGTTCCACTCTAAAATCACATCAAGAATCTGTTCTGCAAGACTGAAATCCGTTTTGGGAACAGCCAGTTCTTCTCCGTTTAATGTCACGGTCTCCTGTCCCGGACACACCCTGCTGTAACCAAAAATTGCATCCGGTTTCAGTTCATTTCCAAGCGTGACGGCGTTAAAATGTCTTGTCACAAGTTCCATCTCACGTTCGTCTTTAATGTCAAATCCCGTGATGCTGGTTCCCGTAATAAAATCTTCCCCCATTACCGCTCCAATTGCATCTTTCAGTGGAACTTCCATTCGTTCTGTTCCTTCCGTATCTGCTCCTGCATCCGCTTCTGCAATCTCGCTTATTTCTGTCATTTCAGACATCAAATCCACTTCCTCACGCTCCTCTCCGTTACATCCTGCCAGTGTCATCATACCCCATACCATGCACAATGCTGCAAATTTTATTTTCCATAAACGATTTCTCATATAAATAATCTTGCCTTTCCCACAACAGGCAAACCTTGTGCCTGCTCTCACTTCATTCTTCCTGCACTGCTGTTTCAAGCACCGTCTCCACTCTTTTAAATTCTTCCAGCACATCCCTTTCTTCCGTCACATCTAACATCGGTGCCCCATCCACATCAAAATGTACCCGTCTGATTCCGCTGCTGCGCGGTCCCTCTTTTCCCGGTCTCGCATGATACGTGTTCCAGGTAAGTCCATTTTCATCCATCACATATGCGTTGTGTCCGGTTCCATACTCTCCCGGTACACTGCGTGCAGTCAGAATCGGATAGTTATATTTCCGCCAGTTTGATGCATCCAGCAAATTCTTTCCTTTTTCTATTTCAAGGCATCCAACCACATAGGTAACATCAACTGCCGCACTCGAAAAGGTAACGTAAAGTTTTTCTTTCGTCTGTAATGCGAACGGTCCTTCGTCTACAAATGTATGGTTATTTGCCCACCCATACTCCGGTTTTGACAAAATCACCGGTTTCGTCAATAACTGCTCCGGCTTATCCGGATTCAGTTTTGCGATATAAAGCCATGCTCCGAGGTCCTTTGGCAGAAACTGTCTCTGCGACCAGATGACATAGTAATCTCCCTCCCAGAAAAAGCAGGTCATATCCAGTGTAATTTCTTTTCCCGCTTCACAAATATCACTGCCATCTGCGCACTTGATTCGTTTTGGTCTTGACCAGTCTTCCCTGCAAACCGGATTGCCACCTTCCCTTAACTCCATCAGGTGGCTTTCTTCCCAATAAAATTCCCCCGTCGTCGCCGCATGAAAAATATAGAGTTTTCCATTTATCTCATGAAATTCAGGTGCCCACAAAAGTCCGCCGATTTCCGGATAGGTATCCGAGTCCAGAATCAGATGCTCCGGTGCACAGACAAGTCCTTCCAGCGTATCCGCCTCCCTGATATACAGTGTGTGGTTTCCATCTGCATCGTTTGTTGCAATAAAATAATACTTTCCATTCCATCTTGCCACACAGGGGTCTGCGCGGTTAATTGCAGCCGGAAATGCAAAATGTTCCTGTCTTATCGCTCCTTTAACAGTCTGCCTTCCCCGCTTTTTAAAATCAATGTCCGCCTTTTCCCAGTCCACCTTCCGTCTGACCGTTGTTCCATCACTGTAATACAAAACAGCATCCTGCTTCTCTAGTTCCTCCCAGGAAGAAGCTGTCACCTGTTTCGGAAAGGAAACCCCCGTATTCACCGGCGTCCACAATTTTTTTCTCAGATAATCCGCCTGCTCTTCTGTGATTTCAAGAATATTTCCACTGACACATCCTTCCGGCAGATGCCATTCTTCTCCCGGCATCCTCTGCACCTCTCCCTGCAATTTTTCTTCCTTCTGCTGTGCCACCGCCAGTTCTTTTTCTGCCAATGGTTCCACACATTCCGCAGTAAGATTTGGGACTTTTCCATAATGAAGGATTCCTTCTTCCTCTCTCCAGCAGATAACGTACGCTCCAATTTTCTCTTCATAATAACAGGAAACTGTGTCAATAAAGGCTTCTCCCAGTTTTAAAAGTCCAAGCTCCCGATAGGAAATCAGGTTTTCTGATTCCCATACCAGAACGCTTCCTCTGCTCTCCTCATCATTCTGTCCTTCTGCTTCCACCCGGACAGCCATCACTCCAAATCCGCCATCCTTTTGCTTAAACAGCCATGGGCTCTTTAAACTCTTTGCATTCAGGGAACCGTCCGGATTTTCCGTTGCTTTTGCAAACAATACCCCTGAATTATGATTGAACGGTGTAAAACTTTCCTTCTCCGTTTTGATTGCCAGATGCATACTGTATGCCAGTTTTGCTTCATAGCACTCATTTTCACACACAGTACGTGTATACCCCATAATTTCTGCCATTTTTCAACCATACCTTTCCGTATCAAGAACATCCCCGCTCATCAATACTCTGCTATCTCCTATGGCTTTATCTTAATCTATCTCCCCCGCAGTATCTACCTAGTTTTTGTCACACACTCCCCAGTTATTGCGAACGTTACAGCAAAAAAAGCTCCCACAAAATGACTTTTTGATAAATCATTTTATGAAAGCTTTTTTGTCTCAAACTACAGGCGCACGGTCTGTCCCCCCGGAATCACTTTGATTTCTCCGTCAACACGAATCCAGATATCCATCGCATTCGGATTGTATACAAGGTCTCCGTCCAGTGTAAATCTCAGATTTTTTGCCGCCTTCATATAGTCCACAATCTGGATATTCGTTGCGTACCAGATATCCTCCTGTCCGCTCATCATCTCACAGAATTCTTCCATCAGCTCCCAGTTATTGTCGCGGTCAAATTCGTAGCTGTGTCCCCACACATACATCATATACATATACTGGGTCTTTTTGAGTTCTAAGAAACGCTTTCCGTTCTCAATCAGGTTATGGTTGTGATGGCAGGTTGCTTCCCATGCAAGGTAATTTTCCGGCATGGAAAAATCATCCGTATTTCCAACAATGCGGCTGTACTCGATACCAAGCTTTGGCAGAAGCTCGATGATTTCCTTATTATAAGAACCGTTTGGATAAGAAAGTCCCCGCACCGGATATCCTGCGATACGCTCGATATATCTGCGGTCCTCAAGCACCTGTACTGCCACCTGTTCAACCGGGCTTCTTGCAATCGTCGGGTGGGTTACGGTATGGCAGGACATCTCGTGCCCCTCGTAAAGAGCCTTCCACTCCTCAGATGGAATCCGCTCCGGTCCGTGCATCCCGGAATTTAAGTGAAAAGTTCCCTTGATTCCATAGCGGTTAAATATGGAGACGAGCCGTCTGTCTGCCAGTTTTCCGTCATCATAGCTCATCGTTAAAACCTTGTGTTTTCCCCCCGGAAAACAGATATAAATTACCTTCATTGCATCACTCATTTTCTGTTCCTCCTGTGCCTTTTGCACATTTTATCCTATCTGCTATTTTACACAAAAACAGAGCATATCTCAAGCGGATTCTACTCCATCATAAGTTCTTCCACTGTCACAAACACATAACCCTGCTCCTGTAAGGTATCAATGATTTGAAACGCCGCTTTCACGGAGGATTCCGATGCGTCGTGAAGGAGAATAATGTCATTTTCCTGCACTTTATCAAGGACGCGTGCTGCAATGACAGAAGAATTATCCGTTGCCCAGTCCCGCGGGTCTACATCCCAGAGCACCTCCATCATCGTTGTCTTGTAGTCAAGATTTTCCTTCCAGCAGCCAAACGGCGGTCTGATATACTGTGGATACTCCCCCGTCAGTTCCAAAATCACCTGGTTCGTCTTATCGACCTGCTCCACTGCCGCCTCATCGGTCAGATTGCAGAGGTTTACGTGCTCATAGGAATGAGTTCCAATCAAATGTCCGCCCTCATGAATCTTTTTTACAATTTCCGGAAATTTTTCCGCTTCCTTTCCCAAAAGAAAAAAAGATGCCGTCACATTCCGCTCCTTTAACCCCTCAAGCAGTTCTTCGGTATAATCCGGGTTTGGTCCATCGTCAAACGTAATTGCCACTTTCTTTTTCATCTCTGAAACATCCATCCCCGCTGTCTCGATGGCAGTCTCCTCTGCCGCTTTTTCTCCCTTTAGCATTCCCTGTAAATAACCGCAGATAAAAAGCAGCACCATCATCGCCGCAAGCATCCATGGCTTATTTTTGTTCTGTTTTTTTCTATGCGCAAATCCCACAATCGGTATCATATCCTGTGACTTCACCTTTTTGCATCCGTCACTAAAAATATATGCCGCGCAATGGAAAACGAGAACTTTTCCCACGCGCGGCATTTTATCCCACTTCTTTTTTATGCGTTATACATAATTTTTTCGCTGTCAAACATCTTTGTTAAAATAAATACTAAAATTCCGGTATAAACAAGGTTGCTTACAATTGTAATAATAAAATTCACCGGCAGCATCGTAAAGGAGAAAATTCCATTCATGCACTGCACGCTGTTATATAACGGAATCAGATACAGGTACGGTTCTTCCGGTGCACCGCCTCCCATCATGGTCGTAACAGAAAGCACCATGACTAAAATCATAAGCGGTGAAACAGCCGTTCCGGCTTCCTTGACGCTCTTGGCAAATCCCGAAATCACGGAAATGGCACCGATAATCACGAGCACAGTACTTAAAATCATTAACAGTAAAAAGACATAATCCCCGATTCCGTAAACACTTGCACTCATTTCATCAGCAGCCGCTCCCATCAGATTCGGCAGGGACAACATCGTTCCCACAAAGCTGGAAAAACCACTTAACAGTCCTATCACGCTTAAGCTGATAATTTTTCCGATTGCAAGCTCGCTGCGCTTCATCGGCGTCACTAAAAGTGTGGCAATCGTTCCACGTTCCTTCTCTCCTGCGATGGATTCCGGCGCAATCGCCATACAGCCGCTGAATAAAAACATCATCATGAGCATCGGAAGCATCATGGAAAAGAACTGTGCCGAGGTATCCTTCTCAGTCGCCATATCATAGCGGATTTCTTCTTCCGCATTGATATCAAACTTGTTGGAAAGCGCTGTCTCATACTCATCTAACATGGCGCAGACCATCTGATATGCCGTAGAGGACTCTGTCGAGACAGAGTTATAGTAAATCTGAATATCCGGTGCCGCATCCGTTGTCGCCGTACAGTCATACGCCGCAACCTTCTGATCAAATTCCTCCGGAAATACCAGCAGAAGGTCTGCTTCCTGTGTTTCTACAAGTCCCTTTGCATCAGCTTCCTCTGCCGCATCAACTTCTTTTACCTCAAACATCTCCTGCGCTTTCAAAAACTCCATCGACGCCGGCAGTGACACTGCCTCTATCTGGTAGACATAATCCTCCGATGTCGTAAACTGCTTCATCATCATGTTTCCCATGAAGCTGTAGAGAACATAAATCATAATTCCCGGCAAGAAAATGGTGGTAAGTACCATCCGTCTGTCACCGAAAAAGCGGGCAAATTCTTTTTTGATAATCGTAATCATATTCTTGCTCATACTTCGTCCCCCACCATTTCTGTATAAATTTCAAAGAACTTATCCTCTAAGGATTTCTCCGCTGTCACATTCTCTAACGTATCACAGCAGACCATCTGTCCGTTGATGATAATGCCGACTCTGTCACAGATTTTCTCAATCAGACTGAAAATATGCGTAGAGACAATGACGGTCTTTCCCTCTGCTTTGAGTTCTAACAAAAAATCAGTTACTACTTTTGCAGTTATAACATCCAGACCGTTGGTCGGTTCATCGAAAATGATAATCTCCGGGTCATGTACCAGGGAAATAATCAGCGATACTTTCTGTTTCATACCAGTAGAGAGGTTCGCAACCTTTACCTCTGCAAACTGGTCAACGCCAAACCGCTCAAATAATTCCTTCTTCCGTCTCTCCCGCACTTCCGGCTCCACACCGTGCAGATTGGAAAAGAAGTCAAACAGATAATTTGGGGTAAAGAAATCCTCTAATTTCAGTTCACTTGTCAAAAATCCAATCTTGCCACGCACCTCATTTGGCTGTTTTACCACGCTGCTACCGTCAATCAGTGCATCCCCTTCGTCCGGCTTAATCAGTGTTGCAAGCATCCGAAGTGTCGTTGTCTTGCCGGCACCGTTTGGGCCTAACAGTCCGAACACTTCCCCTCTGTATGCCTCAAAGGACAGATGATCCACCGCCTTTTTCTCTTTGGCATGGGTCTTTTCTATCTTCTGCTGCTTCTTCGATAGTTTAAATGTCTTACATAATCCCTCAACCTTTAACAGTTCTTCCATCTTTTAAACTCCTGTCTTATAATACGCACAATTTCCTTACAGTCCCTGAAGTGCCCCTGTCTGTGGCATCAGATAATACATGACACCAATCATAGGCAATGAAATGATAACACCCATAATGGAAAGAATCAGTCCGGCAACCGCCATTCCATTTTTTTCTTTCTGTTCTTTTAAGGAAACGATTCCGGCAAACAATCCTGCGAGTGCGATTCCGATACCGTATCCACTGCATCCAATTAAAAGTCCTGAGATTCCAAGCACAAGTGACATCACGGATGCCTGGTGTACGTCTTTTTCTGACATCTTAATTTCTTCTCCCGCCTGACGTCTTACAATCTCTTCGAGTTTTGACGGACGAAGCAGAATCACGGACGGAATCAAAAACAGCGGCAATGTCACTACAAAATTAAGCCAGGAAATCTGATTGATTCCATCGATCAAATCTCCCATTCCAAAAAGTCCGCTCGGTATCAGCGCTGCAAAGTCCATCACTGCATGGGCAATAATCGTAATCCAGAGATTGCCACACCGGAGATAGATTGCCGCAAATAAGATACCAAGAAGCGTTGCCTGGGCTGCCTGTGACACAGCACTCATCACAGATACACCGGATACGATATTAAATAAGTGCGCTGCACCGAAAATCACACTGCTTAACACGATGGATAACACAACCCCCGCCTTTGTTTTCTGGAATTTATCCAAAAACAGATGCAGCACTGCACCACGCATTACAAGTTCCTCGTTGAGTCCTACCAGAAACATCGTAAGTGCAAATACGAAAATCCAGCCGAAGGACTGTAACTCTCCCTCGCCGCCCATTGATTTCACATAAATCTGGGCAACAAACACGTAACCGCAGTAGCCAATCATAAATCCTGCTGTATAAAATCCCCGCAGGAATCCGTCTCCCTTCTCCTTAAACACTCCCAGATATCCAAGCACTGCCAGAACAATCACAATGTAAACCGTACCGGCAAGCTCGGATGCCATCTGAAGCAGATAACCTTCATTTGGCAATACCCGCACAAACAAAAGGCTGCTTAAGTTCATCACGCCAAGGAATCCTGCCATCAGAATGATACCAAGCAGTACGATGACAGCCTTCGGCAGCTTCAATACTTTTTCCTTCATAACTTCTCCTCTTTCTTTTCTGTGTTATATGACAACTTTTCTTGTCACAAAACATCATATCATTGACAACTTTTCTTGTCAACCAGATTTTTTATAACAAAAGTGTGCTTCCTAATAAAGTAAAAACTGATTGCCAGACGGCTCCGCATAAGTCGTCTCTCCCTGGTTATCATCGTAAAAATAATCATCATAAAAGTCATGATAAAAATCGTTTAAGTCAGAGTCATCATAATAATTATGATACTCATAATCGTCATAGGACGGTGTGTAAGACGGCGTACCCACATTCGAAACAATCATTGCCACATACAAAATAATGGTCAGCACAAATGATCCCGCCGACAGGATGATTCCCGCAATTGCCATCCCCTTCTTACGGTATTTTACAAGCTGGATAATTCCAAACACGACGGAAATAATTCCAAGAATATAATTAATCCAGGTACAGAACAGGCAGAGTGACAAAATTCCAAGTACCAGTGACACGGTACCGGCTGTTATCTTATCCGGTTTCTCCTGCACTGTCTGATTCTCCTGTGGCGTCTCATTCCACTGTGGCATCCCGTTCTCCTGTGGCATCTCATTTTCCTGCCATTCTTCCTTCTGCTGCACTGTCTCATTCTCCTGTAACATCTGATTCTCCATGTGCTTCCTCCTTCTGCTGCGTCTTCGTGCGCTCTATAGGGTGTGTCTTTAGATACTCCTCTAAAATTTCTGCCGCATCCCCCGCTAATTCCTTGCACGGACGCTTTTTATAGTATTCCGGCGTTCTCTCCTGCGGCGTCGGGTCCTCTCTCTTTACCGAAAGTCCTAAAAGCTCGCGGCAGACAATGCTTCCATGCTTTTCTTCAAATGTTTTTGCAAGCTCCTGAATTCTCGCGTAATGCTCTGCCTTTGCCTTCGGATCTTTGGGATTGTCATATCCGTAAATCAGCCCCACTGCCAAAAACATCCCGCTGACCGTGCCGCAAACCTCACGCAGCCGTCCCATTCCTCCGCCAAAAGAAGAGGAAAGTCTTGCCGCTGTCTCCCAGTCCATATCATAATAATCTACAAACGTAAGGAATACTGACTGTGAACAGTTGTATCCTTCCAGAAATAATTCCATTGCCCTTTCCCGTCTCATAATCCACCTCATTTTCAGTCATACTATTACTATATCTCTTTTTCAGTTGTCACACAATGCCTTTGCAAAAAACTCTGAAAGTGGTATAATCGTCATAATCTTAACACAAAGGAAGGAATGGCACATGAGCACATTAAATCTGACCTTATTAACAGATCTGTACGAACTGACCATGATGCAGGGCTACTTCAAAAAGGGGAACCGTGACGTTGTCGTCTTCGATGCCTTTTACCGCAATAATCCCTGTGGTGGCGGATATTCCATCTGCGCAGGCTTAGAGCAGGTGATTGACTATATCGAAAATCTTCACTTCGATGACGATGACATCCGTTATCTGAGAAGCCTTCATATTTTTGACGAGGATTTCTTAGAATACTTAAGCAATTTCAAATTCTCAGGCGACATTTATGCAGTTCCGGAAGGAAGCCTTATCTTCCCGAGAGAGCCGCTTGTAAAAGTCGTTGCTCCGATTATGGAAGCGCAGTTAATCGAAACCGCAATTTTAAATATTGTAAATCACCAGTCTTTAATTGCCACAAAAGCGGCAAGAGTCTGCTACGCAGCCAAGGGCGACGGTGTTATGGAATTTGGCTTACGGCGCGCACAGGGACCTGATTCCGGCACTTATGGTGCAAGAGCTGCCATCATCGGTGGCTGCAAGGGCACTTCCAATGTGCTTGCCGGACAGATGTTTGACGTTCCGGTTTTAGGAACTCATGCACACAGCTGGATTATGAGCTTCCCGGATGAGTATACCGCTTTTAAAGCATATGCAGACCTCTATCCAAATGCCTGCATCCTGCTTGCAGATACTTATGACACATTGAAATCCGGTGTGCCAAATGCCATCCGCGTCTTCACCGAAATGCGCGAAGCGGGAATTCCGCTCACCTACTATGGTATTCGTATGGACAGTGGTGACCTTGCTTACCTATCCAAACAGGCAAGAAAGATGTTAGACGATGCCGGTTTCCCGGACGCCGTCATTTCCGCCTCCAACGACCTCGACGAATATCTGATTGAAAGTCTGAAATTACAGGGTGCGACCATCACCTCCTGGGGTGTCGGAACAAATCTTATCACCTCCAAGGACAATCCGGCTTTCGGCGGTGTATACAAGCTTGCTGCCATCAAAAATGCTGACGGAACCTTTGCTCCTAAAATCAAACTTTCCGAGAATGCCGAAAAGGTCACCAATCCGGGCAACAAAACCTTTTACCGTATTTATGACCGTGAATCCGGCAAAATCAAAGCAGACCTTATCTGTCTCGCAGATGAAACCTTTGATACTTCAGAAGAGATGCGTCTCTTTGACCCGAATGCCCCATGGAAAAAGACCAGACTTCCGGGCGGCAGCTACACCATGCGCGAAATGCTCGTTCCGGTTATCAAAGAAGGCAAGACGATTTATCACTCTCCAAGTGTCTTGGAAATCCGCGACATCTGCGACCGCGAGAAGGAAACCATCTGGGATGAGACCAAGCGTTTCGTAAATCCGCAGGAAATCTACGTTGACCTGTCCCAGAAGCTTTATGATATGAAAGCCGCCATCTTAAACCAGATGAGCGTCTGACCAGATGAGTACCTAACCAGATAGGTATCTGGTTTTTTAACGTAACAAAGAAGAGCTGTCCCCTATCGGACAGCTCTTTATCGTTTTGCTCGAATGTACTTCTCAATTTTTAATTAAATCCGACAATTTTCTGGGACAGCTTATAGGCAGCCACAGAAATCTTTCTTCCACCGCGTCCCGGCAGATTCATGGTGCTTCCCATGATTCCATTTCTCAGGTGATGGAATAAACGCAAATCCTTATCCTTGATATAGCTCCAGAGTTCCCTCTTTTTCTCAAGATTCTCCTCTGTACCGGAGCGAATCAGCATAATCGTCGAGATAACCGTAATAATCTCAAGGTAATTGAACATATAGCGGCGCAGCTTGCGGTTTTGAATCTTCCACAAATCAAACTCGTCCACCATAATCTTATTGACGCGAATCTGCTGGTCAATCCGTCCAATCATCACCTTCTCATTGACCGACTGGTCTTCTCTTCCGATAAAGTAACGATAAAAATCTACATCCATATAGTACATATTTTTGACGGAAGGAAGCGGCGTGTATACATAGATATTATCCACATAAAATGTGTGCTTCGGCAGCTCTAATCCACAATCTCTTAAAAGCTGTGTGCGGTAAATGACCGAGTGCATCAGAATATACTGTCCCTTGTGGATATGTCCCACCTCGCTCCAGGTAAACATCCGGTCTTTCGGCAAAAAGGAATAGTGCATCACCTTCTTATGCTTTGCGCTTTCCTTCTCATAAACGTAGTTTGCGACAAACATATCGAGCGTTTTCGCGCCGCCTGCCAAATCTCTTAACTTATCAAGTATCTTCGCATACGCCTCGGAGTCTACCCAGTCGTCGCTGTCTACCACTTTAAAAAACAGTCCTGTCGCATTCCGGATTCCAGCGTTGACCGCCTCTCCGTGTCCGCCGTTCTCCTGATGGATGGCGCGCACAATTCCCGGATATTTTTTTGCATACGCATCTGCGATTTCCGGTGTACTGTCCTTAGAGCCATCGTCTACAATCAAAATCTCAACATCATCGCCGCCCGGAAGCAGGGATTTGATGCAGTTCTCCATATAGTCCTGTGAATTGTAACATGGAATTGCAAATGTCAGTAATTTCATGTGTCTATTTCCAAACCTTTCTTTTGTTGTATGTTTCTTATGAAAGCTGTGCCGCTAACTCCATCGCCTTTTTGGTCATGGCATCAATATTGTAATATTTGTACTCTGCAAGTCTGCCAAGCAGATGGAAATTCTTCATTCCAGCAGTCAGTGCCCTGTATTTCTCATAAAGTGCCTGGTTCTCTTCGTTTAAAATCGCATAATACGGAATCTCGCCTTTCGCTCCAGTATATGCAAACGGATATTCTTTTACAATTGTGGTTCCATCGGTATCTTTTTGCCCGGTCAGATACTTAAACTCTGTAATACGGGTGTAATCCTCGCTGACCGTGTAGTTTACCACGCTGTGTCCCTGGAAGGAATCCTCGTCCAGATGCTCAAAATGGAAATCCAAAGAGCGGTACGGCAGTCGTCCGAAACGGCAGTCAAACAGTTCGTCCAACGCGCCTGTATAAATGACGTCTCCCTTAAATACTTCCCCTTCAAAGAAAATTTTATCCCCTTCAAAGCTTAAAACCTTCGTGCAGTCTGTGTTGGTACGGACTTCAATGTTCTCATGATCAAGCATCCGCTCAAACATCGGCGTAAATCCATCCTTTGGCACGCCCTGATATTTGTCCTGAAAATAACGATTATCGTAAGATACCAGTACCGGCACACGTCCCGTTACCTCCGGGCTGATTTCCTCCGGTTTCTGTCCCCACTGTTTCATTGTATATTTCAAAAATACATTCTCGTATACATACTGTGCAATCTCGCGGATATCCGGATCTTCATTCTCGCGCAGCTTCATAATCGGGACTCTGCTGCCCTCTCCGTAAGCAGCAATCAACTTCTGTTCGAGGCGGTCTGCCTTTTCCTTATCATATACCATATGAAGCGTGTTCAGGTTGAACGGCACCGGAATCAGTTTGTCACCGACCTTTGCCACAACCTCATGTCCAAATGCGTACCAGTCCGTAAAACGGGAGAGAAACGCATATACATCCTCTAAACTGGTGTGAAAAATATGTGGTCCGTAATTATGAATTAAAATTCCATGTGCATCCTTTTCATCGTAACAATTTCCACCGATATGGCTTCGCCGCTCAAGAACCAGCACCTTTTTTCCTGCATCCTCTGCAAGGATTCGTGCTGCCGCTGCTCCTGCAATACCTGCTCCAACTACAATACAATCGTACATTTCTGTACTCCTTTCCTGCTTTCAATCATCAATTATGTATATTATACACGCTTTCTTCCTGTATTCCAATTTATTTTTTCTTTAGACTTTCTTAACTTTCCGTTCTTTGTTCATATTTTATTTACAAAAATCTCATAAACTTAGCATACGCTCTTCATATTTTCCGGATATACTAAGTACATCAAAGTTGATAACAAGTTTTCTTTTTCATAGAATTGTCTGGCAGCTTGTCAGACTGCCTTGCTTCCAGGAAGCAGGGTTCCTCCCAACAGATAGTGATTTTTTCACTTTCCATAAAACAATCTTTTTCATACAAACAGCCGGTGCAGATGCACCGGCTCCCTCTTTTTTTAGTCCTGTTCAAACCGCTCGTTTCCAAGCATGATATTTAAATTTTTTGCATAGGCGGCAAATGCGGACGGAATGGCGTAGCGCGCCATCGCATCCGAAGCTTCCACAAACAATAGATTTCCCGTTTCCTCAGGCGGCTCCTCTATGAGAATCGCATATCCGTTCATATGCCATTCCACATGGGAAAAAATATGCTTTGCATCTTCTAATTTCTGAATACGAATCGGCGTATATCCGAGTTTTTTTACTTCCTCTAATGCTTCTTCCTGCCCAAGCGCACCAGACACATTCGGCAGCTCATAAAGCCCTGCCAAAAGCCCTTTGTTCTCTCTCTTTCGGATTGCCACCTTCTCTCCGTCCCGCAGAATGAGTATGGTATGTTTCTCAATCCGGCGTGCCTTCGCCTTACTTTTTACCGGAAGAGATGCCGTCAGATTCTCCCTATTTGCAAGACAGATTTCCTTCCACGGGCAGCTTTCGCAGAACGGTGCGCCGTTTGGAACGCACACGGTTGCTCCAAGCTCCATCAACGCCTGATTAAAACTTCCCGGAAAATTTTCATTCTTAAGCTTTTTCTTTAAATCAGATGAAATCGTGACTTCAGAGAGTAACTCCCTTAACACGGTTTCGACCTCCGTCCGAAAGGAAGGCTTTGCGATATCCGTCGTGTCAGCGGTAAGCCTTGTCAGCACCCGGAATACATTTCCGTCCACCGCAGGAACAAGCTTTCCATAAGCAATCGATGCCACTGCACCTGCAGTGTAATTGCCGATTCCCTTTAGCTTTAACAGCTCATCATACTCTGCGGGTATCACGCCGCCGTACTCTTCCATGACCTGTATGGCTGCCTTTTGCATATTACGCACACGGTTGTAGTAGCCGAGACCCTCCCACAATTTTAAAAGTTTATCCTCCGGGCACTCCGCTAACGCTTCCACCGTCGACAGTTCTTCCATAAAGCGTGCAAAATACGGTTTTACCGCTTCAACCCGTGTCTGTTGCAGCATGATTTCCGATACCCATACCCGGTAAGGCGCCGGTTCGCTTCTCCACGGAAGTTCCCTCGCATTCTCCAAAAACCAGTTTAATAACGGCTCCACACACTGTTTTAACTCAAATTCTTTTAACATGGATGCTCCATTTCTATCGTATTAAATACCATGTGCTTCGCACACGGTATTTGGTAACTTATGCGCACTCCGGCGCGTATAATGTCTGTCGACATTATACCATGTGCTTCGCACACGGTATTTGGTAACTTATGCGCACTCCGGCGCGTATAATGTCTGTCGACATTATACCATATCACACTTCTAAAATCCGCAATTTTGTATTGACAAATTCCACCAAAAGCAGTACTCTAATACTAATGATATTGTTAATTTTTTATCAAACTATGTTTCAGGAGGGTTACGAATCATGAGTGAATTCAACAACTTAAAACTTGACATCGCTGATCAGATTGCCGTTCTTACAATCTCCAGACCGGCAGCATTAAACGCTTTAAACAGCGAGACCTTAGACGAGTTAAACGTTGCTTTAACCGAAATCGAGGCAATGGATGATGTGAAAGTAGTCATCTTAACCGGTGGACCGGACAAGAAGGGCAACGAATTCAAATCCTTTGTTGCTGGTGCAGATATCTCCGAGATGGTAAACTTCACCGCAGCAGAAGCAAGAGCTTTCGGTATGAGAGCTTCTGTTCCGTTCTTCAAATTACAGAATATGCGTCAGGTTACCATCGCTGCAGTAAACGGCTTTGCACTTGGCGGTGGCTGCGAGATTTCCATGGCATGTGATATCCGCATCGCTTCTGAGAACGCTTCCTTCGGACAGCCTGAAACCGGTCTTGGTATCATTCCTGGATTCGGCGGAACTCAGAGACTTGCCCGCTTAGTTGGTATGGGACGTGCAAAAGAAATGATTTTCACCTGCGATTCCATCGACGCTGCAGAAGCATACCGCATCGGTCTTGTTAATAAAGTTGTTGCTCCGGAAGAGTTAATGGCTACCGCAAAAGCAATGGCAGCTAAGATTATCTCTAAGGGAAGCTACGCTGTATCTGTTGCCAAGGCAGCAATCAACAACGGCTATGACATGGACATCAAGAATGCCGTTGAGATGGAAGCAAACCTTTTCGGTGTTACCTGCTCCACCAACGACAAAAAAGAAGGTATGACCGCATTCTTAGAGAGACGTGCAGCAAACCTTACCGATTTCTAATTGTTCGTACATACATAAGAAAAATCCACTTTGCGAATATTCGTGAAGTGGATTTTTTTATTTATAGGAAATTTCTCTGGAACTTCCTATAAAATAAAAGCAAACAAGTTTGTCAAAATGCGCAACTCGCGGAGATGAATTTATAACTTCGCTATCCGCATCACGCAACCTGCTAAAGCAGGCGAAAGTGTGCGACAAGCGCACACTTTATTTTTATGTTTCAAAAATTTTTAATCGTCGCACTATCTCATCCGGCTCTGGCAACAGTGCCTTCATATTCTCCGGCAAAGTATTTCGCAGCTGATATGTAGCTACACCTATCGGTGCATTTGTCCGTTTTAACGCATACTCCACATATGTTTTATCTTTACTCTTACATATGATAATGCCAACGGATGGATTTTCATCTGGCAACTTTACCTGTTCATCAAGAACCGTCAGATACAACTGCATTTTTCCTGCATATTCCGCTTCAAATTCACCAATTTTCAACTCAATTGCCACCAGACTTCTCAATCTTCTATGAAATAGCAAAAGGTCAATATACAAGTCTTTGCTTCCTGCCATTATATGATATTGGTTTCCTATAAATGTGAAATCTCCTCCCATTTCAATTAAGAATGCTCTGATATTATTTATCAGCTGCATTTCCAGCTCATGCTCAGAATATTCCGGTGACAGTTCTGCGAAATCAAAGGTATATTCATCTTTTACTGCCAGTTTTGCCTGTACTCTCCGCTCCTCTGGCATTGTCAAAACACGCTTTGTCCAACCATAGCGCTTTGCCATTTGAATATAGAATTCTCTCTCTAAATCATCCTTACATTTTTCCATTATGATAATGTTATTGCTCCAACTGATTTCTCGCACCAGTGGTGCGAGTTTTTCTGCATCGCGGTATGTCAGATAAAAATTACGCATTCTCCACAAATTCGCAGCAGAATATCCTTTTGCCCCTGGAAACTCTTTCTGTAATTCCTTCGAAAGGACCTGAACAATGGATTTTCCCCAGCCATTTTCCTGTTGCTGTCTATAAATTTCTTCCCCAATCTCCCAATACAAATTTATAGTTTCTGTATTTATTGTCTTCAAAACATCATATTGCTTTTTATGTATCAACTGCTTTAATTCAGCAATTAGTGATTCGTAGCTTTGTATTTCATTCTTCCCCATACTCATCCCCATTTCTCGCACCAGTGGTGCGAGTTTTTCTATCATCATTAAATACTGGTGAATCGTGCCCTTGCTTTTGCCCTCTTCCCCAAACATTATAACATTCCAGCTTTTGATACGCTATCACTATTTTGTGGCAAAAAACGCGCAATGAAAAAGGAACCATAATCAGGAAGCTTTTGGATTGCGCGTTTCAAAAATTTTTTAATAAAATTTTCTCAATGAGTTTTCATTCTTTAGTTTTTCTTTCCAAGTGTAACGGAAATTGTCTGCTCGGTATATTCACCATTTGCATTTCTCATAACGGTTACATCAACGGTTGTTCCTGCCTTATAGTACTCGAGTGTACCGGACAGTCCTTCCATGGAAGTAATGGTCTTTCCATCAAATTCTGTGATGATATCACCACTTACGATTCCTGCCTGTGCTGCTGCTGAACCTTCGACTACCTGCGCTACATAGACACCGGTTGGCATATTGTAAGTCTTTGCCACATCACTTGTCACATCGACACCTGCAATTCCAAGATAAGCACTCTCTGAAGCATCTACTTTTTCTTTGGTAATCAAATCCTGGATAATCGGTGCTGCAGTGTTAATCGGGATTGCATAACCGATTCCTTCTACGGATGTATCGGAATATTTTACAGAGTTGATACCGATTACCTCACCTTTTGCATTTAACAGGGCACCACCACTGTTACCAGGGTTGATTGCTGCATCTGTCTGAATCAAATCTGCAGTGTAGTTCGTTCCTGTGCTGGAATCAGAAACAGATACCTGACGGTTTAATGCACTGATATATCCACCTGTTACAGACTGACCATATCCAAGTGCGTTACCGATTGCGATGCAGGCATCACCAACGCTCAATGCATCGGAATCTCCAAGTGTTGCTACCTTAATGGTTCCAAGTGTGTCTGACTCAACGCTGCTCTTTGCAACACGGATAACAGCAAGGTCGGTTGATGGGTCCGTTCCCTTAATGTCAGCGCTGACGGTGGAACCATCACTGAATGCAACGGTAAGACTTGTTGCGTTCTCTACTACGTGATTGTTTGTCGCAATGTAAAGATAATCATTATCCTCGCTTACAATGATTCCGGAACCGGCACTTGTGCTCTCATAAGTCTGTGTGCCACCGCCCCAGTAGTTGCGGTATTCTGTCTCGCTTATATTTGTAATGGCAACGATAGAAGGCATTACCTGTTCTACCACATCGGAAACTCCGGCTGCTGCATAGGTACTCGAAACAGCGGTGGTCTCTAAGCTGTCATCGCTGTTCTTTGCCAGAACGCTTCCGCTTGAGGAGCTTCCTTCACTTGTCTGTGGGAAAAGCTGGCCGGATGCAAACCGTACACCCTCAAATGCTGTTCCTGCAACAAGTCCAAATACCAATGCCAGTGCTGCACATTTTGCAACCTTCGTTCCAAAGCCACCGGATGTTTTTCTTCTCTCATGTCTCTTCTTCGGCTCTTTCTGTGCGGTACTCTGATAGGTATTGCCCGCATTGTTCTGGTAAGCATTTCCTGCATTGTTCTGATATGCATTTCCTGCATTATTCTGATATGCACTGCCTGTCGTATTCTGATAGGTTCCGGCTGTGTTCTGATATCCGGTATTGCTCTGGTAATACGGATTCTGCTGATACGGATTTGCATTTGCGTTTGTATTTACATTCTCACTCTGTACGCCTGCATTCGGTGTACTGCTGTTTGGCATACCGCCCTGATTTGTGTTGTTATATTCATTATAGTTATCCATATGAATTTCCCCTTTCATCTCATGGATCTTTGTTCCATTCCTTTTATGCTTTAAAGTCTATCTTAGAATTGTGTAGGAATTGTGATGAAATTATCAAAATTCTATGTTTTTCCATTTTATTTTGATATAGAGTCAAAAAAATCCCCCACCGCTTTTGCGATGGAGGATTCTTCCTTCTTATTCTTTTAATAGCCGTCACCTACATGATATCCGGTATCGGATTCAATTGTCTGGCTGCAAGCCTTAACGGTTGCAGACGGCTCATAATCATCATCATCAAACAGGAACTTATGCAGCTCGTCTACATTGGATTCCAAAGTACATGGTGCAACGACATCTCCCTTAGAACCAAGTGTTATCGTGTTCTTCTCAAATGGGAAACCAGACATTTCTCCAAGTTTATAGTTGAATACCTTTGCTGCAAGTGCAATCAGGTCTGTGTTGGTGTAGCTTGTCTTGATATCAGAAAATACCGTATCAATAATCTTGTTGATGGTTGCAAGGTCAGAAGCCTGTGCCTTTTCTACAACCTTGGACAATACCTCACGCTGACGCTCGGTACGCTTGAAATCCCCACCTGCTGTGTAACGGACACGTGCATATGCAGTTGCCTGTACACCATTTAAGGTATAATGTCCGGCACCCGGAAGCTGAATTGCTTCATCTGTCTTGCCGCTGACTTCTGCTACTTCATTAATATAACCATACATATAAGCAGCTTCATCGTCGGTGATATCCATCTCAATGCCGCCAACTAAGTCTACCACTTCCGCTACTGCATTAAAATCTACCGTCACATAATCGGAAATATCCAAATCCAGGTTGGTGTTTAACATATTAATTGCCTGTTCCGGACCGCCTGCGGCATATGCTGCGTTACATTTGCGGAACTTGCCATATCCGATGTCCAGATAAGTATCACGGTATACAGAAACAAGACGTACTTCCTGTGTATCGTTGTTGATGCTCGCAATCATGATGACATCACTGTTTCCGCTTGATAAATTGCCAGTGGAACGGTTATCCAGTCCGAAAATTGCGATATTTGTGTATCCCTGCATGATTTCAACGGATTCTTCCGGGATATCCTCATTGACTACAATGTTGTTGTGTGAAAAAGAACTGTCTTTTCCAATCTTGGAAAGTTTCAGCCACACAAACAATCCGATTGCAAGTATAATCAGTACGAGAATCTCGATTACCAGAAGCACAACCTTATTATTTTTCTTTTTCTTCTTTTTTCCGTTTGTGTGCTGTTTTCCCGCTGTTCTTCTTTGTTCTGTGTTACTCATTCCTCTTATCTCCTAATAAGCATATTTTTGTAAGTACCCCATACCCAAAACAACTTAACATAGTATCTATCATACAATATTTTTTTAGAAAGCACAACTCATTTTTCTTAAAACGAAAGTGGAATATTCTTAATTATTTCTTTATTTTTTTGCAAAGTTCCTCTTACTCTGCAAGAGAATAATCTGCCTTCTCTGTTCCAAAATTCGGGTTGTAGCAGGCATCCGCTTTTTGAAAATATTCCTTCCACTTTTCTTTCAGATAACTGCTGTCAGAAGGCTTCCACACTGTTCTGGGATTCCATCGCCTCAATGCCGCCTGATTTTTCAGACGAAGCACGGCACCAGGTTCATAAACAATGCGCCCTCCTGCGTCCCCCACCTTAAGACATAAATCAAGCATCTGCGCAGGCAGTGACAGGTTCTCTGCCACACCCGAAACATCGTCATAGACCTCCCGTCTTATCAGCAGGCAACAGCCGCTTACAGCGCTGTAGTCCATCTGCAGGGAAGCACGGTGCATATAGCCGCTGCGATTTTCCTTCCTTCCGTAAAAAACATTGTCTGCAAGTTTCTGTGCTCCTACGCCAAGCACCATGCCGGCATGAAAAATTTTTTCGTCAGATGTCAGAATCTTTGCTCCCACGGCACCGACTCCCGGCTGTTCACACATACCAAGCATCCTCTCAAGCCAGTCAGAAGTCTGCGGCACAAGCCCATCATCAAAAAAGAGCAGATATTCGCCCTTTGCCTTTTCTCTGTCACCTTCGCTAAGAATCTCTATTCCGGCGTAACCTGTCTGAATGGTAAGGTTTTTTGTTTCCCCCGTACAGATGACAGACACAAGCGGCTGTCCTGTTATGGGATAGGTCACCTTATAAAATCCCATATTTTTTGTCGGTTCGACCAAAGCATTGATTCCGCTGCGTTTTAAGTGCTCCGAGACTGCACGCACTCCCGCATCCACCGCATACTGCTTGCTGAGCGGATTATCTGCGGTCGACGCCTCATGACATCTCCAGTGATATAAAATCTTTGGAATATGCCCGATGTGGCTGGCAGCTTCCGTACAACGCAGGATATAATCGTGATCCTGTGCACCGTCAAATGTCGTTTTTACTGTACCAACCTTATCTGCAAGTGTCCTGCGCACCAGAAGGAAATGTGTAATATAATTATTCGAGCAGAGCAGTTCCGGATTCCAGTCCGGTTTGAAATGTGGGGAAAAATGTTTCTTTCCCTCCAGATCCACCTTGTCCTCATCCGTATAAAGCAAATCATACGGACATTCTTTCTCCGCCGCTCTGATTTGTGCGGCTGCTTCAAACAGTGCATCCGGCGCAAGCAAATCATCGTGGTCTAAAAATGCAATCCAGTCTCCTTCTGCCATCTGAAGTGCAGCATTAGTATTTCCGGCAATTCCAAGATTCTCTCCAAGATTCTGATAGCGGATACGCCTATCCCCTGCTGCCGCTTTCTGCACCGCCGCCTCTAAATTTGCCTCCCCGCTGCCGTCTGCAAGGCACAGCTCCCAGTTTTCATACGACTGTCCCTGCACGGAGGCAATCATTTCCTCTAAAAAACGTTCCGGCGTGTGATAAAGCGGTGTCACAATGCTGATTTTGGGTACATTCTCCCAGGATGCCGACTCCTGTCGCTGCGATTTTAACGTGTCCTCAGATGCCTTATGATTTTCATACCAACTATCATACGGCATCTTTGCCTCTTCCCGCTTTTCTTCCAAACGCACCACAAAGTCGGACAGTCCATAATGTTTCAGGTACAAAAGCCCTTTTTTTGCCTTCCTCAACAATTCCATATACATTCCCTACCGTTTGGGCTTCTGGTGAATATAAAGCCATCCATCCGCATAATTTTGACGCTCTTCCTCGGACATGGACGTATACGCTTCAAAGTCAAGCTTTGCCATCGTCATCGACGGCTCCCCGCACTTAAAACACTCTACATCCTTGCGCCTTGAAACCACGCGCATCCATCCGCACTGCGGACAAATAAACACTTTCATCATAATACATCCACGCCTTTCTAGTCCCTGAAATAGATGTCTCTGGTATATACCTTTTCCGGATGTATCCGAAGCAGCTCGTCCATACGGTTTGCCACAATCACATCGCTTTCCTCTGCAAATGCTGCAAAATCCTTCTCAACGCGGTGTCCCCGGAATTCATTTTCTTTTAAGCTCGGGTCATACACTAAAATGGTCACGCCCCGTTTTTCTAACCGTTCCATCACTCCAAGAATAGAACTCTGTCTGTAGTTATCTGAATTTGCCTTCATTGCGAGCCGGTAGATTCCCACTACCTTTGGTGCTCTCTCCATAATCTGCTCTGCAATAAAGTCTTTGCGCGTGCGGTTTGCCGCAACAATCGCTCCCATAATGTCATTTGGCACATCACTGTAATTTGCGAGAAGCTGCTTTGTATCCTTCGGAAGACAATATCCGCCATACCCGAAGGAAGGATTATTATAGTCCGTTCCAATTCGCGGGTCTAAGCCGATTCCCTCAATAATCTGCTTTGCATCCAGTCCTTTTAATGCAGCAAATGTATCCAATTCGTTAAAAAACGAGACGCGCAGTGCAAGATATGTGTTGGCAAATAATTTTACCGCCTCTGCCTCCGTAAGATTTGTGATAAGCGTCGGGATTTCCTCTTTGATTGCCCCTTCTCTTAAAAGTCCGGCAAACAGCTCCGCAGTCTTGCGGCGTGCTTCGTTTCCGACCGGTGCTCCGACAATAATTCTTGACGGATACAGATTGTCATAAAGTGCTCTGCCTTCCCGTAAAAATTCCGGCGAGAAAAGAATCCGGTCCGTCTGATATTTTTTATTGATGTTCTCTGTGTATCCTACCGGCACGGTCGATTTGATAATCATCGGCGCCGTATCATTGTTGGCTAATACCTGCTCGATGACCTGCTCCACAGAAGACGTGTCAAAATAGTTTTTGTTCTCGTCATAATTCGTCGGTGTCGAGATAATAACAAGCTCTGCTTTCCGATATGCGTCCACCGCATCCGTAGTAGCTGTAAGATGTAACTCTTTTGTGCTTAAATATTCCTCAATCTCGCGGTCCACAAGCGGTGACTTGCGCGCATTGATAAGCGCTACCTTTTCTTCGAGAATATCCACTGCATACACTTCATGATGCTGTGCTAAAAGAATGGCATTGGAAAGTCCCACATAACCGGTTCCTGCAATTGCAATCCGCATTATTTCTTCCTCCTGAAAAAGTACCGCAGACACGGGTCACAGTAATTCCGTGAGTCATGTCTGCGGCAGTAAAATTCTTATTCTCCTTTAATTACCAGATCTTCCCAGTCATCCGATGGTACAAACGCAACATAGGTTTTACCTGTGTTGATGGTAATCTCTGTACCATTTTCATCGTAATATCTGGTCGGCTCCGTGTCTCTTGTCTTGCTCCAGGTCACACGAATTCCTCTTCCATTCGTGATGTAATAACCCTGCTGGTCAGATGCTATCGCATTAAATACCATATATCCGTTTTCATCATACTGTGAATAATCACATTTCTGAATCAGGATATTCTTAAAACAAAGCTGTGCATTGTCATTTGCCGGGTCAAGATGTGCCTCACCATATTCATAGTAATAATACAACTGGTCGTCCGCATCATAGCGCAGCTCAGACTGATTATGCTGGAATGGCAAATCTACAAGCGTTGCTCCAATTGATTTCTCCTCACCGGTAAAATCAATCGGGTTGCTCTCACTTGCGAACTTATAATGCGGTCCCTCATAATACTCGTTATACTCTTTACTGTAGCCCGTATTTTCAAAGTTTTTATCCAGATCTCCGGAAACAATGTACTCTGTGTACTCTCTCGCCTTGCCATTGTCTACACGTGAGAACGTTCCGCTGAAATTATCCACATATGGGTTCGCCAGATATGGGTTAATATAAAATGGCCCGCCATCATGACATACCACTGCATTCCACTCCGGCGCAATCACGAAGTTTGTGGTTCTCGCACTTCGGATGCTTCCAAACTGCTCTAAGCTCTCCCAGTCTTTTACGATTGCCATAAATCTTGTGATTCGTCCGTTTAACAGGCTGTTCATCATCTCATATACAACATCTGCCTGTGTCAGTCCGTAGTGCGGCAGTGCTGTCTTTTCATTGTCCACCATAACGGCAATCGGACGCTGATTCTTAAGACTCTCGTCAATCAGCTCGTTGGTCAGCTCGCTGCGATACATTCCTTCCGGCAATACCTCTGCAATCTCTGTTGCCTCTGACTCTGAGTTCCCCTCCTCAGAATCACTCTGCTGCTCGGTCTGTTCTGTCTGCTGCGTATCCTTACCGGATGTATCCGCATCTTTTCCACCACAGGCTCCAAGCATCAATGCCCCCGCCATCGCAAGCGTCACTAATAATGTTCTTTTTTTCACCTTGAATTTACCTCTTTCTCAAGTAGTCATTACTTTTCCATCATACCACAGTTCATCCGAATATGGTATAAAAACTTATGGAAAATCACGCTATCGCTGTAATTCTCTTCTTCTTTCCCGCAGCGCACGTAGGAAACGCATACGATTGGAAATCATTCTGCCAATTCCATAATGATTTAAGCTGGACTCATTCTTCCCATGACGTCTGTAGTAAATCAGTTTATCCGGAATAAAGCAGACCTTTGCCCCTGCCATATCTGCAATCACGCCAATCCACTGGTCATGCATCTCGATATTTTCCGGAATCGGAAGCACCTTCTCAAGCAGCTCCCGTCGGAACGCCATACAGCAGCCCATATAGGTGTTGCGCCAGATGTTTTTTAAGGCACCATTCCCGGAATCCTTAAGCGAATAAAAGGACTCCCGGATTACCGTCTTTGCGTCTTCCCCGCACACCACTGCATCATGCACCACAAGGTCGCAGCCTTCTTCCGCAAACGTCTTAAGCACACGCTCAATCTTTTCCGGCTTCCAGATATCATCCTGGTCCGCTAAAAATACATATTTTCCGCTGCACTCTCTTAACACATGGTCGACATTGCGCTTCACACCGCAGCCCGGACCCTTCAGCAAACGGATTCTTTTGTCCTTTCCGGCAAACTCCCTAAGAATCTCTCCCGTGCCATCCTTCGATCCGTCATCCGAAATCAGCAGTTCATCCTGCTCGCCCATGGCTTCTAAAATCGTCTCTATCTGTTCTCTGACATAGTTCTCCCCGTTGTAAGTAACCATCGCTACGGACACTCGTGTCATACTGCTATTTCCACCCCCATTTGCAAAAATACGATATCATCGATTTCACATGAATCCTAAACAGCTTTTTATTTTTATGCGAACCTCTTTCCCACTTGTGAATCACCGTCGCATCCGGGCAATACCAAAGCTTGGACACCTGATTGACGCGCCGGCACAAATCCGCATCCTCCATATATAAAAAGAACCGTTCATCAAATCCCCCAAGCTGCCGGAACAGCTCCGTGCGCACAACCAAAAAACTTCCCTGCGCAAACGGCACCTCAAACGGCCTGTCATAATCCATATCCTGCATCGTATGATAAGCCTGCCGCTTTTGAAACGCCCCTTTTAAAAACATTCGCAAAAACATATCCCAGACGGTCAGCTCCCTGCGGTATACCGAAAGCAGTTTTCCCTGTTCGTCCACAATCCGGGGAACGCTCATGCCGATTTTTTCATCCTCCATGAAACGCATCAGCACGTCAAACGCATCCATGCAAAGCAGGATGTCCGGATTTACAATTGCATGAAATCTCGAATCAAGAAGCGGCAGCACCTTGTTATGACCGCCCCCGAACCCAAGATTTTTCCCTGTTTTAAGATAAGAGACATCCGGATATTTCTGCTCCAGTGCAAAAAGCCCGTTTTCCTCACTGCTGTTGTCGATAATATAAATCTTTTTGGTAATATGCTCTGCTGTATAAGCCTCTATGGATGCCACCGCACGGCATACATCCTCTTCATCATTGTATGCCACAATCGCAATGCTTATATCTGTCATTCCTACTGTGCTCCCCGTCCTTTCAATACCACTTCAATCGTCTTAAACAGGATTCTCACATCCATACTTAAATTCCAGTTCGAGATATATTCCGTGTCGAGTCTGACCACTTCCTCAAAGTCCTTGATATCGCTGCGTCCGCTGACCTGCCACATTCCGGTCAGTCCCGGCTTGATTCCAAGTCTTGCCCGGTGATGCATCTCATACTGCCGGAATTCGTCCTGCGTTGGCGGTCTTGTCCCGACTAAGCTCATATCCCCTTTTAAAATATTCCAAAACTGTGGAAGCTCATCAATGGAATACTTGCGCATAAACCTTCCAATTGGGAAGACACGCGGGTCATCCTCCATCTTGAACATAAATCCTTCCATTTCGTTTTGTGCCATCAGCGCTTTCTTCTGCTGTTCCGCATTTACATTCATAGAACGAAACTTATAAATTTTAAACGGTCTTCCGTTTTTCCCGATGCGCACCTGTGAAAAAAATACAGGTCCCGGAGATTGTTTTTTAATCAGGGGTGCAAAAATCAAAAATGCAATTCCGGTAAGCAGCAATCCAACCATACTTCCGGCGATATCCATACAGCGTTTGATAAAAAGCTGTCTTGGCGTTGCAATGTGCATACTGCAGGTAAGCACCATATAGCGTCCAAACTTCTCGACTGCCTTGTTCGGCATTAACTTGGACTCATGTACCAGGCGGTAGTGAACCGTAACCCCCATTTCAACCAGATGCTCCGTCAATGCTTCACTCGCAGAAATGGAATCCATGTTGATAAACACTTCATCCACAACATTGACCCGGACATATTCCAGAAAATCCTCTGCACACGCCACAACCGGCACTCCACGGATAGAATCTCCTCTGCAGTCGACATCCATCAGAATCAATCCACGAACTTTGTAGTCCCGGTATTTATTCGCCTCAAAATCCATGATACACTGTTCCGCCAGGTCGCTTGTTGTTGCAACCAGCATTACATCGCAGTTGCCTCTGTCTCCTAAAAATCTGCGGCGCAGAATCCGCTTGTGCACCACATGCGCTCCATAGGAAAAAAAGACAGACATCGGCCACAATACAAGCAGAACCTGTCTGGAATATCCTTCTGACTGCTTTGTCACGTACAGCCATAAAATAATTCCCAAAAATACGACCGTACAGTTTGTAATGACTTCCTTTAATTCCTGCAGCTTATTTCTGCGCAGAATATTTTTATAAGGCTCCATAAAAAACATAATGCAGATCTGCATCAGAATCTGCACAATTGCAAGCCTTAAATACAAATCATTCTTGTATGGTGATGAAAAACCAAGACGCAGCCAATAAGAAATTACCAGTGCTATCTGCCAGCATATAATATCTAAAATCGTAAAGTCCAGATGCTTTGCCCAGCTTCTTTTCTCTTTTCTATACATTCTGTCTCCTCGCGGCTCTCCCCCAGTCATTGAAAGGGCACCTGACACTTATGTAAATTTTTCCTTTTAATATCTCATATGATACAATAGCCCGCCCAAAACGACAACCGATTTTTTTCTTAATTTTTCCTTTATGGTAATTTCTAGTATTCACACAAACGATTTTTTTATACCATGGAATGAACGCAAAAAGCCGGAGCGACAAGGTCTTCTCCCCTTTTATCGCTCCGGCAGTTCCGCGAATTTATCCAAAAAATCCCATCTGTATCAGCAGAAGTTTAATCGTAATTATAAGAACCTGTTGCACTGATTTTTACATCACTGCGGTTTTCTACAAACGCACGGTAAGCTCCGTTTTTGTTGACTTTAAACGTATAGGAGGCATCTTTCTTTGCCTCGACATACCAGCCCGTACCGTCCTTGTCGTACATAACGCCCAGCCAGAATTTGCTGTCAGATGGTCTCACCGTAGCCGAAACAGATATTTCTACCCCTGACGCCAGGTTAAATTTTGAGGTAACACTTCTGGTGTTTGCATCGACACTCCAGTTAAATGACTGCGCACCACGTGTCAGTGGATTCTTAAAATCACCCGTATATACGATATTGGTACCTGCACTCTCTTCTGCAGTGATTTTATGTACCGGCACCTCATTTCCATCCTCGTCAAATGCCTGCACAATCGGATCTGTTGCTTTATACAACTGGTCGTGAAGTTCTGAGATTTCAACACTTGCTGCGACCGCAGTAAATGCGCTTGATACGATAAATAATACTGCAAGTGCTGCAGTAGCTGCTTTTGATACTTTTCCTTTATGATAGATTTTCATAAATTCAACTCTCCTTTCCAAACTGCTCTTTCGTACCAGCATTGAGGTCAGGAAGCTCATATCGTTCTCTTTTTCTTTCTTTTTATTTTTGCGCCTGTTTTTCTTTTCGCGTTCTTCGTCTTCTTCCTGCAGTTGAAGCTGAAGGGCTAAGATGAAGTCGAAGTATTCCCTCTGTGAAAAAGATTCCTGCATAGTCTCATCCACCCGTGCATCACAGCGATTTTCACAAAACAGCCCCATGCTTTTAAACAGGACAAAAATAAGAGGATTGAAGCACTGGATTCCCACAATAAACGCCGTAAACAGCTTGTACCAGATATCATGAGACTTGATATGTATCAGTTCATGAGAAAGAATCATTTCCAGTTCTTTCCGGCTGTAACCGCTCTCACTGTAGGGCAGCATTACACATGGATGCAGTATTCCCATAGCACAGGGAGTCCGGATCATATCGTTTTCTTCCAAAACGACCTTCTCCGAAATCCCCAGCCTGTCCTTCAATTCCTCAAATAGTTCCAGGGCTTCTTCCTTATCTTCCGGCACATTGCCGCGCCGAAGCCCAATGTCTCCTGCGATTTTCCTGCCATACTTTATCAGCCGGTTGATTCCAAGCAGAATCCATATGGCAAGAATCGCAGCGAAACCATAATTTAAAGCCTGTGTTCTTTGGAAATTCAGATTAACAAACCCGTTTTCCCTGATATAACTGTCCACCATGTTCAGCCGTATCAGAAGATAGCCAACCGGAATCAAACACATCAGCAATACCACATGAACGGTAATAAATACCATCCTGGGATTGACCCGCAAAAACGGTTTTTGAAATATCTGCCATAACAGCAGTACCATACTTCCAGTTGCAGTTGTGATTAATTCCATAAAAAACAATTGGCTACTTAAGTCCATCAATCAGTTTCCTTATTCTCTGTTTTGCATCATCGTCCAATGACACATGCTCGAAGAGATGTACAGCGAAAGCTCCTGCGTCTCCCTGGTCAAAGTATGCGATGTTCTCATCCAGCGTACAGTTACGGAATTCATCCTTCTTTACCGCCGGAACGTAGTAAGAATATCTGCCTTTGCGATACACGTCCAAAAAGCCTTTTCTTACTAATCTTGCAAGGAATGTGGAAACGGTCTGCGGTTTCCATTCTTTGTGGTAAATTGCGTTCACACGGTTCATGACTCCCTGTAATGCCAGGTCCTCTTCAGAGTCCCAGATTACCTTCATTACCATTCTCTCGCATGTTGAAATGTTACTTGGATCCATAATTTTACCTCCTTGTTTGGGAAGTACTGTGTGCACAGCGGTGCCGTTTTTATTACTACACTCGCAGGACCAGTTTAACACTTTCCCCTACATTTTACAAATTTTTCTTAATTTGCAATATATTGTCATGTGTAGTTTCTTACATTTGAAGAAACACATCAATATATTCTGTGTCTATTATATCTATAAGTTGTCAATTTTTAAAGTAAAATTTTTAGAAAATTATATTTTTCAGAAAATCTTACTTTTTTAGCGCTCTGCACGCATCGGATTGTTTAAGAAATCCTCATATGCAAGCCGGATTCCATCTTCAAGCTCTGTCTTATATTTCCAGCCAAGGCTCTCCAATTTGCTGACATCAAGAAGCTTGCGCGGCGTTCCGTCCGGCTTTGTGGCATCCCATTTAATCTCTCCGGTATAGCCGACCACTTTTGCCACAAGCTCTGTGAGTTCCTTGATGGTAAGCTCTTTTCCGGTTCCAAGGTTTACGGTCTCATTTCCGCTGTAAGTATTCATCAGGTAAACGCAGGCATCTGCCAGGTCATCTACATATAAAAACTCGCGCAGCGGTGTTCCGGTTCCCCAGCAGGTCACTTCCGTTGCACCGGAAATCTTTGCTTCATGGAAGCGGCGGATTAATGCCGGCAGCACATGGCTGTGTGTCGGATGGTAGTTATCGTTTGGTCCGTACAGGTTGGTTGGCATAACGGAAATGTAATCGGTTCCATACTGACGGTTTAAAAATTCGCAGTATTTTAAGCCGCTGATTTTTGCAAGCGCATATGCCTCATTTGTCTTCTCAAGCTCGCTGGTCAAAAGACAGCTCTCCTTCATCGGCTGTGGTGCCATGCGTGGATAGATGCAGGAAGAGCCCAAAAACATGAGCTTCTTGCAGCCGTTCTGCCAGGCGGAGTGAATCACGTTCATTTCCAGAATCATGTTCTCATACATGAAATCCGCTAACGCCTCGCTGTTTGCCACGATTCCGCCTACCTTTGCTGCCGCAAGAAATACGTAATCCGGCTTCTCCTCTGCAAAAAATGCCTCAACATCGTCCTGTCTGCACAGGTTTAATTCTTTATGTGTTCTGGTCACAAGGTTGTGATACCCTTCCTTTTCCAGTTGTCTTACAATTGCAGAACCCACCATTCCACGATGGCCTGCCACATAAATCTTCGCATCTTTTTCCATCATAATGTCTTAATTCTCCTTTGCAACTAACTCCATATCATGTCTTACCATGATTTTGACCAGTTCTTCAAACGTGGTCTTCGTCGGATTCCAGCCAAGTTCTGTCTTTGCCTTAGTCGGGTCTCCCCAAAGGTTTACTACATCAGTCGGTCTGTAGAAATCCGGTGACACTTCAATCAGCACTTTTCCGGTTGCCTTGTCAATTCCGACCTCATCCATGCCCTCGCCCTTAAATTCCAGTTCAATTCCAGCTTCGCGGAACGCATATTCGCAGAATTCACGGACAGAGTGCTGCTCACCTGTCGCAATCACAAAATCCTCCGGCTTTTCATTCTGTAAAATAAGCCACATACATTCCACATAATCTTTTGCATAACCCCAGTCGCGGAGGGAGGACAGATTGCCGAGGAACAGCTTTTCCTGCTTGCCCTGTGCAATTCTTGCAGCCGCAAGAGAGATTTTTCTGGTTACGAATGTTTCTCCTCTGCGCTCGGACTCATGGTTGAATAAAATTCCGCTGCAGCAGAACATTCCATATGCCTCACGGTATTCCTTCACAATCCAGAAGCCGTACTGTTTTGCCACTGCATACGGGCTGTAAGGATGGAACGGTGTGGTCTCGCGCTGTGGAACTTCCTCCACTTTTCCGTATAACTCTGAGGTGGATGCCTGGTAAATGCGGCAGGTCTTCTCAAGTCCGCAGACACGTACTGCCTCGAGTACACGAAGCACACCTGTTGCAACAACATCTGCCGTGTATTCCGGCACATCAAAGCTGACCTGCACATGGGACTGTGCAGCCAGGTTATAGATTTCATCCGGGCGCACGCTTCCGATAATTTTTACAAGGCTTAAGGAATCCGACAAATCTCCATACTGAAGATGAAAGTTCGGATTTCCATTAAGATGGTCAATTCTCTCCCGTTTCTCGGTGGAAGAACGGCGCACCATGCCATAAACTTCATAGCCCTTTTCTAACAGAAACTCTGCCAGATAGCTTCCATCCTGTCCTGTTACACCTGTAATTAATGCTTTTTTGCTCATACTGTTTCCTTTCCCAGTTATTTTCTTACTTTCCAAGACATTTTCTGATTTTATTCTTAATCGGACGAATCAGATGATACTCCCGTTTCAGATAACGCGTGAAGCTCTCCTCATCCATTTTGGCAAGCTTTTCGACTGTAATCTGTAAATAACCTTTTGGATTTACACTCTGTCTCTTCCAGTCGATTAACTCTGCCATCGTCTTTAGCTCTTTAAAACATTTTTCCCGCTCTTCCCTGGAATAATCCAGCCAGGATTTGTCGATGACCTTGCAGAAGGTTCCAAGCTCGTTTCCGTACTGCCTGTCCATATCCTCATGCTCTTTTACGTAGCGCAACACCCAGTTTCTCCAGAGAAAATCATCATAATAATGTGGAAAATTCTTGTTGTTATTCTGAATGGCTGACGCTTCCTTGGAGTTAGACGGGCGGATGATGTATTCATACGTAATCGCATCGATATACTGCACATTCTTTGCATAGCGCACAACCTGTGCCATAAAACACATATCATCCCCAAGCCGAAATGATCCAAGCTTGATATCATGCTCTCTTAACATCCTTGTGCGGTAAATTGCACCCTGAAATCCAATCAGCTTTGTCATAAAGGAATCCGAAGCACTCCGGTGGAATAACCGTATCTCTCCCGAATCGGAATAGGTTCTGCGCACAACACCGCGCACAACATCCGCATCCGTCTCCACCGCCTTTTCCATCATCAGACGATAGCCGTCCGGCGGCACCATGTCATCATTGTCACAGATTGCCACGTAATCGCCTTTTGCGATGCTGATTCCAAGATTCTTTGCGGAATGTCCGCCGCCGTTCTCCTTATGGATGACACGGATTCTGTCGTCCTTTGCGGCATACTCCTCGCAGAGTCTCGGGCAGTTATCCGGTGAGCCGTCATCAATCAGAAGTATTTCAAGATTTTTGTACTCCGATGCAAACAGGCTGTTTAAACAGCGTTCAAAAAATTCCTCCGTCTTATAAACCGCCACAATAACGGTTAAAAGTGGCTGTTCCATCCTCTTTCCCTGCCTTTCTATCCGATATGTTCGGTCTGGCGAATCTTACCGTTTTCTACACGGTACACGATATCGCATTCTTTGATGGTCGTCAACCGGTGTGCGATAATAATCATCGTTTTCTTTCCGTGAAGCTGGTTGACAGACTCCATGATTGCAGCCTCAGTCTCATTGTCAAGTGCAGAGGTTGCCTCGTCTAAAATAATCAGTTCCGGGTCGGTATATAACGCTCTTGCAATTCCGATTCTCTGACGCTGTCCGCCAGAAAGACGCACACCGCGTTCTCCAATTGTAGTATCAAGTCCTTCCGGAAGAGAACGGATAAAGTCGCCAAGCTGTGCTTCCTCTAACGCCGCCCACACTCTTTTATCGTCAATTTCCGATACACCATAGCCGAATGCCACGTTCGCGCGGATGGTATCATCTAACATATAAATC
This sequence comes from Roseburia sp., assembly GCA_050874345.1. Lineage (GTDB taxonomy): Bacteria > Bacillota > Clostridia > Lachnospirales > Lachnospiraceae > Roseburia. The sequence goes on along the minus strand of JBNMKM010000013.1, from coordinate 39,989 downwards.
ATCTGTGGAATATACGCAAGATGTTTTAACCAGCCTCCGTAATTTTCCTGAATATTGGTTCCGTCCGTCTGCACATAGCCTGCCTGCGGCTCTAAAAGTCCGAGCAGAATATCCACTGCCGTCGTCTTTCCTGCACCGGAAGCTCCGATGATACCGATGGATTTTCCAACCGGAATCACCATATCCGCAGCATCTAACACCTTGTTTTCTGCGCCCGGATAAGAATAGTCAATCTGTTTTAAGCCACATTCCTTTTCCAGTGTGATTTCTTTTTTAACTGCTTCTTTTTTCTTCTTCGCCGTCTCTTTGTCTTCCTGTTCAAAATTCTCCGCAGTGTGCAGATTCTCAATCGTCTTGTCAAGCTGTGGCTCCTGGTAGGCAATCGCATTTAATGCAGCACTCATACGGTTTGCACTCGGAAGAAGTCTGACTGCCGCCACTGCAAATGCAGAAAGCTGTGGAAGCAGTGTGTTGATTTCGCGTCCATTATAAACCATCACGCCGATAAATCCAAGCATTCCGCTGATGGTCACCGCCTCAATCAGAAGACGCGGCGCATTTGCAAGCACCATGGAGGTCTTCTCCGCCTCGACTGCGTTCTTTGCATATTTTGAGTACTCCTGCACAAAGAACTCCTCTTTGTGTGCCACCTTCATCTCCTTGATTCCGGCAACTGACTGTAAAATCCACTTGTTTGCCTCAGCGTTGTTCTTCTGTAAAATGAGTCCTGCTCTTCTTAAGATTGGTTTGATGACCTTGTAAATCAATACCATGACAACCCCAAGAAGGGCTGCCACCATCAGTGCCATCGTCGGGTCAACCACGATAATTGCCCCGATTAACGCAACGGCAACGATTGCCTCTGTAAAGAAGCTCATGACCGTTGTCAAAAGGGTAAATGCTCCCGCCGTATCATTTCGGATGACACGGATAATTTCACCGGAACTTGCATTTAAGAAAAATTCATACGGGCGGTGCAGATAGACATCCATCAGTCTTCTCTGCGTTGCCATACGGTTGTTGCTGATAAATCTTGTCTGCACATAATACTCAAAGTACAGGAAAATATCTTTTGCAATAAACAGAAAAATTAATGCTGCAATACATAGCATGATAAAGGTTTTGGAAGATTCAATGTGAAATGTTTCACAAACCGCCACCACAATCTGGTTCGTCTCCATGAAATCATCCTGCATTAAAGCTGTCACGAGCGGCACGACAAGAGAAACGCTCATCGTCTCAAGCACAGCTCCGATTAACATCAGAAACACAATGATTACAATCTTGTGCTTCTGTTCTTTGTCTAAAATCTCCGAAAACTTTCTTATTACTCTTAACATAATTTTTTCTCCATATTTCTAAATCCAGTCATTGCAAGAAGAATGAACAACGGGGCAAACGTGTAAAGATACCGCGCTCTCGCCTCAAAAATTGTCTGAAACAAAACCAGTCCTATCACTGCCACAAGCAGCACTAATAATGTCTTATCGGATGCAAGCCGTCTTGCCTGCCCCATTCCTGCCGCCGCCATTCCAAACAAAAGTAACAGCCATATCATCTGCATTACATTTATAAATGCCGTATAATACTTTTCATCTTCATAATAAATACTCCGCAAAAATGGGCTGACCGTCTCATCTGGTTCCCTTAAAACCGTCTTATAGAAGCCGCCTTCCTCGCTCCATGCAAAAGTTCCGTCTGCGAAATTCACAAGTGTTTTCTTCTCGAGATGTGAAAGCAGCCTGCTGCCCCACATTTCCTTAAGTCTCTCCTTTGCCACTTCCAAATCCGCCGCATCGCGCTCTGCCTTTGTCTCAAAGGACATGGAAAACTGTGAATCCTCCGCACTGTAGACGCCGTTACTTCCCTCATGCAGTCCAAGCATCAGAAAATGGGCAATTCCAAAATCCGCCTCAGCATTTAACGTCATATGCACCTTCGGTACCACAAACTTCTGGTAAAAGACCGTTCCTCCCGCAAAAGCAAGCACCACTGCAAGTGCACATGCCGCAAAAGAGCAGAGTTTCTTCTTGGAAATCCTTTGGTTGCAGAAGATTTCCACAAGTGCCATCGCAATGAAAACAATCGCCGTCTGCGGCTTTATCCGGTATCCGACATATGCAGACAGACCGATGAAAAACCAGATAATCCAGCGGTGTTTCCCGTTTTGCTGTATCTGATAGAGCCACAATAAAAGAATCGGTACAAATAATCCCACTGAGTCAGAATAGGTAATGAAAAGCCACGGGGAAAATCCCACAAATACCACATAAATTACCCATGCAAGCAGTGCATCTGCATAAGACCGGAACCGTTTTAGCACCACCTGATACAGAAAGAATCCGGTTGCTGCAGACACCATACACTGGAAAATAACAACTGCAAAAACGCCCTCTTCCCAGGTGATTTTTCCAAAAATATGTGCAATCTTAAACACATACGAATAAATACACAGTAAAAACAAATTGTTGCTATGACTGGAAAAATAACGGATATCTAATCCCAGATAATCCAGGTTGGAAATCCGCTCCGCATTTTTGACCACATTCCAGGCATCCCAGCCGGTAATAAAAAACAGGTTGTAGCAGAACAGAATCTGAAGCACCAAAAGCCCTGCTGTGAGAACAGCAATCAGCCACTTTCTCTTTGCGAGAACCTGTTCTAACACTTCTCTTTTCCTGCGATACCACAGTAAAAATCCTGCAAGCAACAGCAGTCCCATGCAAAGTAACACAATATCCGGAAAGTCAAATTCCTTTTTGCAGGAATACTCGGTCTTCCACTGGAAGAAAAGCACAACGACATTTATCGTAACAAGTAATACCGTGTAGATTCCAAGCATCCCTTTTGAAAAAATACGACTGACATTTTTCATTCGTTCTATACTCCCATAGTCTGCCGTTACCGCTTTATCTTACGCGCCAGACGAAGGATACGGTATCCCACGGCATATTCTTTCGTGTCAATGGTTTTAAACAGTGCATCGGATAAAATCCGGCTCTTGCTCTCATACATATCATGCTTTAATTCCTCATACACCGGCGTATTTGCCGCATGCTCCCACCATTTGGCGAGAAAACGGAAGTACAGGTCATCTAAAATAACCCCATTGGAAGCAAAAATATCCCGCAGATTCTTTTTCTTAATTCCATCGATTTCTTCTGGCGTAAATTCTGCCTCCCAGGGACGGATTCCCGGTCCTGTATAGTGCATGACCACAACGTCATCGAGTGAAAACGATGCATCCTCGGTTTCAATCTGCTTTTTGAATTTCCGGTAGAACGGACAGGTAAAATTATATCTCTGTTTCCAGACATACTTTGTTGCATCCTTGCCGAACAACTCATTCAAAAGCCCCTGATCCATGTAGTACCCTTCTTCCATCCGCTCTGCAAGACTGCGGTAGGTTTCAAAGGTAATGGTTCCGCGCATCTGTTTTAAGTTAAACAAAATCATGCCTGCGTTAAATTCGCCACCCTGCTCACACCGCGCAGAAAAGCCGCACGCTGCGATACTGTTTCCCTCAAAATCGGTATGATAAAGCTCTGCAAGATCCCCGCAGACAATCATATCGCCATCGAGATAGAGTGCCCGCTCGACCTCCTCTGGTAAAAGGTCCTGAATCTCCAGACGAAAATACGTCTCAATGGAAATACGATCCGTCATGGACGGCAGTTCGCGGTATTTGCTCTCATCAACACAGATAAATGTAATCTCACCGCCCCGCGCCGTCACATATTCTGTCACCTGGTCAATGCGCTCTTTTCCAAGCCTTGAATGTAAGACGTGGAAATGAAAGTGTTTTCCGGGATTTGTCGCAAATATGGACTCGAATAACACCAGCGTATAACGCATATATTTGTCATTGGGAGCTACTACGATATGGTACACTTCTGATTTCTGTTCCATCCGTTCTCCTCCATTCTTATTTTTTCTTTTTGAAAATCACCAGCTTGCTTGCCACGAAATTTAACAAAATTACAATTACATTTGACAGTAATTTCCATACCATCTCGTTCCATGCCATCACATCGACTGCCACATACATCACCACCATATCAAAGACACCGGTTGCTGCACGGCAGAGGAAAAAGGATATCAACTCGTGAAGCACAACTTTCACTTCCATCGAGTCACTGCCAAATACCCACTTCTTATTCGTGACAAACGCAAAGATAACGGCAAGCAGCCACGCAATTGCCGTGCTTCCCATGTTGCTGATGCCAAGGACATCATAAAGAACATAGTAACTTGCCAGGTTAATTAACGTTGTCAGCACACCGAAGATTGCGTACATCAGAAACTCATGATACTTTTTCATCAGGTTTTTTATCAAATCCATTTTATTTTTCTCCTGTATTTTTGGTGTAGATTCCATAGGAACCATGTTCATCCCATGAGTATACCCCATCTGCGCACCAATTGTCCAGTTTTTCACAAACATCTGCAAGATGATTGTCCTCTTTCTTAAGGCTGTCCTTTTCTCCGATCAGGACAATCACATCCGCCTGCTTCTCCTCAAGCTCCGCAAGAAATGCCTCGTAGACCTCATCACTGACGTTAATCGGCGGTGTCTGGTAAAAGAACCGGTTCTGTGCCACGCGCCCGCTCTCCAGATAATATCTGCAATCATTTCCAATCACCAAAACATCCGCATCCGAAGCGGTATGCTCCGTCAGATATGTGGATATCTCCGCCGGCTCCTTCGTTCCCCCGCGCAATCCGTTATCTGCCGCATGCACCAGGAAAAATACGCCCGCCACCGCAAGCAGAACACGGCAGAAGGTTTTTTTCTCAAACCATCCGCCACACTGATTTACCATCAGTGTCACCGGAACAATCATTGCCGGAAGTAAAATCATTCCATAATGATAGTAAAGGCGCCCCGACATGGATGCCAAAAGCAATGTCACCGCAATAAACCACAAATTAAACAGATAGCATTTATTTTTGTAAAACAATCTTGCAGACACAAGCAGTGCCGCAATCCAGACTGCTGTCTGTCTGAGTAAGAACCACGCGGTCTGTGCCACAGAAAGCAGGCTTCCCTCGCTGTCACTGTAGCCAAAGTTAAACTGCAGATAGCACCATAACAGATCCGAAAGGCTTCCGGTTGCAAGACAGTACATTACAGCCGGCAGTACGCCAAGAACCAGGCCCGCAATAAATCCGACAATACATTTTCCAATCTCGCCCCACTTCTTCTGGCAGAGCAGTAAAATCAGTACGACCGGAAGAAATGCCGCCCACACCGCAATCATGTTGACACGGAGCAGCGCCGTCACGGCAAAGCTGATTCCAAGAAGCACAATCTCATAAAACCGATAGGAACCTTCCTTAAAATATTTCATGAAAATAAAAAGTGCAAGCGTTATCCACGGAAGTGCGTATTCCTCGACGAGATTTCCACCCTCGTAGGTCATATAACAGGTCACAGTCACAAGCACCAGGGAAACAGATGCATACTGCACACCGCGCTTTGCAGTAAAAAGCTTTGTCACGCGCAAAAGCAGCAGCGCCGTTGCAAACAGATTGCACACTTCTAACACCCACACGCCCCAGAAATTTCCACCGCCGAGCAACAGCCCGATATATTCAATAAAATAAAGGTAAAGTCCCTTGTGGTCAAACAAATCCCGGTAAGGAACCGCCCCCTGCTTCATCCGTTCTCCGATATAAAGAAACACGGCCGAATCCGAGCCAGGATATCCGTCAGCACCGGGTGCTAATGCAAACTGCATTGCAATCATAAGAGACAGCACCGCAAAAAAGAGCACATCAAATGCCGCTATCCTGCGCTCATCCCGTTCTTCCTCCGCAGCCCTTTCTGTGACAGAAACGGTAAATGCTGCCGCAGCCGGAATTGCAATAATTGCGCCAATAATTTCAATAATTGCAAGAAATCCTTCAATTGGAAGTCCCACCCGTGCTGCAATCGCACCCACTTTTCCTGAAAGCGACCAGCGCTCACAGAATTTTACAACCGCAACCGCTTCCACAACGGCAATTGCCGGCAGAAAACTCCATCGAAAACCGGATGGAAGGAAACCTCCATGGGCTTCTCTTCTTTTGTTCCAGACCAGAACGCCTCCTGTTACCACAACGCATCCAAGCACACCGTACAGGTTCGCCGGCATCAGCAGAAACCATGCTGCAAGCGCAGACAAAAGGATTCCCACCGTGCTCCCTATTTTTCTTCCTTGTCGCATACCGTTCCTTTCGTGAAATTGATTCTCTCTTCTTCAATAACGAGCGGACGGTTTAAAATCCGCACGTTCATTCCCATGATATATTCTCCCAAAAGACCAATAAAAAACAGTTGTACTGAACCGAGCACAAAAACCCCTACTCCGATTGCTGCAATGCCTGCGTCAAAGGTATTCCAGTATAACAGTTTTCTTATAAATGTAATAATTGCAATAACAATGCTGATAAAGGACAGTCCAAAGCCACCAATGGTTGCGATTCTTAAAATGCTCTTGGAATAAGAAGTGATTCCGTTCATTGCAAAATCATACAGCGTGCGGAAATTTGCCTTTGTCTTTCCATGCTCCCTCTTATTCTGGGAATAATGTACCCGCTCCATCTTAAAGCCAAGCTCAGAAATAATGCCGCGCAGATACGGAGACGGATCTCCAAGATCCCGCAGTACCTGTAAAAAGTCCTGGTCTAACAATTCAAAATCCGAAAAGTGCTGAATCTGCTCCACATCCGAAATCATTGCAAAAATTTTGTAGTAGCAGGTGCGCAAGAAAAACATGATTGGATTTTCCTTGCTGTCATCCTTGATTCCGATGACCACCTTTGCGCCCTCCTCCCACTTTTTCACAAATTCCACAACCACCTCCGGCGGGTTCTGTAAATCTGCGTGTAACAGCACTGCGCAGTCGCCGTCTGCCTGTGTAAGACCGTAGAAATGCGACCTTGCCTGTCCAAAATTTCTGGCATTAAAGATTGCCTTCACATGCGCCGGGTCTTTTGCGGCAAGCTGGCGGATTAAAGTCTTGCTGATATCCGTTGAACAGTTGTCAATAAAAATAATATCATAATCATAGGCAGAAAGTTTTGTCTGAAACAGTTCTGTCACTGCATCATATGCAATGTTGATGTTTTCTTTTTCGTTATAGGTTGGAATTACAATTGAAATTTTTTTCATGTGTCACTCTCCTGCATTTAATCGATATGCATAAAAACCGTCCTGCTCGTCACAGGTATAAACACCCTCTTCGCACCACTTGTCCATGGCAAGGATGGAATCGGCATAATTGTCGCCTTCTTCTAAATACTTTTCCTTATCTCCGACTAATACCACCAGATCCGGCTTGTTTTTCTCCATCTCCTGTAAATACTCCTCGTAAAGCTCATCGCTGATATTGATTGCAGGAGTCTGATAGAAGAAACGGTTCGTCGTCGTCCGGCCGCTCTGAAGATAGTAAATACAACTGTTTCCCATCATGAACACATTGTCGTCCTCAGAGGTGTGTTCCATAATATATTCCGCCACCTCAGAGCGCTGTGGTTCTCCGCGCATGGTAACTGACACGAAAAACTCTGCTGCAAAAAATCCCCATGCCAAAAGCATCAGCACCGTAAGAGGTCTTTTAAAAGAAATACCCTCCACACAGTCTAATAACTGCACCATTGGCACAACAAGTGCCGGAATTAAAATGATTGCATAGTGTGCATGGGCACGTCCGGACATTGAGGCAAGCACCAGCGAAACTGCATAAAGCCAGAGGTTTAACTGATAGCTGCGGTTCTTATAAAAAATCTTTCCTGCTGCCACTAAGACAACCGAGTAAACCGTCATTCTCTGGAACAACAGCCACATTACCTGCGGAATCGGCATTGCAGATTTTCCACTGTAGGCAAAGCTGAACTCAAAGTAGCATTTCATCATATCCGCAAAGCTTCCCGTCGCAAGCGTGTATGCCACAACCGGAACCGTCACGACTGCACAGCCAAGCAAGAAATTTCCGATGCAGATGCCCAAATCCTTCCACTGTTTTCTTACAATCATAGTAATAAATATCACCGGCAGAAATGCAATCCATGCGGCAACCATATTTGCACGCACGAATACGATAAATGCAAAGGAGATTCCAAGGAGAATGATATCGTAAAAGCGATAGGTTCCCTGTGTAAAATACCGGAAGAAAATATAGACCGCAAGCATAATCCACGGAAGTACCCACTCCTCTGAAAGGTTTCCGTCCGTTAAAAGCATACATACGGTAAGTGCCGCAACAGACGCTGCCACTGTGATATACTGCACGGTGCGCTTTGTTGTAAACAGTTTTGCCGTCTTAAAGACAAATAACGCTGTCACAAACGCATTTAACACTTCAAGAATCCACACGCCCGTCCAGCTTCCTCCGGTGATGGAAAGTCCAAGTGCATCAATCAGATACAGAAAAATTCCCTTGTGTTCAAAAATATCGGTATACAGCACTTCTCCCTTACGCAACATCATGCCGACATACAGATACGCGGAAGAATCATTCTCCGGCCAGACACCCGACCACGGATTAAATGCCAGTCTCATTCCAAGGCACAATGCGACTGCCAGTGCAAACAAAACGTCCATCCAGTACAGTTTCGTGTCTGCTGTCACACCATTTTCTTTTGCAGGGAATTCTGCTCCCACGGAAGCTAACCCGCGTTTCGCGCTGACCCCGCAGACTGCACAGGTGATGTAGCACATGCCGGGCAGTGCAAGCACGGACGCTGCCACAATCGCAAGAACCAAAAACGGCTCCACCGAAAGTCCAATCAGATTTGCAACTGCAATCACTTTGCTTGAAAGGTACCACTGGTCATAAAATTCCATGCCGAACATATAACAGAAAATCACATTCGGAATCAGATAATACCATTTCATCCGGGAAAGCATCTTCTTCGCCTCCGGAAGCTGTTTTCCCAGAAGAAATGTAAAGACAAATGTAACCGGAATTCCCAGAATTCCGTACAGGTACGGCGGCATCAAAAGCCCCCATACCACAGTCATTGAAATAGCAAACAGGATACGCTGTAATTTCGTCATCGGTTTTCTCCCCCTAACAGTCTGCAAAGTTCAAGTGCACGCGAAAGTGCCTGATCCATATTGTAATATTTAAAATCCGCAAGTCTGCCGCACAGATACAGATTCCGGTAAGTCTCTGCCTCTTTGCGGTAGGTCTCATACTGTTTTTCAGATGCCTCTGTGAGCACCGGATAATACGGCTCCTGCTTTGCGCCTGGCTGGTAAGGAAGGGAATATTCCACTGCGCAGGTCGTCATTCCATCCGTTTTCTGCACGGGAAGTTTTGTATACTCGGTAATCCGCGTAAAACCCTTTGCCTGCGGGTAAGCCACCACCGGTGCATCCTGAAAGCTGTCCGTGTTGTGATTCTCCCACTCAAAGCGCAGGGAGCGGTATGGAAGCTGTCCGTAGCGATACCCGAAAAGTTCGTCGATTGCTCCGGTAAAAATAATCCTTACATCGCCATCCTGTCCGTCAAACCGCACAATTTTTTCCTGCTCGTCCAACGTGAGATGCCCCATCGCATCCTCGCCTAATCTGCACTCGATTCCCGGATGTGCAAGCAGTTTTTCAAAAAATGCCGTATAAGATACCTTCGGCATCACCTGATAGGCATCATCAAAATATCCGACATCATAACTAAACCGTATCGGCACACGTTTTAACACCGACGGGTCAATCGTCTCCGGCGCTACTCCCCACTGTTTTGCCGTATATAAACTGTAATCGTTGTCAAACAAGAACTGGGCATACTCCCGAATCAGTGGCTCCTCGTGTGTCAAAAGTGTCAGCACGGTTGCCTTGTCCTGATGGGGATATGCCCTCTTGATTGCCGCTTTTATTCTGTCTGCCTTCTCCCTTGGGAAAAAGTCGTCCACCGTCTGAAAGTTGAACGGCGTCGGTGTGTATTTTCCATTGATGACAGCGCCACAGGTCAGCTTATAATCTTCCCATTCGCCGAACCTGCACATATAGTCGTATAGTTCTTTTTTCGTGGTATGAAATGTATGGGGACCGTATTCGTGCACCAAAATCCCCAATTCATTCCTGTAATCGTACATATTTCCGCCGATGTGCGTTCTGCGGTCTAAAATAAGAACTTTCTTTCCTTTTTCCTCCGCAAGATACCGTGCCACCACGGCACCTGAAAGTCCGCACCCGACTACTACTGCATCGTAATTCTGCATCAGAAGCCTCCGTAGGTATCCATAAACTCCCGGAAGGTCTGAAGATTCTTATCCTTGTCGGCAAGAATCACGTTCTCAATGCCTCCCACTTTCTCAAGCGGCCAGTCAACGCCAATCTCCGGGTCATTCCACATGATACCGTCATCGTATTCTCCGTAAAACTTTTCACTACATTTGTAGCTTACAATAGAATCTTCCAGCACGAGATAACCGTGCGCACAGCCTGCCGGAATCAGTATCTCGTTATGTTTTTCTCCAATCAGGTCAAATCCCATCCACTGCATGAATGTCGGACTGTCCTTGCGCAAATCGACTGCCACATCAAAGACATGACCACAGATACAGCGCACCAGCTTTGGCTGCTGCATCACACGCTGAAAATGCAGTGCACGGATAACTCCCTTGTGGGAAGTGGTGTAAAATACTTCCGCCAAATCATGATGGATTCCATTTGCCTCAAAAATTTCTTTGGAATAGTCCTTTGTCATGCAGCCTCTGATATCGTCTGCATTAAAAGGAGTTACTTTGATTAATCCCTCAATCGCCGTCTTTTCAAATTCAAACTTCTGAATCATTTCTCTTCCTCCAATATCTGAACCCACCAGTCTCTTGTTCTTCTGCATCCTTCCCGGAATGAAATTTCTGCCCGAAATCCGGTGTCCTCTTCTGTTTTCCTGCAATCCAAATCCTCTAACGGCAGATTCACGCCCGTAAAAGGAATATCTCCAAATATAAAATCCAGTTCCGGCGCAATCGCCTCTTTCATTTCCAGCAAAAATTCTTTTAACGGTTTTGCTTCCGAGGAACCAATCTTGTATTCACAGAACGGTTTTCCATTTTCGCCAATCAGCCGGAATGCACGCGCCACATCGTCGATATAGACAAAATCATAATTCTGCGTGCCTGCCGTAAACTGCGGTGCTTCGCCACGGATGCACTTCTGGATGGTCGTGTTGACCATGCGCGGGCTTCTCTCCCCTACCCCATAGGCATTTGTGATGACCGCCCACAAAAGCTCTATGTCAAGCTGTGCAGCAACCGATTTGCACATGGTATGCGCCGCCAATTTGCCTCCACCGTAAATATAACCCGGTCCCGGCCGGTTTTCTTCTTTCCAGACCGCCTTGATGGTCTCAAGCTCCATGATGCTTCCCGCATTGACAAAGCGCTTACAGCCCACTTCCTTTGCAAGGCGCAGACAATCCACCGTCCACTGGGCATTGTCGAGCTGGAGTCTTGTGTCCGCTCTTGCAGGACCCGCAGAGCCCTCCCATGCAAAATGGTAAAATGTATCTGCCATACAATCCAAAAGGCGCTCTTTTGCTTCCATGGCGTGCCTTAAGTCAAACGGGCAAAGGGTCAGAAGGGGATTTTTCTCCGCTTCACTTTGCAGTCTGTCCGTATGTCCTTCCCGTACCAGGGCGATTACTTCGATTTTATGTGCCAACAGTTCTCTTACCAGCGCGCTTCCCAAAAATCCGTTTGCGCCTGATACAATCACTTTTTTCATGACATTCACCTGCTATCTCAAATATTCCGTAATCTCGCGTTCCATCTCCTCGGACAGATTTCCCTTCGCAAGATAGATTCTGCCAAAAATTGCCGCATAAGAAACTGCCTCTTCCACGTGCCATCTCGGTTTCCAGTTCATCACACGCTTAATTTTCGAGCAGTCCAGTTTCAAAAAGCCTGCTTCATGCGGTGCTCCCGGCTCCGAGACATCCTTCCAGCGTGCATGGTCTCCCCAGCACTTGCAGAATAGTTCCACCAGTTCTCCGGTCGTCACACAGTCACAGTCATCCGGTCCCACATTATAGCTTCCCTCATAGGTTTTTCTGTCCAGATACTGTAATTCTGCCAGTTTTAAATAAGCGCAGACCGGCTCTAACACGTGCTGATACGGTCTCGTGGAATGTGGATTGCGCACGATAATCTCCTGCCCTGCCTCCTGCGCTCTGATACAGTCCGGAATAATCCGGTCTTTGGCAAAGTCTCCGCCGCCTATTACATTTCCTGCTCTGCACGTGGAGATCGCAACATCTCTTTCCATAAAAAAGGATTTGCGGTAGGAACTTGTCACAAGCTCGGAGCAGGATTTGGAGTTTGAATAAGGGTCATAACCGTCAAGCACGTCATTTTCCCGGTAGCCCCACTCCCATTCCAGATTCTTATATACTTTATCTGTCGTTACATTGACAAATGATTTCACACATTCATGTAGCCGGACTGCCTCTAAAATGTTCACCGTTCCAATTACGTTTGTCTCGTATGTATAGACCGGATTCACATAGCTCTCGCGCACAATCGGCTGTGCTGCCATATGTATGACAATCTCCGGCTGATAGGTGTCAAACACTTCATTGAGGCGCTTTAAATCCCGGATGTCTCCCTCCACGGAAATCATGCCCTTTGCCATATCGGAAAGCTCAAACAGTGACGGTACGGTCGGTGCCGGAAGCGCATAACCAATCACGTTTGCACCCTGCATCTTTAATACCTTGCACATCCAGCTTCCCTTAAATCCGGTATGTCCTGTCACCAGTACGGTTTTTCCTCGATAAAACTGTAAATCCATCAGTCCTCCCACACTTTCCAGGGTGCTTTTCCCGTAGAAAGCAGCTCCTCTAAATACATTTTATCTTTCATCGTGTCCATGCACTGCCAGAATCCATTATATTTGTAGGCAATCAGCTGCCCTTCTTCCGACAGGCGCTCAAGCGGCTCCCTTTCAAACGTGGTACTGTCTCCTTCAATATATTCGAGAACTTCCGGTTCTAATACCATATAACCGCCGTTTATCCAGCCGCCGTCTTCTTTTTTCTTCTCGGCAAACCGCTCAATCGTGTTATTGTCACTGATTTCCAACGTTCCGAATCTTCCGCCCGGCTGAATGGCTGTCATCGTGGCGAGACGGCCGTGCTTTTTGTGGAACTCCACCACATCCCGGATATTTACATCACAGACGCCATCCCCGTAAGTCAGCATAAACGGTTCATTTCCGATATAGTCCTTCACGCGTTTGATACGTCCGCCTGTCAAAGTATCCAGTCCGGTGTCTACAATTGTAACTTTCCACGGTTCTGCCACATTGTTATGTACAATCATGGAATTCTCGGATGAGAAATCAAACGTAATGTCTGACCGGTGCAGATAATAGTTTGCAAAATATTCTTTTATGATGTGCTGCTTATAGCCGGCACAGATAATAAACTCATTAAATCCATAGTAAGAGTATTCTTTCATGATATGCCAGAGAATCGGCTGTCCGTTAATTTCGATCATCGGCTTGGGTCTTGACATGCTCTCCTCTGAGATTCTTGTCCCATATCCTCCCGCTAAAATGACTGTTTTCATATATCCTCCATCCATGATAGTTTATCATTGCTTACAATTCGCCCATAATATTTATAATATACCAGGAACGCGGCGCTGTAAAGTAAAAAAACTCACATTGCCGGAACGCAAAAGCCCCACATCGCTTTTTGGCGATGTGAGGCTTTGTTTATTTTTTCTTCCACTTAGCATACAGGGTCTTGTTTCCGGTGCTTCCTTTTTTTATCTGAGTCACCTTTTTAGTGCACTTCTTATCCGAATACCAGCCGACAAACTTGTACCCTTTTCTCGTCGGGTTCTTTAACTTGATTGTGGATGTCGTGATTTTGTAGGAATCCGGATTGCTGCTATTGTTCTTCCCACCATTTAATTTGTAGGTAATGGTGTATTTCGTCTTCTTCCACTGCGCATAAAGCGTCACCGTTCCGCCGGATTTGGAAGTCAGATTTTTTATCTCTGCCTTATTCTTATAGGACTTCCCGGAACCATCTTTTTTCGTGTTCCAGCCGGTAAAGGTATAGCCTTTTTTCTTGTAGGCATTAGCGGTCAGCGTGTAGGTTTTGCCGTATTTGCGGTTTTTCAGCTTATCCATGCTGCCACTTGTGCTTCCATTCCCGTCAAATTTTATTGTATATTTGTGCGCCGTCCATTTTGCATATAACGTCTTGTTTCCGGTGCTTCCCTTCTTTATCTGGGTCACTTTCTTCGTGTAATCCTTATCCGAATACCAGCCTGCGAAATCATATCCTTTTCTCGTCGGGTCCTTTAACTTGATTGTGGATGTCGTGATTTTGTAGGAATCCGGGTTGGCACTGTTGTTGGTGCCGCCATTTAACTTGTAGGTAATGGTATACTTGGTTTTCTTCCACTGGGCATAAAGCGTTATGGTTCCGCTCTTTTCTAACAGCGTTGAGCCGTCCGCCTTGTTGCTGTAGGAGGTTCCGCTTCCGTCTGCCTTGGTGTTCCAGCCGTTAAATGAATAGCCTTTCCGCTTAAACGCATTTGCGGTTAATTTTGTCCCACTGCCATAGGTAATGGTCTGTGTGTCCATGCTGCCGCTTGTGCTTCCATTTCCGTTAAACTTGACCTTATACTGCACTGTCAGCTTTGCTATCGTTTCAGTCTTCGTCGCACCGCACACCGTACAGGTATAGGTTTTCACGCCTTCTGCCTTGACAGTTGCCGCTGTCGTCACCGTGCCGCTGTCCCAGGTATGACCAGTTGCTGTGATGGTTTCCTGTGCAGTTATCACCGTTCCACACACCGAACAATGGCTTCCCTCTGTGAGCCCTGTCGTGGTACAAGTTGCGGCAACTGCTGCATCCGTTACCACCGTATGACCGGTTGCTGCGATGGTACTTCCCTGCAGCAATAGCTCTCCGCAGTCAGCACAATAGGTGTCTCCGGTATATCCCGCTGTCGTACAGGTTGCTGCAGTCACATTCCGCAGCTCAGTTGACGTATGCAGGCAGCTGTCATCCTCTACTATTCCATTTATTGAAACCACCTCGCTGTCCCAGTGTGCATCGCTCACCGCCACAGCCCATAACGTATCTATGGATTCCACGGTAAACGCATCCGTGTAAAGATAAGATTTTGTTGCCGCAGGAGACGGGATTGTCCCGTCTAATGTGTAATAAATAATGGCATCCGATGTGGCATCTGTGATGGTAACGGTATAATCGTTTCCATTGTTTACATATGTAATTACAGGTTCTTCCGTTGTCTCCGTAATGTCCGGAAGTGTCCCGGCAGTATAGCCGGAGGAGCTGGAATCTAACGTGCAGCTCGGAAGATAGTCTGACCAATAGCTTTCTATCGTATGGTTTGAAGCATTCGTTGTGCTGTCGTTTGCATAGCTTGTATCACTACGCTCAAAGTACTCATACAATGTCGCATTTCCACTTCCGCTGTCCGCCCAGGTACAGTCCACGTTGTACCAGGAATCGTTGATTCTGACCTTATTCCACTGATGTGCACTGCTCGTCACAGAAATACAATCAATTCCTGACGCATTGCACACCATGGAAAATGCCTGTGCATATCCGGCGCACACCGTCAAATCCGTGCAGAACACACTGTATGCTGACTGCGAATAAACATCCTCTTCGTCTACAAGCCCATTTACAAAATCATAATTGTAATCTACATTGTCAACCACAAGGTCATGAAGCACCTTCACCTTGCCAGCCTCTGTCGTCTGTGCTTCTGCCGTGTTTATCCAGGACTCTGCCACTTCCTTCACTGCGGCCGTCGCTGTCGCACGTGCCGTTCCATCCGCAAAACCGGTATAAACCCCAAATGCAAGAACTACATTTCCGCTGCTCGTTCCTGACCAGATTGCCGTTGTCAGAAAATAATACTGTGGATTGGAGAAACGGAAAATCCGTGCCAGTGTCTTGGCACTGTCCTTATCCAAATCAGAAATTGTAACATACTGCGTCCGATACGGATAATCCGTTCTTCCTGTCGATGTTGCGCCCTCCGTTCCGGTCAGGTAAGACAGGCATAAAGCATCCATTGCATCCCATGCTGTGCGCTCTGTCTCGCTGAGCTGATTATAAAAATAATTGGTGGAATACTTATCCCAGTAGGAATCATAGATAGCAGACTGATAGGTGCTGTCCGATACTTCGTATTCACTTGTCAAAGAGGCTTCCGAAAAGATTTCGTCCTCATTTACATCTGTAATTTCAAGATAAACAGGCTCCATTAATCCGGTCGGAAGAACTTCGTCCTCTGTCTCGTCCTCTGTCTCCTCTTCCGTCTCGGCTGTCTCCGTCATTTCTGCTAACTCATTTTCCACCTCATCTGTATCCGCAGTCTCCTCTGTGGTCTCAACTGTTTCTGTAACCTCAGTCTCTTCCACAGTCTCTGTTTCCTCTGCAAATACAATCTCCCCTGGTGTACACAGTCCTGCTCCCATACTAATGGTAAGCAGTACTGCAAGTATTCGTTTTCGCATCATCTGACTCCTTATTTCTTTTTCCACTGTGCATACAGCGTAACGGTCTTACCCGATTTTGCCGTAAGATTTTTTACCTGCGCTTTATTTTTATAACTCTTTCCACTCCCGTCTTTCTTTGTATTCCAGCCCACAAATTTATAACCCTTTTTCTTGTAGGCATTGGCTGCAAGCGTGTATTTCTTGCCATACTTGCAGTTCTTTTTGGCAGACATCTTGCCGCTTGTGCTTCCGTTTCCGTTGTACTTGATGGTATATTTGTTTACTTTCCATTGTGCATACAGCTTCACGGTTTTTCCTGCCGTCTTGGTCAGTTTGGAACCGTCCGCCTTATTCTTATAGGACTTTCCGCTTCCATCTGCCTTGGTGTTCCAGCCTGCAAACGTATAACCTGTCTTTTTAAACGCGTTTGCCGTCAGCTTCTTCCCACTTCCGTAGGTCATCTTCTGCGTGGACATCTTACCGCCTGTGCTTCCATTTCCCTTAAATACAATTTTGTAGGTGACGGAAGCGTTCTTTTTGCTTGTCACGGAGCTGTCCCATCTGCCGTCTGAAACTGCCACCGCCTTTACGGTCTTTCCTGCGCCGACTTTAAATTTTCCGGTGTATTTTAAGCACCTTGTGGATGCCGGGGATGGCGTACTTCCATCGGTCGTGTAATAGATAACTGCCCCGGATGTGCCGCTTGTAAGCTTTGCCTTTCCGTCTGAAATCGTAATGGAAGGCGCTGCCGTTGTCTCCGTCACAGACGGAAGTGTTCCTGGTGTATAAAAATCAGATGGGTTCGAGTCCTGTGCACATACTGGAAGGTAGTCTTCCCAGAACAGCTCCTCGACGTGGCTGCTGTCAAGGTTATCATATGCCGCATCATTTCTCTCATAAAAATAGTAGGAAATCGGGTTTCCACTTCCCGTATCCGCCCAGGTACAGTCCACGTTATACCAGGAATCGTTGATTCTGACCTTGTTCCATTCATGCCCCAGACTTGTCACTGCAATGCAGTCAACTCCAGAAGCATTGCACACCATCTCATATGCCTGCGAGTAACCGGCACAAACTGTCAAATCCTTGCAAAATACACTGTAGGCGCTCTGGGTATAAGCAGAATCTTCCGATTTCATGTCAATGGAGCCGTCCGAGCCGATAATATCATAGTTGTAATCGACTTTATTTACCACTAAATCATGCAGCACCTTTGCCTTTTCTTCCTCTGTGGAATAATTTGCCGCTTCATTTACCCAGCTTTCTGCCTGTTTCTTTACCTTTTCCGTTGCCTTTTTTCGTTTTTCTCCATCTGCAAAGGATGAGTAGACTCCGATGGACTTATAAACGCCATATGCAGAACTTGACGACCAGATTACCGTATTTAAAAAGTAATACTGTGGATTGGAAATTTTAAACATCTGCACCAGGTTGGATGCCTCTGCCGATGTCAGCCCCTCCATGTATACAAATTCCGTTGCATACGCAAGAGAATCATCCGATTTTCCGGTTGACAGCGCATCGTCCGTCCCGGTCAGATAGGAAAGACAAAGCTCATCAAGATTATCCCAGACTTCTCTCTCCTCACTGCTTAACTGATTATAAAAGTAGTTTGTGGAATAACAATCCCAGGTTGACTGGTATTTCGACGAGTAATAAAGCGTCGACTCCACATCCGATTCCTCTGCCGGATGGTATACCTGACTATCGTCAAGGTTTTCCATCGTCATCTCCTGCATCTGCATGAATCCGGTCGGGCGATTCTTTGTAATGTCCAGTTTGTCGTCTGACACAACCTCATCTAAGATAACGTCCTCTTCTGTGCTCTCCGTTTCTTCCGTGCTTTCTACTTCTTCGGTACTTTCCGTTTCTTCTGTGCTTTCTGTTTCTTCGGTACTTTCCGTTTCTTCTGTGCTTTCTGTTTCTTCGGTACTTTCGAGTTCTTCTGTCCCTTCGGTGTTTTCTACTTCTTCGGTACTTTCGAGTTCTTCCGTTTCTTCGGTGTTTTCTACTTCTTCGGTACTTTCGAGTTCTTCCGTTTCTTCGGTCTCCTCGGACACTCCGGCAGCTTCACTTTCCTGTGTCTCGACCTCATATGCCTCTGTCGCCAGTACTGCCATGTCGCCAGCCGCAGAACTTACGAATACGCTTGCAGCTAACAGTGCGATTAACATTTTCTTTTTCATGATGCGCCTTCTTTCTCCTGATTCATTGAACAAATTACTCAACTTACATTTTATTCAATCGAACTCTCTATTGCCTCTGACATTGCTCCATACGCTGTATAACTTCCTGCCGTCTTATATGCCCGTACCTTGAAGGTATAGGTTCCTGCAGAAAGTTTTTCAAAAGTTTCTTCTGTATCGGTCGTCTTCTTTGATTTTACGAGCGCTCCATCTGCATCATAACAATAAATTTTATAGCCGTCCACATTATTTGCTTTTTTCCAGGAAACGGTGATGCTGTCTTCCGTTACTGCGGACTGTTTTAATTTCTTTACTACTCCTGGCTTTGTCACCACTTTTAATGTGGTATAGCTTCCCCACACCGTTGTCTTTCCATTTTTTAAGTATGCCCTCACACGCACTTTGCAGGTTGTTCCGGTTGTAAGCTTCTTTAATTTATAAGTGGTAGAAGATGTGGTTGCCGCTTTCTCATATTTGCCTTTTGCTTCATTATAGAGATAAACGCCATACCCTTTTGCACCGGATACTTCGCTCCAGCTAATCGTTGCCGTATCCACCGATGCCTTAGTCTGTTTTAAGTCTTCTACTTTTCCCGGCTTTGTGTTGATGGAAACCTTCTGCGTGCAGGCTCCCCATGCAGTATAGCTGTCTGATTTTGCACACGCCTTTACCGCAAACTGATAGGTTCCGCCGGTCAGCTTTTTAAAGGTATAGGTTGTTTTTGTCGTATCTGCTTTTTTTATCTGCTTTCCATCTGCATCGTAGAGATAAATCCGGTAAGAATCTGCATTTTTTACTTTGCAAAAAGAAATGGTAATGCTGTCCTCCGTTGCCGACTTCTGTGTGAGCTTTTTCGCCTTATCCGGTTTCACCGCAACGGTGAGCGTGGATGAATTTTCGCCCCACTGGGTCACACTTCCATTTTTATTGTAAGCGCGTACTCGTACCTTATATTTCTTTCCGGCGGTAAGACCCGTCAGTTTATAAGAGGTAGCCGTCGTATCTGCTGCCTTTTTATATTTTTTGGTATTCTCATCATACAGATAAACGCGGTATTTTTGTGTTCCTGTCACCTTTTTCCAGGTAATTGTTGCACTTGAGGTTGAGGCTGCGCTCTGACTTAATTTTGTCGTTTTTCCAGGAGCCGTCTTTAATTCTAACGTATCCGAAAACTCTCCAAGCAGCTTCGTGCCATCCGACTGCTCAATAAATGAACGCACCTGATAACGATAGGTTGTTCCTGCGGTAACACTGGTACAGGAATATTTGTTTTTCGTCGTATCGTATTTCTTTAACAGATTTCCCTTGGTATCGTACTGGTACACGCGATATCCCGAAACGTCGCTCTGTTTCTTCCAGGACAGGGAAATGTAATCGCTTCCCGCCTCGACAAATGTCACTTTTTTCACCTGTTCCGGCGCTGTATATACCGTAAGCACTGCGGAATATTTTCCATAATTCTTTTTGCTGGAATTCATCTTATTGTAGCCACGTACTTTGAACTTATAACTTGTTCCGGCAGTCAAATCAATTGCCTTATAGGTCGTTTTGGTAATCTCGTCTGCTATCTTTACGTATTTTCCAGCAGACTCATCATACTGGTATACCTGATAAGCAGTGGCGCCTTTCAGCTTTTTCCAACTTAAGGAAATAGCGCTGACCTTCTGTGAGGTTGCGGTAAGATTTTTTACCTGCCCTGGCGTCGTATATACTTCATACGCATCGGATTTGCTTCCATATGTAAGAGAATCGTCACTTTCTGTCCAGTATGCCTTTACACGACAAGTGTATTTTGTTCCTGTATCCAGATTTTTAAATGTATAGGAATTGGTCGTAACTTTCTTACTTGCCACCTCGTTGCCATCCGCGTCATAACAGTACACCCGGTAGCCGTCCGCATTTGTCACGCTTGTCCAGGAAAGTGTAATGCTGTCTGTCGTGCTTGCTGTCTGCGAAAGCCCGGACGGTTTCTCCGGCTTAGTCGGCACATAAGCAACGTTCATATCCACATTTCCACTGATTCCGCTCACGCTGCCGGTGCTTGTGTACTGCCACATATTGTAGGTGCCGGAATAGCTTGTCTGCGTTGTATAGTTGGCAAGCCAGATGTCATAATTTGCGGCAAGGCTCTCCGCATCCATCTGGGTATTCAGATACCAGCCGTTGGAGTACACACCCGCCGAATAACCTGCTTCTTCAATCTTTTTACAGAATGCTGCACAGATTTTTGTTTTCTGGTCGGAAGTAAGCCCTGCATTGTCCAGTCTGGAATTACTCAAAGTCTCCATATCGATGTAAATCGGCCAGGAAACATAACCATTATAGCTGCTTAACTTTTCAATGACGTATTCTGCCTCTTCCTCTGCCTCGCTCGTGGTGATTGCCTGCGTAAAGAAATAAATTCCGACTCCAAGTCCTGCCTTCTTTGCACCCTTGATGTTTGCCTCAAAATAGTTGTCGGTCACCAGCGTTCCGTTTGCAGAACCGCGATATCCGAGTCTTACGATGGCAAATTTCATGCCGTCATCTTTCACCGATGACCAGTCAATATCTCCCTGCCATTTTGAAACATCAATTCCGTCTATCTTCTTATAATTTTTGAATTTTGAATTATGTATGATTCCGGTTGCATATTTAATGTCAGAACTTACTTCGCCGTTTTCTTCCCGTTCCAGAATCTTCAGATAATCCGGGTCATTTAAGTCCTCGTTAAATTCTTCTGTGGACTCTGTCGCTTCCACGATGCTCTCGGTTACTTCTTCGGTTTCCTCGGTCAGCTCCGTGACTTCGGTCGTTTCTTCGGTTTCGTTCTCTTCGGTTGTCTCTGTGACTTCTTCCGTTACCTCTGTGTCTTCGGTCGACTCTGTAACCTCTTCCGTCGCTTCGGTTTCGGTTACCTGCGTTGTCTCTTCGGTCTCAGTCATCGCGTCTTCGGTCTCTGCCGCTTCCCCTGTCTCGGTCACTGTCTCTTCGTTCTCTGCCGCTTCCTCTGTCTCGGTCGCTGTTACCTCGATTTCTGATTCTTCTTCGATTGTCCCGGTTTCAACGGTCTCTGTCCCCTGTGTCAGGATTTCGCTGGCATAAGTGCTTCCAAATGTCTCTGCTACCAAAACGCAGGTACACAACAATGCTGCTGTTCTTCTTGTAAATTTTTTCATTCTGCTTCCTCTTACTTCTACTGCTGTTTTGTTTCCCACTCGTATTTGTGTTTGTCTTCCACTGAAATCTCACTGCCAAGCTGAACCTCGATGATTTCAAGCCTGTCGTCCGCCATCACCGTGTGCTTACAGCCCACCGGCAGTGAAATCACATCCCCCGCTGTCACGTTCCGTTCCACGTCATCTACCACGACACGCCCGTGTCCGTTGGTCACGGTCCACACTTCATCGCGGTGCTCATGACTGTGATAATGCAGCATATGCCCGGGCAAAAGTGTGATTTTAATCGTCATACTGTTGTCCTGCACGTCCAATACATTAAAGCTTCCCCATGACTTTTCCGCATACATGACCTGCTGCACAATTTTTTCCACATACGGCTTCATGTAGCTGCTCTGCTCTTTATCCGCAATCAGGATGCCGTCCGGGCTGGCAGCAATGACCAAATTCCTGCATCCCATGCAAAGCATTGGCAGATTTAATTCATTTACGACATGTGTATTTTCACACGTACCATCCATTTCTGCACGCCCGACCACGTTGGTGGTCATTGCTTCCGTAAACGTATTCCAGCTTCCCAAATCCTTCCATTCGCCATGATAGCGCAATACCTGGATATCCTTTTCATGCTCAACCACTGCATAATCAAAACTGATTTTCTGCTGCTTTGAATAATTCTCAAACAAATCCTCATAATCTTTAAATGCAATCAGCTCATGTGCCCTTTGCAGAAGATATCCGAGACGAAATGCAAACACACCGCCATTCCACAGCGCCCCTTTTGCTATGTATTTCTCTGCCGTCTTCGCATCCGGCTTCTCTTTAAATGCCACAACCCGGCTGACTTTTTTGGCATCCTCCGGTATGATATAACCATATTTTTCACTCGGATAGGTCGGCTCAATTCCCATCAATGACAGATTTGCATTTCCCAGCTCCGCCATCGCCGCCAATTCTTTTAATGCTTCAAAATAGGAATCCTCCACATACGGGTCGACCGGACACACCACAACCGCCTCCTGCTCAGAAACTCCCTGCACGTCATGCAGATACGCTGCCGCAAGACAGATTGCCGGAAATGTGTCCCTTCTGTCCGGCTCCATGCAGATGCTGACCTTGTCCCCCAGCTGGTTTTTGATGGCACTCACCTGCTTTTTACTCGTCGCAATCGTCACCTGCGCGTCTGAATCTACAGTTGTAATTTGTCTATATACCCGGGTGAGCATGGACTCCATCTCGCCGTCTTTCCCATGAAACATTTTTAAAAACTGCTTGGAACGCACATCATTGGACAACGGCCACAAGCGCTTTCCACTTCCACCTGATAATAAGATGATATTCATATCTGTCCTGCCTTTAACAAAATTTCTTTTTCTATTCTATCACACAGCCCCCGAATGAACAAGGATTCTTGTATTTCTTCTGCGATTGGGAAATTCTGTCAGACAGGCTATTTCTCTACAACTGTAATTTCTGTTATTTCTTCCACACAGATACTGTCCTCCAGCACAATACGCTTTGTATCCTCCGACTTCCAGGTAACCGGAATTCTCGCAAGCGCTGTAATTTCAAGCAATACGGTGGCACTTCCGGCATTCCAGTCCTCTCCGCCTGTGTGGTTCATCGCTTCAAACTCTGCCTCGGACTGCAGATAAACGTTGACGAGCACTTCCTCCTCATCATATTCTGTCACCTCTATATCTTCCAATGTAGTTTCAATCAGTTCATCCAGTACCGGCATATCCACACAGCAGTCCACCGCATTTTCCAGTTCTTCCTTTATCTCATCCGACTCCATCAGCAGCTCCTCGATTTTATCGCAGATATCCTCCTCATAGCAGTCATCATATTTTTCTGCAATCTGCTCCCTGATAGAAGAAATCTCGATAAAATCCTCCACGGATACCTCAAGATAGTCCCTGCAGTTCTCCCAAAATTCTGACAAAGTGAGAATTATTATCTTCTGCCCTGTTTCTGCAACAAATTCCTTTCTGTATTCCGGTCTTGGACTGCCGTTTTCATACCAGTCCTCCTTACAGTCACATGTGACAAAAATGATACCTTTTTCCTCCCGCTTTGCCTTTTTCTTGAGCAGCTCCCAGATATATAAATCATTGTATTGATTTCCATTATTTTTCCGACAGTCTTTTGCACCCGGACAGAGCGCGCCGGAATCATATTTGCGCTGCAACATCCTTTTTTCTGTATCCGTCAGCGAAATGTCATCTTTTTTTAGAATCGCGTCAAACAGATGCTCCAGTTCTATTTTGTTGGATTCCTGTTTTGCAAGTGTCACAAGCTTGTCAAATTCTTCCGTTGTAATCTGCTTTTTCCCTCGTATAACAGCCAGCTCATTCCGAAATTTTTCCGAAAATCCTTTTGCCTCCCATCTTCCAAGCGTACCGTCGATTTTGTTCCATGGAATCGGCCGTTTCTTTAGATTACTAAAAATTCCCTTTTCAAACTTGGTTTCGTAGATGCTCTCTTTTATTTCCACCCTCTGCCTGGAAAATTCCTGTATCGTCACTTCCGTCTCCCACAGTTTTCCACTCTGAAAAAGATAGGAGACTGCATCCTTGATATTCACCGCATCCTTTACTGCCCACTCATACATTCTCCCAAGACTGCTTGTATCAAATGAGATCAGTCCCTCTTCCCAGATTTCATCAAAAGTTGTCATGATTGCGTTCCTTTCTGTTTTTGTAGTTTATTTAGAGATAATGCAGGGCTTCCGGATTGGAAGCCCTGTGATTTTCACTCTTTTTTAATACCCATTCAGCTCCTGATACAAATTCTTTGCATAAGAATCCGTCATTCCACTGATAAAATCCGTTATCATCAGGAAACGCAAGTATAAATCAACTCTTTCGTCTCCTGTTTTTGCATTACTGTAATCCGCCTGCAGATTGTCCGGAATGAGACTCCATAACTTCTTCTGCGCCTTGGTGAGCTTATGGTTCTCATCTTCCCTGTCGTAAATTACCGCGTCGATGAAATCATCCAACAGAGATGAAATAATTTTCTTTGCAGACAGTTCCAGCTTCACAATCTCTGCGTTTCCATATACAAATTTTGCCATAGCGCCTTTAAAAATCTGCATGGATTTCTCATGGAATGTGCCCTCAATCAATTCCCTGCAAAACGTACCTTCCATAATCCCCTTATAATTATTCGAAAAACTATAGGCAACACAGTACATAAACCAGCCTCGTGCGTAATCCATCCAGTTCTGAAACGCAATCATTTCCTCTTCCGGGTCACTCACGTTTTTGGTTCGTTTTTCCAAGTCTCCATATAAAATCTGCGCCTTCTTATCGTCTCCCATTTCCTGTTTAAAGTACGCAATAAAATCTTTCAATGTAAAAAGTTTCTTTTTAAAAGCATCTTCCAAATCCGCTGTCGAATAGGCAATGTCATCTGCTGCCTCCATCAAAAATGCGAGTGGGTGTCTTGCGACATTCCCCTCTTCTATCCATGTCCCGGTCTTTCTGCTAATGTCTTTAAAAATTTCCTGCTCTGCATAAAAATAACCTAATTTGTGCTTTCTGATGTCCGGGTCCTTGCCATCTGTAAATTCAAGCGAGCTTGTCGGATATTTTATCAGCGCCCCCATTACCCCCGTTGTCAGATTAATTTCATGGCTCTTGCCCTTCTTTTTTATTTTGGACAAAATTCTGAGTGCCTGCGCATTTCCTTCAAAATTTTCCAGGTCTTTTTTCATCTGCTCAGACAAAATCTCCGCAACCGGCGTATCACCATAGCAAAAATCTTTTTTTCGGAACTCATTCTCAAACCACTCCCCAATCACAACTTCCCCGAAATGTCCAAACGGCGGGTTTCCAAGGTCGTGCAATAATCCCGCACAAGAAAGCACTACCGGAATCTTCTCCACAAATTCATTCTTCTGTCCTTTTACTTCAAATTCCTCCGGTAAAAATTGCGTCGTGTTCTGCGTAATCATAATTCCAAGCTGTCTTGCAATCGTGGAAACCTCCAGTGAATGGGTCAGTCTCGTTCTCACAAAATCGCTCTTATCAAGCGGAAACACCTGTGTTTTATCCTGCAGTCTGCGAAAAGCCGCACTTGAAATAATCGCTTTATAATCCTTCTCCAAATCATCCATTGGATATTTATGAAAATCTTTCGGCTCCGTTTCCCTTGGCATCTGTGTATCCGCCGATAAAAGATTTTCCCATTTCATTCGATTGTTCATCCCCAAAATTTCCTCCGAAAAAAGTAGTTTATCATTGTAGTTATAGATTGTCTAATTATAGCACAACAACTGCGCGTTTAAAAGTCTTTCTCCTAAATCTCAACACAGCCCTTCCTCCATTTATAATGCGTCAATGATTCCTTCCAGCTCTTCATACACCTGCTCCGGACTTCCATTATCCTGTATAAAGGACGCACGCATCCCGCACTCCCGGACCTTATCTATCCAGTCTAATGCAATCTCCCTGCTCACTCCATTGTGCAGAAGTCCATAATAAATATAAGCAAATTCATTCGACACATTCGTGTGAAACACGGTAGGGTCATCCGAATTGATGCAGACCATTACATTGTCGGCTCCTCCTGGACGATTTAACTGATAAATCTGATTATCAATGATTTTGTCCACTTCGCCAATCGCGACGTTTGACGACGGATTAACCTCTACCACAATTCCGCTCCTGCTGAGTTTCTGCCGTAAAACCTGCTGTAATAGCTCTGTAATCTGGATATCCTGATCTGTGACTTCATAGTGGATGGGACGCTCCATTTCAGCAAGAAATTTTTTACAATGCCTTGCCAATGCAATTTTTTCACCATTCCAGACAATTTCATCACATTTTCCATTTCTCACCGCTTCACAAAAACCAATATCTTCCGCTTCTTTACACTTCTTACGATATTCCTCAGACGGTGAATGAAACATCTTTAAGTATCCTTCTATCAAGGTCTGAAGCGATATTCCATCGGATTTTCCATAGATTTCTTTTGCAAGCTCATTTATCCGTCTTTCGATGTGCGCCAAAAGCGTTGACTCTACGCTGATGGTATTCTGGCTTAGCAGATAGTATGACCATACATAATTTTCCAGTGCCTCTATCCCCGGAAGCACCACAAACGGATTGCTTCTGCGCCATTGCTGCGGCACAATTCCCAAGGCGGTTCCATGTCCAATCCGATCCCCAGCATGAAATTTTAAAAACGTAACCGCCTCATCCATTCTTCGCAAGCCCGACAGGATATGTCTGAAATCTTCTCCTGCATGAAACGTAAATCTCAGGCTCTGCGTACCCATGCCACCATATCCGATTTTTTCGATAGAACTGTCCCTTGCCGCTTCATAAGCGCTCACAAACGTCCACACCGGTGTTGCGTTTTCCAGGCTTGCTGCATCGATTCCTACGATGTAATGGTCGATTCCGCTGACTTCATCCCGCACCTTGCGCATAATTTTTATCTGGTCTTCATACCGCTTCTTATGCACGCCGTAGAGCATCCGCTCCGGTTCCTCGATTCCATCTAAAAAACATTTTTGCGGAATAGCTTTGTCCGGCTGTTTTAACAGATGAAACACAAGCCCTACCCGCGGAAATGGGCGCACTATCTCAAAGTGTCCTTCCCTCTTCACACAGTAATCCTCACGGATAACATCCCGGTATGCTTCCAGAAATATTTTTACATTTTTCCGGAAACTCATTTCATTATTGTCAATGGAGGCACGGAACTCTATTTTTTTCAAATCACGATTTTGAAACTGCTTACGCATTGCCCTTTTCCAGAAGGTTTTTGCTGCTTCCCCGCCCCCTCTCTCCCGGTTTACCGCTCCGAACAACTGATTCATCTTGGAATCTCTGCTGTAATACTCCTGTTGAAAGAAATCCAGACCTCTCACTGTTTTTTTCTGCACAATGCGTTCAAATACAAAATTTCTGACTCTCAGATATTGCAGAATACATTTGGTAATACGTCTTTCCTCTGCACTCGGGTTCTCTTTGTGTTCCTTTAAATACTGCATTGCATAAAACCAGAAAATGCACTCGTCCGATGTATGTAGTTCTTCTTTTGTTTCAAATATACTCTGAAGCAGGCTTCTTCCATCTTCCTGCTCGGGCAGCATCTGCAAAAGTGTGTCCCATAACTTCTGAAAAAAAGAAAAAATGTCATTCCGGACTGTTTCCCGCTGGCCTGTGCCCCATTTTTCCTTATAAAATTGTTCTAACTCTTCTCCATTCTCAAAACATTTTATGATATTTTCCAGTTCGATTTCATCCCTGCTCTCCCCTCTTTGAAGTTCAACCCCTTTTTCCCTTCTGTGTAGAGCAACTGCTATCCATACGCGCACAACAGATGCCGTCAAAAGAAATAATAGTCCCTCTTCTGCCTCAATATTTCCATCGCTCAACCGGATATTTTTCTCTTTCATCGCCCTCGTAAAAGCAACATCCACCGGCATCATAAAATCTTCCCACAGCTCAAAAAATGACAGTGACACCCCTTTATGAAGATGATTTTCGGCAACTCCCGCCCTCATCACCACATCTAACTGCTGGTCTGCAACATCAATCTGTCCATAATAATAGTCCAGACTTTGTATTTCATTTTTGTCATTCTGAGTCAGATAAAGCATCACAAGGAAATCCAGCGGCATGTGCATATTCATGCTGTGAAACAAAAAAATTTTATTTGCATCACCAAACCCACCTAAGAACTTTCCCTCTTCCTCATTTTTCCAATACTTGAAAACAATTTTTCCGTCTCTCTGCGACAGCATCGTGTGCATTATTTTCTGAAAACACTCCAAATAGAGTTCTGACGCACACGCATATTTATGGTTTCTGAGCTCATACAAATAGCATTTTTCCAGGTACATATAAATTTCATCATAGGAATATATATAGTAACTGCCCTGCATATAATTTATCAGTGTCCTCTTCAATTCCTGGATTTCTTCCTGTTCTTTTCCGGATTTCGACTGAATGATTGCTTCAAAATAATCATGCTTAAAAAAATCCAGTGACGAAAATGGATAACATAAAATCGCCAAATATCGGTTAATCGTATCATTCATAGCATCTTTCTCCTAAAAAGTGTGCGCCTACAGCACACTTGCGCGCAAGCGGTATGCGAAGCATAAACTTCTTCTCCGCGAGCTGCGCCTCCTTGCCCGAAGGGTTTTTTAATTCATGTGACGCAGTTTCCTATGAATTAAAAAGAGTTTCAAACTCTTCCTCCGATATTCCCAGCTCCTCACCTACCATCGCAAAGAACTCACTCTGTGTCTGCTTGTCTGCAACCTTACCGCTTTCAAACACATACTCTGTAAACTTTGCCACAGAATCCGCCAGTTCACCGGCATGCTGTGCATCCTTGTCATTTGCCTGCAAGTATCTGAGGTAGCTGTGCAGATAAAACCTGAGCTGCTGCTCTGGGATTGGTGTTTCTCTATTTTCCCACTGTTCCTCTTCCCATTCTTCTATTGTTTGTCCATCTGTTTTTTCAACTGTCTGCCACAGATTATCAAGTTCTTCTTTATACACCATATATTCTATGTCATATCGAATCTTCTTATCGTCAGAAAAATTCTTCTTTTCTATGTATTTATTGATTATATCTCTTTCATACTCATCTACGGTTTGTAGTTTCCTTTTACTTGAATCAAGCAAAAAACCTCCAAACGTATCACTGCTTTTGTCTTTAAATATTTCCTTCTGAATATCTGCTATATCATCCTCTTGAAGATGATGTTCCTGTAATAATTTTCTAGTCGTTTGTGGTTCCCCTAAAAATACCCGTTCCCTTTTTTGAAACGCCTTCATTTTTTCATTCCAATCTACTGTGTCTGTATGTAGCACAAGTGGCAGTTCTTTCATTGCCATGAGAAATCTTCTTGTCTCCCATTTTCCATACTGAATTCTGCTGTGATTTTTTAGAAATTCCTCCAACGTACATTCTATTACCAGAACCTGTTCCAAGCACAAATATACATTTTCCGTTTTTTCTTCATTTCCAAGCCCCAAAAATTCTTTCAGCTTCTTCTGAAGTCCGATTACAAGTGCCGTCTTTGAAGTTCCCGTTTTGCAATCTGCAAACTGCCGATATGCACCACCCTCCTCTAAAAGTTCCCCCATATCAAACAGTATTCTTCCCTCTGTTGCATTATTAAAATATTCCGTTCTTTTTTTATCCAGGAATTTCTTCACATTCTGTGTTACATACTCATGTCTCCACATATTTTTTTCGTCAATCTTACAGATTACTTCCATTTTCCGTTTTTCATCCTGCTCATTAGAAATCTTGTAGTTTTCTGCATTTAATTTTTTTACACCTTCCTTCCCTATAACAGATTCCAATTGTTTCATCAGTGTCTTTGTCAATCCTCTGTATATCAATTCTTCCGTTACTCTAGCAATATCAAATGATATCCCTCCTCTTTTATTTTCTCTCATATGCAATTCAAAGTAAATCCAATATTGAATCTTTAATAAATTTTCAAATGCCCATAGAAAATCGCTATCAGATATCTTTTTCATTTTGTCACGTGTTCTTAAATAGCATTTCACATTGTAAAATCCTGCATCTGCCACATCACTGCTGTTGTTATCCCAATGCTCAATTTGTTTTAACATGCTTGTCTTCTGTACCAGGCTTGCCCCATAAACAACCTTCGCATCCTGCGGCAATAAATCAAGTAAGTTCATTAGCGTATCCTGCATCCGGAGATATAACGATGCAAGATACTTCTTTTGCTCCTCCTCATTTTCTCCCATTGCTTCAATCACTCTCATCAAAGCAGACGCCACATTATAGATAGCCCAGCGCTCGCTTTTATCCTCTATTTTACCTATGTCATTTAGAATTGTATATATCTCTGTTCTTCCCAGATACATAATCAGATAAATATCAAATATAAAACCTCCATTTAACAAAAGTTCTGCCAGCACTCTCTGTATCGGTAACATTCGCTTATATACATCCTTGGGTATCTCCCTGTTTAAATCAATAAAGTTCCTTGGTTCTGCAATTTTCCCATCAATTGCTTCATTCCGGAGATACTCTTTTACGACTCTGTTTTTTAGAGCGTTGTAATTCTCGTCCTCTTCTATCTTCTGTCCAAACAGTCTTGCCGTAAAATCAGCCAGCAGAAAAATGGAAAACCCTTTCTCTGCCTGCATTGTCATATCATCACCATCTGTTTTCGATGTGTTTTCATCTATGGCTACCTCTTTGCCATATAATAATGTGTGCACACTAAAGAAATCCACCCTGACGCTCTCTTTTGTCCGCACCAACACTCTTTCCAAAATTTGCATTCTGTATTTTGCATACAATACCTTAGAATCAATCATCGTTTCTATCAACCGCCAGAAGCCCACTGTCCTGTCTGTGCATTCGGACTCTTCCGCTAATTCCAGCAGTACATTGTATACGTTGTTAAGACCACGGGAAGTATCATCAAACAGGTGATAAGAAACCGCAAAATTTTCTCCCCCAGCACTCATAAAATATGACTTTCCCACATATTCCCCGGTCACTTTTACAAGCAGTTCGGCAAGACTTGGCTGTTTTTCATCCTCCTGCGCTATCTGATAGGAACCTCTGTCCCCCAATGACCAGTACTTAATCGTCTTACGGTATGCCGGCGGGACAATCTTTTTCAGGTATTCATATGCCATTTTCTTTTTGCGTTCCAGGAGATTGTTGTCTTTTGCATTTTCTGATACCGAATAGTATGTCTTCTCCATCGTTTCTGCATCTAAAGCTTCTTCCTGCCGTAAAAATTCCAGTGTCAGTGCTTCCTCAAACGTTTCCAAATCCCCTGATATCATCGTTACGATTCTGGGGTTAGAGAGATAGGAAAGTAGCGTTCTAACAACATCCATACACCTGGTTGTGCTCAAATCAATATCATCAATAAATAAAAACACCATGCCCTTAGAATCAGCTTTCTTTTTCTCAAGCAGTGTTTCAATAAATTTTCTGAATAATGTGATAAATTCCGTATCAGAATTAAATACCTCTTTTGTCTTGTCTACATAATACTGTTCCGTTGTAAACTGCTGCATCAGAATATCCCGATAATCCTTTTTGATATAGCAGTATTTTTTTACCATTTCATTGTATTCTTTTTCAAGCTTGTCACGCCCATTATAAATGCAGTCACCTGATTTTTGCTGTTTTCTCTCTTCCTTGACTGCCTCTACCTCTGACTTTAACGTTCCAAGAACTACATCCATCAGTGTTGCACTTGCAGACATATTTTCCGGAACAATAATCGGCAATACGACATCCCCATTTTTCTGACTCTCTGCTTTTAAATTCTGATAAAAAGAACGCAAAACCGATGTTTTTCCGGCTCCACGGCATCCCATAATTCCAATGTTATTTATTCTCTGCTCATTCTCCTGCTCTGCGTCACATATTTCGTTCGCATTGTTTCGAAAGACCTCAATCTGTTCAAAAATCGATTGTGCCCCCGGAAGAATCATTTCCATTTCTTTTTCTGTTAAAACTCTGGCGCCTAATTTGTTCTTTTGTTCTTTTGTCCTTTCATCCCCAAAAATCTCCTCTGAAAATTCACTTGTTTATTTTGCAATTGTAGTTTGCTTTATTATAACATAGGGCTTCCATGATTGGAAGCCCTATACAATGTAGTTACGAATACACCTGTTAATTTTCAATATTTTTTCTATACTGCTTCGTGACATATGAAGTGTCCCGTCTGATACTCCAAAATAATCCATTCTCAAGTATTTTCACTTCAGCAGCCGATAAATCGGATACGTCAGAAACACTTCCCTGTCACAGGCATCCATCTCCTGCAATTCCCGTTTCGCCTTTCTTTTATTTTCGAGAAGAATATTTACCGCACAAATCACCTTCTTGTCATCCGTATTCTGCTCCATATTCTCCAACTCCCTCTGCTCCGCTTCCGATAATTCCCGCTTTCTTTTTAGAAGCTGAATCTGATTCAATTTCCAGTAATCGTTCTCAGGACTTACCTTCAAAAGCTTGTCGGATATCAACCGTGCCATAATGAAAAAGGAAGCCATATGTCAGCATCCGCCATATGACCAAATAAACATATTTCCCCGCTTCTCATATTCCGCATTGCTTTATCATTTTCAAAAATAAATGCTGTCATTTCATAACCTATAAAACAACCTCACCAGATAACAAATCCAGTGAGGTTACATAACATCCATTTCAGGCTGGATACCTTCATATTCTTTTCTAAATGCTTCATCTTGTAACTGCCCAGAAAGCATGTCATCAAATGTTCGCATCCCTCATCACCCTTTCCAAATAACCTTTTCAGATAATTTATCCTGCAAAAATGGTTTTATAGAATTTAATAAAATTGCTTTAATCTTTTTATCTTGCTTTTCACTAATTGTACCTTTGTCTCTTTTATTAAACATTTTTAACATAAATTCATAATCCTGTTTGCCATCATAACTATTATATTCTGTATCAAATGCACCTTCGTCGTATAACCATTTCAATAATTTTCTAGAAAAAAATTCAGTTGATAATGATAAATATCTTTGATTTTCAACAGCATGTAGTAATTTAAACTGACTTTCAATCAAATTCGTTTTTTCCTTCAAATCATTTCTTTCAAATTTACTTATGCATGAACTTCCAATCGGAAATAAAATTCTGCCATTATACCTATTTCTTATTGTATAAAGATACCTTATATCTTTTCTCACCGCACTAATTTTAGCATTAACTTCAAGAGTCCGTCCTTTCATCTGTTTACTACGTTTCATAAACATCTCTCTATATTTTCACAATAACATTGTAGTTAGATTAATTATAACACAAGGGCTGCCGCCTTAACAAAAATTTTCCAGCAACAGCCCTTCACTAAATCTATCTTTGTTTATCGACACCTACGTCTCCTCGGATTCGGACTCAGTCTCACTCCTTCTCATATTCATAAGTCTCTGAATGGTTTTCTTCTCAACCAAATTCAGAATCTGTGCCATAAGAACAGCCTTTTCTTTCTCCGTCTCACAGTCTTCCAAAACATGATTCAGCAAACTTGCCTTCTCCGTCCTCTGTGAAAACTCATTACTTATAATAAAAATTGCTTTTTCTATCTGCTCTTGACGACTCAGGCTGATTTTTCGAAAATCCTCATTTGACATCTTCATGCCCTCTTCTAATTTAAAATAAGGTATCCTGTCATCCCTCCAGATATAATACAATGCAAAAATTTTCTGACTCTCTTCCTCAAGCATCGTATTTTCCTGTATTCCCTTCTCCCATAATCTACAATAAAAATCATTCTCATCAAGATTTTCTTTTATAAGCTTCCCAAGAGTCTCATTTACGAGTCCACTGCATTTCTCTCTTAAGTCTCCAATCTGTGCCGGTAAAAAGTATTTTTCTACCTGCATTGATTCTGAGGATTCTATTTCATCTGCATTTTCGAGAAAATAACGGAGCTTACTGCCTGCGTCTTCTTCTTTTGCAAGCATAAAATATACGCTGGCAGCAATATCAACCCTTTCTCCTTTTACATTCGCCAGAAACTCATTTAATTGTTCGTAAAAATCATTTCTTTTCCCGCCCATGTCAGCGCATCCTCTCCTCCTCTAAAAATTATATCATTCACATCCCAATAAAGTAATTTGGGTGTGACTCGCATGGGTATTTGCAAAATATCCTTTTCATCATTTTCAACACGGAACATTTCCCAACTCAGCTTTGACGTTTGTTTCTGTTTACGCTTTAATGTATCTTCCTGGCACAGTTTCTGTCCAAGTTCTGTTATAAAGTAAAGCTTCTCCCTGCCAGTATAATTGTAGGTGACAATTCTATCATTGATCATACCAGCCATTATCTGCGTCATCTGCGAAGGGCTTTTTCCGCTTCTTTGGGCTAAATCTTTATGTCGTATTCCAGGCTTTCTACGAATGATGTTGAGCAGATACACCTTATCCGCATATTTCTTGAGCAAAACGTTCCATTGCTGTACTTTTGATGTTTCATTCAATGCGTATCTGCGTCTTGCCTCTGCCATCTGTAAACAGCCCCAGACACTACCCATTACAAACGTTTGTTCTGCTGACAACTGCTCCATCTCACGATACTGCCACTTTTGTCCGATTTCATCCAAAAGCCTGATATAGGACGAAGGCATCTTTTCCTCTCTTCCATTATAAAAAGTAAGTCCTTGTGCCAGAGCCAATACCATTTCTTCACTGATTTCGTAATCTTTTTCTACATAAGATAGTATTTCCTGACATATATTTTCCAGTCTTTTTTGTTTCATATTGACACCTCTAAACAGTTCATAAACTGTTTATCCCATTATAGATTTTATTCTATGCAAATGCAAGTAAAAGTTCACTCTCAGGGCTTGTTCTGTTTTATTTTTTTAATAACCCGCAATGTCTTTTCTTTTTTAGGTCGGAAATCAAAATCTGCCATAAAGATACAACCCCCACATGGTCCATCTTTCCAACACGCCTCGTTACGCATAAGCTGATACGTTTTTCCAGTTATTATGCTTTTATCTTTATAGGGTATCGTAATAATTCCATTGAGGTCTCTATTTTCCATCTCTGTTCCATATGCTTCGCAGCAATTGCACACTACAGAGCACGTTCTATGATTCTGTTGAATTATCTCACCAAACTGTGCCTCAAATCCATTATGTATCGAAGAGCTCCATGCAGGTACCAGCAAAAACTGAGGATGAAATATCCTTGCCATTTCTCTGGTTCTACTTCTATCCGACACATCCCGGCAAATTGCAAACATAATTTGTCCAATTTGCTCTACCTCACAGATTGTCGATTCCTTCCCCGGATTTCTCAATCCTTCCAGCAAACCAACTTCCCCATTATCTGTTTTCCAAAAACGTTGCTGCTTATACTGCCTTCCAAGAAGTCTGCCATTATAGCTAAAAATACTTGAAACATTATTGTCATCCTCTGTCCAGCCACTGCCTGCCACAACGAATAATAATTTTTTTGCAAAATCCGGTCTTTGTTTATCAATTTCCTGTAAATGATTCTGTATATTATTCTGTAGAGACGGACTGCACACAAATTCTGGAAAAACAATAATATTCGCTCCTTGTTTTATCGCCCTGTCAAACAACTGTAACGCAATGGTAGTCACATTTTGTTTATGCCATTCCGTATATTCTACTCGGAAGGTTCCCCCTTCCACCGCTGGAAACATTGTCATATGTGCTTTTTCAAGCGGAATAATTGCAATTTTCAGTTTTTGCTTCTTCAATAGCTGTCTCCGCATTTCATCGTATGGTGAAATCCATAACTGCACAACCTGTGGTGGTTCCTGTTCTTCCTTCCCACTCCGTTCTAGTATGATAAGGTTATGTAACAGCATCCTGATAAATGGTGGTTCTATCTTTTTGGGGAAATCCAGCTTCTCCGCCATCTCATCTGATATATTATGCCTCGGGGCAAGATATATATACGATTTTTCACAATAAGCGCGGTTTCCAGGTGTTCTTTCCAAATGCCGCGTCCTCGACTCTGTAAAATAACGATCAATTGCAAGCAGAATATGCAACGGAATGGTTGCTCTATTTTCATTCTCTTTTCCATATTCTTCTAATATATTTTCCGTTTTTTCCACTATTTGCCGAATCTTTTGAATTGTTTTCCAAAAAGGTAACGCGATATGTTCTTCATCGCTATCACTTTTTAAAAGTTGCTGCTCTATCTGCATATTCAACCGCCCCAACTGCGGCAGATTGGGATTTTCTGTATTTGATTTTTCACTCTTCAAAAGATATTTCCCTATAAACAGTCCTTGATCATCAACATTCGTCACTATATAATCATAGCAAAATGCAGCCAAATCATATACAGTACGAAGTCTATCCACATTAGACTCCAGTTCTTCTTCAAAAAGCATCATCACTTCTCCATTCTAAAGTCTTTTCTTCAAATATAGTATATCTCATATCAAACATATTTCTACATTTTTATGTATCATTTTCATTAATTTTGTAGTTTTCTACAAATTACATGATAGTATTTTAGTATTTTTCAACATAAAAAAGGAACAATATCGAAAGGTTATGGGATATGGATAAATCCATGCTCATAATTATTCTTTCTCTATAGTCAGATAGTGCAGTCTCCTAAACCAAAACAAAAAACTTCATAAACAACGTCATGGCGAAGCCCCCTTCGCTCTTTTGTTATGTCATTTTTTATTTCTAGTGCATTATACACTATTTCTGACGATTTGAGAAATTTCCTATAAAATGAAAAAGCCGAGCAGGTAGCCCAGAAGCTTCGTGAAATGAAACTTGCTTCCGCTGCCAAGAAGGTCGAGGAGGGAATTGAAGAAACTCTTACATACATGGACTTTCCAACTCAGCATTGGAGTCGAATACGTACTAACAATACCATTGAACGACTCAACCGAGAAATAAAACGCCGAACCAGAGCAATCGGGGCTTTTCCTGATGGTCAAAGTGCTTTGATGCTTGTATGTGCCAGACTTCGCCATGTGGCAGGCACCCAATGGGGAGCTAAGCGTTACATGAACATGGATCATCTAGCTGAGCTGGATATCCAGTAAGCGCCTAATTTTAGGGTAGATTTTTATCCTCCCATTTTCCATTTATAATGATTGCTAGGAAATGCTAACATTTCACTCTATTTCAAAGGAGCACAATCATTATGGGTAAACGTGTTTGTAAAGAAGACCAGATTCGTCTGATTATGGAGTGCCGTCAAAGCGGCCTCTCCGACTACCAGTGGTGTGAACAGAACGGTGTTCATCCTGGAAATTTCTATAACTGGGTAAGTAAACTACGAAAATCAGGCTACACATTCCCTGAATCGACTGCAAAGTCGAATGCCACACTAAACAGACAGGAAGTTGTAAAACTGGATCTGGTCCGGGATTTGGAACCTAGTCCTATAATAGAGCAAAATGTTAGCCGGGCTATTTCTCCGGAAACTCCATCTATTGCGGCAGAGCTTCTTGTTGGCGGAATTACTCTTCGTCTTTTTAATGGTGCAGACGAACAACTGATACAGAATACACTTCGTCTGATCGGAGGGATGAACCATGCTTGGTGACATTTCCCTCGCAACCAACATTTATATCGTGACTGGATACACGGATATGAGAAAGTCCATCGATGGTCTCTGTGCAATCGTGATGGATCAGTTGAAAGAAGAACCAAACAGTCACTCCATCTACATGTTTTGCGGGAAGCGTTGTGATAGGATCAAAGTGCTTCTTCGCGAACCCGATGGGTTTGTTTTGCTTTATAAAAAACTAGATGTTATCCAGGGCAGATACCGCTGGCCTCGTAATAAATCCGAGGTGAAATCCATTACCTGGCAACAGTTCGACTGGCTGATGTCCGGGCTTGATATTGAACAGCCAAAGGCTCTAAGAACCGCCTAAAACCCTTGATTTCACTGGATTTTCCGCCTCTTTTGTGGTATAATAAAACCATCAAATGAAGGAGAAAAGTCATGGCAAGGAGCAGCAAAGACATTCAGCTTTCTGAGTTAAAAGATATGATTGCACAACTAAATATGACAATCAAAACGCTGAATGACACCATTGCCCGACAGCAGTCCGAGAACGACAACTTAAAGGCTGAACTTACATGGTTCCGTCAAAAAATGTTCGGTTCCTCTAGTGAGCGACGTATTGACGATTTATCTGGTCAGCTGAGTCTTTTTGATACTCCTTCTGAGGACGAAAAACCGGTGGAACTTATCGAGCCTGAAATCGTGGAGCAGCCTAAGAAGTCCCGCAAGAAGAAACCTACTCTAAAGGAACAGTTTAAAGATATCCCCACCAGGCAGGTGCCGGTCGACACGCTATCTGCAGAAGATAGAATCTGTCCGTTATGTGGGAGTGAAATGTTAGCCATCGGAACAGAAGTAATCCGAAGCGAGATTGTCTATACTCCTCCTAAACTGGAACGGATTGAATATATCGCAACCACCTATGCCTGTCCAGAATGTAAGGACACCGAGGAACCACAGTTTATCAAAGATAATGGCAGACCTGCACTGATTCCCGGAAGTTATGCTTCCGAATCGCTGCTTGCATATATCCTTTACAGAAAGTACGGGCTATACATCCCGTTATACAGACAGGAACAGGATTTCCTGCAGATGTCTGCACCCATAGGCCGAACTTCCATGGCTCACTGGATCATTACAGCCAGGCAGGAATACATGCAGCCTATGTATGATTACTTCCATCGGGAGCTTCTAAAGCGAAGATTCCTAATGATGGATGAGACGCCCATTCAGGTACTAAAAGAAGAAGGGCGAAAGGCTCAGTCAAAATCTTACTTCTGGCTGATCCGTACAGGAGAGGATGGACTTAATCCCATCATTCTCTACAATTACACTCCTACCAGAGCAGGAGAAAATGCGAAGCAGTTCCTCAAAGGAATTGAACCGGGTTTCTACCTGATGGCGGATGGCTATCAGGGTTACAACAAAGTAAAGGAAACCAAGCGGTGCTGTTGCTTTGCACACATCCGCAGATACCTTCTGGAAGCCATTCCAAAAGGACACGAAAAGGATTACAGCAATCCTGCCG
Source organism: Roseburia sp. (assembly GCA_050874345.1). Classification (GTDB taxonomy): domain Bacteria; phylum Bacillota; class Clostridia; order Lachnospirales; family Lachnospiraceae; genus Roseburia. The sequence continues at coordinate 585 of JBNMKM010000013.1, read as the reverse complement.
TACAAGGAGTCCTCTATTGCAATAAGCTGTTTGAATACGAGCGTTCCTACAAGGAAAAGGGACTCAGCTTCAAGCAGATTCATAACCGACGCCTCAAGGATCAGAAACCGGTCATTGAGGGCTTCTTGGCGTGGCTAAAACAGGTAAATCCCGGAAGTAACGGCAAACTGAAGAAAGCCATTACGTATATCAGGAACCGTGAAGAATTCCTGATGACCTATCTAGAGAATGGACGCTGTAGCTTAAGCAACAACCTAAGCGAAAACTGTATCCGGCCAGTAACAGTAGGTAGAAAGAACTGGCTGTTCTCCGATACACCGGATGGAGCCAATGCCAATGCACTGTATCTTACCATTGTTGAAATGGCTAAGGCATACAAACTGAATTTATATGAATATCTGAAATATCTGCTGGAGCATCGTCCAAACAAAGATATGTCAGATGATGAGTTAGCAAAGCTAGCTCCCTGGAGCGAAGAAGTCCAGGAAAAATGTAGCAAACAGATGGAGCAAAATGTTAGCGTTCAGGAATCCTAGTGATAGGATTCCTAAAGGTTTCCGGAATACCCCGAAACTATGCGCTTAC
>JBNMKM010000012.1:0-102095 GCA_050874345.1 Roseburia sp. | reverse complement strand
GTTGTCGGCATGAAGTCCCGTGGCGTTTATGAGACTCCTGGCGGAACCATCCTGATGGAAGCTCACCAGCAGTTAGAGGAGCTGGTATTAGACCGTGCAACGATGGAAGTAAAGAAGGACATGGGCAACAAGCTGGCTCAGATTGTCTACGAAGGAAAATGGTTTACTCCTCTGTGTGATGCAGTCAAGGCGTTCGTTTCCTCTACCCAGGAATATGTTACCGGAGAAGTGAAATTCAAGCTCTACAAAGGCAATATCATCAAAGCCGGAACCACTTCCCCATACTCTCTCTACAGCGAGTCCTTAGCAAGCTTTACCACCGGCGACCTCTATGACCATCACGATGCAGAAGGCTTTATCACTCTGTTTGGTCTGCCGCTTAAGGTTCGCGCAATGAAGATGGGCGACAACAACAAATACAATCAGTAAGATGTCCGTGCCGTATGGCACATCAAAAAAGCGTCCATCTGGTATATTTTTTATACCAGATGGACGCTTTTTACATCGCTGTTCACAGGTCGAACCTTCTATTGTTTCCACTATTCTCTTGTATACAAAACAGACTCTACCAGTGCGTAACCGCTTTCTTTTTGGTTGTTTCCGATGCAGAATACACCGTTTTTCACGCCGACCCAGCGTCCCGGAACTGCAAAAAGGCTGCCTGCTTCCTGATAAGTACTGCCACTGGTGCTATACTCTATCAAAACCTTTTCCCGCGGGAATCCTTTTTCCGTCTCGCTTAAATCCTGCGTTCCATCCCGTTTTACCGTATATCTCACAGAAATCGTTTCACTTTTCAGGGTTCCAAGCGAAACCTCACTCTCTTCGGTATGATCGACTAAAATTTTGCCATACTTCTGCTCTCCGCTCACATAATAGGCATGAAGCGCTCCTGCTTCTCTTCGCACTGTCAATACTCCATAACGCACACCCATGGAAATCACACCGGCTTCCTCTCCCTCTTTAAGATGTGAGAGGTCAAGCTTTGTCACACAGCAAAACTCCGGTGCCGGCCACTTTGCAAGCAACAGATTCGGCACATCCCCGTAAGGGCGTTCTGCAGAAACGGCATTTAACTGCAATGCCTTTCCGGTAAGCTCATACCAGCCCTCTTTCGGGTTCGCATTCCACTGCCACTGTAAACCAAGCTCCTTTCCGTTAAAATCATCCGAGGTAACCGGCTCCGTGCGTTCCCATGTTACCGCTCCTACATCCGGTTTGCGGTATTCCATGACCGGCTCTCCGTAATCGTTTCCGTCCTTTGCCACACCGATAATCGGCCAGTCGTTCTCCCAGTGCATCGGCTGCAAATGTGTGATTCTTCCGGCACTGTATACATCCTGAAAATGTAAAAACCAGTCCTCTCCTGTCACGGTATCCACCCAGGCTCCCTGGTGAGGGCCATTTACCGGGCTGTCTCCCTGACGCATCACAACCTTGTATTCATACGGACCAAACACATTTCTGGAGCGCAGTACGGTCTGCCAACCGATTTTAACACCGCCTGCCGGAGCAAAAATATAATACCAGCCGTTTCGCTTATACATTTTAGGACCTTCAATCGTTACCTGGTCATTTTCATTTCCGTCAAAAATCTTTACCTCGTCTCCGATTAATCCCATACCATCCGGCTGCATTTCTACCATATGAAGCACGCTCTTATAGCCGATACGGCTCTTTGCCACTCCTGCCACAAGATAGGCTCGTCCATCCTCATCCCAGAACGGGCACGGATCAATCCAGCCTGCCCCCGGACGAATATTGACCGGTTTGCTCCACTCGCCAAACGGGTCTGTCGCAGTACACATATAAATTCCCTCATCCGGCATCGGAAAGCATGCAAAATAAGTTCCCTCATGATAGCGGATTGCCGGTGCCCACACGCCGCATCCGTGAACCGGTGTGTCATAGCGTTTCTCCGGCAGTTCCTTTAAGATATAGTTGACCACCTTCCAGTTGACAAGGTCCTTTGAGTGCAGTAACGGCAGTCCCGGTACATTGGAAAAGCTCGATGCTATCATAAAATAATCCTCGCCCACACGGATGGCATCCGGGTCAGAATAATCCGCATATAACACCGGATTGCGGTAGTTTCCATTGCCAAGATCTCCATTCCAGATTTCGTTCATACTTGTTTCCTCCCTTAAAACTTCCATTCACTTCTGTTTTTATTTTATCGCTTTTTTTATTTTTTTCCTGCCAGGAACGAGATTTTTCTTGCCAGATATTGCGGTTTTTACATTTTTCCAGTATAGTAAAACCATCTGAAAAAGGAGGGGCACTTTCTATGAAAAGTATCTATCAAAACCGCACCGAACCGTTTACCATCCGCATCACCAAAAATAACAGCTATGCGCCCCATCTCCATCGGGAAATCGAACTGTTTTACGTGTTAAACGGCGAAATTGAAATCACCATCGGTTCTGCCACGCAGATACTTTCTGCCGGTATGGCATCCATCGCCTTTCCAAATGTTGCCCACAAAACACATACAAAAACGTCTTCCCGTGCGGTTCTTGTGATTTTCCCGCCGGAGCTTTTGCCGGACTATCACAAGGAGTTTTCATCCATGCTGCCGGCGTTTCCGTTTGTGACCGCCCCTTCCGATCCGAAGCGTCTGCATCATCTGTTTATGGAGCTCCTTGCCTGCCAGGAGGGCACCGCATTTTTGACCTCGCCTGCATTCAAAAAAGACGGGCTCCTGCCCGTCAAAAGTTATCTTGCGCTCATTCTCTGGCTCATCTTGTCAGATATTGTACTACTGCCCGGCACTACGGTATCCTCTGATATCTGTGAAGAAATTGCCGCATACTTAAATGAGCATTTTACAGAGCCGTTAAGTTTGTCAAACCTTGCACTCTCCCTTGGTTACAGCAAATATTACATCTCGCATATTTTTCGTGACAGCTTTGGCTGTTCCTATACCGATTATCTGAACCGGCTCCGCTGTGAACATGCGATGGGACTTTTAATGCACACAGACCTCTCGGTGACCGACACCTGCTACGCAAGCGGCTTTAACAGCTTAAGAACCTTCTACCGCTCTTTTGCACAGGTGTACGGCACTACTCCCGGAAAGCCTCACGCAAGCGTCTGATGCCCTCTTTTATTTTCTCCTCGTCTAACTGCCCGTAGCCGAGCAATAAGACCGGTGGATTTTCCTTTGTATCTTCTTCGTTTGTCGGGCAATCAAGCAGATACTCAGACAGGGAAGAAACCTTTACGCCTTCTTTTCTCGCCATCTTTGACAGCTTGCTCCCGCATTGCGTGGTTTTTACTTTTACAAGCACATGTAGTCCGGCGTGATCTCCGCTGATGCGCTCCACCCAGGGTTCTTTGCGCAGTTCTCCAAGCAAAAAATCATGTCTGCTGCGGTAAATGCCTCGCATCCGGTTTAAATGGCGCTCAAAATGTCCTTCCTCAATAAATGCGTGAAGCGCCTCCTGCTGCATTCTTGGCACGGTCGTCGAATAAAATCCACACCTGCTGTGATACTGCTCTAACAATCCATCCGGCAGCACCATATAACTGATTCGAAGTGCCGGTGCAATACTTTTCGAGAACGTTCCAAGGTAAATCACCTTTCCATAGCGGTCCACGCTCTGAAACGATGGAATCGGTTTTCCCCTGTAACGGTATTCACTGTCGTGATCGTCCTCAATCAGATAACGATCCTTACGCTCCGCCGCCCACTGCAGCAGCTCCAGCCGCTGTTTTAAGGGCATAACGGTTCCAAGCGGGAACTGATGGGACGGCATCATATAAATAATGTCCGGCTCTGTTTCCCCACTCTGCGCGGCACACTGTTTTATCGTTTTTAACTGCAGACCACAATCCTCCGCCGGTACCGTTACCACCCGATAGCCCATATTGCAGAACGTATGATATGCCTGCGGGTATCCCGGATTTTCCATCAGGACAGTTCTGTTTTTCCCTAATACCTGTGCAAGAAGAATTTCCAGATACTCGTTTCCGGCACCGATAATAATGTTTTCCGGACCACAGTTAACCCCTCTTGCCTGATGCAGGTAACGGTTAATCGCTTCCCGCAATTCCAAATCCCCCTGTCCGTCTCCCGGAAGAAGAAGATTTTCCCTGTCATCCGCTAACACATTGCGATTGACCTTTCTCCAGACACTAAACGGAAATGCCGCCGTATCAATCGCATACGGGGAAAAATCAATCTCTGCGCGGGCATGTTCTTCTTTTCCCGTCTGTACTTTTTGTGCTTCCCTTCTTCCAGACGAATCTTCCCCGGACGGTTGTAATGCCTTTCCCATATGTCCCAGACGATACAGCTGCGCAATATCACACACAAAGAATCCCCTGCACGCCTCTGCACGGATATACCCCTCCGCCAAAAGCTGGTCGTATGCCAGCTCTACCGTACTGCGGCTTACCGAAAGATTTTTTGCCAAAAGACGGGTTGAGGGCAGTTTTTCCCCTACCGGAATCCTGCCCTCTGTGATTTCATTTTTTATGTATTCGTAGATTCTCTCATACAGGGGAGCTGCTTTCTCCCCCTGCAAGTCAATCATAATATCAATCATACTTATCTGCCATCAGAATTATTTTGTTTTCTTGATATCTTCAATAATCTGTTCCTTAAGTTCTCTTGCCAGATCCTTGATACGCTTTGATGCAGCAGGTGTCTGCAAAATTCTTGCAATACACTTGGAAGACACATCGTATTTTTTGTAATGTGCAGACATGACCGCAATCAGATAATCCATCGTAGTTGCATCCATTCCGCAGATTGGGAAATTCTCACTTGCAACTGCCTTGGTAAATCCTTCATATGCCTGCTGGTAAAATGCCTCTTCCTGTTCTTTGCATTCCTTGCGAATCTTCTCTGCATCCTCTGCTGCGGCATCGACATTTTCTGCCTTTCCACGTAACAGCCATGCAATCTTTAAACAGGTGTATGCTTTCTCACTGTTCTTTCCCTTTTTGACAATGGTACAAAACAGTGCCAGTTTATAACGCTCGATTGCAGAATCATAATCAAGTACCTTTGGCTCCACATCTCCGTCTCCCTTGAATTTGGAGCAGACACCCTCTTTAATCAGCTTAATCTGTGCGCTGGTGAGATGCTCAAAATAACGGTCAAGTGCTGTATAACCGCAATACGGGCAGGATGATACACCATACTTGTTGGTATCAATGTATTCATACCGCGGACGCAGGTCAAAATCCGGCTCAAGACGCTTTACTCTGCCGTTCTTAATCAACTTTGTCTTAAATACCTTATCACATACGGTACAACGGATTGCCTTGTCTAACAAGAAACTCTCCTCAGAAGGGATTTCTTCCTTGACCTCTCCGTTCTCCGTTACACTCTTCTTCTTTTCATCCTCAAACAGATTCGTGGTATCATCTGCCTGAATTCCGAACTTCTCAAGTCCGGCAAGTAAATTCATATTTCCATCCATTTTTAAACCATACCTTTCTTTCTATGCGGTTGGCAGTTTAAACGAGCTCTTTAAAGAAACAATCCGGTTGAATACCAGATGCTCCGGTGTAGAATCTTTTGCATCCACACAGAAAAATCCCTGTCTTACAAACTGGAAACTGTCATAGGCTTTTGCATCTTTTAAGTTCTCCTCCAGCATACAATTCTTTAATACTGTCAGGGAATTTGGATTCAGATTCAGGCTGCCGTCTTCATTATACACGCCTTTTTCTTCATCTACAATATTTTCATACAGACGGACTTCTGCCGGAACTGCGTGTGCCGCAGATACCCACTGAATCGTTCCTTTTACTTTTCTGCCGTCCGGGCTGTTTCCGCCGCGGGATGCCGGGTCGTAAGTACAGTGGATTTCGGTTACTTTTCCGTTTTCATCCTTTACAAAGCTGTTGCAGGTTACAAAATAAGCATTCATCAGACGCACTTCATTGCCCGGGAACATACGGAAGTATTTCTTCGGCGGCTCCTCCATGAAGTCCTCTCTGTCGATATAAAGCTCTCTGCCAAACGGTACTTTACGGCTTCCTAATGCTTCATTCTCAAGGTTATTGGTGACCTCTAACTCTTCGGTCTGTCCTTCCGGATAGTTGTCGATAATGACTTTTACCGGATCTAAAATTGCCATCATACGCGGCTTCTTTAATTTTAAATCCTCGCGGATGCAGTACTCTAACATTGCATAGTCAACAGAACTGTTTGCCTTTGATACACCACAGAGTTCTACGAACATCTTGATGGACTCCGGCGTGAAACCTCTTCTGCGAAGTGCTGCAATGGAAACCAGTCTCGGGTCATCCCAACCGTCTACGATGCCCTCTTCTACCAGACGTTTGATGTAACGTTTCCCGGTAACTACATTTGTGAGGTATAATTTTGCAAACTCAATCTGCTTCGGCGGCATCTCATATTCAAGTTCACGCACTACCCAGTCATAAAGTGGTCTGTGATCTTCAAATTCCAATGTACAGATAGAATGTGTGATTCCTTCAATTGCATCCTCAATCGGATGTGCAAAATCGTACATCGGATAGATGCACCACTTATCGCCGGTTCTGTGATGGTTCATATGCGCCACACGGTAGATAACCGGATCTCTCATGTTGATGTTAGAAGAACTCATGTCAATCTTTGCGCGGAGAACCTTTTCTCCGTCTGCAAATTTGCCGTTCTTCATATCCTCAAATAATGCCAGGTTTTCTTCCACGCTGCGGTCAGAAGACGGATCTTCCTTTCCCGGCTCCGTCAAAGTTCCGCGGTACTCTCTGATTTCGTCTGCAGAAAGGTCTGACACGTATGCCTTTCCCTTTTTAATCAACTTCACTGCTGCTTCATACATCTGGTCAAAATAATCGGATGCAAAGAACAGACGGTTTTCCCAGTCTGCCCCTAACCATTCAATATCTGCCTTGATTGCCTCTACGAACTCTGTTTTCTCCTTTGTCGGGTTCGTATCATCAAAACGGAGATTGAATTTTCCGCCGTACTTCTGTGCCAGTCCATAGTTTAAAAGGATGGACTTTGCATGTCCGATATGAAGATAACCGTTCGGTTCCGGTGGAAATCTGGTGTGAACCGTTTTGCAATGGCCTTCCTCTAAATCTTTATCAATTATCATTTCAATAAAATTCTTTGAAACTGTTTCGTTTTCCACGATGCCTGACCTCCTAGTTATATTTCTTCTTCTGTTCTTCTAAAAATTCCGGTGTATCAAAATAATCAATTTTCATGGCATGTTTTACTTCGGCAAGCGTCTTTGCAGCCTCTTCCTTTGCCACCTCGCTGCCCTTCTTTAAGATATCGTATACATCTTCGATATGCTTTTCGTATTCTTTTCTTCTGGCACGGATTGGGCTTAATTCCTCCTGTACCACATTATTTAAGAATTTCTTGACCTTGACATCGCCAAGTCCGCCACGTTTGTAGTGAGCTTTCAACTCGTCAAGATTTGCATATTCCGGCAGATACTCCTCAAAATGCTTCTGATTGCTGAACGCATCGAGATAAGTAAATACCGTGTTTCCCTCTAATTTGCCCGGGTCCTCGATACGGATATGATCCGGATCCGTAAACATGGACATAATCTTCTTCTTAACCTCTTCCTCTGGGTCGGACAGATAGATACAGTTTCCAAGAGATTTGCTCATTTTTGCTTTTCCGTCAATTCCCGGAAGGCGTAAGCACGCTTCGTTCTCCGGAAGCAGAATCTTCGGATCTACTAACGTCTCTCCGTATACAGCGTTAAACTTGTGCACAATTTCCTTGGTCTGCTCAAGCATCGGCATCTGGTCTTCTCCTACCGGAACAACCGTTGCCTTGAATGCAGTAATATCTGCAGCCTGGCTGATTGGGTATGAGAAAAATCCAACCGGAATACTTGCCTCGAAATTACGCAGCTGAATTTCAGCTTTTACAGTCGGATTCCGCTGCAGGCGGGATACCGTTACCAGATTCATATAATAAAAAGATAATTCTGTCAGTTCTGTCACATGGGACTGGATAAAAATATTGGATTTCGCCGGGTCGATTCCCGCAGAAAGGTAATCGAGTGCTACCTCCATAATATTATCCCGCACTTTTGCCGGATTATCTGCATTATCCGTCAGTGCCTGTGCATCTGCAATCATAATAAAAATCTTGTCAAACTCGCCGGAATTCTGTAATTCCACACGGCGTCTTAAGGACCCTACATAATGCCCTACATGGAGTTTTCCGGTAGGACGGTCGCCAGTTAAAATAATCTGTTCTTTCTTTTCCATACATTACCTCTATCTACCATACGCTTTTTGCGCATACTCTTTAGACATTATACACTGAAAAGCCCTTATCAGCAAGGATTATCTTTCCTCACGGAAATAAGAGTTTCCAAGACTTGCAGGCGGCTGGCTTTCCTGTTTGTTGCGCTTGCTTGTGATAATAAGAACTACAATCGTTACAACATAAGGCAGCATCTTGCAAAGTTCCTGTGTTGCACGGTTTAAGCCCGGTAGATAAATATATAAAATATAAAGTCCGCCGAATAAAAGTGAGCCCCAGATGGCATTTGCCGGATTCCAGAGCGCAAGAATTACAACTGCAACTGCAAGCCATCCTCTGTCTCCAAATCCATTATTTGACCAGGTTCCACCCAGATATTCCATAACAAAATAAAGTCCGCCAAGTCCTGCAATTGCCGCACCACACACGGTTGCCACATATTTATAACGTGATACGTTAATTCCGGCTGCATCTGCTGTTGCCGGGCTTTCTCCAACCGCACGAAGATTTAATCCACGACGTGTTTTCTTTAAGAAATAGGTGATAAAAATGGCAAGCACAATCGCAAGATATGTCAAAAATCCATAGGAAAACAGTAAATCTCCCACAAAAGGAATTGCAGATAATCCCGGAATTTTTGCACGAAACGCTGCTGCCGTTGTCGCAACGGAAATCTGACCTACGCCACCTGCAAGTTTTGAGATGGAGCCTCCGAAAAAGTTACCAAATCCAACGCCAAATGTCGTTAGTGCAAGACCTACCACATTCTGGTTTGCCCGCAAAGTAATCGTAAGGAAGCTGTAGATAAGGCCGCCAAGTGCAGCCACGAGTAATGCACATCCCACTGCAATTAAAAGCCCCACAAAACCGTTCGGGTTTTCGGTTCCGTTCTCATAAAAGAACGCTCCCATCAGTCCTGCGATTCCGCCCATATACATGATTCCAGGAATTCCAAGATTCAGATTACCGGATTTTTCGGTGAGGATTTCCCCTGTTGCACCAAACAGAATGGCAATTCCCTGTCCAATGGCTTTCTGGATAAATGTCAAAATCAGATTCATTTATGCTTCCTCCTTCCGGTTTTTGCCAAACTCGAGCTTATAATTGATAAAAAATTCACAACCAATCAAAAAGAACAATAAAATTCCCGTGATAATATCCGACGCGTTCTCATTGAGTCCAAACTGGGATGCAATCTGGATGGAACCCTGCTGCATAAACACTAAGAATGCAGACACCAAAATCATGGCAAACGGGTTAAACTTTGACATCCACGCCACGATAATGGCGGTAAATCCGCGTCCACCTGCCGTACTCGTTGAAATGGTATGGCTCGCACCGCTTACAATCAGGCTTCCGGCAAAACCACAGATTGCACCGGAAATCATCATGGTACGGATAATGACTTTTTTGACATTGATTCCCGCATAGCGAGCGGTACTCTGGCTTTCTCCTACGACTGCAATCTCATATCCCTGTTTGCTGCATTTCATGTAGATAAACATTCCAATCGTTAAAACCAATACCAGAATGACATTTAAACCATAGGTGCTCCCAAAGACACTCGGAAACCACCCCTTCTGTGTTGCCGCATTGATAATTCCAACCGTATTAGATCCGGCAGGATTCTCCCAGAATACGATGGCAAATGTTACAATCTGCATGGCAACATAGTTTAACATCAGGGTAAACAAGGTTTCATTTGTATTAAAGTATGCCTTAAAAACAGCCGGAATCAATCCCCAGATCATACCTGCTGCTGCACTTGCCACAAAAATCACCAGCAGCAAAAGCCAGTTTGGCATCGCATTGCCGCAGTATATCATCAATGCCGCACTTGTCATGCCGCCCATTAAAATCTGTCCTTCTGCCCCGATATTCCAGAATTTCATCTTAAATGCCGGTGTCAGACCGATTGCAATACACAAAAGTACCATTGTTTCACGAATCGTTGTCCAGACACGGCGCTTTGTTCCCACTGCACCGTCTATAATTCCCGCATAGACTTCAAGCGGATTCTGCTTTGTGATTGCCACTATCACAAGCGCTGCTACTACAAGCGAAAGTGCTACGGCAATCAATCGGATTGCCCATGCTTTTCCCATGCTTATGGTGTCCCGCTTTACCATATGTACCGCAGGTTCTTTCGTATGAACTGTCATCTCTTTACTCATTGATCTGTTTCTCCTCTCCGCCCGTCATCATTCGTCCGAGTTTTTCTTTGGTTGCGGTTCTCGCATCTACCACACCGACTGCTTTTCCGCCGCATAATACCAGAATCTTATCGCATAATTCCAACAGTACATCGAGGTCTTCCCCTACGCAGATGACTGCCACGCCTTTTTCTTTCTGCTCATTTAACAGGTTATAAATGGTATAGGAAGAGTTGATATCAAGTCCCCGCACCGGATATGCCACCATCAGCACGGTTGGATTTGAAGCAATCTCACGTCCTACCAGAATTTTCTGCACATTTCCGCCGGATAATCTTCTGACAGGCGTTTCCACACCCGGCGTTGCCACTTCAAGTTTATTGACAATCTCTTCTGCGAGCTTTTTTGGAGCCTTACGGTCTGCAAAGAAGTGTCCGCCCTCTTTATAACTTCGAATCATCATATTATCGGTCAAATCCATGGAACCGACTAATCCCATTCCAAGTCTATCCTCCGGGACGAAAGAAAGTGTAATTCCAAGTTTTTTGATTTCTTCTGCCTTCATGGTAGAAATCTTTTTGGTTTCTCCATCCGGTGCATCATAAAGAATCTCACCGCTTTCAATTACCTGAAGTCCTGCAATGGACTCTAACAGCTCTTTCTGACCACTTCCTGCGATTCCGGCCACACCGAGAATTTCACCGCTGTATGCCGTCATTGATACTTCCTTAAGGACATTCATGCCCTCTTTATTCCGACAGGTGACACCGCGCATCTCAATTCGCTTCTCAGCGCCTACCGGCTCTGTACGGTTAATGTCAAGTACTACTTTTTCTCCCACCATCATTTCTGTTAAGGAATCCACCGTAGCCGTCTTTGTCTCTACCGTTCCAATATATTTTCCCTTGCGGAGCACGGCAACACGGTCAGACAACTCAAGTACCTCGTTTAACTTATGTGTAATGATAATAATGGATTTTCCCGCATCCCGCATATTCCGAAGAACCTGAAACAGCTTTTCCGTCTCCTGAGGCGTCAGTACGGCTGTCGGCTCGTCCAGAATCAGAATATCTGCACCTCGGTACAATACCTTTACGATTTCAACTGTCTGTTTTTCCGAAACAGACATATTGTAGATTTTCTGTGCCGGATTTAATTCAAATCCATATTTTTCTGTCAGCTCGCCGATTTCTTTTTCAATCTGCTTCATGTTGAGGCGCTGTTTTCCCGGAAGGCCCAAGATAATATTTTCCGCAGCCGTCAGAACGTTGATAAGTTTGAAATGCTGATGAATCATTCCAATTCCAAGGGCGAATGAATCTTTTGGAGAACGAATGGTCACTTTTTCCCCATTCACAGAGATTTCCCCCTCATCGGGAAAGTAAATTCCGGAAAGAATGTTCATCAACGTAGTTTTTCCACTACCATTCTCTCCCAGGATAGAAAGGATTTCCCCTCTCCTTAAGGTAAGATTCACATTGTCATTTGCAACAACCTCACCAAAGCGTTTTGTTACGTTTTTCAATTCAATCGCATTTACCGATTCCACAAAATAATCCTCCTCTAACGTAAAGTTGCGGAGCTGCAGAAAACGTAAGTTTTCCGCAGTTCCGCTGTATTTATCATGCTGACAATTCTAATTTGAGTTATTGTACAGAGGTAATACCGTCAATAATAATGTCGAATGACGGAGCAGATGCAAGTTCTGACTCATGGTAATATCCGTCAGAAACATAAGCCTCATATTTTGCATAATCGCCGCCCTCAGCAATCAGATCCTCTAAAGAAGAACCATTTACGGTAAATGTAGAGGTATCAAATACATGAATGGAGCCGTCAATAATACCAGCTTCCACTTCGGAAACCTTCTCAGCAGTTCCCTCTGCTACTGTATTGCTGTTTAAATCTGTAATGGCGACAGCGCCCTCTGCAAATCCCTTGCACCAGTCTGTATCAATTGCTTTTCCGTCAATGACACACTGTACTGCATATGTATAGTAAGGACCCCAGTTGTTTGCTGCGGAAGTCAAAGCACTGTCCGGAGCAACAGAAATCATATCAACATTGTATCCAACACATGGAACACCTTTTTCCTGGCAGGCACTCGGTGCACCAGTTGTATCTGCATGCTGGCTGATTAAAACACATCCATCATCGATAAGCTTAGTTGCCACTTCTGCCTCAGCAGACATATCTGCCCAGCTGTTGGTGTACTGTACTTCCATTGTTGCAGACGGGCATACGCTCTTTGCACCAAGATAGAAAGAAGTAAATCCGGAAATAACCTCTGCATATGGGAATGCACCTACATAACCGATTTTTGCAGTATCTTCGGTAATCTCGCCATTTGCAATCATTTCATTTAATTTCATTCCGGCTACGACTCCGGACACATAACGTGATTCATAAATAGAGGTAAAATAATTGTGCATATTGGAAAGTCCGCTTCCAGCTGCCTGATAACCGGTTGCATGACAGAACTGTACCTCCGGGAATTCTGCTGCTGCCTGTAATACATAAGACTCGTGACCAAAACTTGTTGCAAAAATAATATTGCATCCCTGGTCTGCAAGATCCGTTACCGCATCTGCACAGGACTCGTCCTCCGGAATCAAAGTCTTTTCAATTACCTGAGAGTCACTTAATCCAAGTGCTTCCTGCATCTCGTCAATACCTGCCATATGTGCGGCAGTATATCCTTCGTTCTCGTCGCCGATGTAAATGACTCCAACCTTAACATCTGATGCTGATACTCCTGCACCACCGTCATTGCTGCTTTCCTGTTCGGTAGAGCCTGCTGCACTGTTATTTCCCGCGGAAGCATTTCCGCTGTTGTCAGAGCCACATCCTGCTGCAAGAGAAACAGTAAGACCTAACGCGAGTAATACACTCAATGTCTTTTTCATGAATTTTTTCCTCCTCATGTGTTTTTCACGAAATACAAACTCAATTTATCACACTCTATTTTTTGCGTCAATAGACTATCTTCCCTATTTCTGGAAAATATGAACGATTCCCTGGTCGTTTAAATTCTTAAGTAATGCGGCTGCCAAAGGCGCTCCAATCATGCCCGGGATTCCAAAAAATTTTAATCCCACCAGCATACAGGGAAGCGTCACGATTGGAGAAAGTCCAATCTGCTTTCCTACCAGTTTCGGTTCCACCACATTGCGGATGACGGTAATCACCACGTATAGCACCAGAATTCCCGCTCCCATACGGATATCCCCAACGATGATGGCAATCACTCCCCACGGCACAAGTACGGTTCCGGTTCCAAGTACTGGCAGAATATCTAAAACCGCTATCACAAATGCAATCACAAGTGCCCCTTCCACACGCAGCAGTAAAAGTCCGGCAAGCAATTCTATAAATGTAAGTGTTAAAATAATGCCGTATGAAAAAATAAACTTTCCAAACATCTGAAGCACATTCTTTTTGCAGTCAAACATCAGTTTTCTTTTTTTATCCGGAAACTGTCTTGCCAAAAATGCCATCATCGTATGGTACTCGAGTTCCATAAACACCGTGGCAATCACGGTAAATAACACTTTTAAACAGACGCCCGGAATCCCCATGGCAATCTCCGAAAGTTTCTGCATCACGCCGTCATTCACACCGTCTAACACTTTTCCCGCCCGTTCCAAAAGTCCAAAAGTCTCCCTGCCAAACAGTTCCGCCGCCTCTCCGTTTGTCCCGGGAAATGCTGCTTCTACCCGCTCTGCAATGCTTTCAAGTGCCGGAAGCATGGTGTCTGTCAGAAAAGACGCTGCTCCGAGCAGCGAGTCATATGCCAGCGTGATGATACGGGCACCCAAAAGATAACAGAGCACTCCCACCGCCGCATACAAAAGCAATACGCATCCCACTGCCGCAATATTACGCTTTAACCGACATTTTTCTGTGATAAAATCAACAGGCTTTGCCAGCAATACTGCCACAAGAAATGCGATTGCAAACGGGAACAGCACTGACCCAAGCAGCTTTAAGAGGAACACTGCCCCAGCAATCCACACTCCCCAGTATGCAACTCCTGTTAAAAATTCCCGCTGCCTGCGTATTTTCTCTTCCCGTTCCATCCCGTTTCCTTCCATGCAGTCTCAATTCATTTTATGGCTCTTCCTCCTTATCATTCCCACTTCCTGCACAACTATGAAAAGAATCCTGTAAACATAACGCAAAAAACGCCATACGAAAGGCTTACGTCCTTCGTATGGCGTTTTCATGCGTTAAAAAATTATTCCGGTAATCTCATGATATAGATACTGTTTGGCTTGTCGACCTTTATCATCGGTGCATTTACCAGAGAATATCCCTTCTCATAGTTAATCTCATAAGTTGCAATATCGTTTGAGCTGTTATTTAAGGTCAGATAATGCTTCTCATCCGGGAAGATTGCAAGCATCTTCGGATAATCACTGTTCACACGGCTGTGGAATACTTCCTTTAACATTCCGGTCTTCTCGTCAATCTCAAAGCAGACAACGGAGTTGATTCCGGCATTGCTGCAGAACAGATATTTTCCGCTCTTGGAAATCTCCATACCGGAAGCGGCACAGATATCTTCATCCTTCGGTGCCATTGTCGAGATGGTCTGAATCTTCTCAAATACCGGCTGATCCTTCTCTACATGATAGCTGTATACTTCCACCTCATTTAACAGTTCGTAAAGAATATAGGCAAATTTGCCATTTCTTGAGAAACGAATCATACGCGGAGCTGACTCAAGCGGTCCACGGATAATATCGTCTAATTCTAATTTTCCTCTCTCATAGTTCACACGGTAAACCTTTACCTGGTCGAGTCCGTTGTCAACGGCACATAAGAACTTCTGATCCGGTGTCAGTTTGACACAGTCCACATGTGGAATAAAGTTGCGCTGTGCAACGCTTCTTCCCATTCCCTTATGGAAAATACCATCTGCTATCTCACCAATGCTTCCGTCCTCCTGTAAGTGCATCATTGTGACACGTCCGTCATGATGACCTCCTACGAAAAGATAACGGTTCTCATCATCCACTTCCACATAGCAGCCGCGCATTCCGCCAATCCACTGCTTGTTCATCGGCTCAAGGTCGCCATCCGGCAGTATCTTAAATGCCTCCACACCTTCATCGGCGATGGAGTATAAAAATTTCTTATTTTTTGAAACTACAAGGTCAGAAGGGTTATTGATTGGTACGACCTTTCGCTCCTTTAACCGTCCGCCTTCCACATCTACATCATAGATATGGATTCCCACACTGTTTTCATGTGTATAGGTTCCCACATATGCAACGTACTTCTCCTGTTTCATCGGTCAATCCTCCTCTTTTCTGCGCAAAATATCGTATAACTCTAATGGCTGCCCAAGATCGATATATAATACCTGCTTCGGATGCGGTGCAGATTCCATTTCATTTCCATCTTCGTCTACAATCCGCTTTACTGTAACCGTCAGATTCTCGCCATCCGGCTTCATGACCTCAATCTGCTCTCCGACTGAAAATTTGTTTCTTTGCTCAATGCGGTAGAGACCTTCCTCATTCTGCTCCCCTACGATTCCAAGGTAGGTATATTCCTTCACATACGTATTGCTGTCGTAAATCTGTGCCTCTTCTGAAGGTTTTCCGAAGAAAAATCCAGTCGTGAACTGGCGGTATGTGCAGTTTGATATCTGGTCAAGATACCATGGCAGATGTTTCTGGTAGGTCTCCGGTGATTCCAAATAATCATCGATTGCCTTCCGGTAGGTCCGCGCTACAGTTGCCACATATAGTGCTGTCTTCATTCTACCCTCTATTTTAAAACTGTCAATACCTGATTCCATCAATTCCGGAATATGTTCAATCATACATAAGTCTTTTGAATTAAAAATGTAGGTACCACGTTCATTCTCATATACCGGCATATATTCGCCCGGTCTTGTCTCCTCGACAATTGCATATTTCCAACGGCACGGATGTGTGCACGCTCCCTGATTTGCATCTCTTCCGGTAAAATAATTGGATAAAAGACATCTTCCGGAATAGGAGATGCACATTGCACCATGCACAAACGTCTCTATCTCAAGGTCATCCGGGATGTTTGCACGGATTTCTTTGATTTCCTCTAAGGAAAGCTCTCTTGCAGAAACCACGCGTTTTGCGCCTAATCCATACCAGAACAGGTAAGTGCCATAGTTCGTATTATTTGCCTGCGTACTGATGTGGCGTTCAATCTCCGGGCACACCTCTTTTGCAATGGTAAAAATTCCCGGATCAGAGATAATTAACGCATCCGGTTTTACGATATCGCGCAACTGTGCAAAATATTCCCGCACTCCTGCAAGATCTTTATTATGCGCAAGAATGTTTGCCGTAACATAAACTTTTACCCCGTGGGTATGCGCAAACTCCACACCCTCTTTCATTTCTTCCAGGGAAAAATTTTTCGCCTTGGCGCGCAGTCCGAACACTTCGCCCCCAATATATACTGCATCTGCTCCATACATGACTGCAACCTTAAGCACTTCTAAGCTGCTTGCCGGTATGAGCAATTCCGGTTTTCTCATTTCTCGTTCCGTCCTTTCCTGGTACTGACTGTAATTCCGTCTCCGATTGGCAGCACGGAAGTCACCAGATTCTCATGGTGGGTCAGTTCATACAGATAATCTCTCATTCTCTTATGGATGGTGCGGTTTCTTCTGGTCACTGCAAACCGGGATTCTATAATATCGCCATCCTGTAATACATTGTCTGACACTAACACGCCGTCCTCCGCAAGAAGTCTCAAAATATCCGGCATAAAATGAATATACTGTCCCTTTGCCGCATCCATGAAGATAAAATCATATGGTTTTTTAAGCGTCTTAAGCACTTCCGCCGCATCGCCTTCCAGAAGGGTAATCATACCGTCTTTCCCTGCCCGTTTAAAATTTTCCCGTGCAATCGGAATCCGCTTTTCATAATTTTCAATCGTGGTAATCTCGCAGCTTACCGGGTTATACTCTGCCATCAGAATTGCAGAAAATCCCACCGCAGTCCCCACTTCTAAAATACGTGCCGGTTTTTTTATCGCAAGGAGCAGCTTTAAAAAACTCTGCATCTCCTTGCGGATAATCGGCACGTAGGTATCGATTGCTTCTTTTTCAATCTCATCTAAAATTGTTGTATTTCCTGTATCCAACGAATTAATGTAGGTTACAAGACGTTCATCTACAATCACGTTTCTGTGGTTTCCTCCTGTTTTGCCGCCATAACCGCTATCATATCATGCGCATCCATGGAAGTATTTAAAGTATAAACTCCAGGATTGAGCTTTCCGGAATAAGCTGACAGTTTCAACTGTACATAAAAAAGCAGCTTATCCCGAATCAGCCCTTTTTCTTCCAAAAGTTCTCCGATTTCCATTTCTGACATATCTTCGCTGATCTGCAATACTACGTCTCGGCCAGGCTCTGCATCTACCGGGCTTTCCGTAAATACACGGTACCCGAAATCATAACAGTAATTTCCCAGTTTCACCAATCCCATCACAATCAAAAGTGCTACCAGAATGGAAAAACTGATGCTCACAAATTTGAAGACAATCCTGTTGATATCCATCTGTCTACCTCAATGTTTTATACTTCCATGATAATCGGCATGATCATTGGTCTTCTCTTGGTCTCTTTCCATACAAAATCTCCAAGAGCATCCTTAATCTCGTTCTTAATCTTGCCCCAGTCTGTAATGTTCTTGTCCATGCAATACTGCATCTTATCCTCTAACAGCTTCTTTGCTTCTTCCATCGGACTCTCTGCACCGCGCACATACACGAATCCGCGGGATACGATATCCGGTCCTGCAAGCACCTGTCCGGAACCGCTTTCCAGAGTCAATACTACAATGATAATTCCGTCTTCTGCAAGATGCTGTCTGTCACGAAGTACGATGTTTCCAACATCCCCAACACCAAGACCATCTACCATGATATCGCCAACATGAACCTTTCCAGTCACTGCTGCGCTCTCATCGTCGAGCTCTAAGACATCACCGGAGGAAAGGATAAAGATGTTATCCTTTGGAATTCCAAGTTCTTCTGCCACTCTCGCCTGTGCAATCAGGTGACGGTACTCACCATGTACCGGAATTGCATATTTCGGGCGGACCAGAGAATAAATCAGCTTGATTTCTTCCTGGCAGGCATGACCAGATACATGCACATCCTGGAAAATAACGTGAGCGCCCTTCATTGAAAGCTCATTGATAATGCGGGAAACGGCTTTTTCATTTCCCGGAATCGGGTTGGAGCTTAATACGATGGTATCGTTTGGCTTAATCACAACCTTTTTGTGGATGCCGGATGCCATACGGGACAATGCCGCCATGTTTTCGCCCTGGCTTCCGGTCGTAATCAATACTGTCTGCTCGTCCGGATAGCGTTTTAATTCTTCAATATCGATTAACGTATTGTCCGGAATACTGATATAGCCAAGTTCGGATGCAATTCCGATGATATTGACCATACTGCGTCCCTCTACGCCTACTTTTCTTCCGTGGCGGTACGCGGTATTGATAATCTGCTGTACACGGTCTACGTTTGACGCAAATGTTGCAATAATGATTCTGCGGTTTTTGTTGTTTGCAAAAATTTCATCAAAAGTACGTCCCACGGTCTTTTCTGACATTGTAAAGCCCGGACGCTCTGCATTGGTACTGTCGCACATAAGTGCAAGTACACCTTTCTTGCCGATTTCTCCAAGGCGCTGCAGATCGATTGCATCTCCGAATACCGGTGTATAATCTACTTTAAAGTCTCCGGTGTGAACCACGGTTCCTGCCGGGGAATAAATTGCAAGTGCTGCTGCATCCTGAATACTGTGGTTTGTTCTGATAAATTCCACGCGGAAGCATCCTAAATTAATATGCTGTCCGTATTTTACAACCTTACGTTTTACCTTGGTGAGCATATTGTGCTCTCTTAATTTGTGTTCAATAATTCCAATGGTCAGTTTTGTCGCATAAATCGGCACATTGATGTCACGAAGGATATATGGGATTGCTCCGATATGATCCTCATGTCCGTGCGTGATAAAAAATCCCTTTACACGGTCAATATTGTCCTTAAGATAAGTCACATCCGGGATGACAAGGTCGATTCCGTACATATCATCCTCCGGGAAGGACAGACCGCAGTCCACCACAATAATACTGTCTTCATACTCAAAGGCAGTAATGTTCATTCCAATCTGCTCAAGACCACCCAATGGAATAATCTTCAGCTTTGAAGTTTTTTCTTTTTTCAAAATATTACCTCCGTCTTGTTTTATTTCCGTCCTGATTTTTCGTTCTTTTTTAGTACTCAATATCGGCATCCTCGATTAATTCTGCAAATATTTTTCCAATGGCAGTAAGTTCTGCTTCCTCTTCTACCAGTTCATATATCACATCATCCTCTTTGTCTGCGATTTCACGCAGGATGTATGCATCACTGTCTCCATCTTCTTCCTCAGTCACAAGAAGATATTTCTGACCGTTTAACTGTGTCTCCTCCACAACAAAAAATTCAATTTCTTCGTTGGTGTCCGGGTCCACAAAAATCACTTTTTCCATATATACTCCTATCTACTCTCCCACTTCGGTACTCTCATCCTTATGCAATGCGAGATAATCCAGATATCCCTGCAATATAAAAACTGCGGCGATTTCATCCACATAGTCTTTGCGGTTCTCCCTGCGGATTCCCGCCTCCATCATGTAATTATCCGCAGCTACAGTTGTAAGTCTTTCATCCCAGAGTATCACCGGAAGTCCGGTGCGCCGCTCTAACATTTCTTTAAATTCCTTTGTCTTCTCGCAGCGTTCTCCCTCGGTATTATTCATATTCTTCGGATAGCCTAACACAATCCGGTCCACCTCATACTCTGCAGCAAGACTCTCAATCCGCGCAAGCGTCTGCCGAAGCTTATTCGGCGACTGTCTCCGCACAATCTCAACTCCCTGCGCAGTAAGCAAAAGCCCGTCACTGACAGCAACTCCCACCGTCTTCGAGCCAAAATCCAATCCTAAAATTCGCATAAAAAACCTTTCATAACAGTCCCCTGTTACCTAATACTAAGCCCATTTGTTATTTCTGATGTATGCCTTTAATACTTCTTCCACCAGTTCGTCACGTTCAACCTTCATAATCAGGCTTCTTGCATTATTATGGCTGGTAATATAAGTAGGATCTCCAGACATAATATATCCAACAATCTGATTTACCGGATTATAGCCTTTCTCGCTCAGTGCATGGTACACGATTTCAAGCACATCACTCACTCGTAACTCCGGTTCTTTTTCTACTTTAAAATATTGTGTATGATTGATATTCTGCATCACTGTCACGCCCTTATACCTGCTAAATACGCATTGCTTATTTTATTTTAATATAGATTGTCCTAAAATTCAACCACTATTTCCAAACCATTCCAGTGGCAGTCTATGAAATCTCGTAAACTGCGCCGTCAAGACAACCCTTTACAACGCCTGTATGGAAACAGTTTGTAAGGTTCTCTGTCGTCTCATACGCAACCTTGACATATTCTTTGGTAAAGCCCACAAAATAGGTTTTTCCGCCGATAACCGCTGTCTCCTCCATCAATGCCGTTGTCTCTTTTCCGACATAATACTCTCTGAATTCTTCTGACATTCTCTGCTCTAGGGCAATGAGTTTTGCACTGCGTGCAGCCTTTTGTTCCTCCGGCACCTGAAGCGGCATTTCTGCTGCCTTTGTTCCTGCTCTCTTAGAATATTTAAAAATATGCATTTCATAAAATCCGATTTTTTCAAGGTAGCGTTCTGTCGTTTCAAACTCTTCTTCGGTTTCCCCTGGAAAGCCGACGATGACATCCGTCGTAATTGCCGGATGTTCAAAATACTTCCGGAGAATCTTACACCCATCTTCATATTCTGCGGTGTCATAACGGCGATTCATGCGCTCTAATACGGAATCACAACCGCTCTGTAAGGACAGATGAAAATGCGGACAGATTTTTTCCATGGAAGAAAGTTTTTCTGCAAATTCTTCTGTCACAATCCTTGGTTCTAAACTGCCAAGTCTGATTCTTTTGATTCCCTCTACCTCATGGACTAACTCTATCAAATGTAACAGGCTATCTCCTGTATCCACTCCATAAGAGCTTAAATGAATTCCCGTGAGTACCACTTCCTGATATCCGTTTGCAGCAAGTCCCCGGATTTCGGCAAGTACATCTTCGGCATTTCTGCTTCGCACTCTTCCCCTCGCAAACGGAATGATGCAGTAGGTGCAGAACTGGTTACAGCCGTCCTGTACCTTGATAAACGCTCTTGTGTGCTCTGCGGTACGGCTTAATGTCAGTTCTTCATATTCCTGTTTCTCGTGATTGATATCTGCAACAGACGCCTCCTTGGAATGTGTACGCTCAAATTCTTCCAAAAGCCCTGCAAGCTCATGCTTTTTATTATTTCCAATCACGATATCCACCGTGCCGTCTTCCAAAATTTCTGTTTCCCTTGTCTGCACATAACAGCCCGCTGCCACCACAACCGCCTGTGGATTCATTTTTCTGGCACGGTGAATCATCTGTCTTGATTTACGGTCTGCAATATTGGTAACCGAACAGGTATTGATGACATACACCTCTGCCTCCTCGGAAAACGGTACAATTTCATATCCGGCTTCTTCGAGACACTGCTGCATTGCCTCGGTCTCATAAGCATTTACTTTACAGCCCAGATTATGCAGGGCTGCTCTCTTCTTTTTATTTTCCAATTTTTCTCGTTATTCTCCTATTCTAAACACGTATTTTGGGTTGACTTTTTTCTCAAAAACCATTACTATTAAACTATACTTGAACAGTTAATTCTAAGGAGGTTTTTCATTATGAAAACAGTACAGATTTCTTTAAATTCCATCGACAAGGTAAAATCTTTCGTAAACGCAATTACCCAGTACGAATTTGATTTTGATTTAATCTCTGGCAGATATGTCATTGATGCAAAATCTATCATGGGTATCTTCAGTTTAGATTTATCTAAACCAATCGACCTTGCAATTCACGCAGAGAACAACCTTGATGAGATTATGGAAACTTTAAAGCCATATTTAATCTAATTCATGTGACTTTAGACAGCGAGCAGATTTCCTGCTCGCTGTTTTTTTGCACACACTTTTCTATGGCTCTACATGAATCACTTCTACGGTATCGATTGCTTCCTGCATCAGTGCATCAATCTTCTCGGAGAGTTTCTTTTCATCATTATGAATGACATTGAGGCTCGGTTTTGTCACCGGATGTTTCGCTACAAATATCGTACAGCAGTCCTCATATGGCAGAATTGATGTCTCATACGCATCGATTTTTTCCGATATCTCAATAATCTCCTGTTTGTCAAATCCAATTAACGGACGGTATACCGGCATCGTGCATACTTCATTGGTAGCAGCAAGCGACTGCATGGTCTGGCTTGCCACCTGACCGATACTCTCTCCGGTAATTAATCCGAGACACTTATTCTCTGTTGCAAAATGCTCCGCTAATTTCATCATATAACGGCGCATGATAATCGTTAATTCCTCATGCGGACACTGGTCATAGATGTAAAGCTGGATATCCGTAAAATTCACAACGTGCAGATTAATCGGTCCGGTGTAACGGGAAATAATTTTGGCAAGATCTACTACTTTCTGTTTTGCACGCTCTGAGGTGTAAGGCGGTGCATGGAAATAAGTTGCGTCAATGGCAACACCTCTCTTTGCAATCATGTAACCTGCAACCGGGCTGTCAATTCCGCCGGACAATAACAGCATCGCCTTTCCGTTGGTTCCAACCGGCATGCCACCCGGTCCCGGAATAATGGTGGAATAGACATTAATCTGGTTGCGGATTTCAATATTAATCATCACATCCGGCTTATGAACATCGACAGATGTCTCTGGGAACGCTTCCAAAATACGCTCGCCCATCTGTGCATTGATTTCCATAGACTCGAGCGGATAATTTTTTCTGGCACGGCGTGCATTGACCTTGAACGTAAAATGCTTGTCCGGATATACATTGTCAATATAGTGGATGACTTCTTCTGCCAGGCGGTCAAATCCCTCGTCCTCAAGCAATACGACCGGACAGATTCCAACGATTCCGAACACGCACTTTAAAGCAGCAATCGTCTCGTCATAATCATATTCGCCCTCTGTCTCCACATAAATTCGTCCCTGTTCCTTGCGGACACTGAATTTTCCATCCACCTTTTTTAAGGCTTTCACAATCTGTGCCACCAGCGCATCCTCAAACAGATAACGATTCTTTCCCTTGATGGCAATTTCTGCATATTTAATTAAAAATGACCGATACATAGTTTTATCCCTTTCTCCGATAGCGTCGCAGTCTTGGCACTGCCTCCTGCATTGCCGCAATCGCATAATCGATTTCTTCCATGGTTGTATTGACACAAAAACTGAAACGGATGGTAGAATCCAACAGCTCTTTTGGCAGTCCGATGCTCTTTAACGTGCTGCTCACGGACGGTTTGTTCGAGGAGCAGGCACTTCCTGCCGATACATAAATCTGTTTTTCTTCCAATGTATGAAGCATGACCTCACTGCGGACGCCGTCCACGCTGACGCTCACAATCTGCGGTGCCGAATCTCTGCCCGTGCAGCCATTTACCGTCACACCTTCCATCTTCGTCACTTCCTCGATGAAATGTTCCTTTAAGGCATACATCCGCTCTATTTTCTCATCAAAATTTTCGTAAATTTCCGCTGCCGCTTCGCCTAATGCTGCCACACCCGGCACATTTTCCGTTCCGGAACGCATCCCTTTCTGCTGTCCACCGCCGTAAATAATCGGTTTGATTTTTACCTTGTCGCGGATATAGAGAAACCCGGTGCCCTTTGGCGCATGAATCTTATGACCGCTGACCGAAAGAAGGTCAATGCCAAGTTTTTTCGGATAAATCCGGTATTTTCCATATGCCTGAATGGCATCCACGTGGAAAATGGTGTTCGGATTCTTTTCTTTGATAATCTTCGCCGCTTCCGCAACCGGTTCTACCGCTCCGATTTCATTATTTACCATCATGATAGAAACAAGAATGGTATCCTCTCCGACTGCATCCCGTAATTCCTCAAGTGAAATATGTCCGTTCTTGTCTACTGAGAGTTTTGTGATCCGAAATCCCTGTTCTTTTAAGAATTCAAGTGGTGCTGCAATCGACGCGTGTTCAATTTCTGTCGTAATAATATGGTTTCCCGCGCGGCGGTTCGCAAGTGCCGTGCCGATTAATGCCATATTATTAGACTCTGTTCCACCGGAAGTAAACAGGATTTCCTTTTCTTCCGCCTTTAATGTTTTTGCAATATTACTCTTTGCTTCTTTGATATATTCTTCCGCTGTGACACCCATGCCATGTAAAGAGGAGGGGTTGCCAAAATCCTGCATTAAAACCTGAACCATCAGGTCCTTGGCACGCTCACTGCAGCGCGTTGTTGCGGAATTGTCAAGATATGCTAACATATACTTCCTCGTTTCCTATGCATCTGTTTCCAGTGCATAAATTAAAAATGCCAGTGTGGTAAATCCTGCCGTCTCCGTGCGCAGAATCCGGTTTCCAAGCGAAATCAGCTTTAAGTGTTCTGCCTGTACTGCCGCAATCTCCTCCGGCGCAAAACCACCCTCCGGACCAACCCAGATTCCAACCGTCTGCCCCGGCAGAATCCCGGAAACCGCTTCTCTTGTGGCTTCCATGCCACGCTCATTCTCATAAGGAACAAGTCCCACATCGAGTTCTTTCATCCGCGTGACTGCCTCTTTCCAGGTGATGGGGGACTGCACCGTGGGAATTAAGCTTCGCTTTGCCTGTTTTGCCGCGCTTTTGGCAATCTCCTGCCAGCGCGCCGTCTTCGCCTGTGCTTTCTTTTGGTCTAATTTGACGACACAGTTTTTCATTGCGACCGGTATCACCTCATAGACACCAAGCTCCACCGCTTTCTGGATAATCAGCTCCATCTTGTCATTTTTGGGAAGTCCCTGAAACAGATAAACCTTACACGGAAGCTCCGTTGCAGACATTTCTTCCACTATCTGCGCCCGCACAAGCTGCTCCGACAGTTCTGTAATTGCACAGCGCCAGTTCTGGCCACTCTCATTTGTCACGCGGATTTCATCGCCCGCCTTCATCCGTAGTACATTTCGGATATGATTGACATCGCTGCCCTCTATGAAAATCTCGTGTTCTGCCACCTGACCATCTTTTACAAAAAACTGATACATATTTTTACTTCTTTCTTGCTGTGATGCCGACCCACTCGCCCTGATGGTTTACTTCTACAATTTCAAAGCCCGCTGCTTCCAATGCGGCTTTTACATCATTTTCCTTAAAATCAATGATACCGGATGTGATAAAGTAACCGCCGGATTTTAAGCGCGCCGGAATGACCGGTGCCATTGGAATGATGACATCTGCCAGAATATTTGCCACGACAATGTCATATTTTTCCGTTCCAACTTCTTCCTGAAGCTTTGTATCGTCAATCAGATTTCCAACATAGAAGGTTCCTAAAGTTTCATCGAGATGGTTGACTTCCATATTTTCACGGGTGGACACCATGCAGTCCGGGTCTAAATCCGTTCCCACAACCGCGCTTGCACCCAGTTTTAACGCTACGATGGAAAGAATTCCGCTTCCGCATCCCACATCAAGTACCACCGGGTTTGAGTTTTCCGGCGTATAGGATTCATTTCCACGAATGTACTTTAAAAGCTGGCGGATGCAAAGCTGTGTCGTCTCATGCTTTCCGGTTCCAAATGATACTCCCGGGTCAATCTCGATCAAAAACTTGTCTGCATCCTCCGGTTTTAATTCCTCCCAGGTCGGTTTGATGAGAATGTCATCAATATAAAAGGAACTGAAAAACTTCTTCCAGTTGTTAATCCAGTCGAGATCCTCCGTCTCATCAGAAGTAATGACGCCGCTTCCCACATCTACAATTTTACGCAGCTCCTCAAGCCCTTTTTTTACTTCCTTTAACAGCTCTGTATGGTCTTCTCCGTCGTCTTCAATATAGAAGCTGACGTGGCTGACTCCGTCGTCTGGCGGAAGCTCCGGCAAAAAGTCAATGAACATTTCCGCCTGGTCTTCTTTGGAAAGCGGAATGTTGTCTTCAATCTCCACGCCTTCGATTCCAAGCTCCATCAGCATGGAGCTCATATAGTCCTCCGCTGCCGTTGTGGTCTCTATCGTATATTTATTCCATTTCATACTACACTACTTGTCCTTTCTTTTTAATCTCCGAACAAACATATCCAAATTACATACTATCACAAAACCGCTCCTGTTGCAAATACCGGCTGTAAGTTTCCACATAATCAATGATAAATTTCTGTCCGTCGACACCTACCGACTCGTCAAACTCCTCCCCGTTGACAATGGAATTTGACAAAATACGGATACCCAAAAACGGGATGCCATAGGAATAACAAAGCTGCGCCGCCGCTGCCGATTCCATATCCTCCACCGCCGTATGATAACGTTCCCGAAGCAGTGCAATCCTGTCAAGCTCATTGTTCCACTCATCTGCAGAACCAATTACACCTGGCATTGCTTTTGCTGTCTGCCCGTCCCGCATCCAGTCTGTTGCCGTCACCTTTTTTGCAATGGCAAGCAGTCTCTCATCACACGGAAATTCCGTCACTTTCCTGGTGCACTGCAGCTTCCGGTCAAAAATTTCTAACGGAAGCGGCGTAAAATTCGTCCCGCTGATTCCGGCGCCTTCTGCTGCATAAGGGCGAATCACAGCACCCATTGGAACCACTTTCTCCCCAAGCACGATATCCCCTCTGTGAAATCTCCTGTCATGTCCGCCGCCAATTCCCTGATTGATGACTGCCGATGGCTTAAAATAAGAAAGAGCGAGCGCCGTTGCCGCTGATGCATTGATAAGCCCCTGATAAGTCCGTGAAATAATCACCGGTTCCTCATATTTCCCAAGGAAACCAGTATAAAAAATCCAGTTTCCAATTGTAATTTTCTCTGCCCCCGCAAGTTTTGCAATCAGATACTCCGTCTCTGTATCCATCGCTGCCTGAATTAAAAGTGCCTCTTTTTTTGTAAAATCAAACTGTTTCATTTTTTATCCTTTCCCAATTTATACTTGACGCTTTTCCCGTTCTGTTTTAAGGTTATTCTATCGTTATCAAAAAGGAGGATTTTATCCATGGAAAAAATTGCAAGCTTCACCATTGATCATATCAAATTACAGCCCGGCGTCTATGTTTCCCGCAAAGACCATGTCGGTGCCGAGGTCATCACAACCTTCGACCTTCGTATGACTTCGCCAAACGATGAACCAGTCATGAACACCGCTGAGGTTCATACCATCGAGCATTTAGGCGCTACGTTCCTGCGCAACCACAAAGATTTTAAAGATAAAACTGTTTATTTTGGTCCGATGGGCTGCCGCACTGGTTTTTATCTGCTTCTCGCAGGCGATTATGAATCCAAAGATATCGTTCCCCTGATGGTGGAGATGTTTGAATTTATCCGCGATTTCAAGGATGAAGTTCCAGGTGCCTCCCCAAAAGACTGCGGCAATTATCTTGATATGAACCTTGGTATGGCAAATTATCTCGCCAAACGCTACTTAGAGCAGACGCTCTACGTCATCGATGAAGCGCATCTGAACTATCCAGCGTAATATTATAGCATAACATTATAAAGCAAAAAAGCGGCAAACCTCATGATTTGTCGCTTTTTTGCTCTATAGAAAATACCATGTTGCGTTAAGGCGCACCCTTTCTTTTTATTCTCTTCGATTTTTCTTGCGTTCCACCTTATTCTGATACATAAGCTGATCTGCACGTGAAAGCATTCCCTCGGTGTTAATTCTGCCCGTAATTTTCTCATAGCATGTTCCAACGCTGGCACTGATTTCATAAGGTTTCTGTGCTGTCTCCGGCACCGCACGGATGCAATCTGCCAGTTTTGTTTGGAATTCCGTTGCACTGTCTCCTGTCTCGGTCTCTGAAATAATCGCACAGACAAACTCATCGCCTCCAAAGCGGGCACAAAAAGCACTGTCTCCTCCTACTGCAACCATCGCATGTGCAATCGTTGTGATTGCGAAATCTCCCTCCGCATGTCCATAGGTGTCGTTCACATATTTTAACCCATCCATATCAATCGAATAAATATGAAGATATTTTCCAAGATTTTGAGACCTTGCCATCTGTCCGTCAAGTGCCTGGTAAAATCCGCGCCGGTTTAAAATTCCGGTCATGGAATCCTTCACATAAAGCGTTGCAATCTTTTCATATGCCTTCGTGAGGTTCTGGTTTAACTGACTTAACTCTTTATTGTGCAAAACAGTGCTGATGGAATGTGATAAAAACATGGAAAACTCATTGTTTCGCTGTAAACTCCGCTCATCAAGCTGATCCATTCCCTCTGCGATATAACCGTATACCTTTGCTCCTGAGCCAAGCACACGTACTACAAGAATAGAAGTGCTTTCATTCTCCATAATCTTTTCGATTCCTGGAATCAGATGCTCACTGATATCAAATACCTCGCCCGGCTCCTTGAAATCCCCATCCAACTCATTTAATATGGTTGCCATCTTATGATAAGCCGGCGGAACCATATAAACAGAGAGAAGTTCCTTTTTCACACAGGCAAACCGGAACCCCTTTGTCCAAAGTTCAATATGCTTCGGAAGGACTTTTGCGATATCCATAATATCCAGCTTATCCAATACCTCTGACACCATATTGTTCATGGATATATTGTGCCAGTTGCAGTCGCTCACCGCATTGGAAAGTCCTGAAACGACCCTGTTCATGTCTTCCCAGGTTTCTTTTCTGCAGCCACAGGACTGCTGTTTTGATAAAGTATACTCAATGGTAAAATTTTTCTGTTCGATATTTCCGCTCTTACAGAATTTATCAATCTCTTCTATAATAAATGCAGCCGCACCGGCATAATCCGGTTCACAGGTCGTAATTGCCGGAAAATGAATCTTTCCGCATTTAATACCATCAAACCCGGTCACGATGACATCCTGTGGTACATGGATTCCATGTTCCGTCAACACCGAGCATGCTGTCACCGCCATTGCATCATTTGCACAGATAATCGCCTCCGGCAGTTCCATGCCACTCTCCAGGAAACCGTTCATTGCCTTACGCGCTGGTCTGTCCCAGAAATCCCCATAGGCAATCCGTGCTTCTTCCACTGGAATTTTATTCTCGGTAAGTACCCGTTTGTAGATGTTAATGCGATTTTCGGAACATTCATTGCCACGAAAACCCGCAAGCATATTAACACGCCTGCATTTATGGTCTTCCACCACATGACGGACAACCTGTTCAAACCCGCTCACATCATCCATCGGCATATGATAGCATCCTTCTATCATGCCGCCTACGGAAAATACCGGAATCTTTTTGTCATGTCCAATCTGTGCTACTTTTTCCACAAGGCTCTGATTCCGTATGGTATCCGTCAAAATCACAAGTGCGCAGAGCTTCATATGCCGCGCAAGCTCATAAAGTTCTCCTTCTCCAAGTGCTTCCTGCTCCCCATCCGACTGCGGGCGGTATGCAGAAAACACGGCAATTCCATAACCATTTTCCGCTGCGGTTTTCTGCAAAAAATTGCTGAATTCCAACGGAATCTGGTCAAAAATACAGGATGCACAAATTCCAATGACTTTTTTCTGTTCCATGTGTACCTCCTGAATCCCCATAGTATTTTTGACAAAAAACAGGAGTTCCGCTTATCGGTATAACTCCTGTAATTTTTCGTATTCCCTGTTTATTTCCTGGATAGTCTCAGTATCGCCTGCATCATTATCGGGATGATAAATGCGAATCAAATCCTTATAACGCTTCTTTAGTGCCTGTTTGCTGGCTACCCCGACAAAAAATAACTCTCCGGAAACCCGCGGAACATCATTCACATCCACAACGGAACGTTCTTCATGTTCGCTGACAAACCTGTAAAATTCCTTCTGCCGTTCTACCTGCTGCTTTTCATCTGCCAGTTTGCGCAATTCTTCTTCTAAAATCCGCCACTTCATTTCAAACAGATGCTTTTCCAGTTCAAAATTTCTCTTCTCTGCCTCAAGTCGTCTTTTTTCTTCCCGCATGCTGTCCTTCTGGTGCTGTAATTCCAGACTCTGCTTAAAATGCCAGTCCTGAAACACAATCTTGGCAGATTTTCTCTTTGCAATAGACAGGTCCATGATACCCTCCTGCTGTAAAAACAACTATATCTAGGTTCCATTCCCTGTCTATCATACTTCATTTGGTTCTTTCCCTCAATAGGTCAAAAGAACTATA
This sequence comes from Roseburia sp., assembly GCA_050874345.1. Taxonomy (GTDB): domain Bacteria; phylum Bacillota; class Clostridia; order Lachnospirales; family Lachnospiraceae; genus Roseburia. Next base: position 71,413 of record JBNMKM010000012.1, on the reverse strand, counting down.
TTTCTTCAAATGCATCCTTTAATCTGTCTTTAAATCCCTTTTTCTTCTTGCCCTTTTCGTTGGAAGAATCTCCGGATGCTGCCTGCTCGCTCCGCTTTAAAGAGCCTCCGGTCAGTTCATCAAACTGCTTTAATAATTCTTTTGCCTCTCCGTTTAAATTTGTCGGAGTCTGAACAATCAGCGTTACATAATGGTCTCCACGCACTGCCTTATTACGCAATGATGGCACACCTTTTCCTTTCAGACGGATTCTTGTATCGGTCTGTGTTCCAGGTTTCACCTCGTAGAGCACATCACCATCTACCGTCTGGATACGGATTTCTCCGCCAAGTGCTGCCTGTGCAAAGGAAATCGGTGCTGTCGAATAAATATTGGTATCCTGACGCTGCAAAGTCGGATGTTTGGAAACAACGACTTCTACCAGTAAATCTCCTCTTGGGCCGCCGTTGATACCCGGCTCTCCTTTTTCCCGGATACGAACGCTCTGTCCGTTGTCGATTCCCGCCGGAATGGATACCTTAATCTTCTTGCGGTTCTGGATATAACCTGTACCACGACAATCCGGACATTTCTCTTTGACGATTTTTCCGGTACCATTACAGTCTGGACACGCCTGAACGTTCTGCACTGTTCCGAAGAAAGACTGCTGGGTAAATACTACTTTTCCTTTTCCGTTACATTTCGGACAGGTCTCCGGAGATGTTCCCGGTTTTGCTCCGGTTCCATGGCAGCTATTACATTCGTCTTTCAGCACCATTTCGATTTCTTTTTCGCAGCCGAAAACAGCCTCTTCAAATGTAATCCGGACACTGGTACGTAAGTTTGCTCCCTTCATCGGACCGTCATTGGCACGTCTTCTCGCACCGCCGCCAAAGAAATCTCCGAAGATGTCTCCGAAAATGTCGCCCATATCCATACCGGAAAAATCAAATCCACCCGCACCGCCACCGGTACCATCGAATGCAGCATGACCATACTGGTCGTACTGTTTTCTCTTGGTTGCATCACTCAAAACGGCATATGCTTCCTGCGCTTCTTTGAATTTTTCTTCACATTCCTTGTCTCCCGGGTGCATATCCGGATGATATTTTTTTGCAAGACCACGGAATGCTTTTTTGATTTCTTCTTCTGACGCTGTCTTGCTGACACCTAAGACCTCATAATAATCTCTTTTATCTGCCATAACCTTTCCTCTTTCCAATCCATAACTGCATATGGGGTTCCCGGATATTATCCGGAAACCCCTTTTCTTCTACCGGAAGCCCTGCCACACTGTGCCATCGCTCCTGTAGACTTTAAACCCCTGCCGGGCAGGATTTAAACCTCTTTGAAGTCTGCGTCTACGACGTCATCTTCCGGTGCACCTGTTGTGCTTCCTGCGCCTGCTGCACCGCTCATATCAGGACCTGCACCGTTTCCGGCTGCTCCCTGTGTCTGCTCATACATCTTTGCAAATACCTTCTGTGCGCTCTGGGTTAATTTCTCCTGTAAGGATTTTAACTCTGCCACATCAGCATCTGTCATTTCCTCTGCATTCTGGTGTGCGTCTAAGAAGGACTTCACTGCGTTCATATCGCCCTCTACTTCTGCCTTATCAGCATCTGCAAGGTTTGCGCCTACCTGGTCTAATGCCTGCTGTGTCTGGAATACGAAAGCGTCTGCATCGTTTCTTGCATCGATTGCTTCTTTTCTCTTCTTATCCTGTGCTTCGTACTCAGCAGCTTCTTTTACTGCCTTCTCAATTTCATCATCGGACATATTAGAACCTGCTGTAATGGTAATATGCTGCTCTTTACCGGTTCCTAAATCCTTTGCAGATACATTTACGATACCGTTTGCATCAATATCAAAGGTAACCTCAATCTGTGGAACACCACGACGTGCTGGCGGGATTCCATCGAGACGGAACTGTCCGAGGGACTTGTTGTCTCTTGCGAACTGTCTCTCACCCTGTACAACGTTGATATCAACGGCTGTCTGGTTATCTGCTGCGGTAGAGAAAATCTGGCTCTTCTTTGTCGGAATGGTTGTATTTCTCTCAATCAGTTTTGTTGCGATACCGCCCATGGTCTCGATAGACAGAGACAACGGAGTAACATCGAGAAGAAGGATTTCACCGGCACCGGCATCTCCTGCTAATTTACCACCCTGGATAGATGCACCGATTGCTACACACTCATCCGGATTTAAGGACTTGCTTGGCTCTTTGCCTGTCAGCTGTCTTACTTTATCCTGTACTGCCGGAATACGTGTAGAACCACCAACTAAGAGTACCTGACCGAGGTCTGCATTGGTAAGTCCTGCATCTCTCATTGCATTCTGAACCGGAATTGCGGTTCTCTCTACGAGGTCATGTGTCAGCTCATCGAATTTTGCTCTTGTAAGGTTCATATCAAAGTGCTTCGGTCCCTCTGCGGTTGCAGTGATGAACGGAAGGTTGATATTGGTTGTTGTTGCGGAAGAAAGCTCTTTCTTTGCCTTCTCTGCTGCTTCTTTCAATCTCTGCAGAGCCATCTTATCGTTAGATAAATCAACACCCTCTGCTTTCTTGAATTCATCAATCATCCACTGTGTAATCTTGTTATCGAAGTCATCACCACCAAGATGGGTATCTCCGTTTGTTGACAGAACTTCGATGACACCATCACCGATTTCAATGATGGAAACATCAAATGTACCACCACCTAAGTCGTATACCATGATTTTCTGTTCTTTTTCATTGTCAAGACCATAAGCTAATGCTGCTGCGGTCGGCTCGTTGATAATACGTTTTACATCAAGACCTGCAATCTTACCTGCATCCTTGGTAGCCTGACGCTGTGCGTCATTGAAGTATGCCGGAACAGTGATAACTGCTTCTGTTACCTTCTCACCAAGGTAGCTCTCTGCATCTGCTTTTAATTTCTGAAGTACCATTGCTGAAATCTGCTGTGGTGAATACTGTTTTCCATCGATGGTTACTTTATAATCGGTACCCATATGTCTCTTAATAGAAGAAATGGTCTTCTCTGCGTTTGTAACTGCCTGACGTTTTGCAGGCTCACCGACAAGACGCTCTCCTGTCTTTGTGAATGCTACGATAGACGGTGTTGTTCTTGCACCTTCCTGGTTTGCGATAACGGTCGGCTTTCCACCTTCCATAACAGATACACAACTGTTTGTTGTTCCTAAGTCAATACCAATAATTTTTCCCATGATTTATTTCCTCCTCATTTTCTGAAAATGAACTATGTGCATTATTTATTATGAAGCGCTGTACCTTATGATACAACTGCCACCATACTGTGACGTACAACAGAGTCTTTATATTTGTAGCCCTTCTGTAATTCCTGTGCTACGACTCCGGATTCATACTCCCCGCTCTCCACCTGCATCACTGCATTGTGAAGATCCGGATTAAATTCCTGTCCCACCGCTTCAATTGGTGTGACTCCGATGCTCTCTAATTCAGTAAGCATCTGTTTATAGACCTTATCCATTCCGACTACAAATGCATCTTCTTTTGCATCCTCCGGCACAGCCGCAAGTCCGCGTTCAAAGTTGTCGATTACCGGAAGGAATTTCTCTACGATACTCTTTGCTCCCATATCGTACATCTGGCTTTTTTCTTTCTCTGTACGCTTACGGAAATTATCAAATTCTGCCATCTGGCGTCTGAGCTTATCATTTAATTCTTCAATCTGCTCATCCTTTTTATCTTTCTTTTTCTTGAAGAAGCCCTTCTTTTCACCGGTAGTTTCTTCCGGTGCTTCCTCCGTCTCTTCTGTTTCAGTCTCTGCATCCGCTTCCGCAGTGTTTTCTGCTTCTTCCGGACCAGTCTTTGGGGAAGTCTCCTCTGCGGTATTTTCCGCATCTGGAGTGGTTTCTTCTAATATTTCTTCCTTTTCTTTATTCTCTGCCATTATAAGCCACCTTTCTCTATTTCTGCTCCTTCGACTTATCTAAGATTCCGTCTAACGAATTCTTAAGAGTTTTCAGGTTGTTCATGACTTTCTCATAATCCATACGCTTTGGTCCCACAATTCCAATGGTTCCACGTATGCCTTCGCCTAATTCATAAACCGCTGTCACAACACTGCAGTCCTTCATCGTCTGAATCGGGCTTTCATCTCCTATATAAACCTGAATTCCTGTGTTTTCTTCATTCAACAGGTTTTCAGTTACCAGGCTTGCCAACTGCTGTTTTTCCTCAAATGTGGAAATCAGTTCGCTTGCTTTCTCTGAATCACTTAACTCCGGATATTTGAAGAAGTTTGTCGTACCGCTTGTATAAATCGGAATATCTTCTTCTCCTCCCATCGTCTCTGCCAGGGTATCAAGGACATTGCTGATAATGTCGCTGTGGATTCCCGCCTGCTCTTTGAGTCTTGCAATCGTTCCAAGATTGATTTCCTGAAGTGCCAGGCCATTTAAGTTGGAATTCAGCAGAAGATTCAGTTTTAACATTGTTTCATTGTCAATTGGTTCTGCTACCGGAATCATCTTATTCTTTACCAGATTTCCTTCGGTAACAATCACAGCTAACACCTGTCCCTCATCCACATTGGAAAGCTGGATGAATTTTACTTTGTTGCGGTGATAGCTCGGAGCCGATACCATTGTGGCATAGTTCGTATTGTTTGCAAGGATTCTTGCGACCTGCTGCAATACCTGCTCCATCTTCTCAGTATGCTCTATGACGAATTTCTTCATATCGCCAACTTCGCGTTCCTTTTCCTCCATCAGATGGTCTACATAAAACCGATAGCCCTTATCAGAAGGAATCCGTCCCGCGGAGGTATGAGGCTGAAGGATATATCCCATCTCCTCTAAGTCTGCCATCTCATTACGGATGGTTGCGGAACTTAAATTCAGATCCGTGTATTTGGAAATGGTTCTGGAGCCTACCGGTTCCCCAGTATCCAGATAATTGCGGATGATCGCATTTAATATTTTTGTTTTCCGGTCATCTAATTCCATTTCGTCCATTCTATCGCCTCTGTTTTTAATTTGTTAGCACTCGTTGATGTGGAGTGCTAACATCTATGTACTTAAGATAGCACCAACATTTATTTTTGTCAACACTAAATCATAAATTTATTTTTTGTTTATTTTTGATTTCTGCTGATTTTAAATTGCATCTTTCCTATTCTTTGTCTACAATAGACTTAGCATTTATTTTGGGGGAAATTTTTATGTATCATACAAAAAGAATTGCAGTTTTTATTTCTCATATCATGGGATACTATCAGAAACATGTCTGTCAGGGCATTGTGGACAAAGCTCTGGAATATGGTTATCTTGCAGACCTGTTCGTCTCTCTTGACGGAGAAAATCTCGGCAGCTATGGAACCGGGGAAGGTTCCATTCTCCGTCTTCCGAATTTTGATACCTATGAGGGCGTTATCTTTGCGTCTGAGACCTACGTCCAGCCGGAATTGAAGCAGGAGCTTCTTTCCACTTTAAAAGAGAGCTGTCACTGCCCTGTCATAGAGATTGCAGTGACAAATCAGAATTTTCCTGCAGTGGCACTCGAAAACAATCACAACACAGGAGAACTGACCACACATCTGATTGAAAGACACGGCTATAGACGGATTTGTTATTTAGGCTGCAGCGAGGAAGCCTACTTTTCTGACAGCCGCGCTTCTTATTATAAGGAAGCTCTTCTTTCTGCCGGTCTTGAAATTGCAGAAGAGAATCTCTGCTCCTGCAGGTATTCCATAGAAGACGTAACGGCTGCCCTTGCACAATTTTCCTCGGGTTCTGGCACTCCTTATGCGGTTGTCTGTTACAACGACCGCATGGCGCTTCTGCTCGCAGAGGCAGCCTTACAGGCAGGACTCCGGATTCCGGAAGATATTGCCATTACCGGCTGTGATGACACCTGTGAGGGAACTTTTCTTTCGCCTGCTCTCACAACGGTTTCCTTCCCGGTCTACAGACTCGGTGAGACTGCTGTGGAATGTCTTCTCGCAAAATTACATGGCAAGACACTCCCTCCCGTTACCTGGGTGGCCGCTGAAACGCTCTACCGCGGTTCCTGCGGCTGTTCTACCGAGCAGACACAGGATTCCTTTTCTTACAGCAGCTCCTTAAATGAACGGATTGACTCCTTAGAGGCTTCTATTTTAAGTTCCATGCATATGTCTGCTGCAATGCAGCAGATTCACGACCTTGAAGAAGGCATGGATTTGCTGGAGCACTTTGTACGGACGATTCCCGGTTGCAATGCCTTCTATCTCTGCCTCTATTCCGACTGGGATGCCGTGGAAAACCGTATTTTAGAGCTGACCGAAACCACTTCCTCTACAGACTTGGATAACGATGTGTTACTTAAGTTTGCTATCCGGGATGGAAAACGCCTGCCGGAATGTTCGTTCCAGCGCACTTCCCTGCTTCCGGAACATATCAGCACCAAAAGTTCCTGTTCCTACATTTATACACCTTTATTTTTCGGGCAGAAATCATTTGGCTACATTGCCCAGTCCTACGAGAACAACCAGATTCAGTATAACTTTGAGCTGGTACACTGGTTTTTAAATATCAGCCAGATGCTCCGCAGCATCTGTGATGCAAAATCAACTACATTGTTAGTCCGTCATCTGGAAGAAATTTACACCAAAGATGCCCTGACCGGCCTTTACAACAAACACGGCTATCTCGAGCACGCAAAAACTCTGCTTGATTCCATTGCATCAACCGAAACGCTCGCCTGCTTCTTATTTGACCTCGACGGTCTTAAGCACATTAATGACACCTACGGACACGGCGAAGGAGATTTTGCCATCCAGGTCATCGGACAGGCCCTTATCAGCGTTCTTTCCCCGCAGGATATCTGTGCAAGGTTCAGCGGAGATGAATTTTATCTGCTTCGCAGTGATTCCAATAAAAATGATGCGGATGAACTGCTCACCCGCATCGAAAAATACCTGTACAATTATAACCGTTTGAGCAGCCGGGACTACACCATTTCCGTCAGCGGCGGTTATGCCTTGGCCCCTGCGCAAAACATCCATACCGTAAATGACCTCGATGCTGTCTTTGAAAAAGCCGACGAGCAGATGTATTTACAGAAAAAGGCGCATCACAATGCTTAAGCATTTTGCTGCATATTTTTGCGGTACTCGCTTGGCGAAACACCGCAGGATGCCTTAAAAATTTTCATAAAATGTTTTTCATTCTCATACCCGATTTCCTGACTGATTTCGTTGACCCGCAAATCGGTTTCAGCAAGAAGACGTTTTGCCTCACGCATCCGGATATCTTTGATGAAATTCACGAAATTGCTCCCTGTATACTGTTTGAACGAATAGGAAAACAGGGAGTAATTCATGGAAATCTGATTCGAGACAACCGCCATATTCAAGTCTTCATTATAATGTGCCTCAATATACTCCACAGCCTGTTTCATCTTCTGTTTGTTCCGGTTTCCGTCAAACTGGCTTCCAATCGCCTCCTGCAGTTCGAGCAGATAATTTTTTAATTTCTCACCGTAATCTTCCAGACAGTCTTCTTCAAATGGGTTACGCAGGCTCTCAAAGGTCTCCCGCTCCGTCTCCACCACATTACGATATATCTTCTCTGTCTCTGCAAAAAATTTCCGCATACAATTTTCAAACTCCTCCGCCGAGATTCTGCCGTTTTCAGTCTCATAGAAAAGCTGATCCCAGAGTTTTATCATCTCTTCCCGCCGGTCTGTCCCAAGAATCTGTACACGGCGGAGCCCTGCAGATTCATCGAGCATTTTTTTTGCCTCCTCAACGAGCTTTTCCGGAATGTGCTCCTCTTCCTTTGCCTCTGCAAAAGGTTTGTTTCTGCAAAATGCCTCCTTGCGCATATGAAGGCTCTCCAGATAGGCACTCCGAAGCTCCCTGATTCCACAATGTACCTGGCTGATTCCAAGATATGCCGGCTGTATGAGATTATTTTGAAAAACAGAAAGATTTTCTTCCTGCAGCAGAAAAATATCGTTTCCTTCCACTTCCCGCAGCACTACAATCTGTTCATTTTCCGGCAAGGTTGTTTTTCTGCTGTTTAAGCAGCATATCACATAATTTTTATCGTAAAATTCTCTTTCATATTGCTGCTCTAACGTTTCAAATTCTTCCTCCGTCGTATTTTCCGACAGCATCATGTGCTTTATCTGCTGATAACCAAACTTTTTACGATTGCGGTCACTCTCCTGTTTCTCGCTTAATTCCTTTTCAAACTTTTCGAGAATCTCTTTTATCTTCTCGCGCTCAATCGGTTTTAAAATATATTCCCGGACACCACCACGCATCATTTCGACTGCATAGGAAAAATCATCGTACCCGCTGACTGCCACGGTAAGCGGAATATGCGGCAGATTCTGCATCTGTTTTACCAGCTCAATTCCATCCATCTTCGGCATACGGATGTCCGTAAACATCACATCGACATTCTGTTCTTTTAATACTTCCAGTGCCATCTCTCCATTGCTGCACTCGATAATGACTTCCACCGGAACACCGCTTCGCTGTATCATCGTGCGGAGTCCCTGACGGATTAATTTTTCATCTTCCACAAGTAATACTGTTTTCATTGTCATTCTCCCTGTAACTTTTCTGTTTCCGGCTGCCTGTGCGTAATTGGGATGCGAACCATAATTTTGGTATAGCAGCCAAGTTTTGAGGCAATTTCGATTCCATACTGCTCCCCGAATGCAATATGGATTCTGTCCTGCACATTCTTAAGCCCGATCCCGTTGCCGGATCCGCCGCTTGAATCAAGTTTTCCTTCTATCTTCTGTCTGAGGCGCTCTACTTCTTCCTCAGTCATTCCACAGCCCGGATCTGTAATTTCAATAATGCAGTCATCTCCCGCAATAATTCCCTTGATGTAAATATTGGTATCCTCTGCAATCTGCTCAATTCCGTGATAAATCGCATTTTCCACAATCGGCTGTAAGGAAAGTTTCGGAATTTCCTGTTTTAACACCAGTTCCGGCAGGTTTAGTGACAGATAGATTTCATAATCGAACCGCAGATTGATAAGAGCCATATAATTTTTGATATATTCAAGTTCCTGTTCTACAAGAACATTCCCTGACACCCATTTCATACTGTAGCGCAGCAGTTTTCCAAGAGATGTCACCGCATCCGAAATTGCATATTCCTCGTTGATTTCCGCCATCATTTTAATGGATTCCAGGACATTGTAGATAAAGTGTGCATTAATCTGATTCTGAAGTGCCCGGATTTCCGAATTCTTCATCAGCATTTCCCGGTTTAAATTGTCTTCCATCAACTGTCTAATGCGCGCTAACATCTCATTTATCTGTGTTCCAAGTTCTCCCATCTCATCGTTGCCACAGTTTTCAATCACAACATCCAGATTTCCCTTCTGCACGCTCCGGATGGATGCAAGAATTTCATAGAACTGGCGCAGCAAGCGTCTGACAATGCCATTGATACCAAATCCTATCAGGATTAAAAGTGCTATCATGACCGCCACAAAGACATTCCGCATAAAATAAACTTTATGTACATTCTCCGTGATGTCCTCGACAGAAAGAATCATTCCATCAAGTTCCCGCACCCGCATATAAGAAACAACAAAATTTCGTTTTTCTGCTCTCACGTAAACGGTACTGATTTCTTCTGTTCCATCATAACCGGCAATCATCTGGTCTAAGAGCTTTTTGGAAAAAGGTTCCGTCTCATTTCCGTAGAAAATCCCCTGCTCCGTGACAAAACAGCTCCACTCATCTTCGATGTCTTCATACAGTCCCGGGAACATATTTTCCATCGTCATTGCCGCTTCTATCGTTCCGATGGTCTCATTCTCCTCATTCGTCACCGGTGTCACAAGTGAAACAATCCGAAGGTTCTGATTCATCGTGTAACCGGAAAAAATATTGTCCGTGTAATCAAAATTCCAGCCAAAATAATTTTCTTTTCCTGCCCACTCCTGCTTTTTCATTCTTGACTGTCTGTAGAGAACCGGCATCATCTCCTGTACGGAATCATTTACCGCATAAACGCGCACCGCATACAGTAATGGGTTATTGTACACCAGCCTCTCTAAGGAGGAAACCTTTTCACTTTTAAAGGTAAGCCATTCTTCCGTCGTAACCGGCGTTCCCTTTGCGGCGGCTTCCAACATTCCAAGCAGCGCCTCATCACTTAGGAAAAACTGGGTTGTCATATTGATGGAATCAATTTTGGTCGCAACTGCATCCCGGCTGCGTTCCATCGTATAATTCATATAGTCTTTGTTTTCCGCAATGACATTCTGTTCCATCAGATAAAAGATGACCCCGGCTAAAATTCCAATCGGAATCATCATAAACAGGATGATAACCAGCGTAAATTTGATATTCAGTTTTTGATTCTGAAATGCCTTTTTTAATTTTGCTGCCATGCTAATCTATTCCCAATTTCTCTTTTGCTTCCTTCATTGCGTCTGTTTTCTGTTCCATAACCATCGTAAACCCCAGTTCTTCTCTGTCTTCTACAAATGACGCTAATATTGTATCAAATTCTTCCTCCGTCGGTGCGAGCAGCAGTTTTGGAAGTGTTTTACTCCACAGCTTTGTAATCTTATCGTCTGCCTTTGCCGCCTTTGAGTCCGCCGGAAGTTCTACATCTGCCTGCCCATTATAAACCAGATACGGCTTGGTATAATCCTCCATCTGTGCAACCGCTGGAAGTCTTTCCTGCTGCCACTGTAACTGCATGACATTATTCTGAAGCATCCAGTAGGCATCATCTGCCCCATAAAGTCTGTCGTATTCTGTTCTGTCCGTATCTAACAGTTTCCTTACCTCCGGTTTTAACACCGGTTTTCCGTCCACCTCATCATACGTCACGCCCTCGACCCCAAGATAAATCATTTTCTGTCCGCGTTCACTCATCAGATAGTCCATAAACAAAATCGCACGTTCCGGGTCTTTGCAGTTTTTGGAAATCATCGTGACCGTCCAACCTGCAATGCTTGTTGTTGGAAGCGTTGGATTGTCCCCTGCCGCATTCCGCGGTCCATCGACTGCCATGTAAATACAGTCCGGATTTTTGGCGTAAAGCTCCTTTTCCTGGGAAACCATGTCCGTATACTGATACAGCATACAAAAATAGCGCCCCGCTGCAATTTTTTCTTCCATCTGTGTCCTGGTATCCACAAAGATATCATTTGCAAGATAACCTTCTTCTCCAAGTTTCCGGAACATTTTTAACCAGCGGATGTATTCCGCATCCGTATAACGGTCATATACCTTTCCATCCTTCTCCCACGGAACCGCTAACGAGTTCATCAGATATTTATCAAAGGACGGATTTCCTTCATTGTCAAACACATGTGCTCCTATCGGGATTAACGGCTCTCCGTCCACCGTCGGACAATATTCTTCTGCTGCTTTTACTGCTGCCTCAAATCCTTCCGGTGTCGTCATATCCGGACTTCCGATTGCCTCATAAATATCTTTTCTAACTAAAAATGTCTCGTTTGAGCTGAGTCCGATATCCGCTTCCACATCCTGCGGCGTAATAGACGAATTCGGATAGGCATAAATATTTCCGTCCTCCTGCGTATACCAGGTGACGGTCAGCGGATTTGTCACATCCCAGAACTGTGGATCATAGGTATCCGCCAATTCGTTTAACGCATACACCATATCTCCCGTCACAAGTTCATCCACCTGTGGTTCCCACCAGCCAATCGTAATCAAATCCGGCAGTGTATCCGATGCAATCAGCGTATTTAGCTTTTCCGTTCCATCTCCCATCGGCGTAATAAAATGAATGTTCACGCCTGTTTCTTCTGTAATCGCCTTTGATACCAGATTCTCTCCCCAGGGAGTTGCAAACCAGGAGTAATTGACGTACCAGTCCAGCGTAATCGGCTCTTTCGTGTCTTCCTCCTGCGCTTTTGCCTCATCCGCTCCTGTCCGCTGTCCGGCATCCGTCCCGGCACATCCCATGCAAACCCCAAAGCTTCCTGCCAAAACAACTCCCACAATTCTTTTCAAAACAGTCTTTCTCATACTCACACTTCCCTGTCTTTTCTCGATTTCTCTAGTATAACATAAAAGCGGACACCCTGCCAAGCAGGATGCCCGTCAAAATGAGGAGAAATGAAGTTGTAGCTTGCGAAATTTATTATTCTTTTACGCTGCCGGCTGAAATACTGCTGATAATGTATTTCGAGCAGAAGCAGAATACCAAAAGAATCGGGATAACAGAGATTGCAACGGATAAATAAATTGCTCCCTGTTCACTCTGGATATTTGTGGAAGCCCTTAGGGTTGCCATCATAACCGGAAGTGTAAATTTGCTGTTCTTATTTAAGATAATCATTGGAAGCAGGTAGTTGTTCCAGTTTCCAATAAAACACATAATCGACATTGTTGCAATACCCGGTGACATAATCGGAAGTACAATACGGTGGAAGGAATAAAACTCTCCTGCTCCGTCAATTCGTGCTGCCTCAATTAAGGATGGCGGAAGCACGGATAATACATACTGTCTTAAGAAAAATACGGTTCCAGGTGCTGCGATAGCCGGAATAATTAACGGTGCGTAGGAGTTTACCATATGCAGCTTGGTACACAGATTATAAAAACCAATCAGACTTAACTGACCCGGAATCATCATAAATACCAGAATCGCTCCGAAAATCACTTTATTTCCTTTAAACTTATACATTGCCAGTCCATATGCGGTAAGGGCTGAGAAATACGCGGTAAGAAGCGTTGCCGGAACGGCTACGAGCAAGCTGTTCCACATTCCCTGAAACAGATTGAAGTAGTCAAATACCGTGTTCCAGTTATCTTTTAATGCTTTTCCCGGAATCAGTGTAAACGAAGTGCTGATATCTGTTCCGGTTCTGGTTGCATTTACCATCATGAGAAGAAACGGAAACAGGCAGAGCGCTGCTAAAAGGATTAACAGGATGTATAAAATTGCTTTTTTAATTTTATCTACGGTCGTCATGCCTTATTCCCCCTTTCTGTTTGCAATCTTAAGCTGCAATACTGATACTACAAGAATAATCAAGAACAGGATATATGCAATTGCGGAAGCATATCCAACCTGTGTTGTTCCTGTCTCAAATCCAAATTTATACATATACATTACAACGGTCTGTACATCATCATATGCGGATGCTGTCTTGTCTACCATCAGGTATGGTAAATCGAACATCTGCAGACCACCGATTAAAGATGTGATTGCCACATATAAAAGAATCGGTTTTAACAACGGCAGTGTAATTTTGCCAAATACCGTCCAGCGCCCTGCTCCATCAATGGCTGCTGCCTCAAAGTAATCCTTCGAGATTCCCTGAACACCTGCCATCAACATGATAAAGGAATTGCCAAACCACATCCATGCACTGATGACTGCGATTACATAGCCTGCTGTATTTCCACCCCCAAGCCAGTCAACCGGCTCTCTGTGAACTCCAAACAGGAGATAAATCTGGTTTAAAATCTGATTAAAGGTTCCGTGACGCCAGTCCAATAATGTTTTAAACAGGAATGAAACGGAAGTTGCTGCAATCAGGTTTGGCAGAAAGTAGACTGCACGGAAGATTCCAAGACCGCGAATCTTATATTTAATATCGCTGAATACAATGGTAAGTAAAAATGCAAGCCCGAGCTGAAGTACGATGTTGACACCCCAGATGCGTACCGTATTCCAAAGGTCACGCCAGAAGAACTTATCTTTAAATACTCTTAAGTAGTTTGCAATTCCCGCCCAGGTCGGATCTCCAAATCCTTTATAATTGGTAAAACTTAAATACAAAGTCCTTAAAACCGGATATATGCTGAAAATGAGGAATACGATTACAAATGGTGCAACAAATACATAACCCATCCGGTTGTAATCCTTCATTTTTGTTTTCTTATTCTGATCAGTTTTTGCCATGTCATTTCCCCCCTTAATGCTCTTCCATCAGACCATATCAGTCTTTTTATCCCGCCAGCCCAAGGGACGGGCCGGCGGTCATTCTTATCATTTTTTTAACGGTTTACTGTAATTTCACCTGCATAGGTGCTTTCAATCTCATCGTAGAAAGCATTTACTGCATCTTCTACACTTGCCTCACCCTTCTTAACCTTGGTGATTGCTTTGCCCCAGGCATCACCGATTGCCTGATCATATCTGGTTACTTTGGAGTAATCAATATGCTCTGCCTGGCTTAACCAGAAGCTGTAGAGTTTCTCACCGCCGTATACCGGATTCTCGTCATCTTTGTGCTGTGCAAGTACCGGAAGTAAGGATACGGTATCACCCTGTGAAACATCAATCCACCAGTTAGCAGTCTCTTCATTCAAAGTACAGAATTTTACGAACTCCCATGCGGTATCTTTACGCTCAGACTGAGAAGAAATACCAATGTATGTACCACCGTCAAATCCATATGCAGGTCCTGCACAAACACCCCATAAACCAGAGGTATCTTTTACGTTATCTCTTAAGGTAAGTACACCCCAGGAAGGAAGACCAAATGCGAATACCTGTGTCTTCTCCATGCCTGCTGTTGCTTCTGCGAACTGATCTGCATCCCATACGTTTACAGAGTCATCTGCATAATCCTGAATGTCGGCTGTCAGAATCGGTACCTCGCCAGCCATTGCCTGATACCATGGTGTAGACCACTGGTTTGCATATGCGGTCAAATCGTTCTGATATAATGCTACACATAAGTCCATGTAATCATATCTGCTCTGGTCTACGTTTAATACGCCATCTACTACCCATGCGCTGTCACCGGAGAATACGTTCATCTCGGCATCAGAGGAGAAGATACGGTAACCGGCATCTTTTAATGTCTGTGCTGTCTCTAAGATGGTTGCATAATCCTTAAACAGCTTGCCTACCTCATCTGGATCATCTGTTCCGAAAACTTCTTTTGCGATATCTCTTCTGTAATAGATACCTGCCGGTGTAATCTGGTAAGAGATTGCTCTCTGGATTCCATCTGCATCCTGTCCTACCTGCCATACATAATCTACGATGTCAGATGCATAATCCTGTGCTCTGTACGGTTCCTGATTCAAATCTTCAAAGAATCCGGCATCCATAAAATCTTCCAGCATCTTTGGCTCACCAACGATAATATCCGGTTCTGTTTCGCCACCGTTTAATGCGGTCTGAACTTTTGTCGGGTAGTTAGCCGGCTCTGTAACGACTACTTCTACCTCTGCACCTGTTTTCTCCTGGAAACGCTCTGCAAACTGCTGTAAGTCGTTGGACAGTGTCCAGACTACCAGTTTCTGTCCTGTCAGATCCGGGTAGGTGACCTCTTCTTCTGATTCGGTTCCTACATCTGCAAGCTGATCTTCCACACTCTTGCTCTCGGTCGGCTCTGCTGTTACCCCTCCGTTGTCTGCTGCTCCAGTGGTTGTTCCGCTGTTTGTGTCATTTCCGCAGGCTGCTACGGAAAATGCCATCGTGCTGACTAATAATACGGATACTACTTTTTTCCAATTCATATAGATTCCCTCCTTTAATTTCCTCAACACCTTTGTTGTTTGTTGATAATTGAATTATAGCTGTGCTTCCACTTGAAAAAAATGTACGTAATTTTAAAAAGGTATCATTTTTTTAGTCTGCCCGATACACGATTGTCTGGATGGAATGTGGTGCAATTTTTCCTTCTACGCCCATTCCGTCTTCTCTTAAGGTATATGGGCACTCCTTCTCCCACTTGTTTAACAGTACGATTACACGGGTATCATCCGGGTTTAAGAATCCTGTCACTTCTATGGCATCGGTGTAGCGTGTGGTTCCAAGGCGTTTTGCATCCTTTGCGATATAACGGCTGAACTGACCGATATAATAGTAAGAAAGTCTCTTTTCAAAGGTATCATCTCCCGGCGTGCACATAATTGGTGCCGCACAGAAGTTTCCTACATGGTTTGGACCGCCCTTCTCATCTAACAGAATATTCCAGTCCAGAGATGCGTTAATTCCGGCATTTAAGTTTCCCAGAATGTCATGCGCATACATCTCCGCTTTCTGGATTTCGCCGGAATCTGCAAATCTTGAGTATTCTACACAGCCCTCTGTAAAAAAGATTTCCTTGTCCGGATACTTTTTTCTTACCAGCTCAATTGCTTCAAAGTGATCTCCGGTATACCAGTGCAGTGCTTCTCCCTTTACATAGTCCGCCGTTTTCTTATCTGCCATCACATCACGGAATCGCGCATATCCTTCTTCCTTGTTGTGATCCCACACAAAAATTTCCACATCGGAAAGCCCTTCTTTTTCCAACGTTGGTCCCAAATAATCCCGCACGAACAGCGCCTCTTCTTCTGCAGTGTAAATACAGGAATCCCAGGTCTGCACTGCCATCGGCTCGTTCTGCACGGTCAGCCAGCGGATGTTCACACCCTCAGCCCGGTATGCCTTGATAAAGCGCACAAAATAATCTGCCCAGCGCTGATAATAGTCCTTTTTCAGACTGCCGCCATGATTCATCTCCCCGTTGGTTTTAAAAAATGCCGGTGGAGACCACGGCGACATCAGAAATTCCAGATTGCCGCTTCTCTCCCCCGCCACACGGTTTGCAGCCGCAATAAACGGAAGAATCTCCTTTCTGTCATGTGCAATGTCAAATGTCTCTAAGCTGTCATCGCCCTCTTCAATATAGGTATAATTTCCAAGTCCGAAATCGCAGCTGTTCATATGAATACGTCCGATGTTATAGCGCAGACCACTCTCTCCAAAGCATGCCTCAAGAATTTCTCTCTGCTTTTCTTCTCCCATCCTGCCATAGACATGGGCTGCTGCCTCTGTAAGCGCAGCTCCAAACCCATGAAATGTCTGATCGGTCACATCCGGGTGCACATTGATAACGTGCATGCAGTCAGTGACTGCAATCCGCTCTTTTTTCTCTTCTGCCCAGTATTTCTGTTCCTTTTCCGATGTGGTAATGATTTTCATTTCTGCCATCACCATTTCCTCCTATCTGATTTCGATCTCGATTTTTGCAATTTTTCCTTCACGGATATCCTCTGCAATTTTTCCCTCTGCCACAGGAGATGCTACATTTGCGATGCTGCCATTCTCATAAGTAAACACCATGCCGCAGATTCTATAATTTCCAGGAATATAATCCTTTTGTTCTGCAAATTTATACACAACATTTGTCTTTCCGAGTAAAACACACTCTACCTTTCCGTCCTCTGGAATCAGGTAAGACGGAAGTGCCGGCTGCGGTGTAAAGACTAACGTACCCTGTTTTTGTGTAAATACACTCTTTCCAAACATCATCCGTTTCCACATACTGATAAATTCAATCGTGGAACCGCTTAAACGCGCCACAAAGCCTTTTCCGTGATATGCACGGTTCGGGTTCTTGCTGCTGGCAATAAAAGAAGAATTTTCATAAATACTTCTTCCGTATACCTGCGGGTCTAAAAATGGAATTGCAGCCTTATGGAAATCTGCAAAAAACTCTTCATACATTCCGGAACGCAGCAGCTCTAACAAATACTTGTATTCCATATGAAGCCAGATGGACTCGTTTTCCAACCAGCCCGGGGTAAACGCGCGTGCTCTTCCAAGCTCATAGGATGCCTCCTTAAGGGATGCGTTTACTTTATACATCTGTAACTTCTCATCATAGAGATCACTGTGTTTTATATTGCGGTAAAGAGTTTCCTTCTTTTCTGCCGGAATGGCACATTTCAAGTAACGTACTGGTCCTTCTAAGAAGTAAGGCACCGGTTTTACCACAAAGGCAAGCGGGCGGATACCCTCTTTTAGCTTCTCATACTCTGGTACCTCATAAGTAAAATAGGTCGGCACAATCTCTCCGCTGATGCTGCAGGCTTTCTCAATTCCACGTGTTACCGTTGCAAGGAAACTGTTTAAAACTTCCACAAGCGCTTCCGATGACATACTGCTCTTCTTTCCGGAAACTCCGTCGTAAGTTTTATCCCGGTAAATCTCCTTTGCATCATTGATTCTGTTCCAGAAAGAAAGTACTTCCCCGTCCCCTGCAAGTGCTTCTTTCTCAATCCGGTTAATCAGATTCAGTTCGTCTAAGAAGCAGGATAATTCTTCAAAAATTTCCACCTCGCCCGGATTCCGTTTTAAAGCGCCAATGCAGTATTCTATCATGCGGGCAAGCTCATACGTTTCTGCCATGGAAGAACCGAAGAGTCCCGGCATTCCGTTTAATGCATCATACCATCCCGGCTTTCCGCCCTCCATTTCAATTCCCATTCCATAAGCATCCAGCGTGGCAAATTTGGTTGCGATGAGCAGCAACAGTTTTTCCAGTAATGTGACGGTAAAGATTTCACCTTTTCCATACTGCGTGCGTACCAGTTTTTCGACAGTATTTCTTCTGCTGCTCTCATCAAGTGCATGATACTGCCGCAGTCCCGCTTCTGTCTCCTCGTAACGCTTAAAGCGTCTGTTGACTTTCACCTGTCCTAAGAATGTCGTATATCCATTTTCGTAGAGCATCTCACGCTCTTTTTCCGGAAAGACTTCCAGATAATCCTCAATCAGATCCAGATTATAAGTCCAGTGGTCACTCCAGTAACCCTCTAAGAAATTTCCATTGACCATTCCATCTGCAAAATCAATCATCTGGAAAAACAGTTTCTCATCCCATCTGTCACCGCATATCTCCTCCATTTGCCGGTACAGTGCTCCCGGTGTAAATGGTTTTGTAACAAATGCAAACATTTTTTTCTGTGCTTCCGGTTCCAAATCTTCCAAAAGTTTAGCAGCCTTTTCCTCTGAAAGACGGTAGGTCAGCTTTTCCACTCCAAGCGGGTTATAACCGTCTAACTGAATCAGACTGTAAAATTCCTTAATATTTTCTCTGCCGATAAACGGTGCAAAAAAGGTGTCACAGCGGCGATTCTGATTGACATCACGGAAGTTTCCGTTTCCCTGCGAATAAAACTCGGGCAGCATGGAAAAATAGTTATAATCGCGTTCCAGATCTCCATGCTTTCTGGAATACACATAAAAAATCTTATTGCTGCCAAGCCGTATCGGATAACCGCCTCGTAACACGTTGTCCATATAGGTGTAACGGCAGTATGCATCAAACTCCTTCGATGCTGTTTTGGTACGAATACCGGTTGTCAGTTCCTCAACCAGTTCCGTTGCTTCCTGTTTCTTTGTCTCGAAATATTCTGCATCCCGCTTTTCGGCAAAAAACTCTCTTAACAGATTTTTCTTTTCCACCTGACCGATGAGTTCATACAGGCATACGCTCTCTCCCTCTGAAAGAGTCCTCTCTAATCCGTAGAAGCTGCAGGGAACCTGATTTTCCACAATCTGCTCTTTCTCAAGAAGTGCAGAAACGCTCTCTGCTTCAAATGCAACCGCTTTCCGCAGGGAAGTGTCATAGGAAAAAACGATTTCCGGGTCCACAATCGGCTGTAATCTTGTTCCGTCTGGCAGAATTCCCGCACTGAAATTTCCGCCCTCAATTGTCTTTACTGCCGCAGAATCATCCATACTTGCACGTACACGATAATATGGAAGGCAATCCTTTGCATCCTCCACCTGCATCCATGCTTTTGATGTCTGTGTCATGTTTTTTAAATTGAGGGTTCCGACACCATAAGGAATCAGCGCCGGCATACCATCTAAGAGTTCCAGTGACACCTCTTTTCCGGAACGGTTTGTGACCGTGACCTTCCGCACCAGTGCTCCTAAGTTTTCGCCCGGCAGTGTAAAATACACTACATTCGTACGAAGTCCTGTCTCTATGTCTTCTTCCTCGATTTCAAGTGCGTTCTTGTAGATATACATATCCTGTCCGAGCGTCTCGTCCGAAAATGCCTCTTTCACTGTCCCATTCACCTTCAAAAAAGTGCGGAATCCTGTTGTTTTCACGTTCTGATACGCTAGATGCGCCGGATAAAATTCCATAATTGCGTGGTCTTTGTTGTCCACTCCAAAACTTACCACACACTGTCCACGATTTACGTAGTAGCACCAAATCGGAATTCCACGAATCCCGGATATTCCAGGAAGAAAACTTGCAAATGTAGATTTTTTCCCATACTGTCTGATTGTGTCATGTTCTGTTTTTCGCATAATACCCTCCTATTCCAATGTCACACTGATGTCATGTACTTCTCCATCCGAAAGTTCTTCTATGACAGACCTGTCAATTTCCACCTTCTCTTCAGAAGACAACGGTAAAACCGTTCCATTGAGTTTTATTTCGGAAATTCTACTGTAATCTGCTTTCAAAGGTTCTTTCTTTTGGTAGGCAATCTGAAGCTTCTTTCCTGCAAAGAAAAGTGTAAGTTTTGCTTTTCCCGCTTTATCAAACTGTTCAGGAGCCAGTTTTGGCGCAAGCATCAGATTTCCAAAATATCCCTTTACACCAAACATCTCCGTGATAACTGTCAGCATATACCAGCTTGCTGCACCTGTAAGGTAATGATAAAGCCCTCTTCCGCCTTCTCCGAAATACTCCGGAATTCCCGGATAGATACGGCTCTTTTCAAAATTCATTGCCTGTGCATAAAGCGCATGAAGTGCTTTATAGCCTTCTTTTGCAAACCCTCTTTTGTACAGTGCATTTGCATACATAACTGCCATATGGGAAAAAACAGCTCCATTTTCTTTTTCACCATATGCAAATCCGAACATCCGTCCCAAATCTGTTTTGACCTCGCCAAAATCCGTGTTCAGCCGGTAGCCGCCGCAGGCTTCATCATACAGATAGCAGTCGGCACTCTTTATGATTTCTGCGATTTGCTCCTTCGTTGCAGTGCCTGCCATCACCGAAAATACCTCTCCGGTCAGCATCATCCGCACGCCGTTTTCGTGCTCTCCCTCCACCTGTCTTCCGCTGTTGTCATAATAGCCGTTAAACCAGCCGTTTCCATTTGCATCCGTCACCCACTCAGTGTTTCGGATGTGTTCCATCATCCAGTCCGCCTTATGTGCCAGATTTGCAGCGAGTTTTGAAATGGAATACTGTTTTTTTCTGCCACTTACTTCATGCACACACGTTTTAAAATACTGTGCGAGCAGCCTGTGTTTCTGTTCGATGGAATCGTAAAGTCCTTCCTGCTCCACCAGCAGAATATCAAGTTCCTCTGCCAGATGGACCTCATGTTTCCCGGTCCGCTTCTCATACTCAAGTAAAACCTGTGAGAGTTCTTTCAGATTTCCAGCATATGCATTCGTAAATGCCACGCTCTCTCCACGTTCTTTTGCCATGTCAAGTGCATCGTTCCAGTCTGCCCCGCGGAGTCTTATCTGATTGTGCTCTCCTACATCATAGAAAGAGGAGAGATTTTGTAACAGCAGGTGTTCTAAAACGGTTCCCTGATAAATTGCTCCATCTGTTGTTTTTTGTTTACATCCGTAGTCATCACTCCATGCGCTGTCCGTTGCCGTACCTCTTGCTGCCTGTTTATCCTTAAAATAAGGTACTTCCTGTTCTAACAGTGCGAGGTCTCCGGTCTGATTCAGATAAAGAAACGTTGTCATCTGCGGCCACACACCATGGTCCATCCACACACGTGTAATATTATTACGATCCGCCAGAAACGAAACCTCTGCCCCGTTTCCATCATTATTTCCGATAATGGTGGCATTGCTTCCGTCCATACGCACACCGCCGAAGTTTGCAAGCAGCATCTCCCTGACACCGGATGGGTCCATCATGAGGAGTGCCAGACAGTCCTGCCAGAGGTCTCTCCATCCTCTTCCACCCTTTCCGTAATCATGATGCGGCAGGAAAGAACATCCATAGATGCGCCTTAAAATCGGCTGGAAGCTGACCCAGTGCATAAACCGGTCAAATGTTTCATCCCCTGTCTGAAACGAAACATTTACCTTCTCCTGCCAATATGCCTTTGCACATTCAAATTCTTTTTCTGTTTTATCCGCCGTTTTAAAACGTTCTAAAATCGTTGTAACATCCGTTCCATTTTGTACAGCACCGAGAACAATGGTAAATTCTGCCTTCTCTCCCTGTCCCAGTGTCACTTTTCCAAACCGGATTCCGCCCATCGCTTCTTTTCCGGCACATTTCGTTTCTTTTGGAACACCGGAAAGATTTTTTATAATTGCAAGCGGATGTTCAAGATTACCGCCCTCTCCGATAAATTTCTCAACAGTCGGATAAAAACTCTCCGGTAATGTGCCATCCCCGCAAAAACCTGCGGCAAAATAAGTCGTATCATTCTTCTGATGTCCACGTTCGTCAAACGATAATGTCGGTGTCACGAAAACGCCGGACTCTGTGGTATGAATCCGATGTAACAACGAGGTTACATGTCTGTGGTCTCTGATGTTATCCGCGCTTCTTCCATAAATCGGAATGGCTGCTACCGGTGTAAAAGAAACTGTCTCTTTTGCCTCATTTCGGATGACAACCCGCATAATTTCTACCGGAACATCCACCGGAGCAAACGATGTAATTTCTGCACGAAGCGCATGCTCTGTCGAAGTCCGTGTCACCTTCTGCCACATAAAACCGGCCTCTAATTCACATGCATCTTCCCTTTCACCAAAACGCTTTGACAGTTCTTCCGCTGAAACGCCTGCTGCTGACCAGTATCCCTTTTCTCCCATGCAGCACCAGAAGTTTCTCGTCCCGCGGTTATTGTGCAGATTTTCCACACTCACCGGCTCTAACAGAAAATGATTCTGATCAAGTTTGGCATCCCCGCCTAATTCCGGTGTCACTGCACTTTTCAGTCCAGCCTCCCCGGCAACCGGAAAATAAAGCCCGCTGTAATGTTGTGGGTTTTCCAGTAAAAATGTCCCGTCATCTCCCAAAAATCTGTATGTCTCCATGTCGTTTCCGCCTTTCCGCTACCCGTTTTTTATCTGCAGACAGCTTTTTTTATTCTTGTATTCCATTTTCATATTCCCGGATGATTGCTCTTGCCCCACCCCAGGTTACGCTTTCTCCCGTATCATTGATGATATGACTGATTCCAGGATTTCCTGTTATCATTACCGTGCAGATATTGTGGATCTTTACTCCTTCCCTGTCCGGTACTTCCATCGCAGTATGCAGATTCACGGCTGCATCCCTATTATAGAGATAAATTCCAATTCCATATGCCTCGTAGTCGCTCACTGCGTCATCCACATGAATGGATGCATAACCGTCCACGGTTCCGTCATGGCTCATCCATACCTCCTGTGACGGAATATCATAGGGAATCTCACACTGATACATGACAAGTTTTCCATGATTACCGTTCCACACGGTCTGGTATTGTTTAAAATGTTCTACCATGAGTGCATACATTGTGACATCATCTCCATTTATGATAATTCCAATATCCGCCTCATTCTTTGTCCAGCCTACATGGCTTCCATGATCCGCACGCCATACCCACAGATTATCTCCGATAACATGACTGCTCTCCACGATGACACAGGACTCTGCCATTGTCTCATAGCCTGCTGCAGCTCCTCCTACCCGAAAGAACACATCGCTCATACATACCGGAGCCTTTTCGATACCTGTTTTTTCATCTTCGGAAGTATTGCCAAGCCCTCCGACCGAAAGCAGATATTCCGCCGGTTCCTTTCCGGCATCAAAGAGAATTCCTGCAAGGATAATTCCCGGAACATCCGCTGTTTCCATACAGGGATTTCCATTCTGGGAAACGATTGTTGATAATCCGCTTCCGAGTACAATCGTATCTGGTCTTGTCACCCTGATGGGTTCTTCCAACCGATAGATGCCGGGCGTTAAAAACAGGTTTTTCCCTTCTGCCAGTGCCTGGTTGATATCTGCTGCTGTATCTGAAGGCTTCGCAATATAAAATTCATCTATCGGAATTTTTCTTCCGTTTTGTCCCATCTCCCAGGAAATATCTGTCGCCTCTGTCCGTACATCCGGCACAAAAACTTCAAATCCTTTTTCTTTCTCATAAATAAGAAACGGCTTTTCCCTGATTTCCGTAACCACACCCGCATCCGTGTATGATTTTTGTGACCATGTTTCTTTTGGAACTTCTTCTTTTGGTATTCCTGCAAAAACAATGTTCCAGTTATCACCGTTCCAGCCTTTCCAGCTACAGTTTCTAGAGAGCCACTGCTGCTGTGTTCCGGAGTCAACAATGTCTAGTACTTTGGAATCCGATAAGAATCCTCCGCTTGCCCAGCCGTAATCATCGTGAAGCGAAAGTTTCCCGTTAATGTTCATTCTTCTCATAAAAGTTGCCTGAGAGACTGCCCACACGGTGTTGCTTTCCAGCTCCATATTTTCAACCCCGCGCCAGAAATTGCAGGTTGCATTATGATTACTGTCATCACCAAGCCATCTTGCCAGACAGCGAAGTGTGGGGATTTTCGTGTCTGTTGGCTGTTCTCCAAGCCCGGCTGCCTGCATATAAAATCCTACTGTAACCTCTATGGAACTGTCATATTCCCCCGGCATAAAATACAGTGCATATCTGTCTTCTCCAAACTGGTTTGCCTCCTGCTTCCTGGCAAGTTCCTTTAAAACTTCATTTACTTCTTCCGGATCATCCTCCGAAGAAAAGATATATACGTTTTCACCAAATAATTCTGTATGGTAATTTTCTATTACTTTATTTGTCATTTTATTATTTCCCTGATTTTTCGCAATTATCAGGATGAGCACCAGCATTGCAGTTACTATGGCACCGCCTGCAATCCGTCTTCTCTTCATAACCGCATCCCCTTTCATTTCTGCTTTCCCATAATGTTATTTTATAAAACGATACTGTTATAAAAAAAGATACCTTTTTTGACAAAGGTATCTTTTTTTTAGTCGTCGTCTGCAATACGGATTCTCTGCTAAGGTGCTACATACTCCTTCCAGTAATATTTTTCTAATACACGCCGCAGTCCTGTATTCTCGGATGCCGTACCAACAGCGCTCCAGGATTCCCTGATTTCCTCTTCCGATGCAGTTTCCAGATTCAGATTGTCATTTTTCTGATTCCGGATTCCCCAGTTCCCGTATTCTTCCACAACCTTATACGTCCAGGTCGTCCAGTTGATACCGGATTCATTTAAGAGATTTACCCCTTCCTCCCAGGCATCAAGACTGTTAAAATACGAAAATTCTCCCAGATACGAGGGCACCTCATAATCAGCGCTGGCAATGGCGTCGAGTTTTTTCTTCATATTGGTAATCTGCTTGCCTGCCTGATTGTCATAATCATCATAGAGGTAGTTGTGATATTCATACATTACATTTTCCCATCCATAATCCGACGGGTCTGGCAAATCCACCGGATCCCAGGTTGCCTCCATAATCAGGACATGGTCCAAATCGACCGCACGGATTCTCTGATATGCGGTATCATAGATATCCCAGAGCATCTGATGCAGCTCTTCCGCCGTCTTGCTGGAATTATAACGGTAGGTACAGTACGGCTCATTTAACAGGTCATACCCTGCTACCCAGGGATTTTCCCTGAAATGCTCCGCTATCTTCTCCCAGATTTCATAGTACTGCTCCTGATTTTCCCCGGCATGTTCTCCAAAGAAGAACTCGCTTGCCGCTTCCTTATTGTCCTTTCCGTCTCTACCGGAATGGTCACTTCCATTCTGCGAGCCCGGGGCACCGTGCATATCTAAAATCACATAGATCTGCCGTTTTGCAGCCTGTTCTACAAACCAGTCAAGACGCTCGCTCCAATTTTCATAAAATGTACCATTTTCATCCACCAGATTACGGTACCAGAACGGCAGCCGGATACAGTTGATTCCGATTTGTTTACAGTAATCAAAATCTGCTTCCGTCCAGTAATTGTCCTGATAAAGAGCAATCAGCCCCCGGCAGGTTTCTTCCCCAAAACGCTCTGTAAGAATACGGTAAATATCCTCTTCCGCTGCCACCTCTTTGGAAGCGCCTGTTGTCGTCATCCAGAATTCCTGCAGTAAATAGCCGCCTGCATTTGTTCCTTTTAACTGAACGATTTCCCCCGCTCCAAGATTATCCCGCAGCAACTTTCCATCTGCTTTCAAAAAAGGCTGTTCCGGCACACGTTCTTCCCTTTTTATGTCACTGACTTTTGGGCTTTGATAAACTCTTACATAATCGACTTCCATCCGCTGCGGAAGGATTTCATCATCAATTCCCATGGCACCACCCCAGCCGCCTCCAAAGGCAACATTTAAAATCAGGTGCATTTTTTCATCGAATGGCCATTCTTTATAGGTAGGATTTTTTACGAAATCTGTCGGCGTAAATGAGAAATACTCTTCTCCGTCCACAGTAAATTTCATTTTATCCGGCAGCCATTCCAGCCCATACACATGAAAATCATCGCTTACTCCCGGCACTGTGACCGTATTGGTCTTTTGCGTACCGATGCTGTGATAATATGACTGTGTATGAATCGAACCATGAATGACATCCGGGTCATAGCCAACGTGCTCCATGATATCAATTTCTCCGGATGCCGGCCATCCACCATATACCCAGTCGGTCGGCAGCATCCAGATTGCAGGCCACGTTCCACGCCCGGAAGGAAGTTTTGCACGCACTTCAATTTTTCCGTAAGTCCAGTCACCCTTTCCCTTTGTGACAAGACGCGCTGAAGTATAATCGCAGCCTCCCTTTTCTTCTTTCCTTAATTCAATCACAAGTTTTCCATCCTCTACCCAGGCATTTCCGTTATCGGTATAATACTGCAATTCCTGATTGCCCCATCCATTGCTTCCGGTTCCAACGTCATAGCCCCATTTGCTTTCATCCGGCATGCCTTCATAGTCAAACTCGTCACTAAAGACCAGCTTATAATCCATGTTGTCTTCCTCATAATCAAAATTTTTTGCTTTCACGTCTTCCGGCTCCTCCGTCGTTTCCTTAAAAGCATCCGGCACTTTCGTTCCGACTCTTGTCTGAAACGCCTGTTCTGTGCCTTCTTCTGTTGTGTCCATTCCTACACTCTCTGTCTGACCTCTGCCGCACCCCGTAGCCAAAGCTGCGGATACGGCAAGAACCATACATAGACGCTTCCATTTTCCTGTTTTCATTTATTCTCCTGTAATACCTGTATTTTCAATTCCCTGAATAAACTGCCGCTGTACGCACGCATACAAAATCAGAAGCGGCGCAATGGAAATTAAGGTTGCAGCCATCTTATACGCCTCATTAAT
The DNA here is from genome assembly GCA_050874345.1 of Roseburia sp. Taxonomy (GTDB): domain Bacteria; phylum Bacillota; class Clostridia; order Lachnospirales; family Lachnospiraceae; genus Roseburia. The sequence continues at coordinate 44,363 of JBNMKM010000012.1, read as the reverse complement.
CTTATACGCTCCATTCGTTCCGATACCGGAAGTGGATGCACTCTCGAACTGACTGTTAAACACAGACAATTTTGCCGGCAGTAAGTCAATCGCTCCGCCTAAAAATGTAGAAGTCTGATATGTCTCGTTCCAGTTCCATACAAATGCAAATAAGAATACGGTCAGTACCGTTGCTACTGAAAGTTTCATCGCAATATGGAAAAACACCTGGAACGGACCAGCGCCGTCAATCATGGCTGCCTCATCAAGCGAATACGGAATCAGGTTAAAAAAGTTCCAGAAAATCAAAATCAGTATGGTTCCATTTACCCCCTGCCCGAGCACAGCCATTAAAAGCTGCGGAATCGGTGTTCCAATCAATTGCGTTCCGATTATCTCCTGCGCATTGATAAAAATCATCAGACGCGGTATTGTCAGCAGTGTCGTAGGAATAATAAATGCCAGCAGAATCATTCCAAACCAGAAATTGCGGAACTTGAATTTATATCTGGAAAGCGCATATCCCGCCATCGCCGCCACAACCGTCTGCAACGCTGCCATTCCGGCAGAAAACAGAATCGAATTTATAAGACTCTTTGGCATTTTTAACACCTGTGCCGCCACTTTAAAGTTCGCAAGTGTCGGATGCCTTGCAATCCATTCCACAGACGGATTAATGATATCTTCCGGCGACATCAGCGACTTTGAAACCATCTGAAAAATGGGTTCCAGATAAATATAGCCAATACAAATCAGCAGGAAATAAATTACGAATTTTCCAATTTTCTTTGCCATATACATCCTCCCCTACCAGTTTTTGTAATCCAGCTTTACCTTTTTCTCCCGGAAGAGTACAAAGGAAAGTCCTATAATTACAAGTACAATCAGACTGTAAATCCACGAAATAGTTGCAGCATACCCAAATCCGCCGCTGGTATTTGCCGTACGCTCCTTAATCATGACAAGCACCGGATTAATCGTGTCCATTGCTCCAAGCTGCACAATCGTAAACACTGTCACAATCAACGCCGTCGGTCTTATAATCGGCATCGTAATCTTCCAGAGAATCTGCCAGTTCGTTGCGGAATCTATCTTTGCCGCCTCATAAAGACTTGGATTTATCTTCTGCAATCCGTTGATAAACAGAACAATCGGAATACCGGCAAACCACAGAATAATGGACAGGTTGTCAAACAGTGACACCATGGCATCTGCCGCCATCGGCGAATAGCTCTCAATCATGCGGATGAGAAACGAATGGTACAGCTGGTTGACCTGACCTTCCACTTCCGGTTCAAGGTTCATCAACTGATACATCACCGGTCCCGACAGTACTACTACCGGCAAAAAATAAATTGTCCGAAACAGCGATTTTCCTTTGACGATGGAATTTAACATCATTGCAAGAATAAATGCCATAATCACAATCACTAACGTATAGGGAATAATCATCCCAAGAAACGATACCAGCGCAGGCGTAAAATCCGTGTTGACAAAAAATGCCTGCTTGTAATTGCTGATACCTACAAACGAAATATTAAATCCGCGGATGTCCTGTTTTACTTCTGTAAAGCTCAGGTAAATCGTCATCACAAATGGTATCATGGTAAAAATGATAAACCCGATAATCCATGGAAGCATGAACATATATCCGCATTTATCCTGTCTCTTTTGGAAGGATTTTGATTTATGTACTCTTTTTTGTTTTGAAGCCATGACAATCCTCCTCTAATTTGCGCCGCTGCCGCTTTGCACGGCAACAGCACTCAACGCATCCACTTTCACACCGTCTACAGTCTGTGTGTCCTGTGTGTAATTGATAATCACTTTTTTCTCTTCATTTCCTTTTGTATACACGTTGACAATGACACCATCCTTTTCCACGATACGGTTCGTCCATTCATAACCGCTTACCTGTGAAAGCACTTCATTTACCTCCCGATAAACAGTTTCAATCAGCTCCCGGTACAGTGTATATTCTGTAGAATACAAATCTGCACTCACCGTGTCCGCAAGCAGATAGGACGGTTCTTTCGTCAAGACAAACGACGGAAAAAGGTTATAATCAATCATCTTTAAAATATCCGCCTGTGTGTAAAAAGAAAAATTTGCATACGGTGCATAGACTTCCATCGTACCGTTTAATACAATCTGCAAAAAAGGCACGGCATCGGTCTCAAAAATATACTGGGAATGTCCGACCGGAGCCTGCAAATAACGGTCTGTATACTTCCAGAGATACATCCCCGGATTTGTCAGATTCAGTTTGACATCGCCTAATTCCTGCAATGTATCCTGATACAATGTAATGGCATCACTTACGGTCGTATGTCCGGCATTTACATAATCACCGGTCAGAATGCTTCCGATTCCCTCCACGGTCATGGACGTAACGGTTTCTTTTTGTTTTTGATACTGCTTTTTAAGCCACTCCGCACTCTTTGCAGGTTTTGCATAGCCAAACTGGCTGACAGGCGCTGTCGTCGGAAGCAGCACGGATTTATCCTGATAAGCATACCAGCTGTTGACGTGTGCCACCGCATTTCCATAGTAATTCATCATTTCCTTATTAATCGTCACATAATCCGTGCCATAGGAAATGTCCACCCCCTGTTCCCCGAAGGAAGCAATCAGCTCTTTAAATTCTTTTTTGGTTCCAATCTTGGAAGAATACTTCTGGGTATATGGCTTTGCAAGGGATTCTCCCTTTTTCTGCCAGCCCCAGAGACCGGTATTGATATTTGTAATTCCGCTCTTCATCACGTCTGTCAGAATTTCCGCCACATCATCTACGGTTGTAGATACAACATTTTCCATTCCGACAACGCTGCTCTTCGCATCTGACATCATAAAATCCAGACGAATCGGAATCTCTTCCCCATTACCTTTTAACTGCTCACTTAAAATGCCCTCTTCCATAAGATGTTGTCTGTAAGCGAGTGCCATTCCCACGTAATCCGCTGCAGGTGTGCTGCCGCTTCCGTCACCACTCAGAAACTCGTAGGTCATTGAAATATCAAATGCGTTTGGCTCCTCCATCAGCGAAAAATAACCGTCTCCTGCTTTGTTGTATACCTGATGGTATTTCAGGTTATAATTAAATTTCGCGCTGGTCCAGGTATAATAGGTCATATTTTCCTCCGGGGTACACTGAATACTCATGTACTCATCCCCCTCATCCGCATATGCAACAAATGCCGCCTGGTCATTTCCATACGCAACACCGAATACCGGCATGACCGGATTCTTCAGGGGAACCGCATCCGTCAGGGTTTCATAATAATATTCGCCCTGCGAAATATCTTCCCCGTACACATCTCCCACATATTCCTGAAAGGCAACATTGTTGTCCCGAAACCGGATGAGTGCTCCACTTCCGTCCGGAACAAAGGCATAGCCGGATGGTGTCTCTTTCTTCTCTGTAATATCATATCCACCGGTCTCCCGGTCAAATTTTAAAATCTGACCGCCGCTTGAACCAAGAAATGGCGTAATATATAAGGAAGTCATACAATAACGTCCCTCTCCACTCATCTGGTCATAAGGAATTTGATAGGTAATCTGTTTTTCTCCAAACGTAATGTATACCTTCATCTGAAGGTCAATTTCCTTAAAATTAATATCGAGACAGTACTGGTTTTCCAATTCCTTCTGAAGCGTTGATTCCGATGCCGAAGATGCTGAGGATGCCTTCTTTAAGGTTTCAATCGAATCAAGGGAACGATATTCCACCGTAATGAGGGAATTTGCCATATCCGTATAGATTTCATTCATGTTGTCCTCAATCGGCGTATCTTCGAGTTCCTGAAACTCTTCGTCCGTTGAAGCGCTCAGTGCTTTCGCTTTTAATTTCTTTACCGCTTCCGCATCCAGCCCGGTCTTCCAGAGGTAACCGCTTTCCTTATCAAATACCGCTATGATATCTCTGTCGTCCCGGAAATAATATACTGCGCTGTCTGTCTCATAAAGCTTTTCATACTCATCCACGCTCTGCTCAACGATTTCCATCGCCTCTTCCGGTAGGAGCGTATCACGGTTCGTATTGATATAATTTGCCCGCGCCGTAGTATCCGGAATCAAAATCCCCGTCACCATACAGCTTGCCGCTAGAAGCATAGCGGCAGTTCTCTTTCTGGTTTTACAATACATTCTGTGTCAACTCCTCTCCTATCGTACTTAAGAATTTCCATACCTGTTCCCACATAATTGTGACAAGCAGCACAACAATAACGACAACAAACATTAACAGAATCGTGAGTAAAATTCCCTTGATTGTCTCCTTTACCGTATAGTTATGTACTGTCTGTAATCCAAGAAATACTAAAATCAGGGTCCACACAACGCCAATCACTAATATGACACTTAAGAAGAACGCTTCATTTGTCGTAACACAGTAGGAAAGCATCGTAATGGAAAACAGCGCAAGAATCAATGGAACGGCTGCATACGCAACTGTCATATAAACCTGCTTTAAATCTCCCTGTCCATCATTGATGGAAGTGACCAAATAATTGCAGACCACAAACAGTCCAAGGAATGCAAAGAATCCTATCACGATGGAACCCACATCCAAATCCTGCACATCATAATACTGATAAATAAATCCTTTTCCTAACATGTACAGCATAAACGACAGGAACAAAAGCCCATATAGTATGCTCGCTCCAAGCACACTGCCTTTCTTTCCTACCCGCACATCATAATATCCATCCAGCGGGTGTCTTGCCGTTACAAATCCATAGCACGTATCCCCGATGCCCTTTACATTCATAAGCTGTTTTTTCCATGCCGCCTTTTTCTTTTTCCATTTCTTTTCGCGGTCAAACTTATCAATTGCCACACTGACCAGGTAAAGAACCAGAATTGCAATCAGGAAATATTTCAGGTATTTTTGCAGCCATACATTCCGCAGCTCCCAGAAGGCTTCCGAATACTGCTCATGATTACCGGCTACTTCAAAATGCTCCATGGCACTCTCAAACTCGTACTCTGACATATAAGCCTTTCCGATTCCGTCATGTGCCACCACTGACATCTGATTCATCGCAAGAACTTCTGACCAGACATCCAATGCCTGCTCGTAATGTCCGCCATCATATAACGCCAGGGCTTCGTATACCTTACTTGCATAGGAGGTCGGCGCATAGGACTGCAGATAGCCTTTGATTCCATCCACCGTCCAGATATATCCATTCTGATCCACCGCTAATGTCGACAGGGAACTGTATAACCCTGCAACATCCTGATTTGACACTGCGGAACCAAATTCAAACAGCCACTCCCCCTCGGGCGTATACACATCGATATATCCGCGCTTGGAAGCCGAATAAATCAAAAGATTCTCGTCTACCCAGATATCACTGATATCCGTAAATCCGTAAACATCCTCCGCAAACATATTGCTTCCGTTTGTCTTGTGTTTTTTAATCGGGTTAATCTGTTTGCCAAGGGTTACCGTGTATACAATTCCTCTCTCATCAAGCATCACATTCGCAAAGGTGGTAGGATTCCGGTTTAACAGACGGTTTAACTGCTCCCTCGTAAATACGAGTGTCTGGATTTTCTGGAACAAATTTAAGTCTGCCTTGTTCACCGCAAAGAATCCGAGGAAATTTCCATCCTCTGACATCTGGATAATACCGTTATAGACACCCTCACCGACAATGTAAATGTTACCGCTCTCATCGGCAGCCACCTTGGACGGCTCATAAGCGGCGTCTCCATATGCCGGAACCTCCGGTTTTTCCAGTGTCCGGATTAATTCAAAGTCTTTGTCAAAAACAAAGACTGCCTTTGCCTTGCTGTCTGCCACATAAATGTTTCCGTTTCCGGTTACATAAATTCCTTTCGGTGTCTGGAATCCTTCATAGGTGTAAACTGCATCCAGGGCTCCACGGCTGATATCATACTTGACAATCCGCAGATTTCCTGTATCCGCAATATACATCATGTTGTTCTTATCGATGAACATATCTTCCGGCGCATTCAATCCCAGTTCGGTAATTGTCTGCTGCGGCAGATAAGCATCCTGTGTCCGGCTGTAATTCATCTTGTCATCGTGCGTATAAGTGTAAGTCGTCGCCTGGGACGCCGCTACACTCTCCCCACCGGTAAGACAAATGAGTCCAACGAGGCACAGGAGCGCAATTCGTTTTATTTTTTTCATGTTTCCTGTCCCCCCTTATTTGATACCGGAATGACTCATGGTACTCATTACCTTGGACTGCATACAGATAAACATAATCAGATTCGGCAAAAACAGGATAATCGTACCCGCAGCTACAATTCCCCTCGCTGCCACCGCATTCTGTGTCTGCAAGGAATTCAGGTAATAATAAATTGTACGTTTGACGTCACTTGTAATAAAGTTATTTGATGCCTCCGTTGCCTGCCATGCCGACTGGAAGGTCAGAATCGCAACCGTTGCTACCGCCGGTTTTGTCATCGGAAATATCACCTTGCGGATTACGGTAAAATTGTCTGCGCCATCCACATATGCCGCCTCAAGCAGTGCATCCGGTACATCATCGATAAACTGCTTCATTAAGAAAATACCAATAGGCATTGCAATAAGCGGAAAAATATGTGCTGCCCAGGTATCAATCATTCCGAGTTTCACAATAATGATGTAACGCGGAACTGCAACTGCAACCGGCACGAACATCAATGCCATCTGATTGATGCTGAAAAACCACTTTGTCACCTTGTACTGCTTTTTCTTTGACAGAACAAACGCACACGCCACAGTGATATATATATTCAAAATCATTGTGACACCCGTGATAAAAATGGAGTTTAACAGGTATCTTGTCATGGGCACTCCGGTAGTTCCGGAAAGTTCAAACAGTTTCTTAAAGTTGTTCCATGTAGGTTCCCGCACGATTAATGTCGGAGGGAATGCGTAAAGTTCCCCAAGCGGCTTAAATGCCTCATTAAACATATAGACCACCGGGAGCACCATAAGTATTGCAATTGGGATCAGAATACAGTAAAACTTTATCTGGTCTCTGGAAAAATGCTTTGGGTCAACCTTTTTCCCTTTTAATTTTGATTTTGCCATAGTCCTACTCCTTCTCTGTAAACAGTCTGCCTGCCACTTTTGAGAAAAACGCTATCATAATCAACAGTACTACTGATATTGCAGCCGCATAGCCCATCTCATAACGGGAAAATGCGTAATCCTCAATGTGATTTAAAATCAAATTTCCTGAATATCCCGGTGTCGGGTTGGTTCCGGAAAGCGCCGGTCCAATCCAGCCGGTATTAAAGGCATTTACAATTGCCATAACGGCTGCAAACAACATCTGCGGTTTCATAGACGGAATTGTAATGTAAATAACTTCCTGAAAACGATTTTTCATTCCATCCACATAAGCTGCCTCATAAAGTTCATCATTCACATTTAAAATACCGGATATCATTGCCAGAAATCCGATTCCCATCGCCTGCCACAATGCCACAATAATCATGACTTTCATCAGATAATCCGGCGAAAGCAGCCAGTTAATCGGCATATCAATCCAGCCGTGACTAAGCAGAAACGAGTTCAAAATACCCCGCTGGTCACCCGAAAAAATTGTTTTCCATACAACCTGAATCATCAGGGTTCCCACCATGGACGGCATATAAAGACACAATGTAAGAATCGTTCTTGGCACTGCCGGAATCTGTGTTACCAGCCACGCCAGCAAAAAGGATAAAATACATCCGCCCGGCCCCACAATCAGTGCATACTTAAAGGTATTCGGAATAATATATTTCAAAAAAATCTCATCGGACGTCAGAAGGCTGATATAATTTGATAACCCTGTAAACTCCGGTGTGTTGATTACGTCAAAATAGGTAAAAGATAACCCGATTGCGATGATAACCGGTATCGCAATAAAGAGGGAAAATAACAAAAGATACGGTGCCAGCAGAAGCATTGAGCTGATAAAATCGTTTCGATAATCAAGTCCACGATGTTTTCCCTTTTTCTTTAGCTGCTTCATTGCGTTTCCCCCTTTCTATGTGCCTGTATATTTTCTTTCACCCAGTCTACATCGTGGATGTGATATTCCTTCAGCAGTTTTCCGGTGCTGTCGGTATAGCCCAAATCGGACATTTTCTTTGTAATTTCTCGATTAATTTCCATAATTTTCTCATCTATCGCCGGCTGTGCTGCCGCCCCATCTACCGCAATGCTGTTCCAGATATTAGACAAATCTCTCTCTAACATATACTGTCCAGGTGTTCGCGGCACATCCCGCAGATAATTTAACTGTTCCAAAATTGCCTGTTTGTCCTCCGTTGGAAGCGTGCAGTCTGCAATTGCCTTCAGATTCGACGGAAGCCAGATGTACTCTTTTCCATAGGTAGACTGTAAGGTATGTGCATATTCCACCTGTACATCGTGTCCTAACCACCATTTGAAGAATGTCCATGCCTCCTCGGTCCGGCTGCTGTCGTTAAAAATAATTCCTCCAGTACCTGCTGCAATGTAACTTCTGTCAATGCTGCCATCTTCCTGCACAGTTCCAGGGAACGGCGCCAATGCCCACTGTCCCTCCAGTTCAGGTGCACCATTGGTAATCAGGTTATAGGTTTCCAGGTTTACAATTCCAATCGGATATACTCCGTATCGGAAAGAATCCGGGAACTGCGGTACCTGCGTGGAAACCGAATAAATAGAAAACAGCTCGCCAAGTGTTTTTAATCCCTTCACTGCTTCCGGCTGATCAATTGCCGTATGAAGCCCGTCTTCCGTATAAAGGCTTCCGCCATTCTGATAAATCAAAGGTGCTGTCTGGTAAAACCACTTATATCCGTCAACTGTTGCAATATTATGATAAAAATTCATTCCATAACGCTGCAGTTCCGGCAAAATTCCAACCAGATCATCCCAGGTGTCCGGCACCTGAATGTCAAGTTCCTTAAAAATATCTTTCCGGTATACGATCAGGTTAAAATCCGAAGTCTCCGGAAGCGCATAAACGCCTTCATTAAAGATATACGGTACAAATGCGCCAGGTGCAAACTCTCCTGCGACCTCCCAGAAATCATCAAACTGTGTCATATCGTAAATAGCATCCCTGCAGGCTAATTCAAACGGCATATGCGATGGAAGTCCCAGTGCCATATCCGGTGTTTCCCCGGCGGAAGCCGCCATCGTAAGTTTATTGACATCCGGCATAACGGAAATCTTTACCTTGATACCTGTCTGTGGTGTAAATTCTGCATCTACCATTTTCTGTAGTAAATCAACCTGTGTTACTGCACGGTTTACCCAGATATTCAAAACATCGTCTTCATTCTCCACCTTAAATTTGTCGGAAATGAAAGAATACAGTAAGGTTTTCGTGCCGTTTAAAAGGCTCTTTGCAGCTCCCGGTGTCTCCTTTGGAAGAGTTTCGTTTCCATAGATATAAATACGGTCGAGCGCAAACGGCTGTGTTGAGATATTTGTAGTAAAATCACCCATCAGTTTCAGAATGGAATTGTCTGTGCTGACGCTTGAACCTGTCAGATTCTGTGTATACAGTGCAATTTCATCCGGATATTCCTTGAGTTTCTCAATAATTCCGAGCGCACGGTTTAATTCTGAAAGTTTTGCGGATTCCACACCATTCGGTGCATACCCCTGTAAGGTGTTCTGCATGGAATGAATCAATGTCTCATAAGCATTCAGATATGGCTCGATTTCCGGGATATAACGGGTCATATACCAGGATTGATATTCATCAATATCTGCTCCTGTAATTTTCTTTATCTCAAGTGCAAACTGCGTCACATGTTCTGCAATCAGACGGGAATACCGCCATTCCTCATTGACCGGCTCCATCTCAGAACGAATCGTCATCGTGTGATGTCCTGCCTCAAGGTAAATCTGGTAAGGGTTTCCCTCGCTGTCAGAAAGAACCTCATTCCGGAAGGAAGTGTCTGTCGTATCAAACCCGTAGTTCTTCAATTCCTCAAATGGAATTTCTCCATCGAGATAAATGGATTCAAATACCTGAAAATCTTCTTTTTCATTTTTATAATGAAGTGCTAACTGGTAAAACCCGGTCTGTGCTACCTCAAATTCGTATTCCACTTCCACCCCCGCCGTTTTCCATGACACAATGTTTAATTCCTTGTACTCGCTGTCATGCGGTTTTAAGGACGGATTATTTACATAGGACAATAGCGCAGAAGTAGAATTTTTTTCGGCATAATCCACGCTGTTTATCTCAATCAAATCACTTACCTGTTCTCCTTCATGCATTGTGCAATATTCCTCATAAGAAGGAAGTTTTCCCTTAGGCGCATTCACATAAAGTGTTCCAACCGTTAATCCGTCTGCAGAAATATTGGAGATTTCGATTGTGTTTTCTCCTTTTTCCAGATAAAAGTACAACGGATCTGCTGTATAGTAGGAAGTATTATAGAAATCTCTGTACTGCCAGTCATCCACCCGGTTCTGTGTCGGTGCTGTTTCATCTCCATATCGGTCTTTCGGGAAGTCTTTTGTCTCATCCTGCCAGAGAAGCGGCAGTGTAATCATCGACATCTCCTCAAAATAACTCTCTCCGTTGATTTTGACATCCAGACGATAATCAGACAGATTGCTTCCGCCTGTGTGGTAATCAATTCCAAGACTGTACATTCCCGCTTCCGGTACATTTGCGAGATAAGTCACCGTCTGTTCATAGTCGAGTGCCACTTCTTTTTGGCTGTCTGACGGTTCTGCTGTCGTATCCGTCAAATCATCGCGCAATTCCTTGTCGGAAATATATTCCTGATAACGCACTGTCTCAAAACTTAAGGAACTGCTCAAAAGTTCAAATGCTTCCTGTACCTGCTCCTTTGGCACTGCCTCTGCGGGATTTTCCTTTTTCCGTAATCCAACGGAAACCGCAACTGCTATTGCAGCAATTATGACAATCAGGACAACTGTCCAAATCACACGCTTACGTTTTTTCACCGCTGCTCTCTCCTTTATACAAAAAGCCCTTCTGTTCACCGTTTCATCTTTGTTCTTCAAGAAATCCGGTAGAAACAGAAGGGCTGATACTTATTCCTTCTTATTTAAAGTCTGCGTCTGTGTAGCCATAAAAATCAGTCAATGCCTCTTTCAGGCTTGCATCTGCTTCCGCAAATCTCTCATTTGCAAGTGTGTTCCACTCTGGAAGTTTGGATTTGATTTCGTCAAGCCATCCATCCGAAGCACGTTTTGCGCTCATAATCTCATCTTTGTAGTAATATGTCCACTCGTAAAGACATTCCTTATCAACGCCATCCTCCTGAATTTTTCCTGGATATGCCTTATCGGATACATCCCAGATATCACCATTCTCCCAAAGTTCCAGACATTTCTGCCAGCCTGGCATCTTTGCCGCATCACCATAAATGGTATGGGTCGGAACAGAATACCAGATATCCATCTGTTTTTTGAATTCGTCTCCAGTTACAAGTGGAAGGGAATCGTTTGCTGCTGTCTTTAATGCTCCGCCGGAATTCCACTGCTGATCTGCTCTCGCCTGTGCTGCCTCTGTGGAAGCTACCCAGAATGTTCCGAACGTGTATGCCAGTTTCAAAGAAGCCTCTTCGCTTTCGCTCATCGTCGGGTCCCCATCATCCATCGCATAATTATGAATTGCCATCGGGTCAAGTACAACTCCTACCGTGTTTCCAACATAATCGGTTGCCGGTCTCGGATAAATATCAAACTGGAATGTAACCGTATTATCTGTCACTTCCGGATTTGCAGCATCTCCCATCATCCATGGGTCTCCGTCATCTACGAGGCAGTAACCTTTTACAAAGTATGTATAACTCCACCAGTTTCCATCGTTCATAACCTCTTCCGGTACATTTCCCACATCGTTCTGGCACCAGATGGTATTATCTGCCCAGGTCGGAACCATGGAAAGTAAATCTTTTACTGCATCTGAGTTAAGATTTACATAATCACCACTTCCGTCGTGATGGGAAAGAGAATAGTTGATATCCTTTGTTCCAGTGTTAATCCAACTGAGCGGAATATCCATCGCTCCCCAGAATGTTGTCTTATTTCCCTCTGAAATAAACAGTGTGTAATCATCAATTGTCCAGTTCGGATCCGGCACGTCAATGTTGTTCTGCTCCGCAAGATCTTTATTTACATATACTCCCCACGGCTGAATGAACTGTGGAAGTCCTGCCTGCATACCATGGTAATTCATCATTTCCATGATGGAACTGTTAAAGGACTGGTATACCGGATCATCCTTAAACACGGAAAGGTCTGCTACAAGTCCTTTTTCTACATCTCCTACAAGATTCGTAGATGCCCAGATATCCGGATATTTTCCGTGCTGTGCCTTAAAGTTTTCCATTTCCTGCTGCCAGGAAGTGTCATTTGCATTCGGATCACCTGATTTTGCATAAACATTAATTTTTACATTCGGATAAGTTTCATTAAATTTTTTTGCCATTGCATACAGAGATGCCACATTCTGTGCGGTAATGTTTTCCGCCTCAAGATTCTGATGACCGATATCCTCGTAATATTCTCCGTCACCAGACCACACCATAATTGAAAGGTCTCCTTCTGTCTGCGGATCAAGTTTTACAAATGACTCTGATGTGCCGGAATCCCCATCCGTCGTCCCAGTGGTCTCACTGCCACCCGTTACAGTGTTTCCACTGTTTCCGGTGCTGGCATTACCGCCGCATCCTGCAAGCCCGGTCACTGCCATGGCTGCTGTCAAAAGAAGTGCTGCTAATTTCTTTCTTTTCATATTCTTCCTCCCTTTACCTGTTCTTACCCATAACCCCATGGGTTGTTTACAAAAACGATTATATAAAAACGTTTTTATTGCAACAAGTATTCTATTTTTAGAAAGGTGTTCTTTTTTTAGTCTGCTGTATACTTTGTATGTTTTTTCAGCTTCTCCCTCTTGTTTTATAGGTAAATTGACAACTCTTTTTGTGTTCCCTGCTCCGGTTTTTCATAAAATTGTATTAAAATCGCATCTTCCTGCACAGACACTGTTGGAACGTACTGGCTCCACTTTTGTGCATCTAAAGATGTATCAGCATACATTGCCGCTGTCGTTATATGAACCCCTGGTTCTAATGTTTTCCGACAGGTTGGAATAACCGTTGTATTCGCCATCAGATTTGTATTCGGGTAGGCAGAAATCAGTTCATATTCTCCTTCTGCATCTCCTGCCACCCCGCTGCTTCCCCATGGGAAATGTGCAAAAACCGCGTCCTTTTTACGTGTGACCATCTCCCCTTTCCATTTGCCGGATTCTGCACCGCTTACCGTCTGAAACGGACGTTCTGCCGGCAATGCGAAGCCTCCGTCTGCAATATCAATCCGATGCACAGTCGCAATCTTATGAATCCGGACATGCCATACCGGCAGTGGCACCACTACGCTTTCGACCTCTACCCCTGGCATCATGGAATATTTTGTATAAAGATATTGTTTTGTAACTTTATAGGAACTGACCCCGAAACGCATCCGGAAACAGTTATCTCCTGCGTAAGAAATTGCTAACGTATTATCAAATGCCCCGTCTTCCAACGTATGTCCTCTTGAAACGGAAAAACCAAACTTGTTGGAATAAACAAATTTTTCATATTTTGCCGCACTGTTTCCGTGCTCCATACAATGTTGTCCCGCTACATAGGCAAGCACATGATTCTCTGCCTCATGGCGGATGAACATATGCGGCACCATAAGCAGTTTTTTCGTGTCATATTCCATCTCTTCTTCCCTGCATTGCCAGAAGGGATGTGCTTCTCCCATCGCCAGTATTAAAAACGTTTTAAAAGACCAGTAGGGCGAACCGGGGGCATTATATCTTTCGCTCATAAACAGATTCGGGTACTGATACCCAATGGTAAGAACTCCATCATTATCAAAAACAGGCTGCTTCATCCAATGTCTCAGATTCTGCAGCAAAATATGTTTTGCCTCAGAAAGTGTCATTCCGTCTGCCTTGTCCGCTCCCGCAAACGCATAGGCTCCAAAAAAGGCTCCATGGGCAAAACGGTATGTGAGACTTCTTCCAAATGGCACTTCCGCTCCATCTTCTCCAAACCAGTAACAGAACTCTTTTGAAAATACGGCTGCACGCTGTTTGAATATTTCAGCCTGTTTTGGGTCTGTATCTTCGCGCAGAAAAGCATACAGTAATCCATAAAAGTGCATGGCAAACGGAATATAATAATCCATCTGTCCCCGGTTTCCGTCACAGTACCACCCATCCTTAAGATAACATCCCTCAATAACCGCAAGATCTTTTTCTAAAATCTCCCTGTCAGCCGGCAATCCAAGCCGCTCAAACGTTGCATTTGTAAGTATCCGAAAAAATCTCCAGTTATTTGCATGAACCTCATGACCGTTAATCTGCTTCAGCCAGTCGTAAATTCTCTGCTGTTCTTCTGCAGTGCAGCTATCCCACAAAACATCTTTTGCAAGTGCCAGTGAAACCACAATTGCTGCCGTCTCCACCATCTTCTGGTCATAATCATAAATATCGCCCCAGTACTCCTCATGTAACGGATTTGTTCCATGGCAGATTCCCTCTTTCATCCGTCTGCTCCAAAAACGATATTCTGTCTCCTGCCGCTCTGTCAGCCCGTCTGTTCCGCCTGCAAAAAAAGGGCCCATACCCCAGAGGATACGGGCAAACCCTTCCATTTCGATTGCCTTTTCCCCGTAGTGTGCACCGGTCCATCCTACCAAAAGCCTTGCACACCCGGGAGAAAAATGCTTTTTCAGCGGTTCACACAGAGCAAGCAGCAAATCCACACAATCACTGCGTGTATACAGCGGATTTTTTCTTACTTTCTCCTGTAAATCCATATTCTGCTCCTTTTCATTTTCAAATATCTTTAATACTTTCTCCACTCCATAAAACGCATCTGCATATTGGGTTTTGTCACAGTCGGATGTACGCTGTAAATGCCCTTTTTCAGCCTGCATTTCTGTAACTTCTGAATAATCCATTCTCCTGCCGTTCCCTGCGTCTGAATTGAGGCAGCAAGCGAATGATTAACGTGCACCTCTGCTGCTGTCTGAAACAGGTTGCTGTCTGGAGACATAATCGAAACAAGCGGATAATAAATTCCATCTTCTTTTACCCGGATATAAACTGTCTCTTCCATGGAAACCGGAATCTCTTTTCCCGTTTCGATATCGTGAACTTCTACATTCTCCGGAAGCTCTGACTCTGCTAACGGTAAAATCTCCGGCAGCACCTTCTCCGGTTCTTTTCCAAAACGCTCATATGCTCTTGTCTGAATCAGGAATCTGCAGATATTTTCTGCACATCGCTGTAATTCGCCGATGGTCAGGCGTCCTTCCCGCAAAGCCTCTAACGTATCGTCCCCTGCGGCATTGACCTCTGCGCCGTAATTGTTTACCACCATATAAAGGTCATTCTGCGCGCGGACCATATCTGCGGTTTTCGTCTTTACGCCCTCTCCGCCTTCCACAACATCGTTCATCTTTGCCCACCAGTCCGTCATTACAATTCCCTGATATCCCCATTCTTTTCTGAGAATTGTCGTGTTCAGGTCGTAATTTGACGCCGCATAATAACCGTTTACCGGATTATAGGAAGTCATAATGGAAAGTGCATTTCCCTCTTTTACTGCTTTTTCAAATCCTTTCAGATAAATCTCACGCAGTGCGCGTTCTGATACCACTGCATCCACAAAGGAACGACGTTTTTCCTGGTTATTACATGCAAAGTGCTTGATGGTTGCATGACCGCCGCCATCATGAATTCCGCCGGAAGCCGCTGCTGCCATCGCTCCGGTTAAAAGCGGGTCCTCGGAATAATATTCAAAATTACGTCCGTTTAATGGGTCTCTGTGAATATTTAAGCCAGGTCCTAAGAGCGTATCGACCTGATTTTCTCCCAGCTCTCTTCCAAGCATAGCATAGAGTTCCCTGACGATTGCCGGATTCCAGGTTGCTGCAAGCAATGTTCCAATCGGAAGCTGCATCGCATCCCTTCCGCCTTCCATGCGGATTCCGGATGGTCCATCCGCAGCACAGGCAAGCGGCAGCCCATATTTCACCAAAGAATCACTGACACCTCCAAACGCAGAGGCTGTTCCAGGCGTTACATCGGGATGCCCCATTCCCTCTCCGCGCACGATTGCCGCGAGTTCTTCCTCTGTAAACTGTGCTACAAACGTCTCTAAAGACACTTCTTTTGTTGCTACCTGGCTAAGTTTATACCCTTTATTTCCGGTCATCTCGTTTTCTTCCGGCAAACGTTCTTCAATCCGTTCTCTTAAATTGATACTGCGAAGCGGCACCTCTTCCATTATAATCTCATAACTTCCATCCTCTAAGCGTGCCCCCGGCTTCATGCGGGTAAATGCTTTCTGCGGCGCTAACGCTTCCTCAAGCACTTCCACTACTTCTGTATTCTGGATAACGTATGCCTCTTTTCCGTCCACAGAAACCTTTTTTGCATTACGCACACTATTTCCGACATAAATTCCATATGTACCAGCCTCGAGCACATAGCAGGACTTGTGCCCGGTATATCCGCCATCGTCATATGCAGCCATCTCTGTAACCGGAAACGTAAGTGTCATTTCTTCCGTTTCGCCTGGTTTTAACAGTGCCGTCTTTTGAAAAGCCGCAAGCACTCTTGCCGGACGTCCCAGTTTTCCCTGCGGTGCCTCATAATAAACCTGCACCACTTCTTTTCCGCTGTAGGTATCTCCTGTATTTGTAACGGAAAGTGCAACCACAATGTTTCCTTCTACGGCATGTGTGCTGTGGACTGTGATTTCAAAATCTGTATAGGACAGTCCATAACCAAATTCATAGCGTACTTTCTTTGGCTGGAATGTCTCAAAATAACGGTATCCGACATAAATATCTTCCTGATAGAAGTTAAAATCCTCTCCTCCGTAATTAGAAGCAGACGGATAATCTTCATAACGATAGGCAATGGTATCCGGCAGTTTTCCACATGGAACCGCATCCCCTGTCAGGACATCGGCAGCGCTTAAGCCTCCCATCATTCCTCCCTGCCATACAATTAAAATTGCCTTGATATGGTCCTTGTGGCAGTCTTCAAACAATTCTGTCATGTCAATTAAGTTTGAAACATTTAATACCACAATCACCTGTTCAAATGCCGCCGTAATCTGTCTTAAATTTTCTTTTTCCTGCTCTGTCAAAAGAAAACTTCCCACCTCTTTGAGATTGTCCTTGTCCTCTCCAGCGGTGCGCCCGATTACATAAACTGCCTTTTTCGATTTTGATGCAGCCTCTTTGACAAGTTCCTCCTCTAACGGCATATCTTTCTGAAACCACGGTTCAGCAGCCCATCCACCGCCGCCATTGTCAAACGGATGTTTTAAAATCCAGTTCCGGTACGTCTCTTCCAACGCTTCATCAATAAAGATCCCCTTTTTTCTGCGCAGTTCGTCTAACAGATTAGTGCTATACGGCACATGAACTGCTCCACCGGAACCGGTTCCGCTCCTGTAATACTCAATCTGGCATCTTCCGAATACGGCGATGTGCTCCCCTTCTTTTAACGGTAATGCCGCATGTTCATTTTTCAAAAGTACGGCACCTTCCGCAGCCGTGCGTCTTGATAATTCTTCATATGCTTTCCAGTCAACTGCTTCTGTTTTCATCGTATATGATTCCTCCTGCTATCGCTCTGTATAAAAACGTTTTTATTTTTGTTTGTATCCTAGCATAGTTTTTCTTTAAATGCAATGTATTATTTTGCACTCTGCAAAAATATAAACTATGAGAAACCTAGCGCGTCGCGCAGGTTTCTCTCTCAATCAGCTTTCCTTCAATTTTTTCAATGACTCCCTCAGATTTTTCCTGTAAAAGTTTCATAATCTGCCGTACTGTAATCACACCCATCTTCTCAAAGGAAGTACGTATCGTTGTAAGTTTCGGTGTCACAAGACTGCTGATTGCAATATCATCACAGCCAATAACATTCACCTGTTCCGGCACCTTATAACCGCTATCCTGCAGTGCCTCCACACATCCAAGTGCACTTAAATCGTTTGCCGCAAAAAACGCATCCGGTACTTTTTTTCCCGCCGCAATAAATTCTTTCACTGCCTCATATGCCGGTGCCTGTTCATAACGCCCTAAAATCACATTTTCCTTATCCATCGAAAATCCAGCTTCCAAAAGTCCATGCACAAACCCTTCATAACGCAGCCTGCTATCATAGTTTCCTTCCACACCATAGATATGTCCAAAGCTCTTATTCCCGAGTCCGACTAAGTAGCGCGCTGCCTGTTCTCCCTCTGCAAACGAATCAAACAGAACACTTGATGTATTTTCCCCGGCAATCTCCCGGTCCAAAAACACCACCGGAATCCCGGAATTCACAAGCTGCTCCTCTGTGTCTTTTGTGACACCTTCATAAAGGATTGCTGCTGCGTCCACTCTCCGTCCCAGGATATTGGTTATAATTGTCGTATTCTTATGCGTAATATAGACATTCAGGTCATATCCGTACTTCACACATTCCCAATACATGGTATCTGCCAGCGTTCCATAGAAATCTCCCCGCATGGAAGAAACAAACAGTCCGATTGCCTTTGTCTCTGTTGCCTTCAGGTTTCGTCCATTCAGATTTGGAATGTAATTCATGCGCTTTGCCACTTCTAAAATTCTCTTTTTTGTTTCGGGCAATAGCACATCCACATCATTCAATGCATTAGAAACCGTAGAAATCGATACTCCCGCTTCTCTCGCCACATCTTTGATTGTAACTTTCTTCATACGTACTCTCCCATATTGTTCACGGTGTCGCCACCTGCTCTAAAATTCCTGTAATATGCGCAATTGTTACCCCATAGTTGGTCATTGGAATTTTCTGTTGCTTTGCTCTGTCAACCCGGGACATCACATATTTGCGGTTAAACATACAGGCTCCACACTGAATAATCAAATCGTAGCTGCTCAAATCCTTTGGAAAATCTGTTCCGCTTACAAAGTCAATGGTAAGTTTATCCCCGACACGTTTTTTTAACATCCGGGGAATTTTCACCCTTCCGATATCCTCCGTCAACGGTGCATGGGTGCAGCACTCTGCAATCAAAACTCTTGACTGCTCCGTCAGCGCATCAAGCTGTCTTGCCCCTTCTATATAATAAGGAAGGTCTCCTTTATAGGCTGCAAACAGCACCGAAAACGAAGTCAGCATACTCTCCTTTGGCTTGTGCTCATACACATAGCCAAATACCTGAGAATCTGTGATGATAAGCTTCGGCGGCTCTTTTAACGCCGCAAGTGCAGATGTCAGTTTGTCCGTTGTCACACTCATCACCAGACACTTTTTATCTAAAAGCTCCCGAAGTGTCTGCACCTGTGGTAAAATGAGACGCCCTTTCGGAGCCTGGATATCCTGCGGCATGACAAGCAGCACCAAATCACCTTCCTGAACTAACTCCCCTGTAATCAACCTATTTCCGTAGTTTTCAGGCAAAAGACGAGCTAAGGCTTCCTTCACCTGTCCCATGCCCTCTTTGGTCTGTGCACTCAGCAAGAGTGGCTTTTGCCCGGTTTCTTTTTCAATCCGCTCCACAAGTGCCCCAGGGTTTTCTAAAATATCTGCCTTATTGACAACGGAAAGCACCGGCACATTGCGCTCTTTTAAGAAGCGATACCAGTGCAGCTCCTCTTCCATCTCTTCCCCGGCAAAAAGAATGATTCCAAGTTCCGTCTTTTCCGCCGCAAGACGTGTTTTTTCCATGCGACGCTCTCCAAGCTCCGTCGTATCGTCAAATCCAGCCGTATCGATGATGACACACGGTCCAAGCGGATTGATTTCCATCGGTTTATAGACCGGGTCTGTGGTTGTTCCCGCCACATCCGCTACGATGGAAACTTCCTGACCGGTAAACGCATTGATAAAGGATGATTTTCCACTGTTTGTCCTGCCAAACACGCCAATGTGCAGGCGGTTTGCGGACGGTGTTTCATTTAATGTCACTGCCATCATTGTTCTCCTATAAATGAAATCCCCGAACTACATTTGCTGTAATCCGGGGTTTGTAATACTATTCATGATAATCGAATGTTCGCAAAGTGCACATTCGATTATTTTCCGTGCTTCATATCACGGATTGGAATGTTTGCCATCAGAACCGGAACAGAACCATTATTTGCCTCTGACTCTGTCTGTGTAATCTGAATGTCAAGTCCTTCTGCATCAATATCCATATATTTTGCAATCACCTGAATAATGTCGTTTTTAATCTGCTCCATCATTTCCGGTGAGCAACTGGCACGATCTGATACCAGTAAAAGTTTCAGACGATCCTTTGCAACATCGCCGGAACTTTTCTTTTTAAATAAATCCATCCATCCCATGGAACGCCCCTCCTAATTCTTCTTGAACAGATCTTTCAGTTTTGAAAATACGCCCGTCTTTGCTTCAAGATCTAAGAACGGTACTTCCTCTCCAAGGATACGATGACAGATATTTGCATATGCCTGTCCTGCAAGACAATTCGTTCCAACTAACGGCTCTCCCTGGTTCGTGGAAACAACGATGTGCTCATCATCCGGTACTGCACCAATTAAATTGATGGCAAGAATATCGCAGACATCCGCAACATTCATCATATCACCGCGTTTTACCATATCCATACGAAGTCTGTTGACGATAAGGTCAATCTTCTTCATCTCATTTGCTTCTAACAGTCCAATGATACGGTCTGCATCACGGATTGCGGAAACCTCAGGAGTTGTTACAACCAATGCACGGTCTGCACCTGCAATGGCATTTTTAAATCCCTGCTCGATTCCTGCCGGGCAGTCCAATAAAATATAATCAAACTCGTCTCTGAGCTCATTAATTAATGCCATCATCTGCTCCGGATTTACGGCTGCCTTATCTCTTGTCTGTGCAGACGGAAGCAGATAAAGCTCCGGATATTTCTTATCCTTAATCAAAGCCTGTTTGATTTTGCAATTTCCTTCTACTACATCCACCAGATTATACACAATGCGGTTTTCCAGACCCATAACCACATCAAGGTTGCGCAGTCCGATATCTGTATCAATCAAAACCACTTTTTTGTTCAACTGTGCAAGACCGGTACCAACATTTGCCGTTGTAGTGGTTTTTCCTACACCACCCTTGCCGGATGTAATTACAATTACTTCACTCATTTTCTCCATTCCTCCTGCTGTTATATATCATTCAATGACTCTTTTGTCAGCGGTTCAATACAGATTGTTCCCTCTTTGCAGTAGGCAATCTGAAGATTCCCGGTCGGTTCTTTCACCTTCCGGCGAAACAGTTTCTTTTCATAGGTCTTATCCGGACTCTTTGCAAGAAGCGTTCCGATTCCAATCTGAATCGGGTCTAAGTCCATCGCTGCGATAAATGCGCTGTCGTCTCCACCGACTCCCGCATAAATATTGCCTTTGACGGCGCCTAATACCACCACGCTTCCGCTGGCGGAAACGGTCGCTCCCGGATTCACATCCCCGACAACTACAATTCCGGACTCGCTTGAGAGCACCTGACCGGAACGAAGTGTTCCACGATAGAACTGGGTTCCGGCATCGGTATATGGATGCTGGACACTTGCCTGGTAAGCCTCAATCTGCCTGCGTACCTGTTCTTCATGAGACGGATCGTTATCTACGACACATAAGATATCAATTGAGGTATTCTTCGTCACTGCCTCAATAATCGCCTGTTCTTCCTCCACCGATAATTTTCTTCCCTCAAAGGAAATTCCTACCCGCGCATCTTTGAAAAATTTTTCTGATTCTTTAAATTTCGCAATGATGGCATCAATCAGCTTTGGAAACGACATATCCTTATCTAAAATCAGATGGATGCCATATTTGTTGCTTTTTATGATAACTGCCTGTGACATTTCATTCCTCCATTTACTATCCGGTTAAGTATAACAGATTCTTTTGCACCGTGCAATGCAAACAATGACGAAAAGCAAATTATTTTTTGAAAAATCAGGAGCAAAAGACAAAAGAAAAGACTTTCTGCCACGCCCTGTAAATAGGGCGGTGCAAAAAGTCTTTTCTCTTATGTAAAACCTTCTCCTCCAACTTGCACCTAATGTGCATCATTACGGAAATCCTTCTCTCCCATCTGATTCCCCAATCGAAATGAAAAATTAACAAAGGATTTTCGTTCACACCAACGATTACATTGTGTATTATAACAATTTTCATTTTAAATAGCAAGTCTTTTTTGTCATTTCTTCCAGTTCCATAAAAACGTGGATTTCTTAGCCTTGATATTCCGGTACTTTCGTGCCATAATCTAGGTGTAAAAACAATTCTAACCCTTATAGGAAAGGTGGTGTTTTTATGGATTTTTCAACTGTTGATATGGCTCTTGGCACTTTATCTGCCTACGATGCAGCCTCTGTCAGCCAGGGAAGTCTCGCTTACGTTGTCGGTACAGCAGTACTTGACCAGTCTCTCGATCTGACTCAGGAGATGGGCGCTTCCATGGTCAAGATGATGGAACATTCCGTAACACCGGAACTTGGCGGCTCTATCGACGTCTATATCTAAGAAGCAGTGCTGAATTAATAATCACAAGCACGGAGCCACAGTTATGTACCAACGCACCTACCACGGGGTTTAACACTCCTGTGATTGCCAGGATAATCGCAAGGAAGTTAAGCCCCATGGAAAAGGTCAGATTTATTTTTATTGTAATCATCATCCGCTTCGCCAGGGCAAACAGATGTGGCAATTCCTTCACCTCATCATCCACCAGTGCAATATCGGCTGCGTCAACTGCAATGTCACTTCCGACACCCCCCATTGCAATACCGACATCCGCTTTCTTTAGCGCCGGTGCATCATTGACGCCGTCTCCAATCATGCAGACCGCCTCTCCCCTCTTCTGATAATCCGCAATCCAGTTTAACTTATCCTCCGGCAGACAGCCTGCGTGCACTTCTCTGATGTGAAGCTGCCCTGCAATATTTTCTGCTGCATTCTCATGGTCTCCGGTCAGAAGTACCGGCGTTACCTGAAGTTCCAAAAGGCGGTCAATCATATTCCGGCTCTCTTCCCGGATAGTATCCGAAAGCACCAGATATCCCGCCAGTTTATCATCTGCTGCCACATAGATTACGGTACAGCCCTGTTTCCGCCAGTTTTCACACTCTGCTTCTATCTCTGTAGAAATGGCAATCTGCGCTTCTTCCAAAAGTTGCCGGTTTCCCGCCAGAATCGTTTTTCCTTCCACACTTGCCAATACACCTCTTCCCGGTGTCATGGAAAAATTCTCTGCCTTTAGCACCTCTGCTCCCGTCTCCTGTCTGTAACAGCTCACAACGGCTTTTCCAAGCGGATGCTCTGACAGCCGCTCTGCCGCTGCAGAAAGTGCATACAGCTTTTCATTGGAAAGCTCTGTCTGACAGCTTTTTACTTCGACTACTTTTGGAGTTCCATAGGTCAGTGTTCCGGTTTTATCAAATGTGATTTTGGAAACCTCTGCAAGGCGCTCCAAGGCATCACCCTCCCGCACTAAAAATCCGTGTTTGGTCGCATTCCCTATCGCTGCCATAATCGCGGTTGGCGTTGCAAGCACCAGCGAGCAGGGGCAAAATACAACCAGAATCGTAACCGCACGGATAATCTGACCGGAAAACAGCCATGTAAGTACGGCTGCTGATAACGCTATGACCACAATCCAGGTCGCCCACCGGTCTGCGAGCCCCACAATCTTTGCCTTTCCGGCATCCGCAGACTGCACCAGACGAATCATTCTCTGGATGGAACTGTCCTCACCTACCCGGAGAGCTTTCATTTCAAATGCCCCAAACTGATTCACCGTACCGGATGACACTTCATCTCCTGCCGTTTTGTCAACCGGAAGTGACTCTCCTGTCATAACCGCCTGATTCACAGAGGTCTGACCCGACAGAATCACACCGTCCACCGGAACTGTTTCTCCCGGCAGCACCCGTAAAACATCTCCGACCTGTACCTGTTCCGCCGGAATCATTTCTTCACCGCCTGTGCGAAGCACTCTTGCCGTCCGGGGCGTTAAGTGCACCAGCCGCTCAATTCCCGCACGCGCCTTTGCCACAGTTAACTCCTCTAACAAACCGCCAAGCTGCATGATAAATGCAACCTCACCAGCCGCAAAATCCTCCCCGATACATACGGAAGCCACCAACGCAATGGAAACCAGCACATCCGCCTTAATATCAAACTCTGTCACAAGCCCAATCACTGCCTCTAAGATAATCGGCACACCACAGAGCACAATCGCAACCCACGCTGCATCAAATGGCAGCGGAAGAACGTCAAAAATACTGCACAACAACGCAATTCCTGAAATGACAAGCAGGGTAATATCTTTTTTCGTCCCGCCAAGTTCCAGAAGCTCTTCCAGTTTTTTCATCAACTGTTTCATTTTCATTCCTCCTTTATACCCATATGGGTATATGTAGATTATACCTATAGGGGTATAGGTTGTCAAGTAAGGATTTTTCTCCACATGAAAATGCTGATAAAACAAAAAAAGGACGCCAGAACCGAAATTTGCCGGTTCTGACGTCCCCTTATCAGAGTCTTATTTATTTCATATTTGCAAAACGTTCCACTGCCTTTGTAAAGTTCTCTATCGTCTGCTCAGCGTCTCCATGCTCGATGCCGTCGCGCACACAATGTTTGATATGTCCCTCCAGCACAACCTGCCCCACCTTGTGCAGTGCAGATTTTGCAGCATTTATCTGTGCTAAAATATCTTCACATGGCACATCCTCATCCACCATTCTGTCAATCGCCTGCACCTGACCGATAATCTTGGCAAGCCGTCTGTGCAGATTCTGTGCATCCATACATTGCTTCATGTTCTACCTCCCAATATACCCTGTAGAGTACAATATACCCAGCAGGGTACAATATACCCGGTTGGGTATATGGCTATTATAAAAAGAATTTTTTCCTGTGTCAATGTTTTTCCGACTGCCCGTCTTTTTCCCGCAGTCTCACCACTAACTCATAGACCTCCGGCCGTCGTTCTTTCAGATGCTCATCCAGCAAATGTCTGCGCTCCTTAAAGCGTTCCGCCATCTCCGGATGCTCACGCGCGATTCGGTCATGTACTTCTTTTCGGTGCGCCTCCAGACGGATTGCAAGCGTCTCCTCGTCCTTTCCGGAAATATTGACAATCTCTTTTAGATGCTCTTCGAGGTGCTCCATCCACTCATCCTCGTCTAACTCTTCCATATGCGACCAGCGTCCATGCAGCAATTTCTCCACATCGCCTGTCTTTTTCAACTGCTCAATCTGGAGTGCAATCTGTTTTTCAATCTGTGCTTCGCTCTCCGAGCCAAACGCCCACACAAATTCCTGCACACGGTTGTCCGCCCGCTTTCTCGATGCACTGCGGTCTTCATTGTCAACACCACCCTCCAAAGGGTACGGTCTATTAATTCCCATATCCTTTAATGCGATATGGATGGTCCTGCGCACGCTTCCCTCTTCAATCAGATACCCAAGTCCAAGTTTGCGGAGCTGCTCATTTAACTCTGCAATATGCTCTGTCATGTAAAAGCGGATGCCCCTGTCCTTGAGCGAATGGTACAACATTCCAAGCTGGTCTGCCGCCGTAATGTCGATGCTTCCGATTCCGCTTGCATCTAAAATCACCGCCCGCGTATCATCTTTGATGCTGTCCTCAATCTCCCGCTTTAGCACCTGAATATTGGCAAAAAACAAATTGCTGCTGAAACGGTAGATGATGACTCCCTGCAGCGCATGAATCTGGCTTCCTTCTTTTAAATCCCTGAAATGTCTGTGCCCTGGCTGGATTCCCAAAAAGCAGCGTGCCGGCTTTGCCGTCCGGATAATCATTTCCGAAAAAGAAAGAATGATGCCAATTAATACCCCGTTAATCGTTCCAAGCATCAGCACTCCGAAAAATGCTCCAAAGAAAATAAAACACTCTGTCCGGCTGACCCGGAAAAGTCTTACCGCCAGCTCAAATTCCGTTGCACCTAAAAGTGCAGAAATTACAATTGCAGTTAAAATTGGCACCGGAAGATATCCGATAAATCCTGTTCCGCACAAGAGAAGAACAACCATGGATAAACCTGCCACAATGCCAGCCAGCTGCGTTTTTGCCTGGTACTGCTCTCCCATCGCAGTTCTTGAAACGGAACCGTTCATTGGACAGCAGCCCGTCAATGCCGCCACAAGATTTCCCATCGAAAAAGCCAGTATCTCCCGGTTGTCATCAATGCGATAACCGTTTTTCTGCGCAAAGCTGTTTTCTGCCAGAAGTGTTTCCGCCATAATCACAACCGCCACAGACAGGCTGATTGTGACCGCCTCCTTCATCGGAATTGCCGTCACAGCAGGAAAGCTCCACACCGGAAGCCCCGGTTCCACCGCTGACAATGTCTGTACGCCCCATGATTCCACCGGAAGAAATTTCGTCATCAAGGCTCCCGCCGCCATCAAGAGGACTGCCATCGGAAACTTCGGCATCATTTTTTTTGATACCAGCAAAATCAAAAGTGCCACAAGTCCCAATAGCAGTGATGGAACATTCACATTTTTTGCTGTCTCTGCGATATGCTCTGCCAGCTCTAACAATTCTCCGGTTCCTGCCGTTCCTCCCATTAATTTGGGAAGCTGCATCAGAATGATGGTCGTACAGATTCCGGTAATAAATCCACCCATCACCGGTGCGGAAATATAGTTTACCAGTTTTCCCGCCTTCATCAGATAAAACGCAAACAGCCATACTGCCACAAAAAGTGTCAGTACCGGCACTGCCGTCATCGCTTCCGCAGAGCCTCCCTCTATCCCAAGTCCTGCAAGCGCTCCTCCAATTAATGCCGCAGGCGCTGCATCTACCCCGAACACAAACTGGGGCGATGTGGAAAATAGTGCAAACAAAAGAATCGGGAATACCGACCCATACAATCCATATACTGCCGGCAAACCCGCAATCTGCGCGTAACCCATTGAAATCGGAATGGATACCGCCATAATGATAAGCCCCGCAAGGATATCCTTTGCGAGATTTTTCTTTTCATAATGTCGTATGGTCTGCGCCAATGTAACCTTCATGATACCTCATCTCCTGTTATTTTATAACACAAAAAATAGCATTGTTAGCTGTATGTTAGTCAACAATGCTATTTTTGTCAAGTATCCCTGCTTTACTGGAATACTTCCTCATCCCATCCCATAAGCCTAGTCATCTCTGTCATCCGCTCGATTGGAAACGGTGGCTGGCTGATTGGTTTCATGGCAATGGAGATTAGTTTCACGGGATTGTCATCCGCCGCAATACGGTTTGAGCTGAGCGCACCGCACATCTTACATCTGTGGATGATTGCCCATTCTCCATCTTTCCGCACCCACACGGAAACCGGCTCCATATGCCCGCCGCAGTCTGACGCACGGTCTCCCGGCTCAATGTCTACGTGCAGACTGTAGAGGCAATTCGGACAGTGATTTCTGTGATTACTCCCTGCTCCCTCCGGTACGACGGTTCTTCCGCAATTTTTACATACAAATGTCTCGTTGCAGGCATGTCTCTTATAGTAACCCTTTTCATACTGCTTGCGTTTATTCTCTCTGTTCATGGCAAAATCCTCCTGTTGCTCTATCTTGTACTGAGGATTCATACTCACGTATTATGCCCTGAATTCGTTTGACAGAAAGAAAATACTGCCTGCTCAGCTCCGTAATTGTCGCACCTGAATCGTATTCTCTGACAATCTGCCTGTTTCGCTCCGTCAGCTTTCCTTTGGTGCCGTTTTTTTCTCCCCACGAAAATGACTTTTCCTGTTTTCTTGGGATGTATAGAAGCTGTCCATCGGCAAATTTCTGAATTTCCCGTATTAACTCCGCCGGTAGAACATCCTCTGCATTTACATAGCTCATATGCGTCCTCCTAGTTATCTTCCAGGATGCAATGGCTACAGCATCTTAAGATTTGCAATAGCCATTGCTATCGCGCACTTTCCTTCTTCATAAAACACTCTTTTAACCTTTCTTTATTCTTTTTTCAGAATATCACGCATTCTTTTCCTTTATCAACCCTATTTTCAATTATAGTTGTTTTTAAGTTAACGCAGACTTTTCAGGTACCGCTTCTGCTCCTCCGT
The DNA here is from genome assembly GCA_050874345.1 of Roseburia sp. GTDB lineage: Bacteria > Bacillota > Clostridia > Lachnospirales > Lachnospiraceae > Roseburia. Next base: position 16,277 of record JBNMKM010000012.1, on the reverse strand, counting down.
AATCCGGTAACTCTCCACTGCCTTTTGAATCGTCTTTTTATGTACCCAGGAAGACAATTTATGCTCCCTTAAATACGGAATCACTGCATCCCACTGCTTTGCCAGTGCCGTTGCCAGATACCAGGCAATCATCATGTTCACATAGTATTCGTCTGATTTTACATCTGTCACAAGTTTCACATATTCTTCCTTAAAATCCGCATCCAGATAAAGATTCATCAATGTGCCGATTCCATAGCGAATCGTGTAGGTTTCATCCGATGCAATCCACTTTTTTATCACTGGAAGCAGCTCTTGCTTATGCTTCGCAAAACATTTCGGCGTCGGCATATCACAGGTTGCCCAGTTGTTCACATATGGAAGGAACCGCTCTATTTCCATCAGACACTTTTCATAATCCAAAATGCCGGATATCAGCATCATATGAAGGTTATTCTCTTCGTAATACCGGTGCGATAACTCTCTTAAAAAGCAATCTGCTTCCTCTGTTTTTGCAAATTCTTTGGCGAATTTCCGCAATACCGGCACCCGGATTCCAATGATAGTTTCTTTGTCAATGCCCGGCATCAGCTTCGCATGAAAATCCCTGTACTTTAAATCCTGTAACTCAAATAACTGTGTTTGTATCTGGTTCATAGTCCTGTTCCTTCTCCACTGATTTCCAAAATTCTTCTATCGAACCTTTATGTGCGGCTAATTTGCTCCATTTCCGCAGCACTTTTTCATCCTGCTCGTTTAAAATACAAGTTCTTACACTTTCTGGTATTGTTCCGTTTTCTTCTAAGAAATCAAATATTGCCCCTCTTATTCCTTCTTTTATTCCTTCTTTTATTCCTTCCTGCTTCCCATATTCATATTCCGCTTTCCGCAGTTTCTTTTCTTCTTCCTCTTTATCATACTCAAATATACTCACCATAACCACCTCTGCACGATTTTTTCTCAAAAATTCCTCAAGAATTCCCTCCCTAATGCATTCCTCAACTGCCCTGTTAACCGCATCTTCAAGAATCATATCTCCTACGTAGCTACGAACTTTTGCCACATACTGTGCATATTCTCTCAAAATCCTGCACTGCTCCATCAGTTCCCGGCTGCATCCTTCATTTATATTCAGCAATGTCACTACCAATTCTAATGCAGGTTTCTCCACTTTATTTTCATACATTGCCGATAAACAAATTTCTTCCTTATCTGTAGTACTTCTCATTCCATTATAAAATACCACAAATTTCGGTGCCGGTATTCTTATTGCGTTAGTAGAATATAAAGATTTGTGGTCTACCAGTTTTTGATACTCACTTGCGATATAAAACAAATCACGCAACGGGATATTCGGGTTGTAAGTAGACTGATGTTCATATAAATATAAGTTCGTATCAATGATAAATGCAAGGTCATTTTTCATGCCCATATAAATTGCACTATCAAGTGTTACAATTTCTAATTCTTCCGGATTCCGATAGTCCTTCCCATTTACAGCATTATACAGCGACAGCAAATTTTGCCTGTCTGAAAACAACATCCGGAAAACGGTATCCTTATACTTCCGATTGACAGCTGCATTTCGTCTTTTTCCCATATTCTGTTTTCCTCCTTATGCAGGAGCATCTCAGTTCTCTCCTGCTTTTAAAATAAATGATGAATTTTTAAAAGCATTGATTTCTGAAATGAATTTAGAATATTAATGACAGCATTGTCATGCCACGGATTCTTTTGAAATATGCTTTTGTCTTATTCTAGCATAGCCAGCCATCCGCCGCAAGCAAAGCACTCTTTTATGCGTAAAAATTCAGCATTTTTCACAAATTCATCTCTTTCTCCAGCAGTTTCTGATAGGTGGCATCCATCCCAATGGCGCCTAAAGGAGCTGTCAGAATAATTGCCATTACGGCTACCGACAACACAATTTCCCCACAGGGAAGACCTGCGGCAAGCGGAACGGAACCAATGGCTGCCTGAACGGTTGCCTTGGGAAGATATGCAATCACGCAAAACAGCCGCTCCTTCCACGTGAGGTCTGTTTTCACCATACAAAGCAGCACACCGATCGTCCGAAACACCAGCGCTGTCAAAATCATGAGAACGGCCGCTATGCCAGCCTTTAACATATACCGGATGTCCACTGCTGCGCCAACTAAGACAAACAAAATGACTTCTGCCGCAAGCCACAACTTTCCAAATTTTTCCGATAACCGCTTCGACACAAAAGAAGTACTCTTTAATTTCAGCATACATGCCATGCTGACAACCGCCAGGTATCCTGAAATCGACACCTTTCCTTCCAGCCATCCTTCCACCGCAATCAGAAAGAAGGCGAATCCCAGGATAATAATCACTTTCATGCTGTTTCTGACGCAGTGTTTATGCGCGTAGGAAGTCTCAAAAAAGAGGTACAGCCCATAGCCTGTCACCATTCCAAGCAGAATACCAAGCAGAAGTGACACCGGTATATTGAAAAAGTTCATGACGTTTACGCTATCTCCCTGCGCCATGCTTAGAAACGTTGTAAACAGTACAATCACAAAAATATCATCACAGGACGCCCCTGCCATAATCATCTGTGGAATCGCTTTCTTTGTTCCATATTTTTTCTCCATCAGGCTTACCATTCTTGGCACTACAACTGCCGGAGAAACTGCTGCAAGCACCGCTCCCATAACGGCAGCCTCGACTCTGTTTACGCCAAAAATCACTGGTGCAAACAGCACATATCCAAGAATTTCACAGGATGCCGGCACAAAAGATAATAGAACCGCCGGGCGCCCGGCTTTCTTTAAGTCCTTAAGGTCCAACGAAAGTCCCGCCTTTAACAAAATGATGATTAACGCCATCTTCCGGAGATCTGCCGAAATGGAAAGTATCGATGGATCAAGCACATTTAACACATACGGTCCCAAAACAATTCCTGTTAGAAGCATTCCGATGATTCGCGGAAGCTTTACCTGTCGGCAGATGGCTGCCATCGCCAGTCCGACGAGAAAAATAAGTGATAATGATGTAAGCATCATAAGCTCGCTCCTTTCTTAAATAAACTTCTTCTCCGCGGGCTGCGCATCCCTGCCCGAAGGGCTTTTTCATTCACAGGACGGCATTTTCCTATGAATAAAAAAAGCTGATGGTTTCTGCGATTAAAAATCGTAGAAGTCATCAGCTATCTAAGCAGTTCTGGTTTCCCAAGGGAGAACTTCATTCCCTGTCTGGAATTTAGAATAGTCTTTCTTCGCCTGATTGTCAAGCTCATCTTTTTACAATCAGAATCAGTTCAATGTAATAAATGCTGCGGTCTGTGCATCCACGCTTATCGTAGTGTTATCTTCTGTAACAGCACCGCCAAACTGATAGATGGTCTCTCCAAGCACTCCTTCATATGAAAACGAAACCTTTTTATCAGACGGATTGAGTACCACCAGTATGCGCTCCTCTCCGCTGCTTCTGACATAGGTAAACGGATAGGTATTCTTCTCTGCATAGACAAATGTAATCTCTCCCTTATTTGACAGCGCCGGATGCGCCCTCCGGATTTTGATTAACTTCTGAATCTCATGGTACAGTGAATGATTATCCTCCATCTGTGCCAGGACGGTAGGTCTGTCTGCAGCAGAATCCTGCGCAATATAAAGCTTTTCTGCAGCGGCTGTACTAAATCCCATATTTAAGCCATCGTTCCACTGCATCGGGGAACGGGAACCGGTTCTATTATAACCGCCCTCAACGGAAGTAAGTCCTTCCACGTATCGCATCCCGATTTCGTCTCCATAGTAAATAAACGGTGCTCCCGGCATGGATAGCAAAAATGCAAACGCAATCTTTAACTCGTCTCCTTTAAGGGTTCTGGCAAGTCTGTCCATATCATGATTGCCGGAAGGAATACAGATTAATCCCTTTTTTTCTGACTTTTCATAATTCTCTCTATACTTCTCCACGAAAGCGGAGATATCACCCTTTCCTCTGGAAGAGAAAAACGGCTCTTCACAGCGGAACAAATCATTATAATGAGACGGACCGAAATGCAACAGAAAATCCATGTGGAATCCGCCCTGCAGGGATTTATCCGGCTCTCCCCATTCTGAAACCATAGCAGCCTGTGGGAACTCTTCATTCAAAAATGTTCTGACATTCTGCCACAGAAGGATGTTTCCCTTTCCCTCCGGGTCATTTTTTACCAGACTGCCCGCCATATCAACACGGAACCCGTCACAGCCCATCTTAAGCCAGAAGCGCATCACATCCTTCATCGCCTCTAATGTTGCTTTCGGGCCCTCATCATCCATGGACTGCTGCCACGGACATTTCTTTTCATAATATCCGTAATTTAATGCCGGCTGATGGGAAAAGAAATTCACAACGCATGCCCCGTCTCTGTCAGAGATTCCACGGATACATCCCATTCCCTGCGGCTCCTCCCATGCACTGCCCGTCCAGATATAACGGTCTGTGTACTCGTTCTTCTGTGCCTTCATGGACTCTTTAAACCATTTATGCGTTACTGCCGTGTGCCCCGGAACCAAATCCAAAAGCACATGCATCCCTCTTTGATGCGCCTCTGCAAAAAGTTTTGCCAAATCTTCATTTGTGCCATATCTTGGTGCAACGGAATAGTAATCTTCCACATCATATCCCGCATCACCAAACGGTGACGTAAAGCATGGATTTATCCAGATGGCATTACATCCCAGCTCCTTAATATAGTCCAGTTTCTGTGTAATACCATTGATATCACCGATTCCATCTGAATTGCTGTCCAAAAAAGACTGCGGATAAATCTCATAAAATACTGCGTCATCCAGCCATTCCGGCTGTTTTCCTGTAGCTCCCATACTCTTTCTCCTTTTCTGTTTTCCTATATAAAACTATATCTTGCATATATTAACTCTGTGCACGTTCTTTTTTTCTGAAAAAGAATACCAGTCTCACCGCCGCACTGCTTGCAATGACCACCCAGGTCAAAACATTCGTATACCATACACCCCAGAATCCAAGTTTGAAAATATACATAAGTACCACCGCAAAAAAGATTCTGCCTCCCACTTCAAGGATACCGTTTAACATGGAAAAGAACACATCTCCCATACCGTTTAACACTCCACGCAGAGTATAAATCGTTCCCAGTGCAAAATACATACTTCCGGAAATAATTAATGCTTTTGACCCTATTTCTATGACATCTTTATCTACTACAAACGCCGCAATAATATTTTCCCGAAACAGAAGAATCGCAACAAGCAGAATCAGGCTGAACGTCAGCGTAATTCCCATTGCCTGCATAATCGCCTTTTTAATTCTCTTATAATCTTTTGCTCCTACATTCTGCCCTGCAAAGGTAGACATTGCAATTCCCAGTGAACTGTACGGCTGGAAAATCACACTCTCAACTTTTCCTGTTGCTGTGTACGCAGCCATCACGGTCGGTCCATATCCATTGATAAGTGTCTGCAGCAGGACACAGGATATGGATATCATCGCCGTCTGAATCGACATTGGGATTCCAATCCTGAAATCCTTTAACAGAATTTCCTTATTTAATTTAAAATGCTCTTTTTTCAGCATAAAATAGGGATTCTTCTTTACCGCAAAAAGAATCGAACCTATTCCTGACACAAACTGACTGAATACGGTAGCATATGCTGCCCCTGCGACCCCGCAGTCCAACACAATAACCAGTAAAATATCCAGTATCACATTGATAACGGATGCCACTACAAGAAAAATAAGCGGTGTCTTTGAATCACCAAGTGCCCGAAGGATTGCGGAGATTCCATTATAAATTGCAACGATAAATGTAAATCCACACATAATCCGCATATAGGTATAGGCATAGGAAAAATTCTCTTCCGGTGTATTCATCAATGTAAGGATTCCCCTTGCAAACACGAGACTTAAAACACTCATCAGAATTCCCGCCGCAAGTATCACGTACAGGGCATTTGCAATCGCCTTTTTAACCTCGTCTTCTCTCTTTGCTCCAAAATACCCGGAAATGACCACTCCGATTCCGGATGCCATACCACTGCATAAAGAAAAAAACATAAAATTAACCAACCCGACAGAGCCTACTCCGCCAAGTGCATTTGCACCCAGGTGCCTGCCGACTACAATCGAGTCAACCACATTATACACCTGCTGAAACAGATTTCCAACAAGCAGAGGGAGTGTAAATTTAAGAATCAACTGCATACTGTTCCCTTTTGTCATATCTATAACAAAACTGCTGTCCGACGCTTTGCTCCTACTCTCTGACATAATTCACCCTTCCTGTCCAAATTGATATCATTTATCTGCATTATAGAAGCACCTCCATTCGTTCGTCCATGAACAAAAGTAGACAAAACATGCACAAAATGATACAATTTAAAAAAGCGTCTAGGAGATTTTACATATGTATATTAATACCGGACAATTACACAATTCCCTTCTTACGGTCAAAGATAAAAGCAGTCCCTTAATCGTAAGCAGCTGCGGCACATACCGCCTGGATTCAGACAAATCCCTTCCCACCTGCAGACCACGGGGAAGACTTGATTATCAGCTTATCTATATTGCTTCCGGAACCGCCCGTTTTCATTTTGGCAATGCAGAAAATGAGACGCTTCTTTCTGCCGGAAATATGGTTTTATATCGTCCGAAGGAATTTCAAAAATATGAATATCTTGCCTCCAGTCAATGCGAAGTGTACTGGGTTCATTTTACCGGAAGCGATGTGAAAAATATTTTAAGAACTTACGGAATCTCTGACAATATGCAGGTGTTTTATGTAGGTTCCAATATGGAATTTGACGTGATTTTTCAAAAAATAATTTCAGAACTACAGCGATGCCAGCCTGATTACAAAGACATGGTACCGATGCTTTTTCGCAGTCTGCTCATCACCATCCATCGCCAGCTGACGCAGGAAGACGCCATCAAAAATGAATATCTGAATCAGGCAATGGAAACCGCATCGCAGTATTTTATTGACAATTATAATACGAATATCAATATTGAAGCCTACGCCTCTTCCATCGGTATGAGCATCAGCTGGTTTATCAGGAATTTTAAAGGTTATACCGGGATGACCCCCATGCAGTATATCCTCTCTATCCGAATTGAAAATGCGAGACTGCTTTTTGAAACAACCGGATACACCATAACAGAAATTGCCGGAATTGTCGGCTATGACAACCCCTTATATTTCAGCCGGCTGTTCCATAAGCAGACAGGGTATTCTCCCTCCGCATATCGTAAGCGAATGCGATAATATTTCGCTTAATTCTGGTAAAATTTCCCTTTATAAAAGTTCTCGTTTCCTGTTTTGATGGCTTTCATCCGAAAAAGTACACAGCCGTCCGGACACACATACTCTTTGACAAGCGGCTCTGTTCCTCCAACCAGCGTCAAATCTCCGCCACTTCGTACCGCCTGCATATCTCCATAGAGAAGCTGCATCATCTTAGAACATATGCCGAATCCCTGTTCATTCACCGGACATCCGTAAGTACATGTATACTTATCTCCCACCTCTTCGCCATTTCTACAGTAGTTCTCTGTGTGATCACTTCTTAAAAATCCCGTAACTTCAATTTCAAATTGATACTCTTCTGCATACCACTTTTTCATTGTTTTCCTCCTTTATCCATCATCGTTTTTATCAGCTGTACCATATAATCAGCAAATTCCTGCCCCTCTCGATCATCTATATCTGTATTCTCTCCATTTATATAACTTTGCACCGCATCCGAAATCAAAGGATGATATTTTGAAGGAAGGTTATCTATTGCCCATTCGCCACCTTGTTTTTTAGAAAGAACCAAATTATTTTTGAGAAAGGCTGCCACTCTGCACAAATTCAAAATTATATATACGGGATCTTCTAATATATCTTCTTCAGCCTCCCCAATATCATTCCAAATGCTGTCAATATAATCGTTTCTTGGTACATCAGCAAAAGTGTCATTTATTTCTGCCCCATACAGTACAATCCCATAGTTTTTTATAACTTTAAAATGCGCCGCCAGATCCTTATCCTCCCCATTCATTTTGCGAATATAGTCTGCCGGATTCTCTATATACCACTGTAAATGTGCATTCGAAAAATGCAGCTCAAATGGCGTTGGGTATATAAAATGCTTACAATATTTCTTCTTTACAATACTTAACTCAATTCCTTTACCTGGAGCTATTTTATCAACCTCTACAATACAGTTCATAAACTGTAATTTCTGAGTATCTGTGATATGATCTCTAATCACAATCATCAAATCAATATCACTTTTGTTCGCATTAAAACATCCCATAGCCATAGATCCATGTAAATAAATTCCTATTAACTCCTCACCAAATATCTGCCTGCTTTGGTCTACAATTTCATCTAATAAACTTTGGTATAACATAACACACTCCCTATGATTCTTAGTGTCTGGCTCATTTTTGAATTTACAATTATTCAGGCATGGGAAAGTTCCGGAAAATAAAGCTTCTCCTGCTCAATACTTTTTAGTTCCTCTCCCAGGTAGAATAGCCGGTAATCATTACTTCCATCGTATTGCTCTGCAACACATATCTCCATATCATTCAAAGCCGGTGTAAAACCAAGCCGGCATTTTTGATATTCCCCTCCCACTCGCCGTAAAACCTCCGAAAGTGCCACATGATTTTCACATATGATGCTCTGCAAAAGTAAGGTGTTTTCCTCCATTTCTGCCACAATAAAGCAGTCCATATCCCTGGCATAATATACATTTTCCATGTCCGCCGTGTAAAACATCTGCAAACCGAATTTATTTACCTGCTCCATTGACGAATTTACGGCACTGTGGCGAACCATATCCCTATATTTCTGTTTCATCTGCTCATCCGCTGGATTTACCGGCACAAAAATCTCTCCTGCCGGTTTTTTTCTGCAAAATTCTTCCTTTACCGAATAGCGATACTCCATTTCCTTTGAGAATCCACATTTAACGTAAAAATCTATGGCATTTAAATTTGCAAACAGATAAAATCCATCACATTCGTCCTCATATTGCTTTACCACATAATCCACCAGTCTTTTTGCCAGCCCCTGCTTGCGATATGCCTCATCGGTCATGACTGTTCCGATTTGTATGTAATTCTTTTTTACGCCATTTTGCAGGAAACACATACGGTTTGCCGATACATTGGAGACAATTTTCCCATCTTTCATAAAGGAATACGGAATATAATCACCCTCAAAATATCCGCCTGTAACCCAGCTTTCAAAGTCGAAACCGAATGTTTTCCTGGTTAATTCATTTAGTGCATGACGCATCGCATCATCACGTATATAATCGCTTACTAATTCCATGTTTTATGTCCCCTCTTCTACTTTCTCCAAAGCCCCCGTTTGTTCCTTTTATCCACTTCCATTAGAATTCGTATTTACTCATATGTATTCCTGCATAAGATTATATTCCAACTGCACATCACATGGCTCTTCCTCGGCAAGTGCCTGATTGATTTCTTTTGCGTGGACACAGCCAAGCGCCTGGTATGCCGCCTGGCTTTCCCTCGAAGAATGTGCTGAAATATATAACTTATCTGCACCTAGCCGTTTTGCTTCCTCACATGCCTCATAGAAAAGTGTTTTTCCTATTTTCTTTCCACGATAAGGCTCTGAGACCTGAAAGCACACCAGTTCCACATATTTTGCAGTACTTCCAAATATGTTATGGGAAACCGTAAGAAATCCAATGAGTTCTTCGCCATCAAATGCCCCAAATGCGGTCTGGTCTTTTTCCATATGTAACGCCACATCTGCTGCAATCTCCTGACATTCTTCTATCGGCCAGTTTTCCTCAAATTCGATTGGCAACAATTTCCACTGTCCATCCACATTGCGCCAGCACTCTTTTACCTGCTGGTGTCTCACGAAATGATCCAGTGAATGTGTGTTAAAATTTTTGTTATTCAAAATCTCATAATGTATTGTCATTTTCCCAATTCTCCGGTTTCTCTATGTACTCCTTTATCTGTCCATTCATCAAAACGCCTCCAAATTTTCTCGAACAAATATTTTTTGAATTTAATTTTCTTCCAAAAACTTTAATCCTTCATACATATCCTGCCCCAGAATTTCCTGCGTTTTTGAAAATTCATATTTTTCCTGTAATCTGTCATGTACCTTTAGGAATTCCTTTTTTCCATGTTTACGAACATATAACGCCTGCGCTTTTGCTGCATTTGCTCCATCATTTTCCGGAACATAAAAACCTTTTTGGCAATTTTCTAATTCCTTGCAATCATAACAGCCGTCGATTCCCTTTTCCTCGCAGCATTTTACATTTGGACATTGTCTGTCCGCTGTGCATGTAGCAAATGAACAGACATTATACTCTGTTCTGCAGGAACCACACCATTGTCCTAAAAAACAGTGATTACACGAAAATCCACAGTATGCAACAGGGTCGACTCCTTTTCTGGCCATTTTGCAGAGTTGATTTTTAATTCTAAACATGGCTTCAATATGCATAATCCAATGTCTGCAAAACGGCATTTTTAATAAGCCTCTGACATCTTTGCTGCACCAGTAATCAATTAACCAAACAGCATTTTCATCTGCGGAAACGCATTTGGAATCAACCAGCTTATCTTTATCTACATTTGTAAATTTTTGTTTTATGTCATCATAGGATAATTTAGGCAAAAATGCATTGGAAGATTCCATAACAGCCCTTGCATATAACAAAAGCGCCTCCACATCTATTTCCTTAGAAAAAGCAACTATTTTCTCACTATCTAATTCATTTCCTGTGGTAATAATAGGTGCATGTATCCTTTGTTCATATGAATCTGTAAACAAAATCTGTTGATCCTTTTTTATCAATTCATGTGCCACGATATCTTCAATTCTGAAAATGTGCCAGATAGAATATGCAAGTGTTTTGCTATGATACCCCTTCGCGTTTTTAAACGGCATCTGATAAAATGCCTCTTTCGGATAGTTGCTTACTATATTGGATACCTGTCCAAATAATTCTTCACGAAAAAGAATCAACTTCTGAATGCCTTCTTTGTAAGTAGCTTCTTTTCCTAGCAAAGTCTGTATTTCCTTATTCTTTTGCGACCATTCTTTGTTCATGTAAAATTCCCCCGAAGTTCCATTCTCCTCATATTTTAACCTTGTAATAGCTTTAAGAATTTCTTATCATTCATCTGCTCGTTTGTTAAATACTCACCATTATAAAATAAAGCATAAGTCGTAACTGGAGTAGGTGCATTTTGCGCTTCTTCTTTACTCTGCAAATGAATCACCCGGAATGGCACACCATTTTCTCTTGCCACTTCTTCTACTATCGGAACATATTTCGCATTAAACGGACATTGGCTGGTATAATACAAAACATATCCTTTTTCTTCAATATGAGGATGTTTTGCACATTCTTTGAATTCAGGCAAAGAAGCATTCTCAGCAAATGGTAAATACCATAACTGAATCCCATTATCCGCTTCATCGCAAACCTTGAATCCTTTATACTTCAGGAATTTGGGGTCAGCCAAAAATGGCTTTTTCTTCCCGGAAGATAATATACACAATCCTTTTTTCCCCTTATTCTTACTATCTTCCATACAGGCATTCAGCAAATCTGCTCCATAACCATGTCCTTTGAAAGAACCGGCTACCCACAAACAGTTCATATACATATAGCCATCCGCACGAATTGGATTCCATGCATTTTCAGCGGGTATATACTCAATAAAGCACTTCCCCCGTTCTACACTTTTCAGAAAAACAAGCCCATCCTCAAATCGTTCTCGTAACCACGCCTTTTTGGATGCCACCTGAATATCCTTGTTATTTGAAATTGCACAACATATGTGCTCTTTGTCTATATTCTCGTCTGTCACTCTGATGTATTCCATAAAACCTCCTCAAGAATTCCATTCTTCTCTTGAAATCGCATATACTTTTATAATTTATTGTACTTGATTCTCTCGAACAAATGGATACTCAATCCTCTTTTCCATTAACGAACTATATGCATTGACTTTTCGATATGTATTCCCCATCATTTCCCGCTCACGATATTTCCGAATGTTATCCATATCAAACTCTGCGTAAAACATCCCCTCTGACATATCATCTGCCATTAAAAGTACATTATCAACACAGTGTCCATTCTCGTCCCAGCAAACAGGGCTAAATGCACATGAATTTCCAGCATTTTCTCCGTTTGGATTTGCCATTGCTACTCCAACCATATTCTCATATGCTCGTGTTGACAAGGCACATAATCGTGGTTTCATTGTTCCACAATCATTCGGAACCATTATGATTTCAGCACCTTTCAGCATCAGTATTCTTGCACTTTCCGGATATTCACGGTCATAACAAATCATAATCCCAAGTTTTATTCCATGAAAATCGCATACATAAAAAGTATTCCCACTTTCCAGGCAAGACTCATCTGCAAAATCACAAGTATGAACTTTCGAATATTTCATCAAACTATTGCCATTCTTATCAATTACAATCGCAGAATTCTGTGGCTTACTGCTTCCCTTTGTAATAGCTGTTACAATCACTCCAACCTTTAATTTCTTTGCTGCATCACATATTTGACGAAAGTATCGGTTATTATCTGCCAGTGCCTCATCGTTACTCACAGGTAGTTCATATCCTGTTATAAAAGCCTCCGGCAGCAAAAGAATATCTGCTCCATTCTCTGAAGCTTCTTCCATCTTTTCAACAACAATATCTGTGTTTTTTTGATATTGACGATTCAAAGATTTCATTTGTAAAATTGCAATTTTAAATTTCATAGCGTTTACTCCCATTATCGTTTAAAATGTGGTGCCATCATGTCATTCTTCCGTCTAACCAAACAACATTTTTGCCGCTTTTTCCAGTTCTCTTCTTTCCTCTGTATCGTCATAACTGCTCTCTCTGTCATCGATTCCTTTCACTAAATTGATTGAAAACAGCCCGCTTCTATTGCAGTAAAAATATATCTTTTTTACTCCGTTGATTTTAAACCTTGCCTGTGCCTCCCCTTCCGGATAAAGCTTTACCAACTGCATCCTGTCAGAAGAAACCGCAGCAATAAATGAAATATAATGATTTTTTGACATTTCATGCTCTATTCGTACAAAATACTCATCCTCAACACGTTCGACAAATATCTTATGGTCTTCATCGGTTTCTTCCTCCTCTTCCGGCTGCAATAAAACACCATGACATTGAACAACTGCTTCTCCCATACAATGAATTACATTTCCACACACCGGACATACATAAAACCGGGAACGCAGCATATTTGCGGATACATTGGAATTACAAATCGTATTTCCGGAAATCAGCTCTGCAACTGACACCGAAAACACATCCGCAATCGGCTCTAATAATGTAATATCCGGGTAGCCTTTTCCAGTCTCCCATTTCGATATCGTCTTGTCACTTACTCCTAGCTTTTCCGCTAACTGCAACTGTGTGATATTGTTTTTTTCACGCAGCTCCTTAATCACTGTCCCTGTTACATATTGGTTCATCTCACTACCTCCATGCCCACATTGTAAGGCATCTTCAATCAATGCACCACCTACGGAAAGTAGAGTTACGTTTTCTATACACCCGTACTTTTATATCATCCTTAACAATAACATATTACAAACTGTTCCAAGTAAAATGGACAGCAAAGTATTATGTTTCCATTTATATGTTACAACTACAATCGCCGCTGCCACAAGTTCCGGTATCCCGTAACTGTAAAAATCCCTTACCACATCCTTCAGGCAGTATACCACCAGAACCGCCATAATTGCGGAGGGAAGAATTTTCCCCAGATAAATTAACTTTGGCGGCATGGTTTTCCCTTTCCCGAATACCAAAAACGGAATTGCCCTAAGTCCAAATGTAATAAGTGCAGATACCAATATTGCAAAAATAATCTTTGTATTATCCATTATTTTTTTCCTCGCTCTGTCTTTGCAGCAAAAGCATGCCGGATACAATCAGCAATGCCGGGAGCATGAAATTCTGCGGTCCAATCAAAAACAGACAAATGGAAGCGACTGCTAATCCAAGAATCGCCGGAACATGATTTTTATTCTTTTCCCACTGGTCGATGAAAATAATGAGAAATAGTGCTGTCATGCAAAAATCAATTCCCTCCATATCAAACGGAATCACCTGCCCTAGCACGCCGCCAACGACCGCTCCAAGCATCCAGTAACATCTGGAAAACAGTGCCACCAAAAACATGGTATCTTCCTTCTCTTTTCCAACCGAATCCAGTGTCAGATTAACAGCATACGTTTCATCTGTCATCGTGTGAATCATATAAGGCATCCTTTTCCCCATTTTCCGAAACTCGTCAACAAAAGAAATACTGTAAAAAGTCTGGCGGCTATTCATAAAAAAAGCCGTCAGCGCGATGGTTAAAATAGATGCTCCTGAACTTAAAAATGTAATCAGAACAAATTGAAATGCACCTGTATATACGGTCAAACTGATGGCAAGTGAATAATACCAATGAAACCCTGCCTCTTCCATCATAATTCCATAAGCCATGCTGACAAACAGATAGCTGCACATAATCGGTATTGACTTAATAAACGCATTCTTTACCATTTTTCTACTATAATTTTTAAAACCCATCTTTTGAATAAATCCTTCCGGTATCTGATATTGGCTTACATAAGATATTATCATATCCAGCAAATGTATGGCAAATATTTTAATATAAAAAAGGACTAATCCCAAAAGCTTTTCAGCTCCCGGGATTTAGTCCTTTTCGTCTTCAATAATATTAAGTCTTATTTATTTGCAATAGCAGCCTGTGCTGTCATTGCCAGTTGTAGGACTCTCGATTAGGCTAACTGTTGGATCATTTTTTCGACCTTCGACCTGTAATTTCAAGTCATCATCGACTATATTCAATTTCCATACAAAACAGTCTGGATATACGATTATTTCCTTTACAAAAGCATCTATCACTTCTTCCGGTATGCTATGTGTTGAGAAATTAAAATTCTGTTCCAACCCATACTTTAATACCTGTAAGCGTTGATCATATTCTTCATCCGAGACTTCTTCGTCTATCTGATATGACTGTAGCATTTTCTGCCACTTTTCTTTTTCCTCAAACAAACTCTTTTTCTTCTCGTCGAATTTTGCTTTGTCGATTTCCCCTGCCATTCTCATATCAACCAGATTATCGAATTTCTTATCTATAATCGCAATCTTTCGCTGCGTTTCTTCTATCTCACTTTGAAAATCAATATCTCTATCATCTTTAAAGTGTTCTTCCAGCATTTCATTTGCGATTTCTATAATTCCATTTCTGTCTTGCCAAAACTTCTGAAAGATTATATCTGCCATTGCACCCAATTTCCATCCCGGAACCATTGGTGTATCACAGATACCTTCTAAATCAAGTCCTTTCTTTTTTCGAGTGGCAATACTTCCAGTTCTCACTTGCGAATAGCATTGATAACAATACTGTGGAATACCATTTATTCTGCGCCAAACCCGCCTATTCATAGATGCTCCACAATAACATTTCAATTTTCTGCACCAGACATCATTGGCTTTATGCTTTCCCCTACGTCCTCTATTATTAACAGAAAACGATTTAGAATCAAGCATTTTTCTTACTTTTTCAAATTCTTCTTTGGTAACAATAGGCTCATGTGAACCTTCTACCGCAATTTGCTCTACTTCTCCCCAGTTCTTAACTTTCTTCTGTTCCAGATAATCCGGAACGTATTCTTTCCTATATAATATAATTCCACAATAAAACGGATTATTTAATACCCTGCTTATATAAGACGAATACCAGTGTGTCAGTCCTGTTGAAGTCTTTCTCCCTGCCGCTTCAAGTGCGAATTGTATTTTTCGCATTCCCATACCATCTAAATACATATCATAAATCATGCGGACAGTTTTGGCTTGTTCCTCGTTAATGATAAAGTCTTTTCCAACTTTATCATACCCCAAAATATTTCCATTTCCATATATAACACCATTTTGAAAAGAAATCTTCTGTCCAGCCTTTACTCGAACTGATGTTTTTTTACTCTCATTCTGGGCAAGCGTTGCCATAATAGTCAGACGAAGCTCACCATCATCATCATTCATTGTCCAGATATTATCCTCGGTAAAATATACCTCTACACCATATTTTTTCAATATTCGTGTCTGTTGCAGCGTATCAACAGTATTTCTGGCAAAACGAGAAACTTCTCTGGTAACAATGAGATCAAATGCTCCATTTTTAGCATCTTCCATCATTTCGAGGAAACTCTGTCTTTTATTAACAGATGTTCCAGTAATACCTTCATCAATG
>JBNMKM010000011.1:0-102258 GCA_050874345.1 Roseburia sp. | reverse complement strand
GGAAGTACCGGAACTTCCATACGATGACGGTGCCGTCAAAATCTTTCTTTACACAAAGGGCACCGAAGGAAACCCTGGCAAAGAACTTCGCGATATGCTAAAATACATAGAAGAAACTACGGAACAAAACATCACCAATCCGGACATTGCCGCCATCCACGAGGCGGTAAGTCAGGCAAAACAAAGCAGGGAGGTTGGAATCAACTATATGAAATCCTGGGAATGGGAAGATATGATTCGTAAGGAAGCGACCGCGGAGGGGCTCGCCGAAGGCCGTGAGGAAGGCTCCGCCAACGCCAAGCGCATTATTATCCGCAATCTCTTATCGCAGAACTTTTCTGAGGAGAAAATCTGCCAGCTCGTCGAGTGCTCTCCTGCGCTTGTCGCAGAAGTTTTAAGTTCGATGCAACATCAGGACTAATTGTGTAGTTCTGGTGAAAGCATCGGATATTTACTATGAATCACCTCTAAAAATCACTATTTTCCCCCTTCGTTCTCTTCCTTTATAATAGAAGTTATCAAAATAGAAGGAGAGGGTTTATTTATGAAACACCAGAAATCTTTTGCCGCACTGGCCCTTGCGGCTCTTGCCGCTGTAAGCCTTGGCGCCTGCGGAAATACCGATGGTCCGCACGCCTCTGCAAACGGCATCACAACTTCTGATAACGGAGAAATCCGCAAAGATTTGACCGCCTTAGAGCTTTCCGAACTTATGGGGAACGGTATTAATCTTGGAAATACCATGGAGGCATACGGACGCGCATCCTACGGTGTCGGCGCCGACGTTTCTTCCTATGAAACTGCATGGGGATGTCCTGTGACAACACAGGAAATGGTTACCGGCATGAAGGAAGCCGGTTTTTCCGCAATCCGTATTCCGGTCGCATGGACGAATGCCATGAACTATGAGAGTGGGGATTACACTATCGGTGAAGATTATTTAAACCGTGTGGAAGAAATCATCAACTACGCCCGTAATAAAGATATGTATGTTATTATCAACGACCACTGGGACGGCGGATGGTGGGGAATGTTCGGTTCCGCATCGGAGGAAACTCGCACGGCCGCTATGGAGATGTACAAATCCATGTGGACGCAGATTGCGGAGCGCTATAAAGAATATTCCGATTATCTGATTTTTGAATCTGGAAATGAGGAACTCGGCTTCCGTTTAAACGATACCGATGTTGCAGCTGATTCCGGCACACTTTCGGATGATGAATGTTATACAGTCACAAACGAAATCAACCAGGCATTTGTTGACACCGTGCGGGCAACCGGCGGAAACAACGAAAATCGTTTCCTTTTGATTGCAGGCTTCGGCACTGACATCACCAATACCTGTGACAGCAGATTCGTGATGCCGACCGATTCTGCAGACAGCAAGCTTTTAGTATCGGTTCATTACTATGACCCGTCAGGCTACTGCATCAACACCAGCCTTTCGTCCTGGGGTGATAAGAATGACTACGAAAGCCAGAATGAAACTCTGGAAAAAATGACCAAATTTACCGACGAAGGTTATGGTGTCATCATCGGTGAGTACGGCATCTTAATCGAGCAGAACGATTTAAAAGACGGAACGCTTGATTATTATACCAATTTCTTAAACAACTGCGACTTATATGGTTATGTGCCGATGCTTTGGGACTGCAACAACCTGTACGACCGCAATGCCGGAAAAATCATTGACGATGATATTGCTGCCTTTTATCAGTCACGCAGCGTATCCGCACAGGCAGACCTCTCTGAGGATACCATCAAAGCCAACGCAAAAGCTGCCCTGGAAGAAGCACTTGCCAATGCACCGGAAGGCTCCGGTGTCGATGAAAACACTGCAATGGCATGGATTATGTACAACAGCAGTGACTGGTCCATACTCTACAGCGTGGGCGATGTCTATAACCCGACCGACAAGACTGCAGGCGTCGAGGCTACCGATGTTGAAATAACCGGAGAAGGCACCTATACCGTTGCCCTCGATTTCACTGGAACCGATGCGGGTTCTGCCAACAGTGTTGTATTTTCCGCACTCGCCATCAGCAACGGAGAAACTCTCTATCCAGGTTACTGCATTGATATCAAGGAAATCCTCATTAACGGAGAACCTTACAAGATGAACGGACGGCCTTACACCGCAAGCGATGACGGTTTATGCACCCGTGTCAACCTCTACAATTCGTGGGTATCCGCGATTCCGGATGAGGCACGTACACCGGACGGAAATCTCAACTACGTAACGCCGAATCTGTTAGATGCCGACACCTTAGGTCAGGTGGAAACCATCGAAATCACCTTTGATTATGTTCCCGGAAAATAATTGCTTTGAAACAGTAATCATAAAATAAGACAGCCGCTTTCACGAATAAAACATTGTGAAAGCGGTTGTCCGTTTTTCTTTCTATTTTTCTATTTTTATTCTTCTGCATCCTGATAGTTCACAGAAAATTCTGTAAACTCTGCCGTTCCCTCTCCAACGGCATAAAGTCCCATCACAACACCGGTAAATCCGCTTGCGACCTCACTCGATAAGTACTTTGTAAAGGCACTACCAAGCTCGACCTCCCCCTGCGTGGTCTTTACAAAGAAATGATACTGTAAGCGGTCTGCGCGCACAATAAGTTCTGCACGGCCGCTCTCTAGCGCAACCTGGTTTTGAAGATGCTTAATTCCGCCGATATTCAGCTTCAAGACTGCCTCACAGCCTTCTTTTGTCCGGCGGACTGCGATATCATAGTGTTCGTCCTCTGTCATATACATTGTAACACCGGCTTCCACCTCGCTCTGCGGCTCTTCTAATGCCACCTCACACTTTAATTCCATCGAAAAGTCTCTCTGGCGGAGTCCGATAAATGTAGGAGAATCCACCTCATCCAGTGTAACGGAGGTTCCGTGAAGCACAAGGCTGTTTTCTTTGCACTCATAATGTTCCAGATGCGGGTGTCTCAGATAGCACCAGTCCAGATTCCACGGGGTATTCTCAAAGGTATAGCAATTCTTCTCCTGCTGCACGCATCCTGCTTCGCTTTGAATCTCATAGCTCTCATCTGCCGTTCCGTCCAGTCCTGCCGTAAACCAGCCATCGTCTCCAAACTGCACCGGCATCAGGAACACTTCTCTGCCGAGGTGATGGAACGGCTGCCAGATATCAATCTGCCGGAAGCCCAGACATAAAATGTGCCAGTCGCCGTAACGGTCACAAATCAAATCGCCGTGTCCGATAGCCTGAATGAGATATGGCGCCTTGTTGCGGTTTGTCAGCACTGGGTTCTTCGCGTATGGCTCAAACGGTCCCCAGACGGAATCGGATTTTGCGTAGGTTACCATATGCCCGTACTCTGTTCCGCCCTCTGCCGCCATCACATAATAGGTTCCGTTTATCTTGTAAAGGTGCGGGCTCTCGAGATAACGTCCGCCGCTGCCCTGCCAGATAACACGGCTTTCCGTCAGCTTCTTTCCGGTCGCAATCTCAATCTCACACTGCACGATTCCGGCATTTCCGGCATCATCATGCCCATTTGTCATATAGTAGGCTCTGCCATCCTCAAAATACAGGGACGGGTCGATTCCATCCATCTCCACATTCACCGGGTCCGACCACTCGCCATAAATGTCATCCGTGTATACATAAAAATTTTCATTCGTGGAATTGTTATTCGTGGTCATATAAAATCTGCCGTCATAATAGCGGATTGTCGGAGCAAACACACCTCCGGAGCTGCGCACACCATCTAACATTACCTGGCTTTTTCTGGTCAGCACATGACCAATCTGCTTCCAGTTTACCAGATCCCCGCTCTCAAACAGCGGTACTCCCGGAAAATACTGAAAGGAACTGCACACCAGATAATATTTTCCGTTTGCCTCGCACACACTTGGGTCCGGGTAAAATCCTTTTACAATCGGATTGGTATATCTCATCAATCTCTCCTCCTGTCATCAACACATTCTGGTTTCATTTTAAAATATCCCGGATGCGATTACAACGTGGTTTTTTCTTCCCTTTCTACCGCAAAAATCTGAACAAACTGCCACACCTATGCAATGTCAATGTAATGCTTTGCCTGCGTGAAAAACATCTGCGCATAAATTCCGTTCTTCTTATGTACCAGTTCCTCATGCGTGCCATACTCTTTGATGGTATCCTCTGCAAACACCGCAATATGGTCACAGAATTTACAGCTTGAAAGCCGGTGCGAAATATAAATCGCCGTCTTCCCGCCTACTAGACTGTTAAACTTGCGGTAAATATCGTATTCTGCCACCGGGTCAAGCGCCGCCGTCGGCTCGTCAAGAATCACAATCGGCGCATTGCGGTATAACGCCCGGCTGATTGCCACCTTCTGCTGCTGTCCGCCGGAAAGCTCCGTTCCCTTCTCATCAAAGCTCTTATAAATCATGGTATCAAGCCCCTTTTCGAGCTTTCCCGCATCCTCATAAAATCCGGACAGCTTCAGGACACGCGCAATCTCTTCCTCGGAAAAATCCGCATCCCCAAGCGTAATATTCTCCCGCAGTGTAAATGCAAACAGCTTAAAATCCTGAAAAACCACTGCGAACAGTTTCCGGTACTCCTCCTCGGAATACTCCATGATATCCACACCATCAATGTATATTTTCCCCTCTGTAACAGCGTACAAGCGGCATAAAAGTTTAATAAACGTCGTTTTTCCGGCACCGTTTAAGCCCACAATGGAAAGATGCTCTCCCGAACGGATGGTGAGGTTGATGTGGCGCAGCACATATTTTTCCGACCTCGGATAGCGAAAACTCACATCCGAAAACTCTATCACATGCTCCCCGCCGGACACCTTCTTCTCCCCCGTCTGCATGGCACTTGGATATTCGAGAAACAGCAGAAACTGGTACGCATAATTACAGCGCTTGCGAATCTCCATTCCGCAGTCAATCATCTGATTCAGGCTGGAGTACAGCGATGATGCGGCTGAAACACACATGGAAAAATCTCCGATGGAAATTTTTTTCGCCACTGCAAGGAATCCGATGTAAAAATAGCTGATTCCTCCACGCAGACAGTTGATAACATCCATTTTTAAACGATTCTTTTCTCCTGCGATTGCTCCATCTTTCCAGACATTTGTCGTATCTTCCGTATAGGCATCTGCCTTCTGTGCCATCAGACCGCTGCTGTTATAAAGTCTGATATCCTTTCCATATTCAAAGCTCACCAGACGATACAGCACATAGCCAAACATCCGGTTAATCTTAGCGAGTTTCAGGAAATTTTCTTCTTCTTTCTTATTAATCTTTGCGTTATAAAAAGAATCGAAAAGCAGAGCCACAATCTGTACCGGGAAAATCAGCGGGCATTTCACCAGAATAATTGCCGCAACGCTTACAAAAATCGTAACGTTTAAAACAATCTGATAAAAATAATCCAGAATCCCGACCACTCCTCCGCTGTACCACGAAATGCCTTCCTTTGCCTTATTTAACTGGTCAAGCGCCTGCGGATTTTCCGTGTGTTCATAGTCCATTCCCATGGCGTGCTCTGCGAGCATCACTGCAAAATACTGGTTAAACCATTCTCCTAACGTATTTTTGATGCTTTCTGCGATGGTCTTACATCCGGTCGCCACAAAATCAATTCCCACTAAAAGCAGGGCACAGACGATTATCGTATGCAGATGGCTTTCCACCGGAGCACCGTTTATCACAAGCAGCAGCTCATCAATCAGAAACTTTGGAATCAGAATATTTTTAAGATTCATTGCAAGCTCGGCAAGAAACAGCCCAAGATAGCAGAAAAACAGGGAGGGCTTTTCCTTTGCCGCCGTTTTTAACATAAATGCAAGTGTTTTGCCTACGAATTTCGTACTATTTTCAGATGATTTCTTTTTCTTCTCACGCATCGGCCTCTTCCCCGCTTTCTTCCATATAATACTGTGCCTGGATACGGAACATCTTTGCATACTCCCCATTCTGTTCTAACAGGCTCTTATGCGTTCCGTACTCGACCATCTCACCGCCCGAAAACATTGCCACATGATTGCAAAACTGTGTGGAGCTGAGTCTGTGGCTGATGTAAACCGCCGTCTTGCCGCCGATAAGTTTATCGAAATCCTCATAGAGACGGCTTTCCGCCACCGCGTCAAGTGCCGCCGTCGGCTCATCGAGCACTACCACCGGAGCATCCTTATAGAGTGCCCTTGCGAGCGCAATCTTCTGCTTCTCGCCGCCGGAGAAATCCACGCCGTCATCGTAAATCACCTTTAACACCTCGGTCTTTACACCCTTTGGCAGTGTCTCTAATTTCTCCTTCAATCCTGCCGCCTGTAAACATTCCTCCGCTTTTTTCGCATCGGTTTCATCCGGTGCCTGCATGGAAATATTTTCTGCCAGTGGAAATGCAAAAAGCTCTACGGTCTGAAATACCGGTGCAAACACCTGATAATAATCATGCCTGTTATACGCTTTAACATTTACGCCATTTAAGAGGATTTCTCCCTCTGTCGGCTCATAAAGACGCAGTAAAAGCTTGATAAATGTTGATTTTCCGGCACCGTTTAAGCCCACAACGGCCAACCGTTCCCCCGCTTTTACCGTGAGGTTTAAGTTTTTTAAGGCATAGGCTTCTGCCTTTGGATAACAAAACGATACGTTTTTGAACGTAAATTCGTAGGAGTCAAGTTTTGGAACCGGGACTCCGCCGTCCTCTTCGTCTCCTCCCTCAAAATCGAGAAAGCTTCGGAAATCGTCCACTTCCCTGCTGCACGCCAGAAGATTTCCCGCATGTGTGAGCAATTCATTTACAAAATTAAAAAAGGTTGCAAACGATGCGGTATACATCGTAAAATCGCCAATCGTCACATTCCCCTGGATTACCTGATAAATCAGATACGCGTACACACCTGCCTGTGAAATGAGCCAGGTAACAGCTCCGACAAAGCCCGCATTTCTCCAGAGCCTTTCATTTTCCCGCTGTGCATCGCAGCGAACCTTCGCAAGTTCCCGGTACTTGTCACAAAGCCAGTCTTTTAACCCAAACATCCGGATATCCTTTGCCGCAGCAAAATCCGTCGTGGTATTCTGCATATACTGATTTTTTCTCCACCAGGGTGCCAATGGGTCCCAGACCTTTTTCTTCGCTGTACGATTTGTGTAATTCCGAAACAGAAAGTTTAACACGGTCACCGCAAACACAAGGAGCACCATCCACAGATTCAAAGACCCCATAATTGTAAGTCCGACAAGAACGACTGCAAGAGATTTCAGGAACTCTGCACCTTCACGCATCATCCCCTCGACACCGTTCATATTATTATTGCATGCCTGCCCGGCTCTCTCGTAGCAGTCCATCACATCGGGATTTTCCAGATGTTCATAGTTGATGCGCATGATTTTTAAATTCTTTTTCTGAATCATCCGCAGACGGGCGTGAATAAAACGCCACCATGTATTACTCTCGTAGTATGTACTTAACATTGCAGCTATGAGCTGAAGCACAATAAAAATCAGAAGCAGCTTTGAAAGCTGTCCCGTCCCCTGCTCGTTCGTGATTGCATCAATTACAAATTTGGAAATAAATGTCCACAGATACTGCATCATTGGCGTACAGACCATTCCAATTGGAATCAGAACCAGAAACCACCGGTCTGTCTTTACCATATTTTTGCAGATGTAAGAAATGTTGTTCCACAACCCATAAGATCTATGGTATGGATTTTTTGTCTGTTGTTCTTTTTTGTCCTTCATGTGTCCCAAGCCTTCCCGCCGACAATCCCCGCCAGCATTGAATCATCAATCAAACGTTCTTCCTGATGATTCCATGCTAACATACTTGGGATTTGCTGTCTATCAACGTGTACTTGAGTTCTCACATTTGTCTTTTTCAACTATTGCTTGAATTCTCATCCTGCCCTAAAATCGGAGCTGCAGACGCCTCCAATGCCTGCTTTGCCCTTGTCAGCTCGTTTGCCTGCTCCATGCTCACATCTCCCGGACGAATTCGTTTTACGAGTTTTTCAAGATAAGAAAGGTCGGATTTTATCTGCTTTACCGAAGCTTTGTCTATCGTCTTGTTCTTCTTTGCTACCGAAAGTGCTGCCTGCGTGCGGCGGATTAACGTCTCGGATTCGTTGCGCACATCCACATACGCCCGGCGTTCTCCGTCTGTTGCCTCATATTCTGCCGCCTCGCGGATGGCACGCTCAATATCCGCGTCTGACATATTGCTGCTAGACGTAATCGTAATCTGCTGCTGTTTTCCGGTTCCTAAATCTTTCGCAGACACCTGCACGATACCGTTGGCATCAATGTCAAACGTCACCTCTATCTGCGGCACGCCCGCCATCGCCGGCTTTATGCCGGAAAGCCTGAAATTGCCGAGGAGCTTATTGTCTTTTGCAAACTGGCGCTCACCCTGCAATACCTTGATTTCCACCGAAGTCTGGAAGTTTCCTGCCGTGCTGAAAATCTTGCTGTGTCTGGTCGGAATCGGGGTGTTGCGGTCAATCAGCTTCGTCGCAACACCGCCTAAGGTTTCGATGGAAAGTGATAACGGCGTGACATCCATCAGAATAATCTCTGCCGCTGCACTTCCCGCCACAAGCTGTCCGCCGAGCTTGCCGCCCTGTACTGCCGCGCCGAGTGCCACACACTCATCCGGATTTAGATTCTTAGACGGTTCCTTTCCGGTCATCTGCCGCACTTTTTCCACAACAGCCGGCATACGGGTCGAGCCTCCGACAAGCAGCACCATCCCAAGGTCTCCCGAAGAGATTCCCGCATCCGACAATGCCTGTGTCACCGGACCTCTTGTCCGCTCCACCAAATCCGCCGTCAGTTCCTCGAACTGTGCTCTGGTGATGTTCATGTCAAGATGCTTTGCCTCTCCGCGCTGGGTCGTGATAAATGGAAGGTTGATTTCTACGGTTGTAGATGTGGAAAGCGCCTTTTTTGCCTTCTCTGCCTCCTCCCGCACACGCTGCATTGCCGTTGCATCCTTTGACAAATCAATCCGCTCGGTCTTTCGGTATTCCGATACGATATAGTCCGCTAACCGTGCGTCAAAATCATCCCCGCCAAGATGATTGTCTCCGGCAGTTGCAAGCACTTCAATCAGATTGTCCCCGATTTCAATGACAGAGACGTCAAACGTTCCGCCGCCCAAATCGTACACCATGATTTTCTGCGGTGCTCCGTGGTCCAATCCATATGCCAGCGCCGCGGAGGTCGGCTCGTTGATAATACGAAGCACGTTTAAGCCTGCAATCCTTCCGGCATCCTTCGTCGCCTGCCTCTGGGCATCGTTAAAGTATGCCGGAACCGTAATGACCGCCTCCTGCACGGACTCTCCGAGATAGCTCTCTGCGTCTTTTTTCAGTTTGCGCAGCACCATCGCAGAAATTTCCTGCGGCGAGTAAAGCTTGCCATCGATTTTGGCACGGAAGCTGCCTCCCATCTCACGCTTGATGGAGAAAAACGTGCGCTCCGTGTTGACCGCCGCCTGACGTCTTGCCACGTCTCCGACTAACCGCTCTCCATCTTTTGTAAATGCAACAACCGACGGCGTGGTGCGTCCGCCCTCCGCATTCGGAATGACGACCGGATTTCCATTCTCCAGAACCGCCACACAGCTATTCGTAGTCCCCAAATCGATGCCAATTACTTTTCCCATAATCTAAAACCATGCCTTTCTTTCGTTCTATCTATGACTGTATGCCTGCTTTTAGCCTTCGTCAAGAACCGCACGGTTTATTTAAGAAAATGTTTCCGGTTGGGTAAGAAAAATTTTATTTTTGGACAACCACATTTCCGTCAATCATCACGGACACAATCTCGGTATCCACCGCAAACGGATTTCCTTTTACCAGCACAAAATCCGCGTCTTTTCCCTCCTCGATGCTTCCGACACGGTCTTCCACACCGATATGCCTTGCCGCATGAATCGTGATTGCCTTTAGCGCGTCAAACGCATCCATCCCGCAATAGATGGCACGCCCGGCGCAAAGTGGCAGATAGCGCTCCTCAATGACCGGAGAATCCGTGATAATCGATACCTGGCAGCCTGCCTTCGCCAGTACTGCCGGTGTCTCAAAACTCTTATTCTTTAACTCATACTTTGTCGCGTGCCCAAACGATGGCCCTATCGCAACCGGATAGCCCTCCTTCGCCAGTTCCTCTGCAATCAGGGCACCGTCTGTCACATGGTCTAGCCGCAGGTCAAACTCAAATTCCTTTGCAATCCGTATCGCCGTAAAAATATCATCCGCCCGGTGCACATGCGCCTTTAGCGGCAGTTCCTTTCGTATCACCGGAAGCAGCGCTTCTAACTTGCAGTCGTAAGGCGGCAGCTTCGCATAATCAATGGCATCCGGAAAGCCTGCGGCGCGCTTTCTCTCTTCATACTCTATTGCCTTGTGAAACATTTCACGAAGCTTTGCCGCAACCGACATCCGCGAATAAATTCCTTTTTCCTTGTAACAGCTCTTCGGATTCTCACCAAATGCAATCTTCATCGCCGCCTTTTCCTTCACAAGCATCTTATCAATCCGGTTTCCGGCCGTCTTGATGGCGCAGAACGTTCCCCCGATGACATTCGAGCTGCCAGGTCCGGTGCACACGCAGGTCACACCGGCTTCCCTTGCCTGCCGGAAGGTCTCATCCTGTGGATTTATCGCATCCACGGCGGATAACTGCGGCGTTACCGGGTCTCCGGTTTCGTTAAAGTCCTCCCCCGCAAATCCCACCGCATAGCCGTCAAGCCCCAGATGGCAGTGTGCATCCACAAAGCCCGGATAGACATCGAATCCTGTCGCATCAATGATTTTTGCCTCATTGATGATTTTTCCCTCCAGAACCGGTGCAATCTTTTTGATTTTGCCGTCCTCCACCAGAATATCCGATGTAAACGGCTCTTTTTCCACCGCATTATGGATTGTTCCCTGTTTTATCAACAAAAAACCGCTCATATTGTGTACCTCTCTTCCACATTACCTGATTCGAGGATACCCAACTGAAGCGGTTTTTATTCCTGTTTCTTCCTATTTTGAAAGGTCTGTCTTGCGAATCTGCTCGCGTACCCGAAGCACCATGGACGGTGATACCGAGAGCTCGTCAAATCCCATCCGTAAGAAGGTTTCCGTCAGCGTCACATCGGCGCCAAGCTCTCCGCAGATGCCGACCCAGCAGCCTTCCTTATGTCCGTTGTCGACCACCATCTGAAGCATCCGAAGCACTGCCTCGTGATGGGAATCATAAATGTTGTCGAGTCTCGGATTCTGCCTGTCAATCGCAAGCGTATACTGCGTGAGGTCATTCGTTCCGATGGAGAAGAAATCTACCTCTTTTGCCAGCAAATCTGAAATCATGACGGCTGCCGGCGTCTCAATCATCACGCCAAGCTCCACATCCTTGTACGGAATGTTTGCCTCGTCTAACTCTTTGCGCACCTCCGCACAGATTTCTTTGATGCGCTTCACCTCTGCCACCGAGATAATCATCGGGAACATAATGGAAACGGTACCGTAATAGCTTGCCCGGTAGATGGCGCGAAGCTGCGTCTTAAAAATGTCCACCCGGTCGAGACAGATACGGATGGCACGATAGCCCATCGCCGGATTCTCTTCCTTCTCAAGCCCGAAATAATCTGCCTTTTTGTCGGCTCCGATATCAAGCGTACGGATAATCACCTTTTTGCCCGCCATGTTCTCGGCAACTGCCTTATAAGCGGCAAACTGTGTCTCCTCGGACGGATAATCCTCGGATTCGAGGTAGAGGAACTCGCTGCGGAATAATCCGATTCCGCCTGCATCATTGGCAAGCACGGCTGCCACGTCCCCGGTTCCGCCGATGTTGGCGTAAAGATTGATTTTCCTGCCATCAAGCGTCACATTCTCCTTGCCTCTTAATTCAAGGAGCAGGCGTTTTTTCTGTTCTTCCTCATTCTTACGATTGCTGTAGGCAGAGAGTACATCCTCCGCCGGGTCAAGAATACAGGTTCCTGCAAATCCGTCCACGATTCCGATTTTTCCGGCAGCCGCCATTTCGGCTGCCTCCTCTGCCGGAAAATCAACGCCGATTAATGCCGGAATATTCATGGTTCTTGCAAGGATTGCCGTGTGGGAATTTGCAGAACCAAAGCGTGTCACAAACGCAAGCACCTTCGACTTGTCAAGCTGGACGGTCTCACTTGGCGCCAAATCATCTGCCATCAGAATCACCGGTTCGTCTCCGGTCAGCATGCCGTCTCCGCCGCCCTGTAAAATATTGATGACGCGGTTTGAAATATCCTTGACGTCTGCCGCTCTCGCCTGCATATATTCGTCGTCCATTGCCGCAAACATCTGGGAAAAATTGTCCGCCGTGGATGCCACTGCAAATTCTGCATTGACAGACTGGGTTTTTATCATGTTTTCGATGGATTCCACATAATCGAGATCATCAAGCATCATCTGATGCACCTCAAAAATCATGGCTCCGGTCTCGCCCACTTCCTTGACCGCCTTCTCATAAAGGGCGGCAAGCTGTTCCTTGGCACGTTCCTTGGCACTCTCAAAGCGGCTGGTCTCTGCCTCCACATCGTCCACTCTGGTACGTTTCACCTGATTGTCTTTTTTATGATAAACAGCAATTTTTCCGATGGCGATTCCGCCAAACACACTTTTTCCTGTCAGTTCCATGGTTTTCCCTCCCCACGTAAGCACCTGCCGTTTGCGGCAACAATTTTTATAAGTTCTCCTGTAAGAAGCTGCTTAATTTTGCGATTGCTTCCTCTTCCTGCTCGCCATCTGTGCGGATGGTGATTTCCTCTCCGCATTTCACGCCAAGTCCCATTACTCCGAAGATACGTTTTGCGTCAACTTCCTTGTCACCCTTTGCGATGGTGACTTTGCATGGGAATGCTGCTGCCTCTTTTACAAAAATGCCTGCCGGACGTGCGTGGATTCCTTCTCTGTCTGTGATGGTATACTGAAATTCTTTCATGGTTGTTTCCTCCTTAAAATAAATTTTTATGTGTTTTTAAATTTTTAAGCGTTTTTCTTCTCTTTTTTCAAAATGCCAAGCAGTACGCAGGCGATTGCGGAACCAACTGCCAAAGACAGCAGGTAAAGTAACGGATGACCTACGGTTAAGAATACGAAGATTCCTCCGTGCGGTGCCATAAGCGTACAGTTAAATGCCATGGACATTCCTCCTGCCACTGCAGAACCGACGATACAAGCCGGAAGGACACGAAGCGGGTCGGATGCTGCAAACGGGATAGCTCCCTCTGTGATAAAGGAAAGACCCATGATAAAGTTTGTCGGTCCTGCCTTGCGCTCCTCTGCGGTAAACTTGTTTTTGAAGAATAAAGTTGCCAGTGCAATTGCAATCGGCGGAACCATACCGCCAATCATAACGGCTGCCATAATGTTGTAATTTCCGGCTGCGATGGATGCAGTTCCGAATACGTATGCTGCCTTGTTGACCGGGCCACCCATATCCACAGACATCATACCGCCTAACAGAGCGCCTAAGATAACGGCACTTGCACCGTTCATTCCTTCAAGTGCACTGTTAATCCATGTATTTAATGCACCAATCGGCGGTTCTACTACATATAACATAATCACGCCGACAAGTAAGATACCAAGTAACGGGTAAAGCAATACCGGTTTGATTCCGTCAAGACTTTCCGGCAGTTTCGAGAAAATCTTCTTTAATAACAATACCAGATATCCTGCAAGGAATCCGGCTACTAATGCGCCAAGGAATCCGGATGTTCCGGTTGCTGCGATGGAACCGCCTACAAAACCGACTGCAAGTCCCGGACGGTCTGCAATACTCATCGCAATAAATCCTGCGAGAATCGGAAGCATGAAGCCAAATGCCACACCACCAATCTGCTTAAACATTGCTGCAAGCGGGGTAATCGTACCGAAGTTTGCACGGTCTGCCACCGGAAGGGAATTTAAGTCTACCGAGAAACCGTCAATCAAAAAGGCAATTGCAATCAGAATACCGCCGCCGACTACGAATGGAAGCATATGGGAAACACCGTTCATCAGGTTCGTATAGATTCTGTGCCCAATGCTGTCTTTTGCATCATCCGAATTATCTTCCGCTTCACCGCCTTTGCCGTGGTAAATAGATGCTTTTCCATCCAATGCCTTATGCAAAAGTTCGTCTGCCTTGCTGATTCCGTCTGCAACCTTACACTGGATGACCGGTTTTCCAGAGAAACGGTCCATCGGAACCTGTGTGTCTGCTGCCACGATGATACAGACCGCTTCGTCAATCTCCTGCTTCGTCAGCACATTCTTGGCACCGCCGCTTCCTCTGGTCTCGACCTTGATACGGCATCCAATCTCTGCTGCCTTCTTCTCAAGGCTCTCTGCTGCCATATAAGTATGCGCAATTCCGGTCGGACATCCGGTAACTGCAAGCACCAGACGGTTATCCGCTGCTTTCTCTGCCGCAGCCGGCTCCTTTTTCTCTTCTTTCTCTTCGCGCTCTTCCTCGGCACCATCAATCACTGCCAGAAATTCATCGACGGTCTTTGCATTCCGAAGACCATTTGTGAAATTCTCATCCATCAACATCACAGACAGACGGCTCAACACGTCTAAGTGTACGTTGTCTTCTGTATCCGGTGCTGCAATGAGGAAAATCAAGTCGGTCGGCGCTCCGTCTAACGCGTCAAAGTCTACGCCGCCTTTTACGACCATTGCCGCAAGTCCCGGTGCTTTTACTGCATCAGATTTGCAGTGCGGAATCGCAATTCCCTCTCCGATTCCTGTCGTTCCCTCTTCTTCTCTTGCAAAAACACCCTTGCGGTACTTCTCAACGTCCGCAATCTTTCCGCTGGCTGCCATCAGCGCAACCATTTTTTCGAGCGCATCCTGCTTGTTTTCTGCAACCCCGTCAAGCCGGATACTTTCTTTTGAAAGCAAATCTCTGATCCTCATAAAGAATCCTCCTCCATTTTTTGCAATACATGATTATCTGCAAACCGAAATCTCCTGTTCCGGTTCTACACAACTTTAAAAATTTCTGCTTTCTCTAACAGCGCTTCCACTGCATCCTTTGTTGCAAGCTCCTCCGAGAACGCCGATGCACTTCCGGTACAAAGTCCCATCTGAAATGCCGCTCTGTAGTCATTCTCTGCAAAATAGCCTGCCAGGAAACCTGCCACCATGGAATCTCCGGCTCCAACGGAGTTTACCACTTTGCCTTTCGGCGCTGGCGCCTCGTAAACCTCACCGGTTTCCGTCACAAGAACTGCGCCGTCCCCTGCCATGGAAACAAGAACGTTTCTTGCACCCTTTTCCTGAAGTTTCTTTGCATAGCGCGCAATTTCGGCTTTTCCTTCCATCGCCACCCCGAAAATCTCTTCCAGCTCATGGTTGTTTGGCTTAATTAAAAACGGATGATAGCAGAGCACATTGACCAAAAGGTCTCTCGTTGCATCCACTACAATATTAAGTTTTTTGTTTTTCAGGTGCTCCATGATATCGCTGTACATCGTCTGCGGCATCACGCCCGGAATACTTCCGGCAAGAATCAACGTATCTCCGTTTGTAAGCGAATCCAGCTTTTCATAAAGCTTTGCAATTTCCGTCTCACCGATTGCCGGTCCCTGTCCGTTAATTTCAGATTCTTCCTCGCCACGGATTTTGACATTGATGCGGGTGATTCCATCCTCCACCGGAATAAAATCTGCCGAAACGCCCTTCTGTTCCATCAGGCGCTTTAGCTCCTGCCCGGTGAATCCGGCATAGAATCCAAGTGCGGTGCTGTCAATTCCAAGGTTTTTTAACACCATCGAAACGTTGACACCTTTTCCGCCTGGGAAAATCTTTTCTTCCGCTGTCCGGTTGGTGCGTCCACAGGTAAACCCCGGAACGGTTACGATGTAATCCAGCGAAGGATTAAAAGTTACGGTGTAAATCATTGTGTTTCGCTCCTTTCCTCTATAAATTTATAAATTTACAAATTTATTACATTCGCTCTCTCCAGATAAACCCCTGCCGTAAGGTCTGTCGTTAAAATATCAGCACTCTCAAATCCTGCAAAGGTCACATTGGAAATTTTATTAAACTTGCTTGCATCCGCTAATACATAACGCTTTCTGCAATTTTCCATGGAACGCTTCTTTACTAATGCTTCCTTTGGCTCCGGTGTGGAAAATCCTTTTGTAAGACTCACTGCATTTGTGCCCCAGAAGCCTTTTGTAAAATTATATTTATCCAATGAGGCAACTGCTTCCTCTCCGACGATTGCCTCCGTGACGGCTTTAAATTCCCCGCCAAGGATATAGACGGTGTAGCCTTTCTCGGAAAGCAACCTTGCATGGGTAATCGCATTTGTGACAAACACTGCATTCTTCACTTCAATATAATCAATCATCTGCTCGGTTGTCGTTCCGGCATCCAGATAAACAAAATCTCCCGGCTCGATTAATCCCGCCGCATATTTCGCTACCCGCGCCTTCGCTTCCTTGTTCTGTTCCTTACGGTGTACCACCTCATCATCCATGGTACTGTAAGCTGTAGTCTTTGCAATTGCCCCTCCGTGAACCTTTGTGAGCTGCCCCGCTGTGTCAAGAGCGTTCAGGTCGCGGCGGATGGTGGATTCTGAAGCATCCAGTTCTGTCATAAGCTGCTGAACCGTAACACTTCCCATACGTTCTAGTATGGTTAAAATCCTTGCAAATCTTTCCTCTGTCAGCATATCTATTCCTCCAATTTCGGTCAACTTCATTCATTTCCGTTCAACTTATGACTGTATTATAGCTTCACTTTCCGTCACAGTCAATCATAATCCGTCATTTTCAGTCACAAAAATAGAGCAGTGATTTTGTGCATTTTTTACAAAATCACTGCTCTGCTTCTCTTTTTCCTATTTACCTCCGCGCTATCTTATAAAATAGCGACTCGCTGTAATGCAACGTATAATAGTTGTACGCCTCATCCGCCCGTTTTGTCGGGTTCTCAGCGTATCCATCAAACGTTTTTATCTTATCATTGATGTTCTTTTCACTGCCGATTCCGTATTCAAATGACGTAATCACCACCACGTGCATCTCATCGAGCGTATTCCACGCACCAATCAGGAAAATCAGTGCAATTCCAAAATTTCTCCAGTTCTTTGCCCCGTACTTAAAAATCTGCTCAATACAGTAAACCATCAGAATAAACCGTGCCGGAATGCTTCCCCTTGAACACAGGTCGTTAAACATTCCAAGGCTGATAAACGGCATCAGCAAAAGCTCCCCGAGTATCACATAAAACAGAAAATCCTTCCGGTGCTCCCGGAATAAAAACACGGCATAAAGAACAAATTCCACTGCGATAAAAATCAGGTAAAAGTCCCGGAAATAAAACATATTTAACAGGTCTAAACCAACCACACCCGGCTTGTCCCCGAAAATATTTCCGCCCATATAGATAAGCGTCACCGCTGTAAGTGGCAGAAGCAGCAGATTTTCCGGCGAAAAAATCTGCCGGATGACACCTGACTTCTCCTTATTCCGCACAAACTCGTATACAGCATACACGACAAGAATCAGTGCAAAATAGACAAATCCAAATGTCGCGGAAAACAAAAGCGGCAGTGCAAGCATGACATATGCCGCAATTTCTTTTTTATGATTCAAAAAGATGGCGGTGCAAATCCACGGTGTCACCACATGCTGGAACGCGCCACGGATGGCATCAAAGTTCGATGCAAAGTGCACCTTCACCCGGTTTAAATCAATCCATTTATAAGAGCAGAGGGATGCATCGTTTCCGAGCGCCTGGTATACGAAACTACCGAGGTTCGTTGCCCCGCTCCACAAAACAAAAATACAGAATACGAAAAACCGTTTCCATTTTCCCGTCACCTTTAAATACTGACAGGTAAACAGATACGCAATCCATAATCCAAGTGCATTCCAGACCGTCTGCGCCCATATGGCTGCCACATGGGAACCTGCGAAAAGTCTTCCGATAAATCCCGGCACGATGTACTGCCCAAGATAATAGGTCAAAAGCACATCTCCGCTGTACTGCACCGGCCAGTCATAATCTACTAACGAGTACAAAATCGCATGGTGCTTGTGCCAGTCTCCATCCTGAATGAACAAATCTCCGCCGCCTCCAACGACACAGAGTCCAAAAAACAGGATAAACAAAAGCAAAAGCTCTAACCGTCCAAAGTGAATGGTATCGGACAGTTCCGCAGTCAGCCTGCGATAACAGAGGTACAGCGCCACTCCCGTCAAAAGGGTTACCGGAAGCGCAACTAAAAGCCTTGTCCAACCGAATAAAAACACTACAAACGGAAGATACAGATAGACAATTGCTGCCAAATATAATTTTTTCATATAAGAACTCCTTCTCCCCCAAGGCGCTCCTATTATATACTTTTTCTCCAGGTGATTTCATGGAAAAATTTTTTAATTTTTCTTAAGTTTTTCTTAATCCAGTGCCACTACTTCTTTGTAAAATGCAGAATAGTCGTTTCGTTTCTCCTTCGTAAACTGGATTGCGGTTCTTGGATGCTGGTTCAAAAGCCCGGTCATGAGGTACTGTAAATCATAACCCCAGACAACGCCCTCTTCCTTTAACTTCGTCATATGATTCTCGATAAAACGGATTGCCGGGTATACGTCGTACTTCGGATTGCGCAGAAAGCCCAGTAAAAGCTCCATTGCGCAGTTTCCTGCCCCGCGTCCCATTGAAGCATAGGTTGCGTCCAGCCAGTCCACACCGTCTCCAACTGCCTCAATCGTGTTGGCAAATGCAAGCTGCTGGTTGTTGTGTGCGTGAATTCCAACCTTCTTGCCGTACTTTGCTGCAGCTTCCATATAAATGTCTGCAATACGCGCAATCTGTTCCGGATAAAGTGCCCCGAAGCTGTCCACAATATAAAATACTTCCACTGGCGTCTTACCGAGAATATCAAGTGCCACCTTTAAATCAGACTCCTGTGCATTGGAGATTGCCATAATATTGCAGGTTGCCTGATAGCCTTTTTTTACAGCATCTTCGATCATATCTGCCGCTGCTGGAATTGTATTGAGGTAAGTTGCTACACGAATCAGGTCAATCGGGCTCTCTTCCTTGTCATGAATATCCTCTTTATAGTTACAGCGTCCAACATCTGCCATGACCGCAATCTTTAAGTCCGTGTTGTTGTCACCTACAATGGCACGAATATCCTCGTCCTTGCAGAACTTCCATTTTCCGAACTGCTTCTCATCAAACATTTCTTTGTCTGCTTTATATCCAAACTCCATATAGTCGACACCCGCTTTGACGTTTGCCTGGTATAAGTCTTTTACAAATTCATCTGTAAAATAAAAATCATTTACCAGTCCCCCATCGCGCAGTGTTGCATCTACTACTTTTACACCGGAACGGTATTCCATCAAACTTGCAATTTCTTTCATCGTTTACGTATATCTCCTATCTTTCTTTTCTGCACCAACGCTTTAAAGCGCTAAATTGTTTACTTATTATAGCACTCCCTTTTGCGAAATGCAACCTTTTTCAGACAGGACTTACAGATATTTATATGTTTATATGTTTATATATTTATATGTTAAAATTCTTTACCGTTTCGTTCAGGTCAATTACCTCTTTTAACACCTGTCTTGTATCTTCTGCCACGTCATCACTGGCACCGGTAATCTTTGTAAGATTTTCCGTAATAACTTCCATTGCTGTATTGAGCTGATTCTGCCCGTCTGCAATCTCCCCGAGTGAGTTTACAATATCTTCAATACTTGCACTCAATTCCTCGCTGGATGCCCCAAGTTCTGTACTGACCGACTCATAGTAAGTTGCATCATCCCGGTAACTGGTTGCAAGATGCTCTAACTTATCGTAATCGGACATTACTTTTGTATCTATAAACCCGACAATTCCCCGGCTCTCTTCGCTCAGTACATCCACACTTGCAAGAATTTTCCCTGTAAGCGCATTTACCTTTTCAATCTCTTCATTCGTACTTTCACTTAATTTTTTAATTTCCTCAGCAACAACCGCAAAACCTTTTCCTGCCTCTCCTGCCCGCGCTGCCTCAATGCTCGCATTTAACGCCAGGAGGTTCGTCTGGTCTGCAATTTCTTTGATTGCCGCCGTTACAGTTGTAATCTCCTTGATAACTGCAGCCTGTGCAATTGCACCTTCGAGTTTCTTCCTGCTTTCTGTTGCAATCTGTACTGCATTTTTCTTATCTGCAATAATTTCGGGCACAATCCGGTTGACCCGCTCAATAATATCACTGGCACGCTCTGAGATATTCTGCGCCTGCTGTGCAAGTTCATCTACAGACTCCGCAACCTCACTGCAGGTCGTATTAATTCCGGAAATGGAATTCCCCTGTGTCTGAATACTTTCTCCGGTTTCTTCCACCTTTGCGCTGATGTCCGTGATATTCTTATTGATTGCCCCGATTTTTTCACTGGTTCCTGTCATTTTTTCATCTACATTTGCAGTTATGCTCTTTGCCTGACGTATCGTTCCAATGAAGTTCTGCTGCATCGTATCAATCAGCTGCTGAATTTCTTTGACCTCATCTCTCTGCCTGGTGGCATTTTCACGCCCAATAATACGGTCAATGATGAAGTCCTTCATATATTTTACCGGTTTTAGGCATTTTCCAATTAAAAGCCCTGTTGCAAGAACAGACGCTGCTAACAATATCAATCCAAGCAATGCAATCGTCAGTATGTTTTTCATCAGACGTGCTGACACAACCGAAACATTTTCTGTGATTCCAAGCTTCCAGCCTGTTTCTTCAATTGTAGATATATGCACAAACCGGTCGCTTCCGTCATATTCCTTCATTTTGTTCAGACTGCCTGCTGAAATATCAATCCCAAGAGCCTCTCCAAGATTGGTACTGCCGTTTTCCGTCGGAAGAAATGCCTCATTTTCATGCACGATTACACTTCCATCACCCGCTAGAAGGAATCCGTGTATATTTTCGTTGGAATCAATATGATTGATAAGGTCTACCAGTACCGTCAGATTAAAATCTGCTAATAATACACACTGTACCCCGTCTGCCTTAAGCGGTGCTGCAATTGATACCACCATCTGCCCGGTTGCCGCATCCTGATACGGGTCTGTATAGATTAATGTCTGCTGGCCAACCGCCTGTTTCCACCAGTCACGCTCTGTTACATTAATTGACAGGGTATCCCCACCCGCCATATATGCGGTTGTCTCATCTTCATAGCACATATAATACATCAGGGCATTCTCATTCTGCGCCAGACACGTTCCAAGATATTCCTGTATCTTCGCCTTATCCTTTGCCCCAAGCGCCATCGCCGCCTGTGCCATCTGGTTTACCGTCTCCGCCTGATTATTAAGCCAGGCATTGACTACGTCCGCCTTTGTATCCGCCTCCATCTCGACATAATCTGAAATACTGTCTGACAGATTCCTATTCAATGTATACGTGCTGACAAACTGGCAGATTAAAATGACAGCTAACAGACTTGCTCCTACAAATATGCTGATTCTGTTTTTAATTGACCCCATTTTACAATCCTTTCTCCCTGTGTAAAATTTTCCTTCGTTACTACTTTATTGTAAAACAGTGGTATGTTTTTTGCAACCAAAAAGGATATCTGCCAGGGCAGATATCCTTTTTTATTATCAGAGAACTTTTTATCAGAGTTTTTTCGTTGCAAGAACCCGGATTGCGTTTAATACGGCAATCACCATAACGCCCACGTCTGCAAAGATGGCTGCCCACATATTGGCAATTCCAAGTGCGCCAAGCAGGAGACAGATTAACTTAACCCCAATTGCAAAGTAGATATTCTCATATACAATCCGCAGACATTTTCTTGAAATACGGATTGCTTTGGAAATCTTTAACGGGTCATCGTCCATCAGCACGATATCCGCAGCCTCGATGGCTGCATCCGAGCCGAGTGCCCCCATCGCAATTCCGATATCCGCACGGGATAATACCGGAGCATCGTTGATACCGTCACCGACAAAGGCAAGTTTTTCTTTTGCGCCCTTCTCGCCCAACAGTTTTTCTACAATTGAAACCTTATCTGCCGGAAGCAGTTCGCTGTGCACCTCGTCGATGCCAAGCTCTTTGGCAACGCTCTGTGCCACGCGGTCGGCATCGCCTGTCAGCATGACGGTTTTCTTCACGCCTGCTGCCTTTAATGCCTTGATGGCTTCCTTTGCATGCGGCTTGATGATATCCGAGATAACAATATGTCCGGCATAGGTGCCATTTACCGCCATATGGATAATGGTTCCAACAGAATGACAGTCATTGCAGGCAATTCCAAGGCGCTCCATCAGCTTATCATTTCCGGCTGCAACCGGTATGCCGTCCACCTTCGCGGTGACGCCGTGTCCGCTGATTTCCTCAACCTCTGTCACACGTGTCTTGTCAATCTCTTTTCCGTAGGCACGCTGTAAGCTGCGGCTGATTGGGTGGGAAGAATAACTCTCCGCAAGCGCCGCATACTCAAGCAGCTTCTCCTCTGGCATTTCATTGTGATGCACTCCGGTCACCTCAAACACACCCTGTGTCATGGTTCCGGTTTTATCAAATACTACATATTTCGTTTCTGCTAAGGTTTCCAGATAGTTCGAACCTTTAATCAGAATTCCGGCATCGCTTGCACCGCCGATTCCGGCAAAGAAGCTGAGCGGAATACTGATGACAAGTGCACACGGGCAACTGATAACAAGGAAGGTCAGCGCTCTCATAATCCAGTCTGCCCAATCCGGTGACATGGAGAGGAATAACATTCTCACAAGCGGCGGAAGGATTGCAAGTGCTAACGCACTGTAGCATACTGCCGGAGTGTAATATCTGGCAAATTTTGTAATAAAATTCTCAGAACGTGACTTCTTTGAGCTGGCATTTTCCACCAGGTCGAGAATTTTGGAAACCGTGGACTCTCCAAATTCTTTCGTTGTCCGGATTCGCAGCAGTCCGGTCATATTGATGCTTCCGCTGATAACCTCCTCGCCCTCTGCCACTTCCCTCGGAAGACTCTCTCCGGTCAGTGCACTGGTGTTCAAAGAGGAATGTCCTTCCACAATCACACCGTCAATCGGAATCTTTTCTCCCGGTTTTACTACAATTACAGAACCAACCTCGACCTCATCCGGGTCTACCTCGGTCAGTTCACCGTCCACTTCGATATTTGCATAATCAGGACGAATATCCATCAGCTCACTGATATTCTTGCGGCTCTTTCCAACCGCATAGCTCTGGAACAGCTCGCC
Organism: Roseburia sp.; assembly: GCA_050874345.1. Lineage (GTDB taxonomy): Bacteria > Bacillota > Clostridia > Lachnospirales > Lachnospiraceae > Roseburia. The sequence continues at coordinate 79,048 of JBNMKM010000011.1, read as the reverse complement.
AATCTGGTAAAACAGCATAACCGCAACACCCTCAACGTACTCACCGAGTACAATCGCACCGACGGTTGCGACCGCCATCAGGAAATTCTCGTCAAATACCTGGCGGTTTAAGATGCCTTTCACCGCTTTCTGTAAAATATCATAGCCGATAATCAGATACGGAATCATATAAAGCGCCAGTTCCACATACCCGTTCAGCGGGAAAAAATGAAAGATTACTTTATATGCAAGGATCAGTGCCGCAGCAAGTATTATACGGATCAGGACTTTTTTCTGTTTCCGCGTCATACGCACGCCTCCTTTTTATATGGTTTAGAAAAAGATTTCGCAGTCCGGCTCAACCTTACGGCATGCTTTTAATACATCTTCCATAACAGCCTTCGGTTCTGCACCTTCTGCAAATTCAACGCTCATTTTTAAGGTCATGAAGTTTACGCTTGCATCTGCAACGCCTGCTGTCTTCTTTGCAGCTTCCTCCATTTTGTTTGCACAGTTTGCACAGTCTACCTCGATTTTGTAAGTCTTTTTCATAGTATGTTCTCCTTTTCTTTTTGATTTATAACAACAGATTCATGTATGAAATATACCGTCTGTTGTCTTATTCATATTAACATTTGTTCATTTGTTCAAATGATAATTAAACTATACCACTTCCTGGGAAAATGTCAATATGTTTTTTACTTCTTTTTAAAACAGGTATGATTCCTCTGTTTTTTCGCAAAAATAGATAGAAACGCGGCAATTGTTAAATTTTTATAAGGCATGGACTTTGCCCTATTGCACGCGTAAAATAAAATCAGAAACGAGAATCAGAAAAAGAGGTATTTTATGCGAAAAATCATTCCCATCAACGATAACTGGAATTTTTCCATCGGAGCCTACGGCTCCCACTCCAAACAGTCCCAAACCGTTACGCTGCCCCACACCTGGAACGCGATTGACGGGCACGACGGAAACGGCTCGTATCTGCGCACGACGGCGTGCTACAGCCGTAAGCTTGCGCCCCTTCACCAGCCTCTCTCCGGCGGAAAAACATACCTTGACATTCCGGCGGCAGGACAGCAGGCGGCAGTCTATTTAAATGGGAAAAAACTGACCACCCACGAGGGCGGCTACTCTGCATTCCGGGTTGACTTAACCGAAACCTTAAAGGACACGGACGATAATCTCCTGGTCATCGAGTGCTCCAATGAGGAAAAAAGCAATGTTTACCCGCAGGCGGCAGATTTTACCTTTTACGGCGGTCTCTACCGCGGCGTCAATCTCATCAGTGTGCCGGACACGCACTTCACGTTAGATTACTATGGTGCCTCCGGCATCAAGGTAACCTCGAAGCCCGTTGCAGACGGAGGTGCCCTCGTCACGATTGAGACCTATCTGGTCAATGCCAGTGAAGATTATACGGTACTTTATTCTATTACAGATGCAGTTGATTACACTGAAACCGTCATGAATGGCAAAGCACCGGAACTTGCGCCCTCCCCTCATGAAGTTGCATCCGGCGTTTGTCCTGCTTCCGATACCAAAATCACACTCTATCTTCCGGATGTGAAGCTCTGGGACACCGCGCATCCTTATCTCTACACGGTGAAGGCAACGCTTCTGCGCCGCAATGAGGTCTGCGATGAAATCTCTGCACGCCACGGTGTCCGCACCTTCTCCTGTGACCCGCAGATGGGATTTCTCTTAAACGGTGTTCCAACACCACTCCGCGGTGTCAGCCGTCATCAGGATTTGCTCTACCACGGAAATGCCTTAACGGCAGAGGAGCACTACGAGGATGCCCGCATCATCAAGGAACTTGGTGCAAACACCATCCGCCTCGCACACTATCAGCACGCCGATGTTTTCTATGACGCCTGCGATGCGCTTGGCTTCGTGGTCTGGGCAGAAATTCCGTTTATCACGGCGATGAGCGAAGACCCAGCCGCCCATGAAAACTGTGTGCACCAGTTAGAAGAACTGATTTTCCAGAATTTTAACCACAGCTCCATCTGCTTCTGGGGAATTTCCAACGAAATCCTGATCGGCGGTATCTCAGAGCAGCTTGTGAAAAATCATGTTGCCTTAAATACACTCGCCAAAGAGTTAGACCCGACCCGTCTCACCACGATTGCGCACGTGTCCATGACACCTGTCGACGGCCCGATGCATGGTATTACAGATGTCGAGAGTTATAATCACTACTTCGGCTGGTACGGCGGCAAATACACGGACAACGAGGCATGGCTTGACGAGTATCATGCCAATCATCCCGATATCTGTCTGGGACTTTCTGAGTACGGCTGCGAGGGCATCCTCACCTATCACGGTGCAAACCCTGCCTGCAAGGATTATTCGGAGGAATATCAGGCAGAGTACCACGAGCATATGGCAAAAATTTTAACGGAACGCCCATGGCTTTGGTCGACCCATGTCTGGAATATGTTTGATTTTGGCTGTGCTGCCAGAAATGAGGGTGGCGTTGCCGGACGCAACAATAAAGGGCTTGTCACGATGGACCGGAAAATCCGCAAGGACAGCTTCTATATTTACCAGGCATATTGGAGCGACAAACCGATGGTGCATATCACCGGACGCCGCTATGCAAAGCGCGCCGGGGAACAGACGCAGATAAAGGTTTACACCAACGAGCCTTATGTCTCCCTGTTTGTAAACCGAAAACTCATGGGCGTCTGTGCAGTTTCAGACCACATCGCAGTTTTTTCTGTCGCCCTGGAGGACGGTTTTAACAGCATCACGGCACTTGCCGGAACACAGACAAAGCCGGATGCCATAAAAGACTGCATTTCTCTGGAAAAGGTCGAGAAAGAACCTGAAATCTACACGCTTCCGGAAGTCAACGAGCGCGCCGAGGGCGTTGCAAACTGGTTCAAGCTCGCCGGAAATCTGGATTTGACCGCCCCGATGGAATTTCCTGCCGACCGCTACAGCATCCGGGACACCATCGCCGACATTGCACAGAACGAGGAAGCTTTCTCCCTTTTACAGGAAGCAATCCACCTTTCCACCGGCATGAAGTTTGAGAAAGACGAAGGCATGTATAATATGATGAAGAACTCCACGTTGGAAACCTTATTTGCCATGGCAGGCAGTTCGATGCCGGAGGGCTTCCCGGAATCGGTCAATGCCCAGTTGATAAAAATTAGAAAATAAGTGCTCCTTTCGCACGATTGCTTTCAATGCTTTTGCGGTCTATAATGTTCTCGGACGATTGTGCCGCAACACAGATTGGAAAGGACACCTTTATGATAAAAGTAGATTTGATTACCGGTTTTCTCGGCTCCGGGAAAACCACATTTCTGAAAAAATACGCCAGATATCTGATGGATGCAGGGCTTAATATCTGTATTCTTGAGAATGATTTTGGTGCCGTCAATGTCGATATGATGCTGTTACAGGATTTGATGGGGGAACACTGCGAACTTGAGATGATTGCAGGCGGCTGCGACGAGGACTGCCACAGAAGACGTTTTAAGACGAAACTGATTTCGATGGGGATGTGCGGTTATGACCGCGTTCTGGTGGAACCGTCCGGAATCTTTGATGTGGATGAGTTTTTTGACCTTCTCCACGAGGAACCCTTAGACCGCTGGTATGAAATTGGAAGCGTCATCACGATTGCCGATGCCGGGCTTGAGGAGCACCTCTCCGAGGAATCGGAATATCTTCTTGCTTCCCAGCTTGCCCCCGCTGGAACCATACTTCTGAGTAAATGCCAGGATGTTTCCGAGGAAACAATTACAAAAACTATTTCCCATCTAAACGGTGCCTTAGAGCATTTCGGCTGCAAGAGAAGACTTTCGGATGAAATCATTGCAAAGGACTGGGAAACGCTGACGGAGGCGGACTTTAAAGCCATCTCCGACAGTGGTTATAAAAATGAATCCGCTGCCAAGCTCTGGTTTGATTCGAGAAAGGCTTTCACATCGCTTTATTTCTTAAATGTGCGCCTGCCGGAAACGGCACTTCGCACGGTGACGGAAGCACTTATGACGGATACCGCCTGCGGGAATATTTTCCGCATCAAGGGCTTTCTTCTGACCGATACCGGAAGCTGGCTGGAATTAAACGCAACCCACGAGCAGATTACCATCCGCCCGATTGCAAACGGGCAGGAAGTCATTATCGTTATCGGCGAGAATCTGGTGGAAGAAGAAATTAAAAAGCATCTGTATCCTGAATAGGCAGTTCCACATAACAACGATGCTCTTCTTCACAAACTATGCATAGCATATCACTCCTAAATCTACAAATTGGCTCCTGAATTTTCAATCAGGAGCCAATTATCAATTACTATTTTACTTTAATTTTTTTTGTCTTTGAATAATCTCCATATATTTTCTTTCCATCCACCTTTTTGTAAGCCCTGATTTTAACAGAATATGTCTTTTTACTTTTCAGCTTTTTAATTGTAGTCGAAGTTGTACTGTTTTTCTTGACATCTATTTTTTTACTTTTCCCATTATAAGAATATACAATCTCATATCCACTTGCGTTACTGTCTTTTTTCCACTTTAAGGCAATTTGATTTTTTTTCTTGGAAGTTCCCGATGTAATGGCACTCTTTTTAGGCTTTACTGTAATCTTAACCGTTTTTTTCACACTGTCATACCGATTGTCAGCTACGGTTTTAACCGTAATTGATGCAGTACCACACCCTTTTATGGAAACTTTTCCTTCTCCATTTACAGTTACAACTTTTTTATTATTTGATGTAAACGTAATATCTACATCTTCCTTCGGCTCAGCTTCAATCCAAAATGCTTTGTCTCCATATACCTTTGTAAATTTTGTTTTTTCTATTTCTAATGTCGGTTTTATTTTTTCCACAGTCAACGTTACTGCGGCTGATGCTGTCTTATAGATGTCTGTTTCCTTTGCAGTCACCGTAATATTTGCAACACCTCCACCACAAATTGTAACATTGCCATAGCGGTCGACTTTTGCAACCGCAGTATTATCTGACTGATAGGAAAGTGCCCCATTTCCTGTTGTTAATTGTGCGCCAAGTTTAAATTTTTTATCTGTAACTTTTTTTGTAATATTTGTATTTACTGTAATTGTTTGGTTCGCCTTTTCTATTGTAAAATATACGGTTTTGCTTCCAACATAGTCACCGGTTCCGTCAATGCGCACCGCTGCCGTGCCTGCCTGTACATTATTTTGATACGTCATTGTATAATCTATATCCTGTGTCAGTATCTCATTTCCATCTTTTACCGTAATTGTTGGCTCTTTTGCATTACCATCATAAATGTAGCTATTTTTTTTCAGTGTGACACTAATACTTGCAGAATCCAAGCTTTGTGCTTCAAATGAAGTCTGCGGACATTCCATAGACCATAAATCTGAGTCTATACTGATTTTGATAACAGGACAAACAAATAAACGATCCGACAAACTTCCATCGTTATATACACATATGCTTTTTCCCTCATAGAACTTATCATCCGTGCCAATATTATATTCATAGTCCCAGGCATAGTCAGATATCACACTCCTTTGAGTATCACTATCATCTGAATCCGCATATCCAAATTCCGGTGAAAAGTACTCCTCTGCATATGGTATTCTAACCAAATCCTGTATTTCAACCTTCTTCAGTTGCAGTGGAGCTAATTGTATAATATTCTCTTCTGTCTCATAAAATGCCATCTGTAAAAAATTTACACCTTTTTGAGAATAATCTTCATTTCTGTCATTCTCAGATTCGTCATAACCATTTAACATAGAGCGTATATTGGATACATCATATGTGCTGGTTCCTGCATACTTATAAAAAAGTGCCTGGTCTGTAATTAGTAATAACGTATTTCCATCATTTTTCATTACCTTCCATTTAATCGGGTCATAACTATAATACCTCCATTTTCCTGACCCACAATCTACCCTACGATATTTCACTCCATTAACCACAGCATCCCCATTTTTGTTATAGTTTGCATTTATAATGCTGTCATCAAGGTCATCCCCTGTTACCCTATTCTGCACATATCTGCCAAAATACACGTAAGACCACTTGGTAGTATCTGTTTTTTTGTTATAAACAGGGTTCTCCGGTTGTTTTGAATTTGTAGTGTTCAAAACAGCTTCTACTTCCTCCTGCAACGCTGTCTCTGTATCTTCTGTTACCCCTTCTGTGTCCTCCAGAGTTTCTTCCTGCGATATTTCCTCTGTGTCTTCCTCGATTATCTCTTCTGTATCTTCCTGAATTGCTTCTTCTGTGTCTTCCTGAATTATCTCTTCTGTGTCCTCCCAAATCACTTCTTCCGTATCCTCTGGGATTACTTCTTGTGTATCTCCTGTAAGTTCCGTAGATTCAGTATCTACAGTTTCCTCTGTCATCCACGCTTCTGCTTCCATTTTTAATGTCAACGTTTCTTCCGGTTCGCTTGCATGTACATTAACTAATGGACATGAAAGCATAGCTGCCATTGCAACACATAAAAATCTTTTCCAATTTCTCATTACTTTTCTCTCCCTTTCATAAATTGTATCTAATGTACACATTATATACTGCGTACATCAATTATGCAACCATTAGATTTTCGTTATAATTTCTAAATCAAGGAGGCTTACATGGTTCAATTACGAATTTTGGAAATTTTAGAGGAACAGAATCATACGAAATACTGGCTTTATAAACAGATGGATTTAAGTTACCAGAATTTTAATCGCATGGTTATGAATGAAACTTCTTCTATAAAATTTGAAAATCTTGATAAATTATCTAAAATTCTAAAGTGTCCTATTGGAGATTTGTTTGAAATAATAGAAGATTCTATTGAAGAATAATTTTGTATTTTTGATGTGCTTCTAAAAATATTTTTTTCCGTATATACAAGAATTGCCCAGACTTTACAGTCTGGGCAATTCTTGTTAAGGGATTTTTCTACAAGCCCTTTTACGCCTATTTTGCAATATTAATTCGCACAAGTGCTTTGCGAAGTGCAAATTCAGCACGTTTTACATCAATGGACTCTGTCCTGTGGGCAAGACGCTCTTCTGCACGCTCTTTTGCAGCTTCTGCGCGCGCCTTGTCAATTTCCTCCGGCCATTCTGCGGTTTCTGCCAGCAATGTTACCTTATCCGGCAGAATCTCTGCAAACCCGGAATGTACCGCTGCAATCACATCTTCCTGTCCGTCGTTGTGGATTTTGACCACTCCCGGCGCAAGAACTGTGGTAAGCGGAATGTGGTTCTTATACACACCGATTTCACCTGCGGCTGTATTGAATTCAATCATTGCCGCTTCTCCCTGATGAAAAATGCGGTCCGGTGTAATGATTTCCACTTTAAAGTTCCTGGTTTCCTCTGCCATACTCACTCTTCCTTCCGCAAAAAACTAATTCATTCTCTCTCGAACTTCGTCAATAGTTCCGGCATTTAAGAATAAGCTTTCCGGCACATCGTCATGCTTGCCTTCCAGAATCTCCTTGAAACCACGTACTGTCTCTGCGATTGGAACATATTTTCCTTCGAGACCGGTAAACTGGGTTGCAACAGAGAACGGCTGGGAAAGGAATCTCTGAACCTTTCTTGCACGGCTTACAACGAGTTTATCTTCCTCTGACAGCTCGTCCATACCAAGAATTGCAATGATATCCTGCAGTTCTTTGTATTTCTGTAAAATCTCCTGAACGCCGCGGGCAACCTCAAAGTGCTCCTGTCCTACGATACGTGGGTCAAGAATACGTGAGGTGGAACCTAACGGATCTACCGCCGGGTAGATACCAAGCTCTACGATGGAACGATCCAATACGGTCGTTGCATCGAGATGTGCGAAAGTCGTTGCCGGAGCCGGGTCTGTCAAGTCGTCCGCCGGCACGTAAACTGCCTGTACAGATGTGATAGATCCGTTCTTTGTAGATGTGATACGCTCCTGAAGCGCACCCATCTCTGTCTGTAAGGTCGGCTGATATCCTACTGCGGACGGTACTCGTCCAAGAAGTGCGGATACCTCGGAACCTGCCTGTGTGAATCGGAAAATGTTGTCAATGAATAACAGCACATCCTTTCCACCTTTATCACGGAAATATTCTGCCATCGTAAGACCGGTTAATGCAACACGCATACGTGCTCCTGGCGGCTCGTTCATCTGTCCGAACACCATGGTGGTCTTATCAATAACTCCGGATTCTTTCATTTCATAGTAAAGGTCATTACCCTCACGGGTACGCTCTCCTACACCTGTAAATACGGAAAATCCACCGTGCTCCGTAGCGATGTTGTGAATCAGCTCCTGGATTAATACGGTCTTTCCTACACCGGCACCACCGAACAGACCAATTTTTCCACCCTTCTGATACGGGCAGAGAAGGTCTACGACTTTGATTCCCGTCTCTAACATTTCCTGGGAAGTCGCCTGCTCCTCAAATGCCGGAGCCGGTCTGTGAATCGGCCATTTTTCTTCCACAACCGGCGCTGCTACCTCGTCAATCGGATCTCCCAGTACGTTAAACATACGTCCAAGGGTATTCTCTCCGACCGGTACACTGATAGGCGCTCCGGTAGCGATTGCATCCATACCGCGCACAAGACCATCGGTCGGTCCCATCGCGATACAGCGTACTATGTCATCACCCAGATGCTGCGCAACTTCCACAACCAGCTCTTTTCCGTCTTTTAACGGAACCTTGATTGCTTCGTTGATCTCCGGCAGATTGCCTTCTGTGAACTTAATGTCCAGAACGGCACTGATAATCTGGGTAATCTTACCTATATTATTTGCCATCGCTCATTGTTCTCCTTGTTTTTATTCTTAAATATTGTAGTTGCTGCAAGTATCTAAAAAGCATTAAGAAATCGCGGAAGCTCCTGCGATAATCTCCGTCAGCTCCTGCGTGATGGAACCCTGACGTGCTCTGTTATACTTCAGCGACAGATCACTGATCATATCCTCTGCATTGCTGGTTGCAGAATCCATTGCCTGCATTCTGGCTCCGTTTTCACTGGCAACCGCCTCCACAAGTGCGCCGTAAAACAGACTTGTGATATACTTCGGAATAATCATATCCAATGCTTCTTCCTCGTTTGGCTCATAGTTCATAAGCACATTCGTATCCGATGCCTGTGCAATCTCCTCCTCGGAAAATTCCACCGGAAGCAGCTTTAACAGTTTCGGCTCATGGCTTACCGTGTTCTTAAAATGGGTATACACCAGATAAATCTCACCGATTTCTCCCTTTGCATATGCCTCAAGAATCTGCGCACAGAGTGCTGCAGCGTCCGCATAGGCAGGAGACTCGATGATATCGGAGCGGTCTTCCTTAATGGAATAGCCGCGCCGCTCTAACATCTCACGTCCTTTGCCACCGATTGCGTAGATATCTACATCTTCTGCTGCAAGTGACGTATCTCCGGTTACCATCTTTACAACGTTAGTATTGTAGCCTCCCGCAAGTCCACGGTTGGAAGTAATCACAACCACTGCCTTGCGTGTGGAATCTCCTTTTTTCAGATAAGGATGATTCACATTTCCCGATTTTGCCAGCATGGATGAAACCGTCTGATACATATAATTAAAATATGGATTCGTCTGCTCTGCCCGGTTTCTTGCTTTCTGCAGTTTAACGGTAGAAACCAGCTTCATGGCTTTTGTGATCTGCTGGGTACTTTGTATGCTGCTTTTTCTTCGCTTTATGTCCCTCATGGATGCCATAATCTGCACACCGCCTTTCTACCGTTTTATTTCAAAAATGTCTTTTTACATTCCTCGATGGCTGTCACAAGTTTCTTCTCGGTATCCTCATCCATTACTTTTGTGGTACGGATACTCTCCGGAATCTCCGGATACTTGGTATCAATATAATCGAACAGCTCTTTCTCAAAGGAAAGAATCTTGTCTACCGGGATGTCCATCAGGTACTTCTTCGTTGCCGCATAGATAATCATAACCTGCTTCTCTACCGGCATTGGCTGATACTGTGGCTGCTTTAAGATTTCCTTGAGTCTTTCACCCTGTGCAAGCTTCTCGCTGGTATCTGCATCCAGTTCGGAACCAAACTGGGAGAAAGCTGCTAACTCGCGGTACTGTGCCAAATCGGTACGAATCGGCGCTGCAATCTTTTTCATTGCCTTAATCTGTGCGGAACCACCTACTCGTGATACGGAGAGACCTGCGTTGATGGCAGGACGGAATCCGGCATTAAACATCTCGGTTTCCAGATAAATCTGTCCGTCTGTAATGGAAATTACATTAGTAGGAATGTAGGCAGATACATCGCCTGCCTGGGTTTCGATAATCGGCAATGCGGTCAGGGAACCACCGCCAAGTTTATCGGAAAGTCTTGCTGCACGCTCCAATAATCTGGAATGAAGATAGAAGACATCTCCCGGATAAGCCTCACGTCCTGGTGGTCTCTTGAGGAGCAAGGAGAGGGTACGGTATGCCGCTGCATGCTTACTCAAATCATCGTAAACAATCAGAACGTCCTCACCGTTCTCCATCCATTCTTCTCCGATTGCACATCCTGCATACGGAGCAATATACTGCAATGGTGCCAGCTCACTGGCGGTTGAAACCACGATTGTGGTGTAGGACATCGCACCGAACTCTTCTAACGTCTTCACGATAGATGCTACGGTGGAAGCCTTCTGTCCGATTGCAACATAGATACATTTTACATTTTCATGCTTCTGGTTAATGATAGTATCAATTGCAATGGCGGTCTTACCTGTCTGACGGTCTCCGATAATCAGCTCTCGCTGTCCTCTACCGATTGGTACCATGGAGTCAATTGCCTTGATACCGGTCTGTAACGGAGTATCTACTGATTTTCTGGAAATAACGCCGGATGCCACACGTTCTACCTGGCGGAATTTATTTGTCTGAATCGGTCCTTTGCCATCGATAGGCTGACCTAACGCATTTACTACACGTCCTAACAGCGCATCGCCAACCGGAACCTCTACAACTCGTCCGGTGGTCTTTACGGTATCTCCCTCGTTGATGTTGCGCTGATTTCCGAGCAATACGGCACCAACGTTGTCCTCCTCAAGGTTTAATACCATTCCGTAAACTTCTCCAGGGAACTCCAAAAGTTCTCCCTGCATTGCGTTGTCAAGTCCGTGAATACGCGCGATTCCGTCTGCTACCTGGATAACAGTACCAACATCAGCTACTTCTAACTGCGCTGCATACCGTTTAATCTGCTCTTTAATTACCGAACTAATCTCTTCTGGTTTTAAATTCATGGAGCGCATTCACCTGCTTTCAACTGTATTTTTGATAATTCCCGTGTCAAGTCATAGAGCTTTGTCCGGACACTGGAGTCAACGACGCGGTCGCCGATACGAATCACCATTCCGCCGATTAACGCGGAATCCACATCATAGTGCATTTCAAACTTCACGTACTTTGTAGTCTCAAGGAGACGTTTCTCCACTGCTGCCTTCTGCGCATCCGACAACGGCATCGCAGAAGTTACATATGCAGTTCCGATGTTCTTAAACTCCTTGACTCTGTCAATAAAGTATGCAAACACCTCTCCCATCTGTGCAAAATGGTCTTTTTCCACAATCATGCACATTAAGCCCACAATTTCCGGTATTGTTTTTCCTGCAAATATGTCTTCGATGATTTTTATTTTTTCTTCTTTTACAATTTTCGGATGAGTCATTAACTGAAACAACTGGGGATTTTCGTCCATCGCCGTCTTTACGGCTTTTACTTCCTCCCAGTAGGCATCAAGATTCCCACTCTCTAAAGCTGTCTCAAACAATGCATCACCGTATGTTTTGGATACTAGTTTTGCCATGTCGATTCACCCATTTCTTTCAATGTTTCTTCTACCAGCGTATCCTGTATCGTTGTATCGATGGATGCGGCAACCACTTTTGCTGCCATCATTGATGCCACCGTTACCATTTCCTGTTTCACTTCATCCATTGCGCGCTTCTTGGAAAGCTGTGCTTCTTCGTTTGCGCTGCGGATAATCTGTGCAGCCTCTTCTTTTGCAGATGCTTCAATCGCTGCTGCATTTTTAACTGCTTTCTGACGAGCTTCGCTTAAAATCTGCTCGGCTTCTTTGTCGATACTTTTAAGTCTGCTCTCATACTCTGCCTTTAATTTTGCAGCTTCTTCCTTGTCATTTGTTGCACTGTCAATATCATTTGCAATCTTTTCCTGACGGTCACGCAGCATTTTGCGTACCGGGTTAAACAGCAGATACGACATTGCAAGGAACAGAAAGAATACGGCAATTGCTAACAGCGCTGTATCAAAGAGTAGCTGCGCATCAAGACCAAAAAGAAATTCCATTCTTTATCACCGGCCTCCCTTCTGATTATTTTTTCTGCCTTTCTTAGCCTAACGGTTTTACGAAAAGTAAAAGCATGGCAATCAGCAAACCATAAAGACCTGTGGTCTCTGCTACCGCCTGTCCTAAAAGCATGGTTGACATAATATCGCCCTTTGCACCCGGGTTTCTACCTACTGCTGCAGCACCATGTCCTGCTGCGATACCCTGTCCAATACCAGGTCCGATACCTGCGATAACTGCTAAACCAGCTCCGATTGCGGAACAAGCCATAATTAAATCATGTCCTGAAATGTTCATAAAAATGTCCTCCTGAAAATATACTTTTTGTGATAATTGTTACTCTGCTTCATAGTTCTGTCCAATGTACATCATCGTCAGCATACAGAATACATATGTCTGGATTGCACCTGAGAACAAATCAAAATACAGATGCAATGCTGCCGGCCAGATAACAGCCAGTTTACTGAGCAGACCATAGACAAGCGCCATCATAACGGTTCCTGACAATACGTTTGCGAACAAACGCAGTGACAGTGAAATCGGAACTGCGATCTCGCTTATCAGGTTGATAGGCAGCCATAACGGCAGCCATGGCGGCAGTGGTGAACACATATCTTTCCATATCTGTTTCCCAGGAATGTTCTTAAACTGGGTAATATGAATCAGAAAGAATGTTATCAGACCAAGCGCAAAGGTTGTACCGTAGTCCGCTGTCGGCGGTCTCAGTCCAAACAGACCGGAAATATTGCTTAGGAAGATAAACATGAAAATCGTTAAGATATAGTTGGCAAAAATAGGTGCTGCTTTTTTACCCATTGTACTGTAAACGATTCCCTCAAGCTTTTCCACCAGCAGTTCCAGAATATTCTGGAATCCATCCGGTACTTCTGTGGCATGCTTCATCTTGCGATTTGCCGCAAATGCAAAAATCAGCATAATCAGCATTACGATCAGTATGCACACGTGTGATGTTGTAATCCAGACTTCCTGTCCAAAGATTTTAAGCGGTATCAGACCATGTATCATAAAATCTATATCGTCGGCGCTAGATGACATCAAAATTGCATCATTCACAATTTCACCTCCTTTTCGATTTCGCTTTTTTCGGGCGTCTCACAAACGCCTGTATCTCCTTGCATTTTTGAAAGGAATTTATGTGCAACAGGCCAAAGGTACGCAGATACCTTTAACCCAAAAACACCTAAGAAACCGGTAAGCAGACTTCCGAGGTTAAAGTAGAGCATCACGACAAACACCACGACCACCACCGCATAACGCAGGATGGATTTGAGTGCAATCATCCGGGAGGAAACTTCCGCCCCTGTCGCAACTGTATCCTGTAAAACCATCGCCATATGAATCGCCATGCCGCAGGCAAGTGCAATTCCAATGAGAAGTCCCGTTGTATAACGGAGCTTATCTTCTGCAAACCAGACACCAATGAGTTCCACCAGAACCCCATAGAGAAGAATCCCTGTGATTAATCCCGGCAATGCATCATTTAGTCTTTTTAACATCTTTCTTATCGTCCCCCTCCTGTCCATAGATTTTTTTTGCCATTTTAAAAATATTGGTAAATCCTGCCAGCGCACCCACAATAAAAAGGGGAACGGTTATCAGGGGGATATTATATTTTTTTCCAAGCCACACGCCGAGCATGGTGCACAGAAAAATCGGTACAATCATGTTGAGTCCAAACTGCAAAATCAGCGTGAGCGACTGAAAAACCTTATTGTATTTTTTCATTGTTGTAATCCTTCATGCAGCCGTTTCCAGCCACAGTCTACAGCGTCAGGTGAACTTCGCGGTTTGTGTGCTCATACTGCTGAAGCACCACTCCCGCTGCCCTAAGCATTCGCTTGGATGCGGCAACCGCCGGTGTTCCGTCATACTTATCGCTGTCATAAACGATTCGTTTGATTCCCGACTGGATAATCGCCTTGGCACACTCATTGCACGGGAACAGTGTCACATAAATGGTCGCTCCCTCAAGGCTTCCGCCGCGGTAATTCAATATCGCATTCAATTCGCTGTGGGTCGTATAAAAATATTTGTTCTCGCCGGGTTCTCCATCTCTGTTCCACGGAAATTCATCGTCAGAACAGCCTGTCGGCAAGCCATTGTAACCCATGGACAAAATCTTGTGGTCTTCACTTACAATGCACGCCCCAACCTGGGTATTGGGGTCTTTCGAGCGCAATCCGGATAAAATGGCAACGCCCATGAAATATTCATCCCAGCTAATGTAATCTTCACGTTTTCCCATACACCCTCCTTGTTTTCCGAAGGAAAATGCGACCACCCTTGTGGGAGCAGAGGGTGTTTCCTCCAATCGGTAATAAGTATGTGCGATTTCCTCTGTAATTATTTTGTTCCGAAAATGCGGTCTCCTGCGTCTCCAAGTCCCGGTACAATATAGCCATGGTCATTGAGGTGGTCATCGAGTGCTCCGATGTAGATATCGACATCCGGATGTTCCTCCTGCATCCGCTTGACGCCTTCCGGCGCGGCAATAATGCACATAAAACGGATATTTTTGACACCTTTTTCCTTGAGCATACGGATTGCTGCCGCAGAAGAACCCCCGGTGGCAAGCATCGGGTCTACGACGAATACCTCACGGTTTGCGCAATCCTCCGGCAGTTTGCAGTAATACTCTACCGGCTCTAAGGTCTCCGGGTCACGGTAAAGTCCGATATGTCCGACTTTTGCAGCCGGAATCATAGCAAGCATTCCGTCTACCATCCCAAGACCTGCACGTAAAATCGGCACAACTGCCAGTTTTTTTCCTTTTAATTCTTTGACCGTGGTCTTGCAGACCGGTGTCTGTATGTCTACATCTGCGAGTTTTAAATCTCTTGTCGCCTCATAGCACATAAGCATTGCGATTTCGCTGACTAAGGTACGAAAATCCTTAGAGCCAGTCTCCTCTCTGCGGATAATTCCGATTTTATGCTGAATCAATGGATGATCCATAACAAATACTTTTGACATATCTTTTCCTTTCTGTCTGTTTTATTGTGCAGAAGTCTCCTCGTTCAAATAAGAAACCAGCTTCCGTATCGTCTTGCGAAGTGTTTCGTAGCACAATCCATAGGATTGCAGCGTTCCACCGTAAGGGTCTAATATTTCAAGTTCGTCCCCCACCAGCTCGGTCAGCACGTGCACATTCTCCGGGTCAGCCTCCGGGAATTTCTCGAAGACCTTCTCTAACTGTGCACGCTCCATCACAAGAACAAGCGTATCCTCGGTAAAGTCCTCCTCTGTAAGCTGCACAGACATAAACCCTTCCATATTGATTCCGTTGCTGATCATGACCGCTTCTGCCTTCTGGTTTAACGGTTCCGGAAACAGTACTACAAGCCCTCTTGTCAGAATTTCGACCGGATGCTTTAAGCTGTACTGTCCAAGAATTCCCGCTGCCATCGGTGCCCGGCATGTCCCGCTTTCTGCTACGAATATAATCCTGTTATATTGTTTCATATTCCAAACCCTCTATACATAGATTACCTGATGCCCTGCTGCTTTTAAAAGGCGGTTCATAATCGCCTGACCGATACGTGGAGTTTCAAAACTCTCGGAATAAATTGCATCCACATTCCAGTCATCAAACTCCCGCAGAATCCGGTATAAATGTCTTGCAATGGCATCTTCATCATCCCTTGCCCCGATGCTTACCACGTAATCTGCCGAATAGGCATCTTTCGTCTCATCGGAAGCGATAATCCCAACTTTTAATCCCTGCGCCTGCTTCTCCCCCACAAGCGTATTGATTTTTTTGATTACGGCATCTTCCCTGCCGTCCACTAACACCAGGTCCCCTCTTGGTGCGTAGTGTTTATAGCGCATTCCCGGCGCTTTCGGTTTTAATCCTGTCGCAGCAACACCGGTTTTATCTGCTGATGCAGCAATAATTCCCGGGTCAATGCGCACTTCCTTTCCAAGCGCCGCCTCAAGCATTTCTTTCGTGATGTATCCCGGTCGCAAAATCATCGGAACATCTTCGCTCAAGTCTACAATTGTAGATTCTATTCCAATTCCCACCGGTCCACCATCTAATATCAGTGGAATCTTTCCGTCCAAATCCTGCGCCACATGGGACGCTTCCGTAGGGCTTGGCCGCCCGGAGGTGTTTGCACTCGGCGCCGCTATCAGGCAGCCGCTTTTCTCAATCAGTGCAAGTGCCGTCTTATGATTCGGCATCCGGATTGCAACGGTATCCATTCCGCCTGTCGTCTCATAAGGTACCCTGTCGTTCTTCCACACAATCATTGTAAGCGGTCCCGGCCAGAACGCATCCGCCAATACTTTTGCCTCCGGCGGCACTTCTTTTGCAATGGATTCCAAATCCGCAAACTTTGAAATGTGTACAATTAAAGGGTTGTCCGAAGGACGTCCCTTCGCTGCATAAATCTTCTTTGATGCTTCCGGTCTTAAGGCATCCGCTCCAAGTCCGTAGACGGTCTCTGTCGGAAATGCCACCAGACCTCCTTCCCGGATAATCTCTGCCGCTTCTTCAAGTGCGGCATCGTTTCCGGATTCCTGATCTATTTTGGTTATTTTTGTCTTCATATTTCACCGAACCTCTCAAAAACCATTCGATTTTCCTATCTATTATCTCATAATTATATCAATTAGGCAACCAAAATGCCTACTTTTTCTTGATACATTTGTCCTATATTGTATTACTTTGTCCTGATTAAAGTACATGGTTTTTTGTGTTTTCGCTTGTAATGCCTGTATTTTTGTATTAGAATACAAGGTAAGCTATTGGAAACAGTAGCGGGTCAATTCATATATTTTTAAGGAGGGAATAACAATGGCATACGTAATTTCTGATTCTTGTGTAAGCTGCGGAACCTGTGAACCAGAGTGCCCGGTAGGAGCTATCTCTCAGGGAGACAGCCAGTTCCAGATCGATGCTGGTTCTTGCGTTAGCTGCGGAACCTGCGCAGGTGTTTGCCCAACAGGAGCAATCAGCGAGGAATAATCCAAAGCACTCAAAAAACCGTCACGCATGTGACGGTTTTTTCTTTTGCCATTTTTTCATGGCAGGTTCTTTTTTCTTTAAATTTCCGCGGATTGCCGCATCCAGTTTTCGAAAGCGTTCTTCCTCAGCCTCTTCCCGCTCCCGCATCAGGTAATTCATTTCCTTGATGACCTGTTCCCCGACATCCTCACTGATATTTTTAGAAAGTTCACTATTATTCGCAGCGATTGCCTTTCCGACAATCTGTGTCATAAGTTCGGTAAACTGTGCCATCTTGTCCGTATTCTCAAGAATACTCTGTTCGCTTTCCTGCATGACAGTAACAGGCTGCTGCACGGGCATTGGCTGTGGCGGTTGCTGTACGGTCGGCTGCTGTGTAGACACTGCGGGCTTCACTAATGCCTGTTGTACAGGCATTGACTGCTGTGCAGCCGTCTGCGGCGGCATCTCTTCCGTCGCAGCCTCCGGTGGCAGGTTATGTACAATCATGCGAATCGCTTTGAGCTGATAGCCCTGTTCCTTTAAGTCCTTTATCCTCTGAAACTCATTGATGTTTTCTTTGGTATAGTAACGGTGTCCCAGTTCATTGCGCGGGATGTCCAGTTCGAGTTCATCTTCCCAGTAACGTAACACATGTGATTCCACGTTGACGATATTCGCCGCATCGGAAATCATGTAACGCACTTTTTCCATGCTCCTACCAAACCCTTTCCTTCATTTTCTGTAACTATATCGTTCAGATTTACTTATCATTATAAGCATTGGAAAGAAGGTGGACAACCATTTTTCATCGTATTATTCTGACACAATCCGACTTCGTCTTAAAAATTTTGTTATTTTTCCATATTTGCAAACTTCGTGTACTGCGGCAGCCATACCAGGTTGACCGTTCCGATTGGACCGTTTCTCTGTTTGGCGATAATGATTTCCGAAATTCCCTTCATATCGGAATCGTGGTTATAATATTCGTCTCGATAGATAAACATTACCACGTCCGCATCCTGCTCGATTGCTCCGGACTCACGCAAATCCGAAAGCATCGGTCTGTGGTCGGGACGCTGCTCCACCGCACGGGATAGCTGTGACAGTGCAATCACAGGCACAGACAGTTCTCGCGCCAGTGCCTTTAAGGAACGGGAAATATCCGAAATCTCCTGCTGACGGGAATCGGATGATTTTCCAGAACCGGACATCAACTGTAAGTAGTCAATGATGACAAGCTTTAAGTCATGCTCAAGTTTATACTTGCGGCACTTGCTGCGCAGCTCAGAAATCGAGATACCCGGCGTATCATCTATGATAAGTTCCGAGTTTCCGATCGTTCCGGCGCCCTCAATCAGCTTTTCCCAATCCGAGTCAGACAGGTTACCGGTACGGAGTGCCTGCGCATCCACACGCGACTCCAGCGAAAAAAGTCGATTTACAAGCTGTTCCTTCGACATCTCGAGGGAAAAAATTGCAGTGCACATATTTTCATGAAACGCCACATACTGCGCAATATTTAAAACAAATGCTGTTTTTCCCATGGAAGGACGCGCTGCAACCAGAATCAAATCCGACGGTTGTAGTCCGGCTGTACGGTAATCCAAATCAATAAATCCGGTCGGGATTCCCGTTACGGTTCCGGAAGTCTTCGCCGCATTTTCAATCTTTTCAAGTGCATTCATGACCACCTGACGGATTGGCACATAGTCCCCGCCGCCACCGCGGGTCGACAACAAATCAAAGACCTTTTTCTCCGTGATATCCATCACAGTCTCGACGCTCTCCTTGCCGGCATAGCACTCATTCTCAATCTCTTCGTTGAGCTTGATTAACTTGCGGCGCATGGAGTTGTCTTTCACAATCTGCGCATAGTACTTCACATTGGCAGATGTCGGTACTGCCGTCACCAAATCCCTGACAAAATCAAGGCTTGCAATCTCCGGCGGCACATCCTTTTCTTTCAGCTTATTCTGTAGGGTTACGAGATCCACCGGAAGATTCTTGCTGTAAAGCTCCACCATGGTATCAAAGATGATTCCATACTGTTTGTGATAAAAATCCTCGCTGATGAGCATTTCCATCGCTGTAACAATGGCATCCTTATCCATAATCATGGAACCGACTACCGACTGCTCCGCTTCTAAGCTGTTTGGCATAATTCGTTTGATAAGTGTCTCTTCCATCAATCTCTGTCCTTTACTGGGCTTCTACTACGTGTACTGCCAGCTTGCCAGTTACCTTCGGGTGAAGTTTAATCGGCACTTCCGTCACACCGAACGTGCGAATCGGCTCGGTAAGCTGCATTTTTTTCTTATCAAGGTCAAGTCCAAGCTGCTCTTTTGCTGCTGCGGCGATTTCCTTGGTGGAAACGGAACCGAAGGATTTTCCGCCTTCTCCTGCCTTCATCTTAAGTGTTACCTTCTTATCGGCAAGCTCCTCTGAAAGCTTCACTGCCGCCTCATACTGCTCTTTTGCGACCTTCTCTGCATGAAGGTTCTGTAATTTTAAATCGTTTAAGTTCTTCGGGGTTGCCTCTACGCCTAATTTTTTTGGAAAAATTGCGTTGCGGGCATAACCGTCGCTGACATTTACAATCTCACCTTTTTTTCCTAATGCTTTTACATCTTCCAATAAAATGATTTTCATTCCTGTATGTCTCCTTCCTTAAGCATCTCATCCAATGTGTCCTTGATAATGCGCACCGCTTCGTCAATCGTGCAGTCCGTAAGCTGTGCACCCGCCATATTCAGATGTCCGCCGCCGCCTAAACGCTCCATGATAATCTGCACGTTAATTTCATCAATGGAACGGGAGCTGACATAAATTTTTCCCTGAAATTCGGTCAGGACAAAGGATGCCTTGATTCCTACAATATTTAAAAGTTCGTTTGCCGCCTGTGCGCCTACAATAGTAGGACTTGCAACGTTCTCTGTCTGGCAGACGGAAATTGCAAATGCGTTGCGGTATACCTCCGCACGCCGCACCACTTCGGCTCTCGCCTTATAATCTGCCATATCATTGCGCAGCATCTTGCGCACGCGCGTAACTTCCGCTCCGGCACGCCGTAAATAAGCAGCCGCCTCAAAGGTGCGCACGCCGGTCTTTGTCATGAAGTTGTCCGTATCCATTAAAATTCCACCGTAGATACAGTCTGCCTCTCCCGGCTCTAACTTGATATTTTCCGTAAAATACTGCAAAACTTCCGCAATCATTTCACAGGCACTTGACGCATACGGCTCTACGTAGGAAAGCACCGGATTCTCAATGACTTCGCTGGACTGTCTGTGATGGTCAAATACGCAGACTGCAGCGCCTCTCTTAAGCAGTTCCGGACATTCCGTATAGCTTGGACGATTGACATCCACAACAACTACAAGTGTATTTTTATTTGTGATTAATAATGCTTCCTCGTTCCGGATAAACAAATCCTCCGGATATCCCTTATCCGAAGTAAAACATTCTACAAACGGGCGCAGAGAGGATGTCACAGTATTAAGTACAATCTGCGCTTTCTTGCCGAGCACTCTTGCTGCACAGTAAACACCGATTGCTGCGCCTAACGCATCCACATCGCTGATACTGTGTCCCATGATAACGACATGTTCTCTGCTCTCAAGAATCTCCCGCAGTGCGTGTGCTTTTACCCTCGCCTTTACACGGGTATTGCGCTCCACCTGCTTTGCCTTGCCGCCGTAATAGGAGATTTCCTCGCCTTCACGGACAACGACCTGATCTCCGCCTCGTCCTAATGCGAGATCGATAGAAATCCGGGCATATTCATAGTTCTGGTTATAGCTGACACCGCTCGCACCGATACCAATACTGAGCGTAACTGCCATTTCATTTCCGACCTTGACCGTCTTTACATCTTCGAGAAGATTAAACCGGTCCTCACGCAGTTTTGCAAGATATTTATACTTGAATACGACAAAGTATTTGTCTTTCTCAATCTTGCGCACAAGTGCATCAATCTCTGTGAAATATTTATTTACCTTCCGGTCAATGAGTGCTACCAAAAGAGAACGCTTTACATCCTCGATACTGTCTAACGCCTCATCGTAGTTGTCGATGTAGACAAGTCCCGCCACCATCTTCTCTTCTTCGTTCTCGCGGATATAGCGGTTCATTTCCGTCTCATCGAACAGATAAAGCGCTGTCAGGTACTCGCTGTCCTGCTCAAGCACTAAAATACTGCTGTCCTGCGTCATGGAATCAAAATAAATGCGCTTCATCACCGCACGATAGGTTCTGTCCTCTAACGTCAGATTGACACTTCCCACCATCTCTGTTTTCTGAAGCAGTTCCCTTGTCAGAAGCGGAAAAATGGTTGTGATAGACTTATGATATTTTTTGTCCTTCCCGGTAAGCTCCATAAACTGCTCATTCAGCCACAAAATTTTGCCGTTATAATCAATCAGGGCATACGGCACTTCAAATTCATATAAAAGCTGCTTCTGTACCGTTGCATACTGGGTGGCGAAATTCACCATCTCCTGTACTAACAGCGGTTTGTTATGAATATATGAGAGCAGTATAATCAAAAAATATACAACAATAAACACTGAGATGACTGCGCCCGATGTGATGTCCTTTGTATAGACCAGGATGTCGATAAAAATCAGGGCAATGGTCAGTATCAACGGCCAGCTGAAATACGTACGAAGTCTTCCCTTGAATTTCACGTTGTTACTTTTCATATTCTTCTCCTAAACCTATCCTCTTACATTCTTACAGCACGATAAATCGCTTATCAATGATTATAGCATTTCGGAGATACAAGATAAAGTGTTTTTTATTCCTGCTCCGTATCCTCCGGCAAAAGTGTCAGATAATCTCCCCTGTCAAGGTCATCGATAAAGTTATCCGAAAGAATCTGAACCCCCGATTTTCCGTTTAACTGCTCCACAAAATCTGCTTCCTCATCGGTACTGTAATGTGTGCCGTCATAATGGTAAATTAAATATCCCGGTGACATTCCTCCCCCATGGACCGTTGGAATGACATTATGCCAGCCATCCGTGCACTCATCATCAATGACAACCGGCGTGTGGATATGATCAAGTTCATCGAGCACGGTAAAAGTCTCCCCGTCCTCCCTGAGCAAAAGAAGCGGATGCCCGGAGCTGTCTTCGAGTTCCTCATTTAATACCACAGCGGCAATTTCCAATGTCCCATCCTCATCAAGGTCTGTACGACAATAATAGTATCTTGTTTCACCAAGCAGTTCCTGCGGCACGTCAAAGTAATCTGTCAAAAATTCCGCCAGTGCCGGATATGGCTCCCTGTCTGCATACTGCATCTCAAGAATCGCCGCATCTGAGTCTTCCTGTGTAAGAAACTGCAGTGCCAGTCCTTCCTCGCTGTCCGACTCCTGTTTTTCCTCTTCCTCACGCGCAAGGTCATCCAGCATCACGTAAGATTTCTCACAGCCTGTCACCGTACTTCCAAGTCCAAAACATATCATCATCAGTAAAAAGAAACGCTTTCTGTTCATGTTTGTCTCCTTTTTGCTATATTACCTTCTTTTTCAGCCATCTGCCGCTGCAAAATCTGATACTGAATATAATACCACGAATCGCCCAATCTGCAAACATACCAATCCACACACCCATCGGACCCACACCGAGGAAACGCATACAGAATATCGCCAATGCCACACGGCAGAACCACATCGTACAGGTTGCAACAATCATGGAGAACTTCACATCTCCCGCCGCACGCATTCCATATCCCGGAATAAACGACAGCACCCAGGTAAGTGGTTTTACAATTGTAATCCATACCATCATATGAAAACAGATTTCCGCACTCTCAGGCTCCGTTCCCGCCAAAAACATGACCGGTTTTGAGATTGCAAATACAAAGAGACAGGAAATGATAATGGCAATCTCCGCATACATACTCAGTTTTACAATGTAGTATTTCGCCTCTTCTTTTCTTCCGGCCCCGACTGCCTGTCCCACTACCGTCATCAGCCCGATTCCTATTCCGATTCCCGCAACCCCGTTGACATTTTCAAAAATAATTGCCATCGCCTGCGCCGCAATCGCTGCAGTTCCAAGAGTCGACACTGTCGACTGGATTGCGAGTTTTCCAAACTGAAACATTCCGTTCTCAATACCGGACGGCACGCCGATTGCAAGGATTTTAACAATCAAAGGCAAATCCGGACGGATGGAAAAATAGTGATTTAACACAATTTCCTGCCCCGGTCGCGCTAACCTGTGGAAAACCACAACCGTGCAGAATACTCTCGATGCAAGTGTTGCAAGAGCAGCTCCCGCCACGCCCATGTTCATCCCGAAAATCAATACCGCATTTCCTGCAATGTTGATAAGGTTGGAGCAGACGGATACTTTCATCGGATATTTTGCATCCCCCGAAGCCCGAAAAAAAGCAGCCCCGGCATTGAACAACGCAATAAACGGATACGACAGCACTGTAATCAGGAAATAGATATTCGCTTTCTCCATAACCCCCGGTTCTATCGCCCCGAAAATCAGGTGTAAAAGCGGCTGGCGGAACAAAAGTCCCACAAGAGTGAGTGTCGCAGATATTACGACAACCGTAAGAAATATCTGTTTTGCTGCCCGGTTGCTGCCCTCATGATCCCCCCTGCCGATATACTGGGAGCAGATAATTGCCGCACCGGTTGCCATCGCTGCGAACACCTGAATGACAAGCGTATTGATGGAATCCACCAACGATACGGCAGAAATCGCCTCGCTGCCCACGTTGCTCACCATCATCGTATCTACCATTCCCATCAGGGAATTTAAGAGCTGTTCAATCATTAAAGGAATCAGCAGTTTTTTTAAATCTTTTCCCGAAAAAAGCAGGTGATTCTTATCAATCTGGGATGCATCATATAACTTCATGCTTCTTTTGCCTCACTTCGCATTTATCGAAATCTCTTGTAAAGTAATAAAACCGGTTATCTCGCGACAACCGGTTTTAACAGAATCAAATTCTTTTTATTCGCTGCGTTTAGGTAAAGCCTATTCGCATACGTATGGCATAAGTGCAACGTGACGTGCTCTCTTGATTGCCACGGTAAGAGCTCTCTGATGTTTTGCACAGTTTCCTGTGATACGACGAGGAAGAATCTTTCCTCTCTCAGAGATGTATCTCTTTAATTTGTTTACGTCCTTGTAATCGATGGTATTATCTTTACCACAGAATACGCAAACCTTTTTTCTTCTATGCATTGGGCGTCTCTTCATTGGAGCGCCGTCTTTGTCTGCTGCTTTATTGAAAGCCATGATTGTTTACCTCCTGTTAGGTTTAGTTGAATGGTAATTCTTCATCAATTCCGTCCGGAATGTTCATGAAGCCATCGCCGGCTGCGCTGCTCGGAGATGGTCTGTCTCCACCGGAAAATCCTCCGGCAAATCCACCGTTGTCAGAAGACGCATTTTTGCTCTCTGCAAATTCCTGCTCCTCAACAACTACATCAGTGGTATATACTTTCTGTCCGTCTTTGTTGGTGTAGCTTCCCGTCTGAATCCGTCCGGTAACCGCAATCTTGGTTCCCTTGCGGAAATATTTCTCTGCGAATTCTGCTGCACGTCCGAATGCAACGCATCCGATGAAATCAGCGCTCTGCTGATCTCCGTCGCGGCGGAATCTGCGGTCTACGGCAAGCGTATATCTGGCAATTGCAGTTGCCTGGTCGCCCTGAGAGTAACGTACCTCCGGGTCTCTTGTCAATCGTCCCATAAGAATAACTTTATTCATGCGATTTCCTCTCTTCTATAGGGAACATCCGGCTATGCCGGCTCGTTCTCTTAAGCCTCGTCTTTTCTAACGCACAAGAAACGAAGAACGTTATCCATGATACGAACATCCTGCTCAACAGTTGCAGGAACGGATGACTCTGCATCGAACTGGATGAAGTAGTAGTATGCTTCGCTCATCTTCTGAACTTCGTAAGCTAATTTCTTCTTACCCCAGTCCTCTACTTCTGTAATGGTACCGCCGGCACGAGTGATGTACTCTTTTGCTCTCTCAACGGTAGCTGTTCTCGCATCGTCTTCGATCTTTGCACTTACAACGAGTGCTAATTCATACTTATTCATGCGAATGTTACCTCCTTTTGGTCTCTGGTCCGCTCCTTTTGGAGTGAACAAGGATTTTTATAATATATCACGAATATCGATTCTACCATGGATTCCGCATGAATTCAAGCTTTTTTTCTAATTTCTTTCGTATTTTTTTCAACAAGCGGACGTGCCAGCATCACCTGATGTCCGCACCCCGTGCACTTTAATCTGAAATCTGCGCCAACCCGCAGCACTTCCCACTCACTGCTGCCGCAGGGATGTGGTTTCTTTAAACGAATAATGTCTCCTACTTCGTATCTGTCCATCTGGTTTTTCCTTTCTACTCACATTGATACTTCTTTAACACTCTTGTCTCTATATCCTCAACAGACGGCAATGTCTCCTGCAGTTCCTCCGGCAGTACGTCTATAAGCTTATATTCGCTCACCCCAATCGGCTTAGACATATCCTTTAACGCGTACTCGGCAACAACTTTATTTTTATCCTTACACAATATCAGACCTATCGACGGATAATCCATCTCACTTTTTATCTGATCATCCAAAACAGAAAGATAAAAATTCATTTTACCGGCATACTCCGGAACAAACTTCCCCGTTTTTAAATCTATCGCGACAAAACAATGAAGAATATAATTATAAAACAGCAAATCTATATAAAACTCATTATCATCTACCTTAATCAGAAACTGTTCTCCGACAAACGCAAATCCTCTTCCAAGTTCCAGTAACAGTTTTGAAACATTCTTTATCAGCTCACGCTCTATGTCAGTTTCAATCATTTTCTCGCGCATATTTACAAAATCAAATATGTATGGGTCTTTCATCGTCTGAATCGCCAGCTCACTCTGATTATCCGGAAGCAGCCTGGCAAAATTCTGCACTTTTGTATTTAACTGACGTGAATACAAGTCTGATTCAATCTGAATCGCTAAAACATTTCTTGACCATCCATTCTCAACGGTTTTTTGTACATACCATATGTACTGCGCTTTATCTTTCGTCTTATCCATAAGCGCCATATGGTGATACCAGGTAACAGCTGCAAATCCATATTCGTCTATCTCATCTTCATTAAATTCCATTGCAAACTTTTTCATGTATTTCAAATTTCTTACGGAAAAGCCTGTCGTCTCTGGAAATTCCGCTTTGATATCCCGTGCCAGATTATCAATAAACTTATTTCCCCACTCACTCTTAGAAATGATAAGTTCTCCAAGTCGGATATTTCGTTTTATCAGGGCGTAATTAGCGCTCACCACAGCATTATACTGCGCTTTTCTTATACAGCTGCACGCCTCTTTAAATATTCTAAGATACTCGTCATCATTTATCAACATTTTCTCCCCATTTCTAATTGTGCAAGCACACTTGCACAATTAATTGCTTCTCCGCCTGCGCCCCTGTGAATCTACTCACATTGAATCTTCCCAAACACTTCACCAAGCCCTGCCTGAATCAACAAATCCGCTCTTGCATCCATCGGCGTTGTCGATTTGTTAATCAGCACCAGCTTGTTTCCCCTGTAATAGTCGATAAGCCCTGCTGCCGGATAAACCGCTAACGATGTGCCGCCGACAATTAACATATCTGCATGACTGATGTAAAATACGGCATCCTCAAGTGTCCTCTGATCAAGTCCCTCCTCGTAAAGCACCACATCCGGCTTAATTTCTCCGCCACAGGCATCGCAGTGCGGCGTTATTGTACTGGATTTTAAGATATATTCTGCATCAAATCCCTTACCGCACTTTCTACAGTAGTTTCTTAACACGCTTCCGTGAAGCTCTAGCACCCGCTTGCTTCCTGCCGCCTGATGCAGTCCGTCAATGTTCTGCGTCACCACTGCCTTCACCTTGCCCGCCGCTTCAAGCTCCGCAAGCTTGCAGTGTGTCACATTCGGCTTTGCGTCCAGACAAAGCATCTTATCCCGGTAGAAGCGGTAAAATTCATCCGTATGTTTTATATAGAAGGAATGGCTCAGGATGGTTTCCGGCGGATAGTCATATTTCTGGTGATACAGCCCGTCCACACTTCTGAAATCGGGAATTCCGCTCTCCGTGGACACCCCTGCACCGCCGAAGAATACGATATTGTCCGATTCGTTCACCCACTGTAAAAACTGCTCGATTTTGTCCATAGTGTTTTCCTCCCTCTTCCCTGCGCATTATAAGCCAGATAAAGTGCGCGCTTGACGCGCACTTTCGCGCGCGAACGGTATGCGAAGCATAAGCCTCTTCTCCGCGAGCTGCGCATATTACAGGACTTTTTGGATTATAGGAATTTCCTATAATCCAAAAAGTCCCAAAATCATTTGATTTTAGGACTCTTAGTAGTTGCGGGAATAGGATTTGAACCTATGACCTCCGGGTTATGAGCCCGGCGAGCTTCCAGACTGCTCCATCCCGCGATATTTGTTCTGATGTTATTTATTATAGAACTTCTTCTCGCAAATGTCAAATCTGCCAAAAGTCCTACATTTTCACATTCTGTATGCCAGGATAACACTTGCCACCGTCCCGGCCAGCGTCGCAAGAAGCGCCCCCGCCAGCGTGTAGCGGCTTTTTTTGATGCCGACAGACATAAAATAGACCGACATCGTGTAAAAAATAGTCTCCGTGCTGCTCATCATGATGGATGCCATCCGCCCAAGCAGGGAATCTGCGCCATACTCTTTAAAAATATCGAGCAAAAGTCCTGTTGCTGCCGAGGAGGAAAACATTTTTACCAGTGTCACCGGAAGCAGTTCAGACGGAAATCCGAGCGGTTCTGTAATGTGCGAAAAAATTTCTGCCACAAATTCCAAAAAACCGGATGTGCGCAGCACGCCGACCGCCACCATAAGCCCGATAAGCGTCGGCATAATTCCAAGCACCGTATGGAATCCGTCCTTTGCTCCCTCGATGAACTCTTCATAAATATTATGACGGTTGATAAGCCCATATCCCACGATTCCAAAAATCATAAGTGGAATCATGATATCCGACAGAAAAAGGATTGCTTTCATTTTCATACCGCCCTGCATCCCTTTGCTTTATTCTATGTCACAATCGTATTTTTTATGAAAACTTTTTTCTATGGCGGTTTATGATTTTACAAAAGATAATTGCCGCAAGGGTACTGCACACAGTCGCCACGATTCCCGGTCCCACAATTGCAGCCGGGTTTGCACTGCCGTACTGACTGCGGTAGGCAATCAGATTGACCGAAATAAGCTGTAACGAGGAAATATTTAAAATCAGAAACGTGCACATCTCATCACTTGCCGCATCCCCGGTATTTCCCCGCTCCTTTTCCAAATCTGCAAGTGCCTCCATCGCCTTTAATCCCGCCGGGGTTGCTGCCCAGCCAAGCCCAAATACATTGGCAATAAAATTCGTGGCGATATATTCATTTGCAATATGCCCCTTTGGGATGCCTGGAAAAAGAAACTGTAATATCGGTTTTAGTTTCCGTGAAAGCCCCGCAATCATACCCGTTTTTTCTGCAATCTTCATTAAACCCACCCAAAACGACATGACACCAGTCATGGTAATGCAGAGCGAAACCGCTTCCTTGGCGGCATCTAAGGCACCCTCCGTAACCTGCGGAAGCGTCCCGTGAAATGCCGCATAGACGATTCCAACAAGCATCATACCTGCCCAGAGATAGTTCATAGCCCCTCCTCTTTGCTTTCCTCTCCCAATATATTCTCTTTTCGCGCCTCATATTCACACAATTCTTTACATATGATAGGATGATTCGATATAATAATAGAAGCAATCCTGTTATTTATCATGCAAAGTGAGGAACTGACATTTGAAACCATATATCTTTTCTTCCAGAAAAATTGGTTCTGCCGCACTGCTCTGCGGCTTTTCTCTCCTTCTTACCGTCTCAGGCTGCGGCAAAAATGAGATAAAGAGCGCTTCCAGTGAAACCGGCTCCAGCGATTTTGACGTTTTTTTAGAAGATTTGTTCCGCTCGGAAATTACGGGGAATACCATCAATCTGCACTTTACGCTCTCCCACCCCGAGAATTACGGCATTACGGAAATTCCCATTACGCTCGGCGACCTCTCTGAGGAAGCGCTTCTTGCTTCCGCGGCATCTTTAGAGAATACGAAGGCATCGCTTGAGAAATTTCCCTATTCCTCCCTTTCCAAAAAACAGCAGCTCACCTATGATTTGCTTGAGGATTATCTTGACACACAGATAGCCGTGGCAGATTTAACGCTCTACGATGAGATTCTGCGCCCATCCACCGGAATCCAGGCAGAGCTTCCGGTGCTCTACGAGGAATACCGCTTTCACAGCGAATCCGATATCGACGATTACCTCGCACTTATCGGGTTGACCGGGGATTACTTTGACCAGATTATCGCATTTGAGCAGAAAAAAGCGGATGCCGGGCTTTTTATGTCCGATTTTGCCTGCAATACGATTATTTCCCAGTGCCGCGATTTTACCGCAAAGAAGGATGACCACTATCTCGTTGAAACCTTCAATAACAAAATTGACCAAATGGAAGGGCTTTCGGATGAGGAAAAAGATAACTACAAGTTACGAAACGAGTCTCTCGTGACAGGAGTGGTCATTCCAGCTTACGAAACTCTTGCCACTGCTTTGGAATCTCTCCTTGGAACAGGCACCAACGACAAGGGTCTGTGCTATTTTGCAGATGGCTCCCGCTACTATGAATATCTGGTCTACTACAACACCGGCTGTTCCTCGGATATCTCTGATATTGCCAATATGATTCGCAACCAGCGTACCGATGATTTGGCGGCGGCTGCCGAATTGACCAAAAAATATCCTGACCTTTGGGAAGAGTGCACCGATGCCACCTTAAACAACACCGATGCCGCCACGACCCTTTCCAAGTTACAGGAAGCGATGCTCGATGCGTTTCCTGCAGCTCCGGATACCCGTTTTACCGTAAGCTACATTGACGAATGTATGGAGGATTACCTTGCTCCGGCATTTTACATCACGTCCCCGATTGACGACTACACTGATAATTCCATTTTTATCAACCAGTCGACCGACACCTCAACCGTGGAGTATTTTACGACACTGGCACATGAGGGCTACCCCGGACATCTTTATCAGACGGTCATGTCCTATGAAGCTGGGCTTGCCGATGTGCGAAATCTTTTTAACTACCCGGGTTACGTGGAGGGCTGGGCAACTTATGTGGAAATGCTTTCCTATTATTATACCGGACTGGATGACAATGTCGCTTCCATGCTGCAGCATAACCAGTCTGCGATTTTAAGCCTCTACGCCTCAACCGATATCGGCATCCACTACAATGGCTGGTCTTACGATGACACAGTAACATTCTGGAACGGCTATGGAATCACCGCTGACGACACGATTCGTGACATTTACGAGCTGATTGTAGAAGAACCAGCGCATTATCTCAAATATTATGTGGGATATCTGGAATTTCTGGAATTAAAGGAAATGGCGCAGAAAAAATATCTTCTGCACTATGATGATGTCGCATTTCACCGGGCGGTTTTGGAAATCGGCCCGGCACCATTTGACATTATAGAAAAATATTTTGCAGATTACTATACTACTTCAAAAGAGACTGATACACATCCCGCTTACTGATTCCCCGGTCCTTTGCCACAAGCTTCATGGCTTCCTTCCGGTCGATTCCCTGGTTTTCATAGACTGCCATATGCTCTTCGAGTGACATATCTTCCCAGGATTTGCGGGCTTCTGCTTCAAGCTCTTCAAACGATCTGCCCTCTATCACAAGGACATATTCCCCGCGCGGGTCTGTGTCCTTGTAATATAAAATACACTGGGAAAGCGTTGTCTTCCTCTTTTCCTCGTAGCGCTTGGTTAATTCCCTGCACACCGTAATATTGCGGTCCCCGAGCGTCTCGTATAATTCTTCAATCGTTGCAACAAGATGATGCGGTGCTTCATATAAAATAATCGTGCGCGTCTCGTCTTTTAATTCCTCTAAGATACGCGCCCGCTCTTTTTTTTCCCGCGGCAGAAATGCCTCAAACGCAAACCGTCTGGTGGGAAGTCCTGACATTGTGAGTGCGGTGATGCACGCCGCCGGTCCCGGAAGGGATGTCACTTCGATTCCCTCCTCGTAGCAGATGCGCACCAGATCCTCGCCCGGATCGGAAATGCCGGGGGTTCCCGCGTCAGTTATCAACGCAATGTTCTTTCCTTCCCGCAGTTTATCCACAAGCTGATATGCTTTTTCAATCTTATTGTACTCATGATAGCTTGTCATGGGTGTTTTGATTTCAAAATGATTCAAAAGACGGATGGAATTTCTCGTGTCTTCCGCCGCAATCAAATCCACTTCCTGTAATGTGCGAAGTACGCGGTAGGTAATGTCTTCCAGATTACCGATGGGCGTTGCACACAGATATAATTTTCCTGCCATCTTCTTCCTCCTTAAATATTACTTTCTTTTTGCAAGACGCGGAAGAAGCGCATACATACACACACCTGCTGCCACAATCAGAATGGAAATCAGCTGGGATGTTGAAAGCACACCAACACTTCCCCTGTAGTCATTTCGCAAAAATTCCACCAGGAAACGTCCGATTCCGTAAAGAATCATATACAGCGCACCGACACGTCCGGTCTCACGCTCTTTTCTCGCATATAAAAGCAACAGCGCAAAAATCACAAAGTCTCCTGCGCTTGAAATGAGCTGCGTTGGAATCAGGCTCACACCGTTTGGTGCAAAATTGGAATGTGTAAAGGTAATTCCATACCAGGCGTCCGTCTCTCTTCCGTAACAGCAGCCCGCACAGAAGCAGCCGATACGTCCAAATCCCTGTGCCATTGCCACCGCCGGCATCACAAGGTCAAAGTACGGCAAAAAAGCTTCTTTTCTCTTAAACCGGCAGTATAAAAAGCTGACTAACACGCCACCGATGATTCCGCCGTAGACGACATAACCGTTCTTAAAATTCCACAGAATCGACGGGTCTTTGAGAACAGACGGAAGCTCCACAATATAAAAAAGCAGACGAGAGCCAATCATTCCGCCGATAATCGCACAGAAAAAGATGCCCCAGATGGTATCTTCGCTAAGTCCCCTCTTTTTTCCTCTGTAATTGCACAGTAACAGTGCTCCGATAAAGCCGATTGCGATTAACAGACCATACATATGAAGTGTCACAGGTCCAATTGCAATATCATTAAACATATGTGTTTTCCGCCTTTCTTAGTAGCCGTAAATGTCATAGATTTCATCCGTGTATACACCCTGTTCCTTGTATACAATCAGCGGTTTTTCCACCGTAATCCGGGATTTTCCACCGCGAAGTCCTTCGATTAACACCATATTCGGTTCACGGTCGATGTAAGGATAGACTAACTTCATCCGTTTTGGTTCAAGCTTATATTCCACCATCTTGCTCATGATTTCTGCCAGACGGAACGGGCGGTGCACCATATAAAACCGTCCGCCGGGAACCAAAAGCTTCGCACTCTCCCTCAGGATATCATCAAGCGTACAGAGCACTTCATGTCTTGCAATCGCCTTTGCCTGCGTCGGCGAGTTAAAGCCGTGGTCTCCAATCATATATGGCGGGTTTGTGGTAATCACGTCAAAGGAAGACGCCCCAAAACGCTCTGCGGCATCCTTAATGTCTCCTGTCACCACGCGGATTTTCTCCTCAAGGTGGTTATAGAGTACACTGCGGCGCGCCATATCAGCGCTTTCCTCCTGAATCTCAAGTGCGGTAAAATCCGTTGCATCGGTTTTTGCCTCCATGAGAATCGGGATAATGCCTGTCCCGGTTCCAAGGTCAAGTACCCGCTCACCGGCTTTTGCCGTAGCAAACCCGGAAAGCAGCACCGCATCCATCCCAAAACAGAAGCGTTTCGGGTCCTGAATGATATAATACCCGTTCCGGTGCAGTTCATCGAGCCGCTCATTTTCATGCACCAGGTTATTTTGTGTCGTCAATCTTGGATTTTCCTCCCTTATCCTCTAACGCCGCTAATTCCTTTAACTCTTCCGGAGAAAGTTTTACATTTTCTTTTCTTCTTCTCGGCTTGAAGCGAAGTTCTTCCACCTTATACTCACGCAGTTCCTTCTCATCGTCTACCTGAACAAGCACCTTGACGGTCTGACGCAGTACGTTGACAGAAGAAACTTCTCCGCGCAGTTTGTCAATTGTAGTAACCATATCTCCGACAACCGGAAGACGGCTGTTTAAGTATTCGTAAGTTTCTTCTTCATTTTTAAGGCAGCACATTAATCTTCCGCAGACACCGGAAATCTTCGTCGGGTTCAGGGAGAGATTCTGCTCCTTTGCCATCTTGATGGAAACCGGTGCAAACTCGGAGAGATAGCTGTGACAGCAGAGCGGACGTCCACAGATACCGATACCGCCCATGATTTTGGTCTCGTCGCGGACACCAATCTGGCGCAGCTCAATACGGGTACGGAACACTGCTGCAAGGTCTTTGACTAACTCACGGAAATCAATTCTTCCGTCTGCCGTAAAGTAAAATAACAGCTTGTTATTGTCAAAGGTATATTCTGCTTCCACTAACTTCATGTCAAGCTTGTGCTTTGCAATCTTCTGCAAACAGATTTGGAATGCCTCTTTTTCTTTCTCATGATTTTTCTGTGCAGTCTTCTCGTCCGCCTCGGTTGCAATGCGGATTACCGGCTTTAACGGCTGTATCACGCTCTCCTCGGAAATCTCGCGCGGCTCCATCAGAACCGTTCCCATCTCCACGCCTCTTGCCGTCTCCACAATAACGTGCATTCCGGTCTTTAACTCAAATTTCCCCGGTCCGAAATAATAAATCTTACCTGCATTCCGAAACCGGACTCCTACTACTTTTATCATAATCTGCCTGTATCCTTTCCTGCTAATTTTCCTGAATGGTGAGAAGCAAAAGCTCCATCACCAGGTCAAAGTTTACGTTTGCCGAGAGCCGTAGCTGCGCCTTCTGCAACGCCTCAATAATCTTTTCAATTCCGTTATAGGAACTCTTCTCCGCACGCCGTTTGATGTCATAGACCTCATCCTTAAAAATCAGACCGTTGACATCGCCGGTTGCCTTAAAGTAAAGAACATCCCGATACCAGACCATCATCAGGTCAAAGTAATCGTTTATCTGAAGTTTGTACTCGTTTATCTGTTTTACCGCTTCCGTCAGCTCATACAAATCAATTTCATGCAGACGTTTCACAAGCTGAAGCACGGACGCTTTCAGTTCGTTAAAGTCTGAAGACGAGGCAAGCTGAATCGCTTTTCCGACATTTCCCTGTGCAAATGCCACACAAATCTGTGCCTGATAATCCGGAATCTGCCAGTTGCTCATCAGATATTTCTGAATTGTCTCGTCCGGTACCGCCTTAATATTCAACGAAACACAACGTGAGAGAATCGTCGGAAGGAAATTATCTGCGTTTGTAGTCAGAAGCAAGATAATCGCATATGCCGGCGGCTCCTCGATGGTTTTTAACAGGGCATTCTGTGCCTGCACATTCATCTTTTCAGCCTCGTCAATGATGTAAATTTTGTGGCGGCTGCTGTACGGCTTAATGACAATATCGTTATTGACCTGCGTTCTGATATCATCCACCGAAATCGTATTTGGTTTTTCATGACTTACGTAAATGATATCCGGCTGGTTTCTGCCAATCGCCTGCTTGCAGGAATGACATTCCAGACAGGCGTCTCTTCCACCCTTCTCACACTGCACTGTCATTGCAAATGCTTCCGCCAACATCATTTTTCCTGATTTGTCCGGTCCGTTTATAATATACGCATGGGACACCTTATCCATTGCAATGGCATTCTGCAGATGTTCAATAATCTGTTCATGCCCGATAATGTCTTTAAATCCTGCCATAGCTTTCTACGCCCCTTTCCATTTGCTGTCAAACTCTTAAGTCTACGTTAAAATATCAAGCAGTAATCCCTGGATTTCACCAATTTTACTCAGAATGGCAATGTGATCCTGCTCATCTTTCACCAGCTCCTGCGCCAGCTCATCGAGATTGGAATCCAAAAGCCGTATCAGTCCGTACACTCTGTGACGTCCCTTGCGGTCAAGGAAGTTTTCACGCGAAAACTTGTGGGAACGATACACAACCTCATTCAAAAAATTGCGGATCAGCTCTCTGTAATGCTTCATGTCCCGCACATCCATATGCTGTGCCAGCCGGTTTCCCTGCGCCGTGATATCATTTAACAGCACATCAATTTTCTGCTGTAAATCCGCATCGGAAATCGCGCTTGCCAGCGTAAATTTGAAGGAACCGTCGCCCTCGACTGTTGTCTCCGTGTCCGGCACCTGTGTCACCTGTGCAACATTATTGACCTTAATATCCAAGACGCTCACCTTCCTTTATATAATGTATGATGTTTCGAAGCGTATCTTCCAGATTTTCGTTGAAAAACCGGGTATCTATTCCTGCTTCTTTTAACTTCTCTTCCGAAAAATCTGCCGCGTCAGCCAAGAATCTGCGGCACATTTCTTCGTATTTTGGCTTTTCCTGCTGACATTCCCTGGCAATCGCACGCTTTAGCCGCTCGCCATCCTCCACCTCGATGTAGATGGGAACAACCGCTTTTTCTCCAAAATAACTGCGTATCTTTAAGTAGCTCTCGAGCGTTCCGATGAGAAGATAGCGGTTCTGTCCGTCAAGGTCTATCTGTCCGTCGTCCACGGTAAAATATTTCCAGAGCCCCTGCACTGTATGATATTCCCGCAGCTCAATGATTTTGCCCTGTCGGTTAAGCTCTTTCACCTTCGCTTCGTCGCAGAAAAAATATTCCCGCCCGTTTTGTTCTCCTGCCCGCATGGGTCTTGTCGTATATGGAATAATGGTCTGAAAGGAAAGCTCCTTTTCTTTTCGCAAAAGCCCGAACAACGTATCTTTGCCGGAAGAGCTTTTCCCCATCACGCAATAAATTCTGCCCATATTTCCTGCTTTCTTAGTATAATATAGTCTTTAAAAATATACAATCGTTATCCACGGATACACCGCCGCCCTGTAAGGTCAGACCTTTTTTCAGGCATATCTCAAGCCGTCCTACAAATTCTTCCGTAATCTGCTCTCCCGGCACGATAAGCGGGATTCCTGGCGGATAAAGATATACAAAATCCGATGATATCCTCTCAAGCGCCTCTTTCGCCGGAACCCATTCACAGGGAAGTTCCTCCGCTGCGGCAATCTCAAGCCACCCCGTATTTGGCGCGTAAATCTGACGGATAAAATGAATCTCTTCCATTATAGCACCTTTCACGGCTCCTGTCTTGCACAAATCATTGTCAATTTCATGTAACGCCGCGCAAAGTCTGTCAAATCCTTCCTCCGTATCCATTACACTTGTCATTGCAATTGCATAATCGCCGGAAGCCATCTCAAGTTCTATTTTGTATTCTGTAAGGAGCCGCTCTTTAAGCGCTTCTCCACCAAGCCCTGTCCCCGTGGTAAACATCACAATCTTGGAGTAATCCCAGTCAAACGCCTCTTTGGCGCCAAGCATTTCCCGCGTCAGTACTTTAAGCGCCTTCAAATCCCGCACACGCTCATAAAAAGACGTAAGCTTTCTTTCATACTCTGCAAAAAGAGTTGTCTGCTCCTCCGCCACCATACGAACACAGGCATCCATTCCCGCCATAAAAAGATAGGACGGCGAACTGGTCTCATAGATATCCAAAAAACGCTCCACCTGCTCTGCGCGAATCCGCTCCGAGCATAAATGTAACACCGCTGTCTGTGTAAAGGAAGGCAGGGTCTTGTGAAGGCTCATAATGACCGCATCCGCCCCCTGCTGCACCGGACTTTCCGGAAATCCGCCGCCAAAGCCAAAATGTGCCCCATGTGCGGCATCCACGATAAGCGGCACACCGGATGCGTGTGCGACATCCGCAATCGCCCGGATATCCGAAACAATCCCCTCATACGTTGGGGACGTAATCACAACAGCGCCACAGTCCGGATGGGCGGCAAGCGCTTCTTTCACTTGCTCTGCGGCCACCTGTCCCTGGATTCCGCAGTCTGCAATCACCGGATAGAGATATTCTGCCGACAGCTCCCGGAGTGAAATGGCATGGTACACCGCCTTATGGCTGTTTCGCGCCACAAGGATTTTCCCTCTCCGCGGCACTGCCGCGCTGATTGCGGCAAGCAGTCCGCAAGTGCTTCCGTTCACCAGATAATAGCTTTTCTGTGCTCCGTAGAGCCTTGCCACACGCTCCTGCCCCTCTTTTAAAATTCCCCCCGCATGATGAAGATTATCAAACCCCTCAATTTCCGTGATATCTATCGTATAGGGATTTAAAAACGGCAGGGCTCTTCGTTTATGTCCCGGCATATGAAACGGGTAAATTCCGCTTTTGGCATAAGCGGCAAGTTTTTCATCCAGATATTCCATCGTAAGTTCTCCAAAAAGTGCAGTTTCATTGATGTTTTTATTATGGCATGAAAAGATTTGCAAAACAAGGAAATAATATGCTATAGTAGTGCGCAGATATTGTTTAGGAGGACCTTTATGGGATACGCACTCGTAATCTTATGCGGCGGAAAAAGTACCCGCATGGGCACTGACAAAGCACTGCTGCCCTTTGGCGACTACTGTTTAATTGAATACCTGGTCAGACGGTTTTCCACGTGTTTTTCCAACATTTATCTGTCGGTAAAGAAAAAGGGCGATTACGCCCACTTAAATCTCCCGGTCACTGAGATTGCGGATATTTATCCCAATGCAGGTCCGATGTCCGGCATTTTTTCCGGTCTGTCCATGATTGACGAGGACGCTGCCTTTTTTATGTCCGTGGACACGCCCTTTTTAGAGCCTGAAACCGGCATTGCGCTCCTCGAGGGCTTAGAGGATGCCGATATCTGTACGATACGTGGAAAAGCGAATTATCTTGAAAGTGCAACCGGCGCCTACTCCAAAAATTGTATTACAAATATAGGCAAAAGTCTTTTGCTGCATCAGTTTGCGCTCCAGCCACTCCGCGAGAAGTGCACGACCCGCTATCTGACCGAGAAATCGCTGTTAAACCACACGAAAACCCCGGTGGAATTTCAGTTTTACAATCTTGACACCCGCGCGGACTATTATCACGCCCTGCGGATGTTAAGCGGAATCCGTTCCCCGGAGTCCTCCGATGCGTTGATTGAGTATTTTAACGACAAAGAAGATCTGTTCCGTCACCGCGTTCCTGCCATCTCGTTTTGCGCAAAACCCGGGACGCTCATGTCTCCTTTTATAGAAAAACTGGTTCCTCTGTTAAAACGGGACGGTCTCACCGTCACCTATCTCACCAGAGAGGATCAGTCTGTTATTTTTCACGATATAAAAAATGCCGTCACGCCAGAAACACTGACTGCGGCATTAAACACTTCAGATTTGCTGTTGCTTGAAAATTTCGGCGAGGATTCGCCAAATCCGGTGGAAGTGCTAAGACAAGACTGGTCTGAAGAACCGACTGTGGATTGCTCCAAATTAAAGGCGGTCATTGCAGATTTTCCTGTCGCAGAGGAGCTTCTCACCAAAACGGATTCCGGCGATGCGTCAGAATCCCTTCCCTGCTTTGATTTTGGAAAACCGCGCGATTTTGTAGCCTTTATCCGGGAACTTTTACGTTAGTCCCTGCTAATCCAAAAAACGCAAAAGTTCCGGCATCCAGTCGCCGATGAACACCTCATCGTTACACACTGCCTCCCAGATTGGCGGCAGAAATTTTGCCAGAAGTTCCATCACGTCCTCAAATGAGGGCGTTTTCTTCTTCTGTTGGCGCAGATATCGCTGCCAGCGCTTTTTCATATATGGATAATCCCGATAGGAAAGAATTTCCTCCACCCGCTTCATCGAAGTCTTGATATTCTGCTTACGGCACTGATCTCCTAAAAGCTCTCTGACCCCTCTTCCGTCAATCATTTCACCGGAAAGGATCCGATAAATTTCTTCATATGTTCCCATATCAGAAAGCAGCTCCATATCGCGAATCACCGCAAAGAGCTTTTGTGTCAAAAGCTCTTCCGTCGGATACTGCAGATAGGAAATTTCCTCGCCCTCCACCGCACAGGACGGCAGTGTTTTTTTCACCGGAAGCATCTTTTGCGCCGATAAATTTTCGACTTCCCGTATCAAAACGCGTACTGGAACCTTCATTTCTTCAAATTCTGCCACTATTGAAAGGCAAATGTCGTTCCTTCCATTATTTTGTACGGTTGACAGATTCCCCATCCATTTGATTTCCGGTGTTTTCTCCTTCTGCACAATGCAGGCGAGCATCAGAAAGGCAAGCTTCGGCGATAAGGTCTGTCCGCAGACGACTGCCTCTGTCTTTTTCACCTTTTCATCCGTCACATATGCAAATTCAAGCACCAGCACATTCTGCCTGCGGTACTGCTCCACGCCGAGACTGCTGCCATTTAGCAGCCACAGATTGCCGCCAAATTCCGATTCTGCCACAAGAGACAACACTTTTTCCAGGACGAATCCAGTCAGCAGCCTTGAAAAGGGAATCTGCAATGCCTCGCTTCTGGCTTTCAGTTTCGCTTTTGTCATCCTCTTCCCCTTCCTCTACAGCCACACGCCAATCATCATCTGCACTTTTTTGACCACTCTGCGCTCTCTCGCATATTCCATCAGCTTCGCAACATCTTTTTTCGGGTCCTTGATAAACGCAAACACGCCTTCCCGCAGCACCTCGCGCTCCATCTTGTCCTCGTATTTGAGACAGTCGCACACAAGGCGCTCTTTCTCATAAATTTTCATCGTTCCGCCGCCAAACGGAATTTCCGTTACCCCAAGCTCTAAGGTTTCCGCTTCGGTGTAAAGCGGAAGTACCTGCGGATAATCCAGATGAAACCGCGACTTTGACGTATTCTTGTCCACCGCAAGCCGGTAGCCGTAAGGCTTCCGCTCAAGATAGCCATACGCATCCAATGCACTTTCCAATGTGAGCACACAGTCCGGGAACAGCTTTGCAATCAGCTCATCCTCCGAAAAATCCGACAGACGGACACAATAATATCCGTTCTTTAACCGGATTAAATCTCCTTTTTCCACAAAATCCAAAATCCTGCGGTAGTCAATGTCTAACTCCTTGAGACTTGACCACTTGACCACACCACCGTTTTGGTAAATAAATTCCTTCACACGCTCTAAAATCAGTTCCCGTTTCTCGTTGATGACATATGAATCCGACATCGTAATCTCCCCATTCCGGCGCCTCCCCGCGCCCAGCAATCTCATGATTTACACAACATTCTGCCACGCATCAAACACTCATGCGGTACTTATTTTAATTTCACTATAATTCAAGTAACTGCCTTTGTCAATTTCTTGTACATTCTGTTTTTTTGTCGTAAAATAAAGTATCAAATTTTTTTCATCAAAAAAGGAGCATTTTCATGGAATATACGTCTGGAACTCCCCGCAAAAATCCTTCGCGCGAAACCTGTGAAAACATTATCCGCCGGATTCTTATGACCGAGATTCTCGAAAAAGGCAAAAATGAACATTTTCGCAGCGCCGCAGACTTCATGCGCTACTTTGAATCCCTTTATCCCGCTTCCGATGCGCTGACGAAGCAGGTACAGCGCGCCATCAAAGCGATGGATATGCCAAAGGACGATGACGGCTATTTCATCCCCAATAAAACGGTAGAACAGCTCTCCCACGAAAAAGAGCTTCGCAGTCTTTTGCAAAAAGCCGATGCCTGTGTATACACACTTGAAAATTATACTCCCGTCTTTTTAAAGGCGGCACCGGAGACGATTCATTACCTGATGCACCTGCTTGAAACCTCACCCGCTTTTGAGGGGAAATTTTTAACCATTGTGCCCGCCTCAAACGGTCTGATTCTTTACACTGACAAGCCAGGACCGCTTACCGTTCTTTTAAACAGTTTAATTGTCTGACAATTTGGTGTTCATTTTTCATTGTCCAAATACGCAAAAACGACAACAATTTTAATAATTGTTGTCGTTTTTTATGTGTAATACATTTTTTAACGTCGTTTGCGTCGTTTATGTTTTTTCCGGATTCTTTTGCCGGTGCCAAACAAATCTTTTCTCTGCTTTCTTACTTCACGATTGTGACGAATAATATAGATATTGTCCACAAAATATTTTATCACAAATCCAATCACAACAAGCGCCACAACTCCAAGTACCGCAAGCACAATCATCCATGGGTGAATCCGGATGACGGAGGTCTGCTCGTCTACGCTCTCCGTTTCCTCATTCATCTTCTCGTTGTCAAATACAAACCCCTGAATCTGTACTCCTGTCCGCACGATATCCGCTTTTCCTACCACGCGGTTCGCATACGTATACTCTATCGTGCCCGCCACATCCTTATCGCTGCTGTCATAGACAATGGAAGACGAGGCATCGGAAAATTCCGCCGTCTTCGGCAAGACAATGCAGGCATTCCGGTCGATATCCACAAATGCTTCATTCGTGTTCAAAGAGCCTGTACTGGTCTTTTCCATGGCATTATAGCTGGTCTCATTTTCCGAGACATTAAAGAGCTGGAAATTGTCAAATGCGTAGTCAAACAGTGCGATACTGTCCTCCCACTGATGTGGAACCTCCGTCCGCATGACCACGCAGATTAAGGTCATACCGTCTTTTTCCGAAATCGTCACCAGCGTATAGCGGGCATCGTCGGTATAACCGGTTTTTCCGCCCACGCAATACGGATAAACATAGTTGAACTTTCTCGAAACCAAAAGCTCATTGTGGTTATTCAGATAAGTTGCTTCCTCATGCTTGTTGGTCGGCGGAATCGTATAGCGTGCCGTTCCCGTAATGATGCGGAATGTTTCATTATTATATGCAGCCTGCGTAATCAGTGCCATATCATAGGCACAGGTGTAATGATTTTCATCCGGCAGACCATGTGGATTGGCAAAATGCGTATTCACGCACCCTAATTCCTTTGCTTTCGCGTTCATCATATCCACAAAGCCTTCCACGCTGCCGCCGACTTCCTCGGCAACCGCATACGCACATTCATTTGCCGACTCCAGCATGATAGCGTAAAGGCATTGCTCTAACGTCATCTGCTCGCCGTAATCTCTTGCAATTCCTGAACCTTCTGTATTGTCGATTGCCTCATTGGAAAAGGTAATCACCTGGTTAAGTTCTGCATTTTCAAGTGCCACAAGCACTGTCATAATCTTGGTAATACTTGCCGGATACTGCTTTTCCGTTATATTTTTATCATATATCACGGTTCCGGTAGACTGTTCCATCACGATGGCAGATTCCGCATCCACTTCCGGCGCCTCCGGCCAGTAGTCTGCCGCGGATACCTGCTTCGGGAGAGCTGCCGCCATTAAAAAAATGCCGAGCACCAGTCCACACGCCCGCTTCAAATTCCATTTTATCCTCATTTTGTCACTCCAATTAACCCTCTGCCCGTTTGTCACAACTAGTATCAGTATAATCGCAGGGAAAAATACTTGCAACAACTTTTCCAAAATAACTTTTTTTCTTCCTCTTTTTATTATAAAATGAAGTGGAGTTTATGCCCCGACAGATGGGTAATCTGATAAAAGAAAGGTTTTTTATATGCGTTTACGAAATATCCCCGGCGCCGATGAGGCGATTTTAAACAGTGAATATTGTATCAAGGAGCCTGCCCTCGAGCGCGGCAACTGGCAGTCGCACTTTCCTTCCAATGCTCCTCTTCACATTGAAGTTGGAATGGGAAAAGGCCGTTTTATCATGGAAATGGCTGCTGCCCACCCGGATATCAATTATCTGGGCATTGAGCGCTACTCAAGCGTCCTTTTACGCGCCCTTCAGAAAATGGAGTTAAATCCACTTCCTAACTTAAAATTCATCTGCATGGATGCGGCAGCGCTCCCGGAGGTTTTTGCACCGGAAGAGGTTTCCCGGATTTATTTAAACTTCTCCGACCCCTGGCCAAAAGACCGCCATGCAAAGCGCAGGCTTACTTCCCGCGAATTTTTTGCCCGCTATGATGCAATTCTTGCAAAAGATGGACGGGTGGAATTTAAAACCGACAACCAGGACCTCTTCACGTTCTCCCTCGAGGAGATTCCGGAAGCCGGCTGGCATTTGGATGCCTTCACCAGAGACTTACATCACGATGCCGTTTTAAATGAAGGAAATATTATGACCGAATACGAGGAAAAGTTTTCTTCTCTTGGCAATCCAATCTGTAAACTGATTGCGAGCAGATAAATTCCACAGAGAAACAAGGCGTGTGCTTGCCGCGCACTTGCGCCTGCTTTCGCAGGTTGCCGAGCGGATAACAAAAACCCGGGCAGGGAAATGATTTCCCCGCCCGGGTTTCTTCTATCTGTCAAATCTGATTTTGTTTCTCCGTAATTTCCTGAAACGCAAAAAGAAAGCACCAACCCCGCAGTCCATTCTGCAAAATCAGTACTTTGTAGTGCGCCACCAGGGGTTCGAACCCTGGACACCCTGATTAAGAGTCAGGTGCTCTGCCAGCTGAGCTAGTGGCGCATTTCTTATGTTTTGTTTGTCCTGTCTCTCAAGGACGAAATTTATTATATAATAAATATTTTAAAAATGCAACACTTTTTTTAAAAAAATTTTATTTTGTGGTATAATCTAATAGACATTTTATTTATGGAGGTTTTCTATGCGCGTAGAAGAACGATTTTTAACGTATGTTTCTTACTGGACTACTTCTGACGAAGAAAACAGTATAAAGGACGGCGCTGTAAATATCCCGTCAAGCGACCGCCAGTTTGCACTCGCAAAGGTTTTAGAGCAGGAATTAAAAGATTTGGGGCTGACCAGGGTTCGTCTGACCGACCACTGCTATGTATACGGCTTACTGCCTGCCACACCGGGCTATGAACACAAAAAAGCCGTCGGCTTTATTTCCCATATGGACACAGCACCAGACTATTCCGGGGAAAATGTAAAACCGCAGATTATCAAAAACTACGACGGCGGTGATGTCCTTCTTCCCGGAAGCGGTGCTCTTTTAAAGGTAAGCGATTTTCCGTCTCTTGCTTCCCTTGCCGGACGCACACTGATTACAACCGACGGTACTACTTTATTAGGCGCCGATGACAAAGCCGGCATTGCCGAAATTCTCACTGCCATGGAGCAGCTGATTGCTTCCGGCAAGCCACACGGCGATATCTGGGTT
This sequence comes from Roseburia sp., assembly GCA_050874345.1. Classification (GTDB taxonomy): domain Bacteria; phylum Bacillota; class Clostridia; order Lachnospirales; family Lachnospiraceae; genus Roseburia. The sequence goes on along the minus strand of JBNMKM010000011.1, from coordinate 34,618 downwards.
GGTTTTACCCCGGATGAAGAAGTTGGAAACGGTGCGGAACTGTTCGACCTCGACTACTTTAAGGCTGATTTTGCCTACACGTTAGACGGCGATTATGAAGGGGAAGTCGCTTACGAGAATTTTAACGCCGCAAGCGCTCTCTTTACGATAACCGGTGTGAATGTCCACCCAGGTGAGGCAAAGGATATCATGGTAAATGCCGCTCTCGTTGCCTGCGAATTGCAGTCCATGCTTCCGGAAGCCGAAACACCTGCCCACACAGAGGGACGGGAAGGCTTCTATCACCTTACCGATATGAAGGGAGATGTCGCATCCGCAACGCTTTCCTACATTGTCCGAGACCACGACAAGCAGACGTTTCTCGCACGCCTTGATACGCTGCGAAACCTCGAAGCCGCTCTCAACCAGAAGTACGGCGAAGGCACCGTATCCCTCGTCATCAAAGAGTCCTACTCCAATATGCTTGAAGTGATTGAGAAGCATCCTTATGTCGTTGACATTGCCAAAAAAGCGATTTCCGAAACAGGCCTTTCGCCGCTCTCCCGCCCGGTACGCGGTGGCACAGACGGAGCGCGTTTAAGCTTCATGGGACTTCCCTGCCCGAACCTCGGAACCGGCGGCTACGGCTTTCACGGTCCTTACGAGCATATCAGCGTAGAGGGCATGGAGACAGCCGTGCGCGTGGTATTAGGAATTATCGCAATTGTGGCGGATGGAGAGGTTGTATAAGGAATTACAGCTTTCATGCTTTAACGTAACATGATGTTTCCTATTTTAATTTAAAAGAAGTTCCGGCTCATCTGAGTCGGAACTTTTTATATCCCCTACTGTCTGTACTTTTCTTCATTCCATACAGCCCAATCATTATATATATCCTCAAAGCTTTTTCCACACAATTCCTCGATTTTCCCCTGCTCCATACAGGCAGAAATGACTGCGTCCATTCCATACTGTTCAGTCAGGTACTCTGCAAGACTCGCACCCGCATCATAAGACATCGCATAAAGCGTTATCTTTTCCGGTTTTGTGATAATTTGCTGTCCAAGTGAACCATATTCAAATGTCTCATCCGCTTGCACAAAATAGGCTCCCCAATAATAACACAGCTTTTGCAAATCAACCTGATTCCGTTCTTCATCCCAGACTCCAACCTCCTGATATGCCGCAAGCTCCTCCTCTGAAACATATTTCGTCAAATACTCTGTTTTCATACGATTTTCACAGGAAAAAACTGCAACGGCCTCTGTCCAGCCCTCCACCAAACCATTGGATGCACTGCTAAAAGCTTTTCCGTTTCCCAACGTAAGATAGTGGACATACTCATGCAGCAAATTCTCTCTTGTCTTCACCCAATCCCGGAAAAGAAAGATTCCATCCGACTGAGGATTGTAAATTGCTGCATACTGCGAATATGCACTATATTTCTCATTTTCCGTAAATACCGTATAAATATCCACCGCCGGAACCTCGTCTCCTGTATAGGCTTTCAGTACCTGCTGTGCATCGGAAAAATCTGCTGTCATAAGTGGATTGATGGCTTCACATTCTTCTATAAATGTCTTATATCCATTTTCCACTACGTCTTCTTTTTGAAAATACCAATTTGCCAGTTCGCCCTTTATCACATAAGGAAAATCCGTATCTCCTCCATTATTATAAGAAAAAACAAGATCCGTAAACTGCTCATACGCTGCTGTCACACCAAGCTCTGCCAACCAGTCATTTTTTAGTGCCACAAGTTCTTCTGCCTTGGACGTATCACAAAGCTCATATGCTTTTTCGATGCCCTGTGTCTGTATACAGTATCCAACAAATGCTGCCGCCGCATCCTTCGCATACTGCACGGTCTCCTCTTCAAAATAATGTGTTTCAAACATCGGAAGTGCAAAATCAAGCAGATACAAGTTGTCTTCCCCTGAAAAATACTCTGCCAGCTCTGCGCCATCGTGCACCGGATTCACCGTTCCGATGCCAGTCGCCTCATACGCCTCTAATGCCAGTCCATAGACCTGCCCCGCGTTTACAGACTGCTGGTCCTCCACTGCGAAAAGCATCTGAAAAAATGTCTGTGGAAGTTCTCTGTCTTCGGTATTGACATACAATTCTCCCGGAAGACAGGTCGTTGTGATACAGTCTCCCACATAAACCGTCAGTCCGCCTGAAAATGCTTCTCCCTGCTTCACTTCGTTAAAAAATGCGGCTATCTCTTTTACATAGCGTTCCTTTTCTTCCTGTTCCAAAGACGCCGCTTCAAAATAATAATCCACATCCTGATAAGTGGTACTGTCATATTCCGTGCGAAGTGTTCCGTACTCTACCTTCATGGTGGACCGCTCCCAGTCGAGTGTCACCTCTTCCTGCACTGCCCCCGCTTCACTGACGGACGTTTCCGTATTTTCCGGTATGTCTGCTCCGGAATTACAACCGGCGGCAAACAACAGAAAGCTTACGACCAACAACGTATAAACTCTTTTCTTCATCTCTGCCCCTGTTCTTATGTATTTTTACTTAATTATAAATTTTGTTACTATTTTTGTCTATATGTTTGCAAACAAGTTGTCTTCTCAGTTTTATTTTTGTATAATAGAACCATCTTATATTTATAGTTTTCGAGGTGTTACCATGAGTATCCGAAATGCAGGTGCTGCCATTTTAGAAGCGCGAAAAAAAGCCGGTCTGACAAGAGAACAATTATCGGAGGGTATCTGTTCTCCACAATCTTTATACCGCATTGAATCCGGTTCCGCCGGGGTCAGCCCTGCCACTTTTCAGGCATTAATGGCACACGCCGGTGCATCTCGTGAAGCTTTTCCTGTTTTTGCAAACAAGGCTGATTTTGAGTGCTTTCTCGCATTAAAACATGCCCGGTTCCATCTGGATTCCTGGCAGTTACAGCCTGCATTCGAGGCGCTGAAACAGGCAGAAACCCTTCACTGGGCAGATAACCGCATTTTTTATCAGGAATGGCTTCTTTATTCTGCCTGGCTCCGGTTATATGCCGGTTCCAATGAACATGCCGCACTGTTGTCAGTCCTGACACAGGCACTTTCTATCACAAAACCGGAATTTGATTTTACATCCATTGACCGTTTACTTCTTTCGGTAAACGAACTTACTATCTGTCTGTTTGCCGCTCAGGAATACCTGAATTTAGGGCAGATGGATTCCTGCCGCACTATCTGTGACCAGATTTTTTCTTACATTGAGCATACCCCTCTCTCAATACTGGAAAAGAGATGGCTGCTTGCCAAATATGCGGTTGTCTTCACAAAATATCTGCTTGCGACGGGAGACTATCCGTCTGCATACCGTATCGCCGACAAACATCGTCAACAGGCTATTACCTGGAGTGAAGACGCTGCTGCTTTAGAGCTTACCTTTTTAACTGGACTATCTCTGTATCGATGCGGCGAAACACAAAAGGCATTTTCTTTTTTCAAAATAGCTATTTACTCTGCCCACTCCATTGGAAGCTGCTATGCCACGATATGCACGGATTACATCCAGACTTCACTGGACGCAGATTTTACTGAATCTGTAAAAGACCTTGCACCAATTCCACTGCCGCAGTTTCCGCCGATAGAATGTGTCGATGAAAAGACGCTTGCAGACGGAACCTTTGACCTTTCTTCACCGGATGTCCTCACATTTGGTGCTTTAATCCGCATGCTCCGCACCGAGCAAAAACTGTCGCAGAACATTCTCTGCCAGGGACTTTGCAGTAAATCTGCTCTTTCCAAAATTGAAAACGGTACGCTTCAGCCGGATATGATGTTAGCTGAGACTCTTTTGCAGCGCCTTGGAATTTCAGAACGTGAATTTACCTTCTGGGCAGATGAACGGGAAGCAAAAATACATGAGTTGATGTTTCAGATTGTTTACTGCGATAACAAAACTCCTGCTATAATTGAATCTCTTTTAGACGAATTATGTCTTTCCATGACCCTGCAGGACAAAGTACTTCATCAGTTTATTTTGTTTCGTCGGGCAATACTAAAATCTTCCAATGAAGAACGCATCTCTTTGCTGTGGGAAGCTCTTGCCCTTACACTACCTGATTTTGATATTACTCACATTCATGAGTATCGGTTATCCTGGATGGAATTAAGCATCCTTAATAATCTTGGATTTCAGTACAGGCTTACAGATACTTCTCATTCCGGCATCAACCTTCTATATGTATTGCACACCTATTATACCTCTAATAAATTAGATGTTATATTTCTGTCCCAAACGCAATCCATTATGCTGTATTATTTTGTCCGGTGCCTTTATACTGCCAAACGATATCGCGAAATAGAAGATTTCTTTAAACATAGTTCAGTAACTATTATGAAGTATCATTTTTTAAATTACGGTACATTTCTTTTTTATGTCAGCCAGTCACTCGGTGAATGTGGCTGCATCGAAGATGCAAAAAGCCTTGGACAATATTCCTATTATCTGGAACAGTTTCTCGGCTATTTTAAAAATGCAGAAACGCTTCAAAAAGCTTTTTTAGACGATTTTTCAATTGAAATAGGTTAATTTATTCTAAAATTGCTCTGCATCATGTTCTTCCCCTACTTCTGCATAAGGCATAACCCCTGATTCGCTGCCAATGAAACCAATATTTAATATTAAAAATCCTACTGTCAAAATGATAGTAATTTTCTTCAACTTGTTTTTCATTTTATTATCTCCCTGTAAAAGGTTAGCAATTAAAACTGCTAACCTATAAAATTCATGTATATGCAATTAGTTAAATTCACATCTCCTGATACTTTTCCTCGTTCCATGGACCCCAGTCATTATATAACTCTTCAAAGCTCTTTCCGCACAGCTCCTCAATTTCCCCCTGCTCCATACAGGCAGAAACTACCGCATCCATTCCATACTGTTCTATCAGATATTCCGCGAGACTTGCCCCCGCCTCATAGGACAGAGCATGAAGTGTTATTTCCTCCGGTTTGGTAATCACTTCGTCTCCTAATGATAAATACTCACGTGTATCCGTTCCATCATAAAAATATTTTGCCAGACAATAAAAGTATTTTTTCTTTTTTACCTCCTGTTTCTGCTCATCCCATATTCCACGGTCTTTTGCAGTCTGCAATTCTTCCTCATCTTTTACCGCTTCCGCCCAATGCATGGTCTGTAAGCGGTTTTCGCACATAAGCCCTGAAATTGCAGTTGTCCAGCCTTCGACAAGTCCATTGTTATTCGCAAAAATTTTTCCCTGTCCCATTGTCAGATAGTGCACATATTCGTGCAGTAACGCAAATTTTGCCTGATACCAGTTCTGATAAAGATAAATGCTATTGTACCTGTTCACAAAGACCCCCGAATAGATTGGAGAAAACTGCTCATACTGGAATCCACCAGTAAATGCTGTGTATATATTAACTGCTGCCACATTACCTCCTGTGTAATTCTCCAGAAGCTTTTGTGCATCCTCAAAATCCAGGTCAGCTGCCTCCGTCAATGTCATACATTCTTTTATAAATGGCTGATATCCGTTCTCCTGCACATCTCCCTCATAAAAATGCCAGTTTATCATTTCACCATTTGTAACATACGGATATTCTTCCATTTCGTAATCATAGGAATATGTAAAATCCGTAAACTGCTCATACGCTGCCGTCGCGCCTATCTCTGCCAGCCAGTCATTTTTTAGTGCCACAAGTTCTTCTTCCTTGGACGTGTCACAAAACTCATATGCTTTTTCGATGCCCTGTGTCTGTATACAGTATCCAACAAATGCTGTCGCCGCATCCTTCGCATACTGCACGGTCTCTTCCTCAAAATAATGTGTTTCAAACATCGGAAGTGCAAAATCAAGCAGATACAAGTTGTCTTCCTCTGAAAAATACTCTGCCAGCTCTGCACTATCATGCACCGGATTCACCATTCCGATGCCAGCCGCCTCATACGCCTCTAATGCCAGTCCATACACCTGCCCCGCATTGACAGACTGCTGGTCCTCCACTGCGAAAAGCATCTGAAAAAATGTCTGTGGAAGTTCTCTGTCTTCGGTATTGACATACAATTCTCCCGGAAGGCAGGTCGTTGTGATACAGTCTCCCACATAAACCGTCAGTCCGCCTGAAACTTCCTCTCCCTGCTTCACCTCGTTAAAAAACGCGGCTATCTCTTTCACATAGCGTTCCTTTTCTTCCTGTTCCAAAGACGCTGCTTCAAAATAATAATCCACATCCTGATAAGTGGTACTGTCATATTCCGTGCGAAGCATTCCGTACTCCACCTTCATGGTAGACTGTTTCCAGTCGAGCGTCACCTCGTCCTGCACCGCAACGTCTTCACTGACGGTCTTTTCCGTACTTTCCGGTGTGTCTGTCCCCGAATTACAGCCGACGGCAAACAACAGACTGCTTACCAATAACAACGTATAAACTCTTTTTCTCATCTCTGCCCCTGTTCTTATGTATTTTTACATAATTAAAAATTTTGTTACTATGTCTATATGTTTGCAAACAAGTTGTCCTACTTTTATTCTTAAGTCCCATTTTTATAACTTCAATATTATAATTTGATGCCTTAATTATGAAAGCTCTTAAACGGAAACTTTAAAGTTTCCATTTATGTATAGTAAAAACCCCCTCCGCGGATAGCTAAAAGCTATCCGCGGAGGGGGATTCTCATATTTTACATATTTGCAATCAATGCCGCAATCTCATCCGGCGTCATTAATTTGTTCGGGTCGGAAAGATCTGGTGCCGGCGGTTTTGGTTCCGGTTCCTTCTGCTCCGGTAAAATGTCCTCAATCACTGGTTCTCCATTGATGATTTCTTCATCCACGACTGGCGGTGCCTCAGTCCCGTCATCTATTGTCGGGAACACACCGATTCCATCATCGAAGCCTGACAAATCACCAGCACTATCATCGAGGCTCGGCGCATCTTCACTTCCACCGCTTAAGTCTGGTACTTCTTCTGCCTGTACCTGCTCTGGATGAAGCTCCTCATTTACTGCCTTGAGTTCATCTCCAAAGCCCTCGATTCCGTCAAAATTCAATCCGTCATCAAAAAGTCCGATATCATCAAGCGGCGACTTCTCCGGCTCTGTGTCTAAGTCCGGCAACGGCTCTGACGCATCCAAGTCTGGCAACGGCTCTGACGCATCCAAATCCGGCAACGGCTCTGACGCATCCAAGTCTGGCAACGATTCTGATGCATCCAAATCCGGCAGCGGCTCTGACGCATCCAAATCCGGCAGCGGCTCTGTCATATCCAAGTCTGGTAACGGCTCTGACGCATCCAAATCCGGCAACGGTTCTGGTTGCGGCTCTGGTTCCGGCATGGTCTCCGGGACTGCCATAAACTCGTTCGCAGCGGATGCTTTCGTATCTGCGGCATCTCCTACCTGAACACGGTAATCCGGCTCGTGAATTCCAAACGACGCCATAGACGGTGCTGCTGCATGTTCTGCCACAGTCTGAATGGAGCTTTCAATCTGGGCTGCAAACTGTTCTACTTCTTTTTTTATAGAATCTAAAATGTTATCCACAGACGCTGCGATTTCTGTCTGTTTATCCACAATCTTCTTAAGATCTTCTTCCATCGAAGATTTCTGTGTTCCAATCAATTCATTGTTCTGGTCTAATTTTTCTTCATTGTCAAGGAAACGCTCCATTACCTTGTCATTGGAGTTCATGATTGCATCTGCATTTTCCCTGCTTCTGCTGACCATAATCTTCGCCGCAGCCTTCTGGGTTTTAATTACTTCCTCAATGGAATCTTCTAATTTTCGGTCAAGGGAAGAAAACTGATCTTCTGTCTTTTTAATAAGAAGAAACATTGCCTTTTCCGTCTTAAAAATATGCTCAAACCGCTCGTCCATCTCTTTGCGGTCTCTCTCTTTCTGCTTTTCACGGAGAAAAAGAGTTACTGCCATTCCAGCCAGTGACAGTACAGAAAATACAATCAGCAAGGCAATTGCCTTCGGCTTTACAGCCATCACAAACAAATCCGCCAGAAGGAAAAACGCTGTGGCAAGAACTGAGACTAGACTCCATACCGGTGCCAGATTCTTTTTTTCCATACCCATACCTCCATTTTATGTAACTATCTGGTACTATTTTATCACACTCTCTTCTGCTTGAAAATAAGTTTTCCTTTTTCCTGTAAATATTTTGCAGATTTTAAGCCTATCTTGTGACATCTTTTAACCATTTCTTTGTGTGATACCGCCAGAGGCAGATTGGAACCTTGATAACCTCATCACTCAGAAGTATCACATAAGTGACATACACGCCAAGCTTCCACACAAACGCGGACAAAATTCCGCCAAAAATGGCAACGCCCCACATAAAAATAAGGTCTAAGTACAACCCGAATCTGGTATCCCCTCCGCTTCTGCATATTCCAACTACAATTGTACTGTTTATGGACTGTCCGATTACAAAATAGGACATTACAAACATCATGAAGTTTAAGTATTCTCTGGCCTGTGGGGTGAGCACAAGTCCTGCAAGCGCTATCGGACGGGATATCAGCACAACCGCTGTGCCTAAAAATCCGGTTATGACGCTTAGCCACACAAATTTTTTCCCATAATCTGCAGCAAGCTCCTTTTTTCCTTCCCCGATGACTTTTCCAATCATAATTGCGGCCGCGGAACCCACGCCAAATGAGATTACCATTGCAAGCTGTCTTACGACCTGTGCCACGGAGTTTGCCGCAACCGCCGCACTTCCAAGGTGTCCTACAATCGCCGAAATACTTGCAACACCCGCGCCCCAGAACAGCTCGTTTGCCATGACTGGAAGGGAATATTTCATAAAATCTTTCCACAAAAGGCTGTCCTTCAAAAACAGATACGAGAAATGAAATGGAAGCACGTCATTTATTTTTTTATCATAAATAACGATAATGAGCACTTCCACCATGCGCGCCGTCACCGTCCCGACTGCCGCTCCTCTGACACCGATTGCCGGAAATCCCGCCAGCCCGAATATCAAAACCGCATTGACGATAAAGTTCACAATCATGGAGGTTAAATATACCACCGTCGCAATTTTCACGCGCTCCATGCTCCGCATCGTGTTCAGATACGTCATCGTAACCGGAATCAGCAGATACGAAAAACATACGATTCGAAGGTACTGCGCCCCGTAGACAATCACCTCGCTGTCATTGGTGAAAATGTGCATCAAAAGCTCCGGAATTGCAAGTGTTACCACCATAAAACAGATTCCTACGCAAACCGAAATTTTCATTGCCATTCCAAATACTTTTTCAATCGCGGTAAGTTCTCTTTTTCCCCAGTACTGTGCAATCAGCACGGATGCACCGGACATGATTCCGAATAGCAGAAGGCTCATGATGAAATTAATCTGGCTGCCAAGCGATGCGCCGGACAAAACATTTTCTCCCACGCGTCCCAACATGATGACGTCCATGGATGAGATTCCTACATTTATAAGATTCTGTAGTGCGATGGGCAGTATCAAAATCAATACTTTCCGGTAAAATTCTTTTCTGGTTTCCATTTGTCTGGTTCCTTTCCTCCGTAAAAATAACCGTAGAAGTGGCTGCCTCTACGGTGTTACTTTAAGAATCCGTTTTATCTCTTCCTCCGTTCTGCCGGTCATCTCGGCTATTTTTTCGGGCGAATAGCCGGATTTCTGGATACTTTGAAGGATTCTAAGCTCGCCGATTTCGATTCCCTGATTTTTTCCTATCGTGATTCCTTCGCTCTTTCCTATTTCAATTCCTTCGCTTCTGCCTGTCTCTAATCCCGCCTCATACTCTGCCTTCCTAAGCTTCTTTTCTTCCACTTCCTGGTCATACTCTAAAATACTCCACATCTTAACCTCCAAGCGATTTTTCCGAAGAAAGTCTGCCAAGACTCCCTCCTTGATACATTCTTCAATTGCTTTATTGACTGCATCGTCTAATTTCATCTCTGCCGCATACTTACGGACTCTTGCCACATAAGTGGCATATTCTCTTAGAATTTGGCAGTGCTCCATCAATTCTTTATTGTGCCCCTCATTAATATTTAACAGGATGACTTTCAGTTCTAAATCCGGTTCTCCGACAAGATGTTCATATGCAGAAGACAGCTTCAGCTCCACGGTGTCCTCTACCGAATCCGACTGGTGCTCGTAAAGATAAATATTCGTCTCTAACAAAAACGCCAAATCGTTCTTCATTCCCATATAGATTGCATTTTTTAACGTCACAATCTGTAACGCCTCTGCGTCCTTATAGTGTTTTCCCGTCACAGCATTATAAAGAGATAACAAATGTTTCTTCTCCGAAAACAGCATCCGAAACACCGTATCTTTATACTTACGATTTGCTGTCGGCTTTTCCTGCAATGTACCCATATTCAATTTCCCCCTCTTCCAGGAGGTATCATTCAGTCCTCCTGCTTTTGTAATATGTGGATAAAAGCATAGATTTCTGAATTTCTGATTTGAATATAGAAGGATGGCATCGTTTTGGCTGCCTTATCCTGTTTGTCGGTGCATTTGTCTGACAGATGCACGTAAGAAATATGCTTTTCTATAGATTAGCACAGGCACTGCCACTTGCGCAACAGTGCCTGAAATTTTTTGTGCAATTGTACCAAGTTCCCTATTCTTCCACTCCCGTCACCTGCATCAGCTTCTGCTTTGTAAAGTGATTGAAGGTCGCAATGATTCTTCCGACGGCAATCATCGCGATAATGGTTCCAATGCCAACGCCGTAAAGCTTTCCACTGAAAACAAGGCTGCTGATAATCGTAGTTGCAACACAGGTCACATCCACACAGTTTTTGATAAAACCGACGCTCTTATGACATTCATCCGCGATTGCCTGGACGATTCCATCCCCAGGATTTGGGACAATCCGCATATTTAAAGACAGTGCCGCGCCGACTCCGGTAAAAAGTAATGCCAGCGCCAGCACCGCCAGCCGTATTCCAAACAGGGCTGCTGCATTTTTTCCCTCGGCATTGATGTCAGGAATCACTGCCGAAAACACATTTAAGAACCTCGTAAACACGATGCTTAACGGAATCTGCAGGAAGTCCATCAGAAAAATAAGCTTTGCATCTGTTTTTTGCGCATGCCTTAACACCGCACTCTCCGTTTTCTTCTGCCTTCTGATGCGCCTGCCGTGTAACAGCATTTCAATCAACACGAATACTGTATACAAGATGAGCGTTGTATTGCCAAAGTTCTGCCCCGTCATCTGCGACGCCGCGTATGCGATGGAAATTATCGGCGATACGCCAAGTCCCGCTTTTGTATTGAGCGTTAATCCCATTGCAAGAATTAATAATCCGATGATATAAATAAGTGCTCTGTATCTGTTTTCTTTTGATTTCATGTTACTGCATCTGCCCCTTCTGCCTGTTGCTTCCTCAATGCTATTTTTAAACCTCTTTCCGGTAAAAATTATCCATGATGGTCGCATTTCTGGCACTGGGTCATCTCATTTTTATTATCTTCCTTATAAAAGATTCCCGACCACTGACAAATGCTCTGCAAAATCGGCACGACCGATTTTCCTTTTTCCGTCAGGGAATACTCCACTCTTGGCGGAATTTCATCATACGACCTGCGGCATACAATCTGGTCCGCAATCAGTTCCTTTAACGTCGACGCTAACACCGCATCCGTGATGTTACGCATTTCATTTCTTATCTCACTGTAGCGCAGAACTTCCTTTGCCGAAAGCACACAGATAATCCGCGATTTCCATTTTCCGCCAAAGGTTGCCAGCCCATATTCTAAGGGACAGCGGATATCCTCATCGAGTTTTTTCTGATACTTTGCCATAATCGTCTCTCCCATAACAGCATGATTTCTCTGAACATTATAACGTGAATACTCTGAAATTTAAAGTAACTATCAAATTTTTTGTGAGCCCAACTTGAGGGTAAAAAAATAGAATGTACGCTCTGCGCACATCCTATTTTCATAAAGCAGGCCCGACATTCTGCCAGACCCTGCTTCTCTATTTCACCAAAATACTTTTAAATTTCCTTCTTGTTATCAGCTCCCGGTGTGGTGACAATTACTTTCTCCGGTGTGATGATGAGCGCACCCTTTGCGGTTGCGGCTCCGTGAAACATCTTTTCCACCATTGCCTTGAAGGTGTCTACCACTTCCCCTTCCGTAACGTACGCCGCTGTTCCTTTTACCTGATAGCCCTCAAGGCTGTTTGCATCATAGGCGGAAATCGCAATTTTTCCATTGTTGGCATTAAGATTCCGCAAAGTCGTATCCAGGAACACGTCCCCTACCACCAGTTTTCCATCGGCTGTCACATCCTTAAATGCGACCGGCACAACATTCGGCTCACCGTCTGCGCAGGTTGCCAAATCCCACATTCCATTTTTTAACACGTTGATTACTGCTTCGTTTAACATAAGTATCCCTCCATCGATTTGATACGCCCATCATACGCGGTTTCCCCGGATTTCGGAAGATATTAGCAAATTTATAAGTCACTATTAAATTTCATAGTTTAAACACTCACTCTTCCGCCCGTTTGACATTTATTTTCTCTGGTGCTAGAATTTGAGTTAGTTAGAACTAATTTGTATTGTGCCTGGGTGCGAAAGTGCACCCATATCTTATTAAAAGGAGTTTTTCTTATGAAGGTATATGAATTTGGAGACGCCGGTAAACCGGTCATTATGCTGTTTCCGGGAACCTGCTGTTATTGGAAAAATAATTTTGGACATGTGCTGGACAACTTACAGGAACATTTTTTTACGCTGGTTGTCAGCTACAGCGGCTTTGACGAAACCGAGCACTCCACGTTTGTTTCTGAATTAGACGAGACCGAAAAAATTGAAACCTATATCAAAGAGCACTTTGACGGTAAAATTTTTGCCGCATATGGTTGCTCTCTTGGCGGCTCTTTTGTCTCCCTGCTCGTCAGCCGCAAAAACGTCCACATCACCCATGCCATCATCGGCTCAAGCGACATGGACCAGGCACCAAAATGGCTGGCAAAGCTTGAAACCGCCATTATGATTCCGTTATTTTATCCGCTCATCACAGGTAAGGGCGGCTCTTTTCTGCAAAAAAAGATGGAAAAATCTATAAATCGTGATGACGAGCGCTCCGAATACATGAAAAAATTTATGGAACTGATGGGCATCGGCAGTGATATGGACTTTTCCTTTATTTCCAAAGAATCCATGAAAAACCAGTTCTGCACGGACTTGTATACCAAAGTCGGTGAGCATATCGATGTGCCCGGTACAACCATCCATGTCTTTTATGCAAAGAAAATGGGTGAAAAATACCGTGGGCGTTATCTCAAATATTTCGCCAATCCCGACATCTGCGAATACGATTTGCAGCACGAAGAGCTGTTACTTGACGCTGACCGCTGGACTGCGGAGATATGCAGAGTTTGCGGCATTTCATAGCGGCTATTTCTCTCTGCATCTTTTTACAACATAAAATGTTACATTCGCCTGCGCATCCGTGAGTGGAATATTCACCCGCCCCGCATAGAAAGCGTGTCTGTGCTGTCCGTAATCCGTTGAAAAGCAGGGGAGCGAAGAGGCATTGACCAGCTCATCAAAGGCTGCGATATCCGTCTGCACCAGAAATTTGGACGCGGGCATTTTCTCTCTGCAAAGGGTATCCCAGAATCCCAATTCTGTGCGCAGCAGAAAATTAAACCCGTTGATATCAGCAAAGGTCAGCGTTTCATGACTGGCAAGCTCATGCTCCGGCGGAACGCAGACAAAGAGGTGCTCTTCCATGAATCTGTAACTGTTTTCCACCGGAAACGGCAGTACCCCGATATCGCAGGAGCCGTCCTCCAATGCCGTCAAGACTTCCTCGTTCTGGCAGATGGACGAAGATATCATCATCCCCGGCTGCTTTGTATTCAGTTCTTTTAGCAGCTCCCACAGAGGCGCCGGTGCGCAGGACTTCACGATGATGGTCTTTCGCCTTGTGTCAAAAGCACGAACCTGCGATACCGTCTGCTCTGCCTCCCGCAAAAGCCTTTTTGCATACTCTGCTGCCATCTCACCGGTCTCATTTAATTCAATCTTATTTTTGCCCCGGGAAAATAACGGCACACCAAAGCTTTCCTCGAGGTGCTGCATCGAGCGCGTGACGGACGGCGTTGAAATATGAAATTCATCCGCGACCTTTGATAAGGTTCTAAGCCTGGCAAACGCCACAAATTGTTTTAATTCATATAAGTCCAGCATGATTCCCTCTTTTTCACGTTTCATTTTCTGAAATACAGATTGCAATATCAATAGTGTACATTCCTTTGAAAACATTGTAAAGTATGAGCGGTAAAGATATAAAACATTTTTGTTTTATCTGTTTTACATTTCAAATTATTTATATTTCAAGAACTGGAGGTTTTCATGATGGAATATGTAACATTAAATAACGGCATCAAAATGCCGAAATTAGGATATGGAGTTTACCAGACCCCGGCGGAAGATACCAAGCGCTGTGTGTTAGATGCCATTGAAGTCGGCTACCGCAGCATTGATACCGCGCAGGCATACTACAATGAAGAGGGTGTCGGTGCGGCGTTAAAAGAATGTGGTCTGCCGCGTGAAGAATTTTTCCTGACCACAAAGGTATGGATTACCAACGCCGGCTATGAAAAAGCAAAGGCTTCTATTGAAGAGTCCCTGAAAAAATTGCAGACTGATTACCTGGACCTTCTGTTAATTCACCAGCCGTTTGGCGACTACTACGGAACCTACCGTGCAATGGAAGAATCCTATAAGGAAGGAAAGCTCCGCGCTATCGGCGTGTCCAACTTCGGTCCGGACCGCTACCTTGATATCGAACACTTTGCAACCGTAAAACCGGCGGTAAATCAGATTGAAACCCACGTTTTCCAGCAGCAGAAGACGGCGAAAGAATATTTGAAAAAATATGGCTGCCAGATTGAATCCTGGGGTCCGTTTGCAGAGGGCCGCAAGGATATGTTTACCAATCCTGTTCTGACAAAAATTGGTGAAAAGTATGGCAAGACTGCTGCCCAGACTGCCCTTCGTTTCCTGCTTCAAAGCGACGTAGTCATCATTCCCAAGTCTGTCCACAAAGACCGGATGCAGCAGAACTTTGATATTTTTGATTTTACCCTGACAAATGAAGACATGGCGGCAATCGAGGCATTAGACGAAGGAGAAAGCCTGTTTTTCTCTCACTATGACCCGAAAACCGTCGAGTGGTTCATGTCCATCCTGTAAGAAAGAAGGCTCTACACTTGGCTTCACAACTCAAAAAACAGCAGCTTGATATGCTGCATGGCTCCATCTGGAACAAAATTCCACAGTTTGCCCTTCCCGTTGCGGCAACCGCAATTTTAGAACAGCTTTTCAATGCGTCTGATATTGCAATTGTCGGCAACTTCACCGGATCCGTACGAACCGCAGCCGTGGCTGCGGTGGGGGCAAACAGTCCCCTTATCGGGCTGATTGTAAATCTCTTTATCGGGATTTCGCTTGGAACAAATGTGGTCATTGCCCATGCCATCGGACAGGGCGAAAAAGCGACCGTGCATAAAGCTGTGCATACGTCTGTAGTTATTGCTTTTCTGGGGGGATTTATTGTGGCACTCTTGGGCGAGTTTGCCGCTTCCCCACTGCTCGGACTGCTCAATGTGCCCGACGATGTTTTCCCGTTGGCACTGCTATATCTGCGCATTTACCTTCTGGGCATGCCGGTCATCCTTCTTTATAATTTTGAGGCGGCAATCTTCCGAAGCGTCGGGGAAACAAAACTTCCTTTGATTGCACTGACCGCTTCCGGCATTTTAAACGTGCTGTTAAACCTGTTTTTTGTAATCGTTCTTCACATGACGGTAAATGGTGTTGCCATTGCCACAGTCATTTCCAATGCGGTCAGTTCCGTCTTACTCTACCGCAGATTACGGCGCAGCACGTCCGATATCCACGTGGAGCCGAAGCTTTTACGCATTGATAAGGATGTCCTTGGACGGATTCTTCGCATCGGTCTCCCGGCAGGGATTCAGAGCGCAGTATTTGCCGTTTCCAATATTGTCATCCAGGCAGCCATCAACAGCCTTGGAACCGTCGTCATGGCGGCATCAAGCGCGGCATTTAACATTGAGGTCATCACCTACGATATCCTCTCCTCGTTTTCGCAGGCATGCACCACTTTTGTAGGTCAAAACTATGGTGCCGGAGAGTTGAAGCGCTGTAAAAAAACACTGTTTCTTTGTCTGTTAGAAGGTGTCGTGACGTTAGCTGCAGCTATCACCGTGATTCTATTCTTCGGGAAGTCACTGTTAGCGATTTTCACCAACGACCCCGAAGTTATTGCGACCGGCTATATCCGCCTGATGATGATTATGGTCTCCCATTCCTTCAGCCTGCTGTATGAGATTATGTCCGGTTATCTGCGCGGCTTTGGCATTTCACTTACGCCCGCCTTACTGACCATGTTTGGCGTATGCGGCATCCGCATTGCGTGGATTCAGTTCGTATTTCCACAGAGCAAAACGTTCCAGACCATCATGACAGCTTATCCTATCAGCCTGTCTGCAACGGCACTGTTGATTTTTATGGCACTGCTTTTCTATCATCCGGCAAAACGGTTTGCAATGCAAAAAGAATAACCTATGGCTGTCCCGGAAATACCATAATTCCCAGCGTAAATATTACAATTGTCATAATTACTATTATCACCGCAAAGCCCAATGCGACAAGAAATATCTGCTTACACGATTTTCCCATCGCGCACCGGATGATTCCGATAACAGTCAGCCCTGCAAATAAAACAATGCAAAGAATCGGCAGAACCACGCCTAGACTTGTGAACAAGATACTGGATACCGACCAGCCGATATTGTCCATCAGCAGAAGAAACAGGGAAAGAACGGTTATCACACCGACCGCTATCGCTATTAACTTCCGTTCCTGGCTTCGTTCTTCCAACCGCTGTCTGTCCGCCTCTTTTATGGTATCCGATAATGCAACGGCAGCTTCTTCACAATGAATTTCCGGCGCCGCAATCCGTTCTGATTTCACCAGCTCCAATACGCTTACGCCAAGTGCCTCCGCCAGCGGTTCCAGCGTGTTGATATCCGGGAAGCCCAACCCCCGCTCCCACCTGCTCACCGCCTTGTCTGTCACCTGTAGTTTGGCTGCCAGCTCCGCCTGTGTCATACTGCATTCTTTTCGTGTTTTCGCAATAAAGGTGCCAAATTTTTGTGCGTCCATAAAACCACCTCCTGCATGCAGTATACGGATATGGGCAGAAATAAGCAACCGATGATTCCTTTACCTGCTTGTTTTTTACTCCAGTCCAAACATTTCCCGACAAATCTTCTTTCCACACGCAGTCTTAAAAATACGATTGTACGCATTCAGTGCCGCTTCTTTGCGATTTCCGTTCCCTCTTTCTCCTGCAACTTTCCGTTACAGTCGCCATATTTTTCTTCACATACATGAATCCCGATATCATGCGTAAGCGCCGCAGCTTCAAGAATGAACAGACATTTTTCATCTACCTTCTCTGTTTCCGCAATAAGCTTTGCATAGCTGTGAACCTTGCAAAAGTGCTGGATTCTCTTTGCGTCTCCTCTATATAAATCTATCATTGCCAAATGTAATTTATTTAACATACTACTTCTCCTTTACTTATAAAAAAGGTTCACAAACTATTCGCCTGTGAACCTTTCATACCTATACTGTTTTATCTGAACTATTTGCCTAAATCAAATCTCTTTACGAGTTCATTTAATGTGACAGACTGTGCTGCTAACTCCTCGCTGGTTGCGGAAGTCTCCTCTGCCATTGCGGAATTATCCTGAACCACCTGTGACATATCATCGATACCGTCACGAATCTGGTCGATGCTCTTCATCTGGGTATCTGCCATCTGTGCTGTATCCTGAATCATTCCATTTGCAATGCGGACACGTTCTACCGCTTCATCAAGAGACGCCATTACGTCATTTACAATTACGTTACCTTTTTCAATCTCGTCAAGTGATACATTAATCAGATCACGTGTTGTATTTACCGCATTGGCACTTTCATTGGCAAGACCACCGATTTCTCCTGCTACAACCGCAAAACCTCTGCCTGCTTCGCCTGCACGCGCAGCTTCAATGGATGCGTTCAGTGATAAGAGATTGGTCTGACTTGCAATATCTTCAATTGCCTTGATGACACCGACAACCTGTTTTGAGGATTCCTGAATCTTGTCCATTGCCTCACGCATCTGTGCCATCTGTTTTTTGCTTGCTTCCATTACATCTGCTACTTCATTGGTATATGCCGCAGATTTTTCGGAATTGTCTCTGTTTTCCTTTACCTGGTCTGCAACCGTTGTCGCTGTTGCAAGAAGCTCTTCGATTGCTGCTGCCTGTGTTTCTGTATTCTCAGCCATACCCTGTGCTGCTCTTGCAAGATCATCACTACCGCCGGATACCTGATTTGCGCCTTCTATTATGTTCGTCATAACGTCTGTCATGGACTCTGAGATATGATTTAAGGCATCCTTTACCTTCTGGAATTCACCCACATAAGCATATTTCAGATGAATCGAAAGTTTTCCGTCCGCCATATCGGCAAGTACCTGTGAAATCTCATCAATATAATCGATATATTCCTTCAGTCGTTTTACCGTCTTTTCAATGGATTTTGCAAGTTCTCCGACCTCATCTTCTGTCTGAACATCAATCGTAACATCCAGATTGCCCTTTGCAAGTTCCGTTGCTGCTCCATTTAACTGTACGAGCGGTTTTACGATTTTACCGGACAGTCTTCCTATCAGGATTAAGATAAATACCACGCCTGCAATAATTACGACAAGAAGTATTGCAACCGCCATTATCAGAGATGAAAAATACTGACCCTTTGGAATACAGCTCAATGCCGTAAATCCGGTATTGCCAATCGGCATGGTATAACCATATTTGCGCTCACCGTTTACGGTATATTTCAAAAGCTTTGTCGCCTGGGAATTGACTGCCTCACTTACATTGCTTGTGATATTTGTATCTGCGAGTGTAGTGTCAATCATATCTGCATTCGGATGGTAAACAAAGGTTCCATCGCTTGTAAGAAGCATGGAATATCCTGCTTTTCCGATGGTGTAGTCCCCCATCATATTCATAATCGTATCTAACGAAACATCAATTCCGACCACACCGACAACCTTGCTGTTTCCGTCGTAAACCGGCGTTGCTGCACTTAAAATGGTCTTTCCCGTACTTGCGGCCACATAGGTC
Source organism: Roseburia sp. (assembly GCA_050874345.1). GTDB lineage: Bacteria > Bacillota > Clostridia > Lachnospirales > Lachnospiraceae > Roseburia. The sequence continues at coordinate 15,416 of JBNMKM010000011.1, read as the reverse complement.
TTGGTCAGCATTGTCTTTCCTGTCTTGGTACAATCATACCATGCACGGGTTGTCACATCATAATCGGCTCCGGAAATCCCGCCGGCTGATGTAATGGATGCGCTGCTGTCAAGGTCTGCAACAAACACGCCCTCGATATTTTCCTTATCAAGACCTGCCACTTCCACCATTTTTTCAAACACATCCTGATACAGCGCGTTCTCTGTCATACGCTGCCCTGCTGTCGTAGTGACTAACAGCTCTTCCACCTCACCATCAAGTGCAAGCTGTTCCACCATACGCTCAAATGGTGCAAAATACTTCTCCACCTGAAGTGATACTGCCTCAGAATCCTGCTGCAGTTCTGTGTTGTTCGCATCAATCAGCAGATTGTAAACAAATACTACTACCAATATCGTAATTAATGTCATAACGGCGATAATGGAAGCACCAATTTTGCTCTGAATCTGAAATTGTATGCCTTTTGTGTTTCCTGTTTTCTTCTCTTTTGCCATTTTCAGTCCTCCAATATTCATAACTAGGACTATTATACCATATATGTAACGCTTTGGATATCATTTTACGCACATTTTTTAAGTTTTTCTTAATCTTTTTCCGTAAATGGAAATGCATTAGAATCCGTAATGATAAGCGGATAATCTTTTATTGGCAAATCCCTGTATTCAACAAGACCAGGCGTGGATATTTCACCTTCTATTTGAAATACATCCGCAGTATAAGTATCAATAAGTACTGGATGCTTTATTTTTTCAAATATGGAAACAGATGCTTTACAGGAAGATATCTCTTCCTTCTTTTGTATATCCGTCGGAAGATAATACGCATAAACCGGGTAATTATCTTTCTGATAAGCCATCGTCTCACATGATAGAAGTTCCAATGCATTCTCTGTATTTAAATTAACCTGAATATAGCGTGGAAATGGCTTTATATTCCCACTGAATATGGCTGCAAGTATCGTGATTGTCTGATAGGACTCCTTAGGTGTATAAGTAAGTCCGTTAAGAATCCCCTGCGCAGCCGGTTTGTCAATCACTTCCACAGCCTTTGCATAAGGCTTCTCCCACATATCTGCCATTTGGAAAAAAGAGCTTCTTTTTATCCCATTATAGATATCAAGAAAATAGCGTCTGAGCTGCCATACTGCCTGGGCTCTCTCACTGTCACAGCCATTTTTGACAAGCCAGTGTCCTTTGTATGCCCAGGATGGGTATCCGCCTTCTCCCTGCCAGAGTTCTACCTGTTTAAACCCTTTTTGATCAAGCATACGCCGTATCTGCTGTACGCCCGACTGGTATCGGAATTCAGGAACTGTGGAATAGGCATGATAAGCAAAAACATCCATACTGTTTTTGGAAACATGATTCAAAAAGTCCTCTATAAACTGGAAGAAATATGGCTGCGAAACATTGGCAATTGTTTTTGCTGATGGGTTTACTGATTTGATAACCTTTGCCGTCAAATCCACAAGTTTTGCATATTGGGCTCCGTCCGGGTTTTCGGGATACCAGAACTGAGGGATATTGGGTTCGTTCCAGATTTCATAATAGCTGACTCTTCCCCTGTAATGCTCTGTAAGATGATAAACAAATGTTTTCCATGCTGTGAGCGTTTTCTCTCCATAATATAATGGAACGCAGCCGACAGCGGTTTCATTTGGAACAGAATCCATATAGACAGGGTTTCCAAATCCTACATTAAACCAGGGTTCTATTCCTCTTTTTATTAACTCATCTACAATATTGTCCAGCCATGTGAAATCATAAACTCCCATTTGTTTTTCACATTTTGCCCATCCGGTCTGGCATCTTGCATACTTCACTCCTGTTTTTTGAAGCAAATCATAGCATTTTCCGGGATTGAATAAATCCCGGTCAAGACATTCAAATCCGATACTCACATAAGAATTTTTGATTTCATTTGATGAATAGGTTTTTAATTTCCCAATTCTTTGCATGTTGTTACCTCCTACAATTTTGAAAATATTAATGCAAATAACACCAGAACCATACCCGCTATGCAGTCCTTACTCATTTTTTCCTTAAAGAAAATACTTGCCATAACACTGCTGGCAATCAAGGATAAGGCATTTGTAATTGGATACAGAATAATTGCCTCAATCTCTTTTGACGCAAGTGTCTGAAAGAACGAAGCGCCAAAAAGACTGACAGACATAATTATCAGATACACAAGATTTCTTCTTACAATGTTCTTCTGGCCACTTTCCCTGTTTTTGCAACTGATGAACAGCTTTGCCACCATAAGTGCAATGAAAGTAAAGGCAAAGGTATAAAAGGTGTAATCGCTTGCGCTCTTTGTGGTGATAAAAGAGGTATATAACTTTTGCATTGTCTGATTAATTCCCTGTGAAAGAAGAATCACAAGAAGCAGCAGAATCTGTTTTATTGATAATTTTCCCTTGATTGTAAGATTGTAGCGCTGTAAAAAAAATAAAGCTGCAATAATCAGAAGCAGGGAAACTACTTTACAAACGGTAAAGTTTTCGTTCAGAACAAGAAGTCCAATCATACAGGGAACAATAAAACTGGCAGAAGCGCATGCACTGACAAGCATATAGGCATCTGTTTTGATTGCAAATGTCCATGCCAGCAAAAAAACTGCCATCGAAACGCCTGAAAAAAGGCAGATGAGAAATTCAAAGAGTTCCATATGAAAAATATCCGGCTCTCTGTTAAGCATCACCAAAACAAAAGCTATGATACAGCAGAGCATATTTCGGAAAAGATGGATGTTGACAGCGTCACTGACAGCCGTGACCACATTGCTAATCTTTTTTGTGCAGTATCCTTTTGCCCCATTTGCGAGAACAGATAAAATAATGTAAAAATATCCCACCTGGCATTGCCTTCTTTCCTCTTGCTTTTTATAATAATTATAGTGTTCATACCATTTCCACACAATGAACAAAAAAATCATTATTTAAGTAATTCGCTCATTTTCATTCAGGGGGAAATCATGCAGCAGGAGAAAAAATACTCACTTGATTATAGAATAAAAGATATATTTGTTATGAAATATGCTCCCCAGGTGCGATATCGTGTGATTCATCAGAGAGCCCGCTCTTCTTTTATGCTTGTACTGGATGGGAGATATCATTATCAGTCAGAACAAATTGATTTTTATGTGGAAGCGGGAGACACTGTTTATCTTCCTGCCTCAGCTTCCTATCAATATCGGATTTTATCAGAAAAAACAGAATGTATTCAGATAGAATTCAGCATGGAGCAATCTACGGATGGGATAGAAAAAGAAACTGTATTTGCTCCGGACCCTTTGGTATTAAAAGGACAAAACAACCGTCTTGACCTGATATTCAGTGAGCTGATAAAACAGTATCAAAATGATGAATATATGACATTGTCCCTGCTATACCAGTTATGCTCTGTTCTTGTAAAGAATTGTAAAAGAAATGATTTGCTGCATGGTGGAAGAGCTAAAATAGAGCCGGCAGTAGCCTATATCAAGAAAAATTATACGGACAGAATTTACATCCCACAGCTTGCCCGGATGTGTAATCTCAGTGAATCGCATTTGCGGCGTCTTTTTAACAAGTATTTGGGGTTCTCTCCTATCGAATACAAAAATGCAATTTTACTTGATGCTGCATGTAATATGCTGCGCAGTAAGAATACAAATGTTTCGGAGACAGCCGAAGCCCTCGGATTCAATGATATTTATACATTTAGTCAGTTTTTCAAGAAAGAAATGGGAATATCACCCAGACAATACCTGGAAAATTCCATGTAAATGAACCATAGGCTCCCATCCCTCATGAATGTTGCATACTCTCCTTTTTTCTCCGGATGAGAAACATTGCGACTCCGGCACCACAGATAATGAGGTATCCCAGTATGCTGATGATATCCGGCACTTCCCCTAAGAAAATGATTCCGAGCAAAGCCGCAAATACAATCTGCGTATAATCATAGACAGACAGCTCGCTGGCGGGTGCATACGTATACGCAGCCGTAATGGAAAACTGTCCCAGCGTTGCAGAAAGTCCCGCCATTAAAAGCGAGGCAAGCTGCCACCACGCTAACGGCTGATGGTCGAAGATAATAAACGGAACCGCACATACACAGGAAAAAACAGAAAAACAAAATACAATAAGCGGTCCCGGTGCGCCATGTTTCGTTGCCAGCCGCACATTCGTATAAGCCAGTCCGGCTCCCATGCCGCCAATCAGTCCGATGAACGCCGGAAATGTCGCCACACTGTCAAATCCCGGTCGCAGGATGAAAAGTGCGCCTACAAATGCCGTCAATACACACATTAACTGGTACGGTTTTATTTTTTCGTGTAACAAAAAATAGGAAAAGATAATTGCGAAAAATGGGGATAATTTATTAAGCATCGACGCATCCGCGATATATAATTTTCCAATCGCATAAAAATTCGCAAATATTCCAATTGTTCCAAAAAGAGACCGGAAAAAGATATATTTCCTGCTTTCCTTCGGAATCGAAAATGAAATTTTCTTTTTTTTCATGACAATAAATGCAAAAAAGATTGCGACGAGGTTGCGAAAGAAACTTTTTTCAATTGCCGGCAAATCTCCTGCCAATTTCACAAACAGATTCATAAATGCAAATCCAAACGCTGCGAGAATAATATAGAAGATTCCCTTGTATTTATTATTAATTTTCATGCTTGTTATCTCCTGACCGGTCAGATATGAGGGCATTATCCGTGCCTTCTTGTGTGATTTTACACCAGACATTATAATATAGGAAATCCCATTTGGCATGAAAAAAGACCTTCCGTGAAATTGTGTGTTCCATCTCTTGATGAATCCAATTTTTCCACAGAAGGTCTTTCACTACCTGTCTAAAACGATGTTTCGCATTTTATTTGATGAATCCGACCTGTTTGCTGATGATTTCGACCTGCTCATCCTTCTTTTTATTATATTCCACTTTCTTCTCTTCAAAGTAGTTTCTTCCATAAGAATCAATGGATACAATCAGAGGACCAAATTCTTTTACATGGCAGTGCCACAATGTTTCCGGCATTCCTAAATCCTTCCACTGTGCCTCCACGATTTCTTCAACTTCTACTGCTGCCACAACTGCATTTCCGGCAGGGAATACGCAATGGATGGCACCAAAGTCCTTGCAGGCTCTCTCGGTGTTTTCCTTCATACCGCCTTTTCCGACGATGACACGGACACCTGTGGTCTCTACGAATTCATATTCAAACTTTTCCATTCTCATGGATGTAGTAGGCCCTACGGATACCATCTCATATTTGTCATCTCCCAGAGGACGGATAATCGGGCCGGCATGCAGGATTGCAGCGTCTCTGACATCCACCGGAATCTCTCTTCCCTCTTCTACGACACGGCGGTGTGCCACATCACGACAGGTTGTGATATCTCCTGTCAGGTATACAATGTCACCAATGTGAATATCCTTCAAATCCTCTGCTGATACAGGTGTTACCAGAATTTTCTTACCATCTTTTATTTCTACTGCCATTGTTGTTCTCTCCCTTCTGAATTAGTTCTCTTCCTTATATTCAAAACCGGTATGGGTATCTACTGTAAAGTTCAAATCCTTATCAAAGACAATATGTCCTCTTCTGTGGCTCCAGCAGCCTACATTCACTGCCACACCAATTGCAGATGGATGACGTGCGGTGTTCTCGATATTAACTCCCATCACGGAGTAATTTCCACCCATACCCTGCGGTCCTAAACCAATGGCATTGATACCGTCTTCCAACAGTTTCTCCATCTTGGCAGCGTTGGCATTGTCATTGTGAGAACCGACCGGTCTCATCAGCGCCTTTTTGGAATTTAATGCTGCGGTCTCTACAGAAGTACCGACGCCGACACCAACTAAAAGTGGAGGACATGCATTCAATCCATAAGTTGTCATACGGTCTAATACAAACTTGGTGACGCCCTCATATCCTTCACCCGGCATTAAAACGGTGGCATTTCCAGGAAGTGTACATCCGCCGCCTGCCATGTATGTATAGATTTCACACTGATCGGAGTTTGGAACGATGTCCCACCATACGGTAGGAGTTCCTTTTCCTACATTTTTACCGGTATTGTACTCATCAAAAGTTTCTACGGAATTGTGGCGAAGTGGTGTCTGAACCGTAGCCTGAATCACTGCTTCTTTCAACAATGCTTCGAGGTCATCAATCAGAGGAAATCTCGTACCACATTTTACCCAGAACTGTAACACACCGGTGTCCTGGCAGGACGGACGGTTTAATTTCAATGCCAGTTCCTGATTGCGAAACATGGTATCATAGATGACCTTTGTCATCGGGGTGTCCTCTTTGTCTCTCAGCTCCTGCAATTTTGCAATTACATCATCCGGCAGCTTCTTTGCGGTGAATCCTACGAACTGCGCCATAATATCCGTCAGTTTCTTTACTTGTGCTTCATTTGACATATCTTTTTCCTCCAGATTCTTTATATTAAAGTGAATTTTTATTTGCTAATGTGTTTACCCTACGTGGTAAAAATTTTATCTTATGGGTAAAATGGAAATGCGATTGGTAATATAATCATGCTGACCACGGTTGCAATGACGATTAACGGCATTCCGGATTTTACATAATCCATAAATTTATAGTTGCCGGCTCCGACTACCATCGTATTGGCAGGCATTCCGATTGGAGTTGCATAAGCACAGGAACCTCCGATAACACATGCCATCAGAACCGCTCTCGGGTCTGCTCCCATACCCTGGGCAATGGAAACACAAATCGGTGCCATCAGGGCTGTGGTGGCCGTATTTGACATAAAGTTTGTCATGATACAGCATAAAATAAATACTACAAAGGTAAATAATACTGGGGAAGGATTCTCTCCCAATGCTCCAATCACCTTGTCTGCAATCAGCTCTCCTGCTCCGGTAACCTCAAGTGCCTTTGCCAGGGAAAGTGTACCTCCAAACAGGAAAATGGTCTTTAAATCAATGGATTTTAAAGCATCCTTTTCGGAAATAACTCCGGTGACCATTAATAAAATAGCTCCTACACAACCTGTGATACAAAGTTTTACACCAATCTGTTCTTCAAAAATCATTCCGATTAAGGTGACAATCAGAATCACCAGAGACAATACCTTTTTCCACTTTGGAACATTACTGAAATCCTGTGATTCATCAAAAATAGAATCATCTGCATCCGTCGTGTCATGATGCGGTAAGATTTTAAATCCAATCGTGGCATAAAAAATAATACCAACAACCAGAATCGGCAGACCTACAATTGCATACTCAAAGAATCCAAACTTCAATCCCAATGGCTCTAATGCAGATTGTGCAATCATATTGCCGGGCGCACCAATCAGGGAAAGATTTCCTCCCATCGCCGCTGCAAATACTAACGGCATCAGAAGTCTTGACCGCTTATATCCGGACTTTGCTGCAATTCCAATTACAACCGGAATGAGAACTGCTGCCGTACCGGTGTTGGAAAGGAAACCGCTCATAACTCCCACAATCACCATGATTGCGATAATCAGGCTGCGTTCTGTTTTTGCAAATTTTGTTACCAGACTTCCAATTTCATTTGCCATACCGGTTTCAAACAATGCCCCGCCTACAATGAACATCGCAACAAACAAAATCACGTTACTGTTGATAAATCCACTGAAAGCATCACTTACGCTCAACACACCGGTAATCACAAGACCAACGCAGACAATCATGGATGTCAGACCGAGCGGAATCTTCTCTGTGACGAACATCACAATGGCAAACGCCAGAAAAATTAATGTAATCACTGTCGGGCTCATAAAAAACCTCCTTCTTTTTCGTGTTAAAAGTGACATGGCCTTGTCGTTTTCCTTTTGTGATTACAGCATATCGCATTTTCAGTATAATGTACATTTCATATACTTGACGTCAGCATAGTTTTTTCCTATACTGAAAAATATAATAAAGTGTGCGCTTGACGCACACTTACGCGCGCTCGCGGTATACGAAGCATAAACTTCTTTTCCGCGAGCTGCACATCCTGTCCGGCAGGACTTTTTAACAGAGGAGAATTCTATGACACTGACACAGTTAGAATACTTTTGTACGGTATGCCGCTACCACAGTATTACCCGCGCGGCTGATGCGCTCTATGTCTCCCAGCCTACTATCTCTACTTCAATCCGGGATTTGGAAAAAGAGTTCCATCTGAAACTTTTCAACCATGGAAAGAACCGGATTTCCCTCACCAAAGACGGCGAGGCTTTTTATCAGAAGGCAGAATTTATCCTGAGACAGACGCAGGAACTGTATACCGATTTTTCAAATATTGAAAAAAAACGCCACCCGCTGCGAATCGGTATTCCTCCTATGATTAGTACCGTATTTTTCCCAAGGGTGACCGACCAGTTCCAGGAACAGTATAATATCCCCATTCAGCTTTTAGAATATGGCTCTCTCCGCGCCCGTACCCTGGTGGACAACGAACAGTTAGATGTCGCCATGGCAAATATGGATTTTTATAACCTGGATAAATATAACAGTTATATTATGATGGAAGACCGCTACGTCTACTGTGTTTCCAAGACGCACCGCTATGCCGGTGAAAAAGAAATTACCATGGAAATGTTAGAGGATGAACCTATTATCTTATTCAATACGGACTCCGTTCAGACCCAGACCGTCATCACCCGCCTGCGCAGCGCCGGAATCACGCCAAATGTCCACATGTACTGCAGCCAGCTCGTTACGGTCCTTAATTTCGTCCGGGGCGGTAAATGCGGCGCCTTTTTGTATTCCTCTCTTGCTACCAATCCCCGGGATTTTGTTGTGATTCCGGTATCCCCGGAAATCACCAGTAAGTTCGGTATTATCTGGAAAAAAGGAATCTTTGTGCCGGATCAACTAACTAAATTCGTAAAATTTATTCAGGAGTATGATGTCACCCCTTATTTGCCAAAACTTTAAGAAGCGATTGCGTTTCCCCCCACATAGGAGTATCATTGCGTTGGTACAATAAACAAATTAGGAGGCAAATCCTCTCCTCGTCCAGAGGGACTCGGATTTTGCTTCGCAAAACAATTTATTTCATAAATTGGAGGATTGTTATGAAACTAAAAACCAGACAAATTACCGTCACCGCAGTTCTGCTTGCAATCTGCATTGTAAGCCAGTTTTTCAAAAATTTAAGTGTCTATCTTACCGGGCCAATTATCAACGCAGCGCTGATTCTGACCGTCCTTTACGCCGGACTTGCCTGTGGCATAATCTTAAGCATCATTACCCCGATTACTTCCTTTTTCATTACCGGAAGTCCGATTATGGCAGCAATCCCTGCGATGTTTCCGAGTATTATGATTGGAAACATGATTCTTGTCGTTACAGTAGCGCTTCTTCGTAATAAATTGGGCAAAACTGCCGGTCTTCCGGTATCCATTGCAATCGGCGCCGTATTAAAAGCATTGTTTATGGGAATCTTAATCTCCCTTATCATTCTTCCGAATATGCTTCCGGAAAAAATGCAGCCGATGATGCACGTATTACAGCTTCAGTTTTCTGTCACACAGTTCATCACCGCCTTAATCGGTGGCGTCTATGCGCTCATTATTTATGCTGTGCTTCGCAAGACAGCACTTGGCAAGCAGGCATAACGCTTAACTGAAATGAGCTGTCACTCTGGTTAGAGTGACAGCTCTATAAAATCGATGCATAACACATTTTTCTATAAAGGTAGTTCAAAATATTTTCTTCCAGTCTCATATGCCGCCCCCAATTTTTCATAGAAGGCAATCGACGGTGTATTCCAATCCAGACAGCTCCACTCCATTTTGGTGTAGCCTTCTTCCCTTGCTCTCCTGGCAATCGCTTCAAAGAAATATCTTCCTAATCCGTGTTTACGATATTCCTCCCTGATATAAAGATCCTCCAAATGCACATTTGCGCACGCAGCAAAAGAGCCGAAAATCGGATAATAAATCGCATATCCGATTGGCTTATCCTCATATTCCATCAGCAAAATTGTGGCAATCTTTCTCTCAAAAAGCCAGTAGCGCAACTGGTCTTTTGTACCCGTCATGTCTTCCGGCCGTCTTTCGTAAGATGCCATTTCTTTCACCAGGTCCTGTATGAGCGCAATCTCTGTCTCCTGCGCTTCACGTATCGTTATCTTATCTTTCATCTGTTTTCTCCGTACCTTACTCATTTTACATACATTCATTATTAAGATACCATTCTTTTAACGCAGATGAAAGCTTTTTATCAATATCTTTTCTGGTTGCTTCACACTCATCCGGGTATTCTTTTGCAGCTTTGAAAATAAATCGCAGCACAAATTTAAGTCCTACGGGTAATGCCATCCGAAGCAGGGATTCCGGCAAAACAAAATGCGTTCCATGTTCGTACACAAGCGGTACATATTCGCAGGTATGGGGGCGCTCTTTTAAACGCTTGTCCATGCGGCGGATATATTTTCCTGCTTCCCAGAAGGAATCGTCATCTGCACCCACAAGAAACAGTTTTCCTTTTATATTCTCAACCTTAATCATTTCCTCTTCCGTATGCTCTCTTGCTTTTTCGGAATCAATAAACAGGCAGGTGCTGCGTTCAATATCACCGGAGCCTTTCGTCTCTTCCTCTATTTTCTGCCAGTATACCGGATGTTCATACACAAATGGCATATACGCAAGGGGTTTTCCTTTCCAGGAAAGAGTGGAGGCACCTGGAACCGGCCATTCCTTACATCCATCTTTTTTTCCCTGTTCAAATCCCTGCCATACAAAGTCGCTGGGTGTAAGTCCAAAAGTCAGTGTAATATCCGGAAAATAGGAAGCCGCAACAAGCGAATCCATCCCGGCTGTGCTCATTCCCATAATTCCAATTTTCCGGTTTCCGTTATTTTTCAGCCATTTGATTGCTGTCTCTATTCTTTCCAGCGGATAATTTACATGACTATAATTTTTCTTCCCGGGAGACATGCAAAGAGCATTGACCCCATTTTTATGTAACCATTTTGCCCCACACTTTGCCATAAAATCATTGGGATCATCTCCAAATAATCCGATAACCGCACAGTCTGAACCTTTTTGATTTTCATAATAAGTTCCGTAGAAGCCATCCTTTTCGGTTTCAAAAAACTGCTTTTTCATAACCTTTTCCTCCAATACCTCTTTCAAAAATCGAACCTGAACTTCCGGATTATTTTTATGTTAGTCCAAATACCCTGTCAATCTCCTGCCAGCTTTCACATCTTACAAAGTTGTCATTTGGAAATTCTGACTGTCTATTCCAGGGACGATCAAATACTGCCACCTTACAATTATCAAAGTGTAAAACGTGCTCAAAGGCCGCAGGTGAATCCTCTATTGCAAAGTCAAATGTCATGCCATAAAGCTTCTCTAAAGACATACTGTATCTATACTCCTGCTCAGATGTTTCACGACCGTATTTATCTACGCAAAACAATGGCACTCTTTCCAGCCGATGCTCATCAAGCCATTTTCTGGACGGTTCATAGGAATTGAACGGTCTTCCGGTAATGATAAAAACCTCATGTCCCTCATCAACCCACTTATTAATCGTCTCTGAAGCTCCAGCCGTTTCCTCATAATTTAGCAGATTTTCCGGAAGATGTCCTGCTTCCATCAATTTATGATACTGTGCATCAGCTAAATCAAATGATTTCTGAAGATTAAAAAACTGAACCTCACGGTAAGGCACATCAATTCCAAACAATTCCTTTGCAATTTTTGTAAAATATTTTGCAGTTTCACAAATTACATCATCAAAATCTATATATATTTTCATAGTTCCTCCTAATAAATACCGATTTACATCTCTTACTGTACCATAAAATCTTTATATATCCAACTCTTGCATACATAATAAAATAATAAAAAGATGGGAGCTGCTGCCCCCATCTCTACAATACCATCAACAAAGGTGTGATAGTCCCGAAGTACATTTTCACTCATATATGCTATTACTTTTTCAGATGCCTTTATCAATCCATTTAACTTCCTAATTATATAATTTGAACTTCATTATTTGAACGTCTGTTTGCGCCAATTTCAATGCAATTTGTGCCATGTATATTTTTAGGCTCCTTTTCGCAAAAACCGCAACGCTCTTTGCTTTACTTATTGATTCCACTGCAAAAAAGGGATAAAATATAGAAAACACCAGCGGGGGAGATAGTCATATGGACTATAGAATGCTTTTAACATACATTATTGTTGATATCTTCTGTATTATCATTGTCGGAGTTATAAAACAGAATATTGCAACCGATTCCGGCAGCGAACTTGAGGTAAGGATGCTGAGACGCTCGCTATGGAGTTATATTATTTTTATGATTGCGGGTCTGACCGGACTTATCACTGAGAACACTCACATCCTCTATTCCAGAGGTATCGATTATGTGTGTAATATCATTTCACTTACATGCCTTGACCTCTCAGCATTTTATTGGTTTATTTATGTTCAGTTGTGTGTGAACAAGGAATTTATGAAAACGAAGCTTAGAGTGCTTACCTATATTCCTATATTTATTGTGGTATTTTTATGTATATCTTCCCCTTTTACCGGCTGGGCTTTCTACATAAATAATGAAAATGAATATATGCGTGGACCGATGTTTATGTTTGTGTCAGTGACACCTCTTGTGTATGACGTGGCATCATCCGTTACTGCTTACTACAGAGGCTTCCATGAAAAACAATCTATCAAAAGAAAACGCTATTTTAATTATGGATCATTTATATATTTTCCATTGATTGCATCCATATTGCAGATATGGCTTTCCGGAATGCCGATACTGGCTCCGGCAGTTGCAACCGCATATTATATTGTTTTCGTCTCTGGTCAAAAGGATATGATTTACAATGACTCATTGACCGGATTGCATAACAGACGACGTGCCATGATGTATATTGAGGAAAAAATGACTGAAACCTCGCCAGACAATCCATTTACGGTATTTATTATTGATGGAAATAAATTTAAAATGATAAATGATACCTATGGACATATAGAAGGAGATTCCGCTATTGTATGTATTGGTCAGGCCGTCGAGCAGATTGGTTCTAAAAACCGGCTTTTCTGTGCGCGCTATGGTGGCGATGAATTTCTTATGCTCAAATCTGGCAAATGTCTTTTTGATAAGGCTGACATAGAAAACGAATTAAATGAAAGATTAAGACAGATATGTACTGAGCAGGCGAAAGCCTATCCTATTTCCGTTGCTGTGGGCTTCTATACCTCTTTTGACAGCAATGAACCATCCGATACGATCATCAAAATGGCAGATGAAAAGCTATATGAGGCCAAAGCCAATCGAGCTTAAATTATGCGCAAGTGCCACAAAAAATCTGTTTTCATCTCTGTAAGGCATCTTTGGGTGCTCGGAGCACCCAACTGATGTAACCATTCCGCTCTATCTGTTCTACAAATTCCAATTTGCCGAAATATCTGGTTAACTTTCCCAATTTACAGGCATTCCAGCCTGTTCATTAGTGAAATGATATGTATTTTCCCTTATTTTTGCCCTTATGAGATAATTGTAAGGGAAATAAGGGAATTTCTTTTTTTAGTCGTTGCCTGCCACTTTATCAAGCAGCCTTGCTGATTCCCGCTTGGCTTTTCTTGTGGAGTGAGCATAGACATTCATTGTGGTACTGACGTCTGAGTGTCCTAACAGTTCCTGCACATCCTTTGGTGCTGCTCCGTTTGCTAGAAGGTTACTTGTGTAGGTGTGGCGCAACTGGTGAAAGTGAAATCCTTCAAATCCATCCAGCTTCTGTGCAATCTTCCTGCAAACAATTCCTAATGTACTTGGCAGTTCCAGACTTCCGTCCGGTCTTAAGCAGACAAAGGATATTTCATTGTAATCCTCAGGAATTTCCTCTGTTCCATCCAGATGATAGAACTCATAGTAAGTTCTGTTTTTGTCTTTAACTTCTCTGTAGTAGTTCTTGTGATAAAGCTCCCCATAATGCATCCGGTTTTTAAGCTGTTCCTTTCGGGCAGTGCGAAAAATCTCTGTCAGTGTATCGCCAAAATCAACAATTCTTACTTTCTTTCGCTTGGTTGGTCCGATGATGTTTTTGTGCCTTGAGCCATCGTAGCGGATACTACGTCTGATTGTAAGACATTGTTCTTCAAGATTTACATCCTGCCATGCCAGACCACAGGCTTCTCCAATACGAAGTCCTGCATAATAGGCTATCTGGATTGGAAGTATTGCTGGTGGGTTGTAATCCTGTAGAAAGTGAATCAGTCTTTCATAATCCTCTCGTGGAATTGGTTTTATATCACTATCCATATCATCTTCGGAAAATAAATCAACCTCATCCGTCTGATATTTCAGTTTTATATACTGCATCGGATTGAAAGTGATATATTGCTTTGGTGATACTGCAAATCGGAATGACTGCTGTAATACTGCTGAGAAAGAACGGATGTAATCCTTGCTATAACCTTTTCTTTCTGTTCCATCGGGATAAATTCCGCCAAAAGAAAGTAAATCGAAGAAGGTTTGTAAATGCTCAGTTGTTACATTTTTCAATTTTCTCTCTGAAATTGGATGTTTCTTGATGTTATTGATAGCACCAAGGTAATTCTGGACTGTTCCATTACTGAGAGTGCCTGTCTTTAATTCTTCCTCTGCCCATATATCAAGCAGTTCTCCAACTGTAATGTTTTCTGATTTTGCAATGAATTTCTTGCTTTCGTAATCGTCCATTGCCTGACGGAGTAGTTTTTCCGTTTCACTCTTGCTTTCTGTTCCAGCGTATTCTTTCTGAACCAGATTGCCGCTTTGATCTTCTACATAGAAGCGGTAGTACCATTTCTTTCCTTTTTTTCTTACAGATCCTTTTGCCATAATCGTGTTTCTCCTTTCGATATTCGACAATCGGAACTGATGAAATGCTTCTTGCGTGTAAGTATATCATAACTCCGGTTGTCGTTCTATACCGATTCGGAATTATCTTCTAAGAGATTGGATAATCTCTGTGCCGCCATATTGGGATTCTTGGAATATGTTCTTATGATATCAGCTATGTCATTGAATGCATTAACAGAGTGAGTAATCTCTCTCAGAAACATTATTTCGTTATATTCCTGATTGGATTCAAACCCCATCTTGGCTGCTACATCTGCATATTCTGTATTTCCCTTGAAGTTATTGCAGGCATTTGTAAATGAATCAGCAAAGAGCTTGTATTCGTTTAATATTGCCAGTAACAGGTTCTTGGCGAAATCTCCGTCTGCGTTATCAAGGTTTACTGGAAGATTTTCGATAATACCAGTCATTGCGTCTCTTATAAGAAGTTCTTTCTTATCTGTTATATCTGTTTCGTAGCTGTCAGTTTCGCCTTTGAGCCATTCCACAGATACATGAAGTGCTTCGGAAAGTCCTTCAAGTACCATCTTCTTGGTATTGTCGATTGTTCCAGC